>NZ_CDBO01000068.1:100177-193928 GCF_000819885.1 Aeromonas fluvialis
ACAGCGATGGCGACAAGGTGGGTGATAACAGCGATGAGTTGCCGCTCGACCCGTTACGCGATACTGCAGATGTCGTGACCACCGAAGAGGAGATATACAGCTACCTGGAGGATCACAGCAAACAACAACTCAATCTCAAACGGGTCACCAAGCAAACCACCAGCCGCTTCCTCGATGGGCACCAGGAAATAGCCGTGGAGGGCATCAACTATTACTGGAACAGCAGCAGTGCGAGCGTTGAGGAATTAAACGGTAAGCCGTTGATCTATAGTGAATATCGTAGCAAGGAGATCAAACAACCGGACGATAGCTTCGAGCGTCTTAACTGGTGGCATAAAGATCTCAATAAAGACGGCTTGTTCGGGTTTACCGGAGAGTCGTTCGAGGTAGGAACCCAAGGCGAGAACGATGCAGATTACTGGGTCTTCTTCGATGAAGACTCCCCCACTGGCGAAGGTGTCAGTATGAATCCGCTGCGCGCCTACGATGGGGGGGATTTGAAGGCACGGTTGGACGCTGATGATCTCTCCACCGTGGATATGATCCACCATTTTACCGTTACCCAAACCGGCGATACCCGGGTCAATCGCTTTTTGGAGTATCCGGCCCCCAAAGATGCCGCCACCCCACCCTACCCGTCACCGGCCGACTGGTTTGATCGCAACGTCATGGCACCCAATCTTGCCTATGTGAATAACACGGGTGACGCCTACACCGACTTCGATCCTTATGCCGAAACCGACACCTATGTCACGGGCGCAGATGGCTGCATCTCGCACACCGAAGAGCAGGACTGGCAAGCCGATGGCAATATTAATATCCGTACCGAGATCATTAATTGTCCTGACGGCTCATCCGAACAGCGGTTTGCCAAGCCAATCTGGCCCAACCCGCAAGATGAGGTGTTTGAAGAGTATGCCGATTACAACTGGCAAAACAGCATCACCATGACCCCCTACTGGTACGAGTACAGTGTCAAAACCGAGTTGGTCAATAGCCAAAAAGTGACCACCACTGCCGGGGCCCGCTATTTGCTGGACGGCAATACCAATACCCTGCTGGTCGATGGCGCCAACCCGAATGGTTACAAGTTTCACGACTATCTCTCCGTCCTGACCGCCGTCAGCCCAACGGAGAACATTGAGCGGGTTAGCTGGAACCATTACCACCTCGACGATCAGCCAGCTACCCCGATAGACGAGACCACCTTTACCGCAAAAACCGATGATACTGGCCAAGATGTTAAAATTTTCTTTAAAGAGGTTAACGACATCTGGGTTGGTCACCGTTTTGCCGAATGGGGTAGCCAACAGGTGACCAATTTGGCGGATAATATTGCGGCACTGCGGCAGCAAGGCGTCACCGTCGATCAGATCAACAGCACCAATCTGCCGGGACTGAGTGACTATGATGGTCATTTGCTGACCTCCTCCATCCGTTACCGTGCCGATGGCACCCCGAGAACCTGGTACTGGGTGACCAATCTGCCAGCCATCACGGATGATGCCGCTGGGCAAACCTGGAAGAAGGTGCCCATCCAACTGGTCAATCAGGGTCTGGATGGCTACGGCAAAAAGGGCTGGATCATCAATGATGCCGCCGGCACGCTGATCATGCTGCAGCCCAAGGTGGCAGAGCCTTGGGGGTGGTATGATGCCTATCAGGTCATCACGCTGGGTGTTTGGAAACCGAATGGTCAAGTAATTGATCCCAGTGGACGTTTTGATACCTGGGCAGGCTCTTTCTACCTCGACCCGGCAGCAGCAGATGCGGATTTGGCAAACCGTTAACCGCGTTCAAGGTTAAATAAAACAACACGGCCCCCGGGTGACCCCGGGGGCCGTTTTTATCGATGATATTGCTGAAAATGGGCTGGCATTACATCAGCAGGTCGGCAAACAGACTGCCGTTTTCAAAGAGCGGGAAACCGCTGGCACCTTGCGACTTGAAGGTCACTTGCCAGCCCGCCGTGTGGTGCAGATTGCTACTGACGTCTTCCAGACGTGGGCCCACAGGTGGCGACATCAAACAACGCATTGGTTTGATCCGCTTTGCCACTACAGATCTCGTCCGGTATGCATCCAACCCCCTTGCTGATATATTGATGACTGGCAGGAATGGAGTTCCGAGCGATGATGCAGCCTACTTTTCATCAATTTGATGCGGTGCAACTGGCCGATGTGCTCCGTCCCTATAAGGGGCAACGAATCGACGTATTGCTGGCCGAACAGGACGCTCACCAGGTTGCCGACCTGCAGCAGCAGTGTCAGCGCCTCAACATTCAGCTCTGTGGTGCCATCTTTCCACGCCTTATCAGCCGACACGGCTTTCATGAGCGCGGCGCCTGGCTGCTGCCCCGCCCCGCTTCCCACAATCCTCTGTTGATCCCGCTCTCCCCCGCCGCCTGCGTCGATGCGCTGGCCGACACCATCTGCGAGCAGTTGGCGTCCCGACTGGCAGAATGGCCGGACACGGAGAAGGTTCCCACCCTCTTTCTCACCTTTGACGCCATGTTCCCCCATATCGCCACTCTACTCGAGAGGATCTATCTACGGCTGGCGGACAGGGTCAACTATGCCGGTGTCAATGCCGGTAGCGGCCAGTTCACCGCCATGCCCTGCCTGTTTGACACCCAGAAATTGCTGGGCCATGGGGTCAGCTGTGCACTGCTCCCCCCCCACAGCCACCCCTTGCTGGATCACGGCTATCAGCTCACGACCCAGCCCATGCTCGCCACCAGCAGCGAGGGTAACAAGATCGCGTTTATCGACTGGGAGCCGGCCTTTAGCCGCTATCAATCCCTGATCCGGCAGCAGTTTCAGCAAAACCTCACCCCGGAGCAGTTCTACCGGTACGGCGTCCATTTGCCTCTGGGGTTGTTGCGGGCCAATGGTGATGTGATCGTGCGGATCCCGGTCGCCGTTACCGATGACGGAGCCCTGCTCTGCGTCGGAGAGGTACCGGATCACAGTATTCTCACCCTGCTGAAAGCCCCGGAAAGCCCCACTGAACTCGCTGTCGAACTGGCCAAAAAGCTCGGCCAACACGGTACACCCGAGCGCCTCGAGATCTACTACTGCGCCGGCCGTCAGCAGCACTTCGGCGAGCAGAGCGCCCTGGAGCTGGAGACCCTCTTTAGCCACAGCGGAGCCCACGAGCTGGTCGGGGCCCTCTCTCTTGGCGAGATCGGCAGTGTAAGGCCGGGAGACTACCCGCTCTTTCACAACGGCGCCATCCTCTGTCTCAGCGAGGGTCAGCAATGAATAACGATCACGCCATGGCCATTGTCTGCGATCTCGCCCTCTGCATCGGCCGGGAGGTCACACTCGATGCGCTGCTGACCAAGGTGTTGCAACGCTTTATGTTTCACTGCGCCACACCGGTTGGCCTGGTATTGCTGCAGCAGCGGGAAGGATATGAGCTTCTCAGGGTCATCGGTGATGATCAGCTATCCCGGCACAGTGGCTCGCTTCTCTCCTTGCCTGACTGGGTTGGTGAAGGCGACCACTCTACGCTGCAAACGACCTTGCCTCTCCCCGGTGGCCGGCCATACCAGTTTGCCTATCGGCTCAGGGTTGACGGGGGATATCTCTTCTTGCTGCTGGCCCCCCAACACCAACAACACACTGTGCCGGTCTGCCATCTATTTAGCCCGGTGCTCGGTAATCTGGCTCGCGCCATCCAGTTGTGCAAGGACAGCGAACAGCTGGCCAGACGCCAGCAGGCCGAGCTGGTCGACATGCAGCGCTTCAACGAATTCCTGCTCAAAGCCATTCCTATCCCAGTGTTTTACAAGGATGTCGAGGGGCGCTTTATCAGTTGCAACCCGGCCTTTACCCTGGTCACCGGGATCAGCAAGGCCGAGCTGCAGGGTAAGCGGGTAGACGACATCCTGCCCCCGAAGATAGCGGATGAATATGCCCAACGGGACATGGAAGTGCTGCGCAACAGACAGCCACAATATTTTGAACATACCCTGTTTGATCGAGAGGGGCGGCGCTACCAGGTGCTCAACTTCAAGGATCTCTTCTATGACCATCAGGGTGAGGTGGCCGGCATCATAGGCGCCCTGGTCGACATCACCCATATCAAGGAGAGCGAACAGCGCCAGCGCACCCTGCTGTTCCAGACCATAGCGGCCCTCTCCTCCGCCATCGCCCACAAGGATCCCGGCACCGCGGGCCACGAACAGCGCGTACATGATCTGGCGCTGGCCATCGGCCAGCATCTGCAACTCGCTCAGGCTCGGCTGGATGGACTGGGCCTCGCCGCCATGGTGCACAACATTGGCCTGCTGCAGATCCCGGCGGAGATCCTCACCCGCCCCCGCGGATTGAAGGAGGTAGAGTTCGAACTGATCAAGCTGCACCCGCAGGCGGGCTGTGACATTCTGCAACAGATAGACTTTCCCTGGCCCATCGCCACTATAGTGCAACAGCACCATGAGAACCTGGACGGCAGCGGCTATCCACAGGGATTGCAGGGGGATGCCATCTGCCTGGAGGCGCGCATCATCCGGGTGGCCGACTCCCTGTCCGCCATGATGGCCCACCGTCCATTCCGGCGGGCCATCTCCTTCACCGATGCCTTCGCCGAGCTGACCCGCTATGCTGGCGTCCACTACGACGAGCAGGTGGTCAGCGCCTGCTTCGCCGTCTGGCAGGCGGGCTACCGCTTTGTCCCCCCTTTGACCGAGGCAGGATCAAGATGAACTCAAGACCCATTACGCTCTTCACCGAACCGACGCGAGTCCCCCCGCTGTCAACGTTCGCACTGTTCAGCCAGGTGATGGATCAACTGCCCTATCGCGTGTTGTTCAAAGATACCCGCTCCATCTTCATCGCCTGTAATCGGCTGCTGGCCGACGATCTCGCCCTTACACCGGCCGAGCTGGTCGGCAAGTGCGATGTCGACTTTTTCCCGGCCGAGCTGGCCCAACGCTATCGGGATGACGATCTCCAGGTCATGACCAGCGGCACAACCCGGCATCACGAAGAACCCTATCTGAAGGGGGGTAAAAACCGCTGGCTCAGTACCACCAAGTTCCCCCTGTACGATGAGCTGGGCAAGGTGATCGGCGTCGGCGTCTTTTTCGATGATATCACCGAGAAGAAACAGCAGCAGGAGCGGCTGCAACAGTACATCTGGACGCAGGAGGCCATAACCCGCGCCCATCATGCCCTGCTCAAGCAGGGGGACGAGCAGACGCTATTGCAGGAGATCTGCGATGCCATCACCTTCGATGGCCGTTTTCCCCTGGTCACCGTGCTGTTGCAGGTCGCCGGGCAGGATGGATTGCAACTGGTCGCCCAGGCGGGTCATGCGCTCTGCGTTGCCAGCGACGACTGGCTTTCCCGGGATCCCGACCTGATCCGGGCCATCAGCACCGCGATGCCTTGCAACGAGACGCTTCCCTGCGAATTGGTACACCACTCGGTCACCCTGCGCGCCCACCTGCTGCTACCACTGCCGTGGCACACCGGCGAGAAGGGTGGCCTGCTTATTCACAGTGAGCAGGCCCGCCCCTTCACCGATGAGGAGGTGCACCTCTTCAGCCAACTGGCGGACTACCTTGCCTATGGCCTGCAGGCCCGCAACACCCAGCAGGCCTATCTCACCGCCCAGCGCGACCAGGTATTGCACGCCCGTCAACTGGAGCAGGCGCTGGAAGATGCCCTCGGTGCCATTGCTGCCGTGCTGGAGCAGCGCGATCCCTACACCGCCGGCCACCAGAAGCATGTCGCTACCCTGGCGCTGGCCATCGGCCGCGAGCTGAAGCTGGATGACAAGCGGCTGCGGGGGCTCTATCTGGGGGCCATGGTGCACGATATCGGCAAGATCCAGATACCGGTCGACATCCTCACCAAGCCGGGTCGGCTCACGCCCCAGGAGTTCAATCTGGTCAAGGAGCACCCGGGCGCCGGCTATCAGGTGCTCAAGGACATCGCCCTACCCTGGCCCATCGCCCGGATGATCCACCAGCACCACGAGTATCTCGATGGCTCCGGCTATCCTCAGGGGCTCAAGGGCGATGAGATCCTGCTGGAAGCCCGCATCCTCACCGTCGCCGATATCGTCGAATCCATGTCCTCGGATCGTCCCTATCGCGCCGCCCTCGGCATTCCCCAGGCCAGAGCCCACATCATAGATCTGCGCGGCACCAAGCTGGATGCAGAGGTAGTGGACGCCTGCTTGCGCATTCTCCATCGCGGTGAATTCACCCCCCATGAGCTGGGCCACGGCTAATCCTGATCACCACTGCCCATATTGAAAAACCGGCCAAATTTGGCCGGTTTTCTGTTTTTACGCGCTTGCGCTGTTGTGATTAACCCAGACGAACCCGGGCGTTGCGGAACATCCGCATCCAGGCGCCATCCTCGCCCCAGTTGTCGGGGTGCCAGGAGTTGGCCACGGTGCGGAACACCCGCTCCGGGTGCGGCATCATGATGGTGGCGCGACCATCGGCGGTGGTCACGGCGGTGATACCATCCGGTGAGCCGTTCGGGTTGGCAGGATACTGCTCGGTCACGCTGCCGCGGTTGTCGACAAAGCGCAGCCCCACCAGACCGCTCTGCTGCAGTGCACTCAGGTGAGCGGCATCACGCACCTCGACACGCCCTTCCCCGTGGGAGACGGCAATGGGCATCACGGAGCCTGCCATCCCGGCGAAGAAGGCGGACGGTGACTCCTGCACTTCCACCAAGCTGAAGCGGGCCTCGAAGCGCTCGGAGCGGTTGCGCACAAAGCGCGGCCACAGATCGGCCCCCGGGATCAGCTCGCGCAGGTTGGACATCATCTGGCAACCGTTGCAGACACCCAGAGAGAGGGTATCGCCGCGCTTGAAGAAGCGCTGGAACTGCTCGCGGGCGTTGTCGTTGAACAGGATGGACTTGGCCCAGCCTTCACCGGCCCCCAGCACGTCACCGTAGGAGAAGCCGCCACAGGCCACCAGGGTCTGGAACTCCTCCAGCTTGATGCGACCGGAGAGAATATCGCTCATATGGACATCGACCGCCGCGAAACCGGCACGATCGAACGCCGCCGCCATCTCCACGTGGGAGTTGACGCCCTGCTCGCGCAGCACGGCCAGACGGGGGGAGACCCCACGGGCGATATAGGGGGCAGCCACATCCTCGGACGGGTTGTAAGTCAGCTTGGCATGCAGACCCGGATCGGTGGCGTCCTGACGGGCGGCGTGCTCACTGTCGGCGCACGCCGGGTTGTCGCGCAGGCGCTGCATCTGCCAGCTGGTCTCGCCCCAGAGGGTGCGAAGGGCGGTGCGGCTGGCGCGATAGACCTCCTGACCGCCCCGCTGCAGGGTGATGAGGTCCCCTTCGCGCACCGTGCCAAGCACGTGAGAGCAAGCCGCCAGACCATGACCGGCCAGCAGGGTCATCACCGCCTCTTTATCTTCACGGCGTACCTGAATGACGGCGCCCAGCTCTTCGTTGAACAGCGCCGGCAGCAGCTCGCCGCCGATGCGATCGAGCTGGATGTCGAGGCCGCAGTGACCGGCGAACGCCATCTCGGTCAGGGTGACAAAGAGGCCGCCGTCGGAGCGGTCGTGGTAGGCGATCAGTTTGCGATCGGCTACCAGTGCCTGAATGGCGTTGAAGAAGCCCTTGAGCTGGACCGGATTGTCGAGATCCGGCGCCTTGTCACCCAGCTGGCGATAGACCTGCGCCAGTGCCGAGGCGCCGAGGCGCTGTTTGCCATTGCCAAGGTCGACGAGGATAAGGTCGGTTTCACCGAGATCGGTACGCAGCTGCGGAGTAACCGTGTTGCGCACATCCTCTACCCGGGCAAAGGCGGAGATGAGCAGAGAGAGCGGCGAGGTGACGCTGTGCTCCTTGCCATCCTGCTGCCAGCGGGTCTTCATGGACATGGAGTCCTTGCCCACAGGAATGGTGATGCCAAGGGCCGGGCAGAGCTCCTCACCCACCGCCTTGACCGCCTCATAGAGCCCGGCATCTTCCCCCGGGTGACCGGCAGCGGCCATCCAGTTGGCGGAGAGCTTGACCCGCTTCAGCGACCCGATATGAGCCGGCGCCAGGTTGGTGAGCGCTTCCGCCACAGCCATGCGAGCGGAGGCGGCGTGGGAGAGCAGCGCCACCGGGGTACGCTCGCCCATGGACATGGCTTCGCCGTGATAGCTGTCGTAGGTGGCAGCGGTGACGGCGCAATCGGCCACCGGGATCTGCCAGGGGCCAACCATCTGGTCGCGATTGACCAAGCCAGTCACGCTGCGATCGCCGATGGTGATAAGGAAGGACTTCTCCGCCACAGTCGGCAGGCGCAGTACCCGCTCGGCCGCGTCACTCAAAGTGATGCCATCGAGCTGAAGCGCTTTGCCTTGTGCCGGCAGGGTCACCACATCACGGTGCATCTTGGGCGCCTTGCCGAGCAGCACATCCAGCGGCAGATCGATGGGCTGATTGTCAAAGTGGCTGTCAGAGAGGGTCAGATGCTTCTCTTCGGTCGCGGTGCCGATGACGGCATAAGGGGCGCGCTCGCGCTCGCACAGCGCCTTGAACAGCGGCAGCTTGTCCTGCGCTACCGCCAGCACGTAACGCTCCTGGGATTCGTTGCACCAGATCTCCAGCGGGCTCATGCCCGGCTCGTCGCTCTGGATGGCGCGCAAATCGAAACGACCGCCACGCTCACCGTCGTTGACCAGCTCCGGCATGGCGTTGGAGAGACCGCCCGCCCCCACATCGTGGATAAAGACGATAGGGTTGTCGTCACCCAGCTGCCAGCAGCGATCGATCACCTCCTGGCAACGGCGCTCCATCTCGGGGTTGTCACGCTGCACCGAGGCAAAGTCGAGATCTTCGGCCGACTGGCCGGAGGCCATGGAGGATGCGGCACCACCGCCCAGACCGATGTTCATCGCCGGGCCGCCCAGCACGATCAGCGCCGCACCGACCGGGATCTCCCCTTTCTGGACATGTTCGGTGCGGATGTTGCCGATGCCGCCAGCCAGCATGATGGGTTTGTGGTAGCCACGCACCTCGACGCCGTTGTGGCTCGGCACCTCCTCTTCGAAGGTACGGAAGTAGCCGAGAATGGCCGGACGGCCGAACTCGTTGTTAAACGCGGCGCCGCCGAGCGGCCCCTCCTGCATGATGTCAAAGGCGCTGACTATGCGGCTCGGCTTGCCGAAATCCTGCTCCCAGGGCTGCTCGAAGCCGGGAATGCGCAGGTTGGAGACGGAGAAACCGACCAGACCCGCCTTGGGCTTGGCACCGCGACCGGTGGCCCCCTCATCGCGGATCTCGCCGCCGGAGCCGGTGGCCGCCCCCGGGAACGGGGAGATGGCGGTCGGGTGGTTGTGGGTCTCCACCTTCATCAGGATGTCGACCTGCTCCTGGTGATACTGGTACTCACCGTTGGCCGGGCTTGGGAAGAAGCGGCCGGCCTGGCTCCCTTCCATCACGGCGGCGTTGTCTTTATAGGCAGAGAGGACATGATCCGGCGTCAGCTCGAAGGTGTTCTTGATCATCTTGAACAGCGACTTGGGCTGCTGCTCACCGTCGATGGTCCAGTCGGCGTTGAAGATCTTGTGACGACAGTGCTCCGAGTTTGCCTGGGCAAACATGTAGAGCTCGATGTCGTTGGGGTTGCGGCCAAGCCGGGTGAAGTTCTCCACCAGATAGTCGATTTCGTCATCGGCCAGCGCCAGACCCAGCGCCACGTTGGCGTCGGCCAGGGCGGCGCGACCACCGCCCAGCACATCGACCTGGGTAAAGGGGCGCGGCTCGTGGTGGGCAAACAGGGCGGCAGCTTCGCTCATCTCGGCAAATACCACTTCCATCATCCGATCATGGAGCACGGCGGCAATGGCGCTGCGCTGGGCGGCACTCAGCTCACCCTGCCCCTTGATGGTCAGGTAATAGGCAATACCACGCTCCAGCCGCTTGACCTGTTTCAGGCCGCAGTTGTGGGCGATGTCGGTTGCTTTGGAAGACCAGGGGGAGATAGTGCCGGGGCGGGGGGTAACAAGAAACAGCTGACCGCTGGGGGTGTGTTCGGGGATGGTCGGGCCATAGCGCAAGAGCTGGCCCAAGGTCGCTCGCTCCGGGGGCGACAGGGGGCTTGTCAGCTCGGCAAAGTGCACATACTCGGCATAAACATCCTCTATCTCTACTCCGCTCTCTACTCCACTCTCCGTACCACTCTCGTTTCTCATCTGTGCGAAGCGTTGCAGCAGTTTTTGGACACGAAACTCAGACAGTGCTGGGGCACCACGCAAGATATCCATATGACCTTTCTCACCAAATTTTAAAGTGGGGGGGAATTGAGACGCGCGTATTATAGGGATCTGGCTCACAGCGGACAAACGTTTTTCTCACTTCATGCCGTGTGACTCTGCGCACACTCTCTGGTATAAAGGTGCCTCTTTTTTGACAAATGCCGATTTTTTCAACAAGGGTACTCACCTACTTGCGCTGCATTTTTCGACTGTTTATCGGGTTGTTGTTGACGCTGACTCTGGTTGGCTGCGACTTCTACACCCCCTCCAGCCAGCTGGAACAGATCCGCCAACGGGGCGAGATCCGCGTCGGCACCCTCTATGGCCCCACCTCCTATTACCAGCGTGATGACCTCGCCCTGGGGTTCGATTACGAACTGGCACAAAATTATGCCGACTGGTTGGGGGTGAAACTTACCATCATCCCGGTCGACACTACCGACCAACTGGTCGCCCTGTTGAAAAAGGGCAAACTCGATCTGGCCGCCGCCGCCATCATGATCACCCCCGAACGGCGCGAGCTGTTTCGCTTTGGCCCCGGCTTCTACCAGGTCTCTCCCAAACTGGTCTACCGCAACGGCAAACCCAAGCCTGCCTCGTTGAACGACATCAAGGGCAAGCTGGTGGTGGCCGCCGGATCCACCGGCGAAGATCTGCTCAATGAGATGAGCAAGGAGAATCCCAAACTGACCTGGAGCACCCGCGACAGTGCCGATGTAGAGGAGTTGCTCAAGCAGGTGGTAGATGGCGAGATCGACTACACGGTGGTGCAAGATACCGTGCTGGCCCGTAGCCAACGCTACTACCCCGAGCTCACCGAAGGGCTGACTCTGACCCAGAAACAGACCGTTGCCTGGGCCATGAGCAAGCTGCCCGATGACAGCCTCTATGCCAGTGTGATCGACTTCTTCGGTCAGCGCTTTATGGATGGTGCCATCGCCAAGCTCGACGAGAAGTACTTTGGCCACGTGCAGAACTTCGACTTTGTCGATACCCGCACCTTCCTCAAGCGCGCCAAGAGCTTGCTCCCCAAATACCAACGTCTATTTCAAACCTACGCCAAAAATATCGACTGGCGCCTGCTGGCCGCCATCAGCTATCAGGAGTCCCACTGGGACCCGCAGGCCCGCTCCTACACCGGTGTGCGTGGCATGATGATGCTGACCGAACCCACCGCCAAGGCAGTAGGGGTCAGCGACCGCCTCCACCCCGAGGAGAGCATCAAGGGGGGCGCCCTCTATCTGCAACAGATGATGGAAAAGGTGCCCGACTCGGTGCCCGAAGACGAGAAGGTATGGTTTGCCCTCACCGCCTACAACATCGGCTACGGCCATATGATGGATGCGCGCCGTCTGACCAAGGAGCTCGGCAAGAATCCCGATGCCTGGAGTGACGTCAAGGATGTGCTGCCACTGCTGCAGCAAGCCCGCTGGCATAGCAAGGTGCGTTACGGCTATGCCCGCGGCAGCGAGGCGCGCAACTATGTCAATAACGTGCGCCAGTACTATCAGAGCCTGCTCTGGCTCGACAACGAGCAGCAGAAGGCGCACCAACGGGAGAGTCTCGACAACGACAGCGAGCCGGAGATCGCCGAGCGCCCGACCATCATCGCCGAAGTGGTCAATCAGATCACCATGCGCTAACCAGCCATTATTCGGCTGTTTTCGCGCAAACTTCTCTGTTACCATCGATTCACATCGGAGCCTATCCGAAATCGCATTGTTTTCATTATGTTGAGAGATTAAATAACAGCAATTTCGGATGGGCTCCATCAATGACCCAAGGCCGGGATGGCCACCCAGTTGGGAGGAGACCAAGATGCAAAAACGTAGAAAAATCAGTCTGGTCAGAAAAGCGAAGTGCAGCTGGAGCCCCAGACGCAAACTCAAGCTTAATGACATCAAGCGCAACCTGTGGCGCAGAAATCGATCCTATACCCTGCTTATTGCAGAGCACACAGCATAAACCCGGCATTAGCCGGGTTTTTTATCTTCATTCTCACCTGACCAGCGTCTTACACCAGCGCAGCCTTGAACGCTACCACTCGCTTGGAGACCAGTGCGTTGCAGTGATTGCAAAAGTAATCCACCGCACCGCATGCCTGCAGCCGCTCCAGCTCCTGCTGGCAGGTGGGGCAGATGGCCGTGATGCGCACATGGGCCTGGCACTGGCCGCAGGTCTGATCCTTGCTGCGGGTATCCAGTTCCGCCTGACATGATGGACAAAGCAGGGCTTCCATTATCAACTCCTCGTAAAGTAGATCTGCCATGGATTGTCCCATGGCAGATCCCCCTCTTCTTATCCGGCACCTTATCACTGCGGGAATAACAAAGCGGCTGCCGGTGAGGGCAGCCGCCAGGGCTTATTTCTTCTTCATCTTCAACAGACGCTTGCGCTGACGCTCCTGACTCAGGGTCAGGTTGTTCTTCTTACCTTCAAACGGGTTGACCGACTCTTGGAATTCGACCCGGATCGGCGAGCCCATGATCTTGAGGGACTTGCGGAAGTAGTTGATCAGGTAACGCTTGTAGGAATCCGGCAAGTCGTTCAACTGGTTGCCGTGGATCACGATACGCGGCGGGTTGTAACCACCGGCGTGGGCATATTTCAGCTTGACGCGACGGCCGTTGACCATGGGCGGCTGGTGATCTTCCTGTGCCATCTGCATGATGCGGGTCAGCATGGCGGTGCTGGTCCGGCGGGTGGCGGACTGGTAAGCCTCCTGAATGGATTCAAACAGGTGGCCAACACCGCTGCCGTGCAGGGCGGAGATGAAGTGAACGCGAGCGAAATCGATGAAGCCCAGACGTCTGTCCAGCTCGTTCTTCACATCCTCTTTCACCTTCTGATCCAGACCATCCCACTTGTTCACCACCAGCACCACGGAGCGACCGGAGTGGAGCACGAAGCCGAGGATACTGAGATCCTGATCGGTGATGGTCTCCTGGGCGTCGATCACCAGCAGGCAGACGTTGGCATCTTCAATGGCCTTGAGGGTCTTGATGACGGAGAACTTCTCTACCGTCTCATGCACCTTGCCACGACGACGCACACCGGCGGTGTCGATGATCACATACTTCTGCTCGTCACGTTCCATCGGGATATAGACGGAGTCGCGGGTGGTGCCGGGCATGTCATAGACGATGACCCGATCTTCACCCAGCATGCGGTTGGTCAGGGTCGACTTGCCGACGTTGGGACGACCGACAATAGCAAACTTGATGGGCAAGTCGGCAAAGGGGGTCTCTTTGGTATCTTCCTTGGTGTCCAGATCACCGGCAGCCACCATGCGCAGCAGGGCTTCTTCGTCGAAGTCCTCCTCTTCCTCATCCTGCGCATCTTCATCGTTAGTCGCGTCGACCAGGGTCTCCAGATGGGGAGCCAGGGCCAGCTCCAGCAGGCTCAGCACGCCACGACCGTGGGCAGCCGCGATCTGATAGACCTCGCCCAGCGCCAGAGCGTAGAACTCGGAGACCGCGGAGTCACCGTCAATCCCGTCGGTCTTGTTGGCCACCAGAAACACCTTCTTGTGGGCCTTGCGCAGGTGCTCGGCGATGGCTTGATCCGCCGCGGTCAGACCGGCACGGGCATCCACCATGAACAGCACGACATCGGCTTCTTCAATGGCCAGCAGGGATTGCTCGGCCATCTTCAGCTCGATCCCCTCTTCAGTGCCATCGATACCGCCGGTATCGACCACGATAAATTCCAGCTC
Source organism: Aeromonas fluvialis (assembly GCF_000819885.1). Taxonomy (GTDB): domain Bacteria; phylum Pseudomonadota; class Gammaproteobacteria; order Enterobacterales; family Aeromonadaceae; genus Aeromonas; species Aeromonas fluvialis. The sequence goes on from NZ_CDBO01000068.1 coordinate 114,145, forward strand.
GCCCAACTTCGCCTGACCGTATTTACGGTCCCGGGTCAGACCGGGAAAATCGGCAACCAGGGCATCCCGAGTACGGGTCAAGCGGTTAAACAGGGTGGATTTCCCCACGTTGGGGCGGCCCACCAGGGCTACTACAGGAGTCATAAAAGCCTCATTCTCAAGACGACAAAGGCTCCGGGTCCGAAGACCAGGAGCCGGATATTCACATTATCGGACGATCAAGGACGCTTGAGGGCGTACAACTTGCCGTCACGGCTCTGCACATACAGGGTCTCGCCATCTGCCAGCGGGGCGGCGTAGAGACCACTGCTATCGAGCTGCTGCATCGCCTTGATGGACCCGTCGGTACGATCAAGCCAATACAGGTATCCTTCCACATCACCCACCACCACATAGTCACCGAAGATGACTGGTGCAGTGACGGTACGATTCTCCAGCTGGGTGTTGGACCACAGCTCCAGACCGTTGCGACGGTCGATGGCAAACAGATGGCTGCGGCTGTCGGTCAGCACGATGGCATTGCCGGTCATCGCCAGATCGCGATAGCCGGAATACTTGCGCTTCCACACTTCATCGCCAGTCATCAGCTTGCGCGCAATCAGCTGACCGTTATAGGCGATGGCATAGAGCTCATCACCGGCAATCAGCGGGCTGGCATCAACGTCGACCATGCGGTCCAGTTCGGTGGCACCACGCGGATCAGCCACCTTGGACTGGCGCACAGGCTGGCCGTTGCTCAGCAGGGCAATGCCCACCTTGCCATCGGCACGACCGTAAATCACGGCGCCGTTGGTGATGACCGGCGCACCAGCACTGCGCAGGGTCAGCGGCGGCTGCTCTTCGGAGAGCGACCACTGTATCTTGCCTTCGTCAGTGTCGAGCGCGATCAGGCGACCGGATGTGGTCAACACCACCACGCGGCCATCTTCAACCACCGGGCTCGCAACCACTTCGCCGGGCACATTGGTCTGCCACAGCACCTCACCGTTCTCTTCGTTCAGGGCGTAGACCACCCCGTTCTCGGAACCGAGGAACAGCTTGCCGTAACGGGAGACAAGACCACCGGAGAGGCGGGCACTGCGCTTGTCGGCATTGATCGGCTGATCGGCCAGATCGACGGTCCATAGGCGATCGCCACTGGCACGGTCAAAGGCGCTGACATCGCCATCACGGGCCGCCGCATAGATGCGATCCTCTTCCACCACAGGCTTGAGCTGGGAGTAGAAGTCACCGATGCCATCACCCACGGTGGATGACCATGCGGTGTCGGCCGAGAAGGCGGACTCCACCTTGGGCAGCGGCGCCATCGGGTTGAGATCCTCTTCCGAACTGAACAGGGAGCACCCCTGCAAGGCAAAGGAGACCGCAGCCCCCAGCGCCACCATCTTGAATAGATTACGCATCCGGTGCCTCACCAGTCGCAACGGCCGGCAAGGCCAGATCGTCCATCTTCAACTTGAGCTCGGCACTACCCTGCAGGCCACCGGCATCAGCCGCCGCCTGATAGGCGTCACGAGCCTCCTCAATCTTGCCCTGCTTTTGCAGCACATCACCACGGGCTTCGGCCACCTGGGCCTTGAAAGCCTCACTAGTTATTTTGCCCAGCTGGGCCAGTGCCTCATCGGCCTTGCCCTGATCGTTGAGCACTCGAGCCAGACGCAGGGAGGCGATGGGTTTGATGCTGTCGTCACCTGTGGTGGCGACCAAGGTTAGCTGCTCGGCAGCCAGATCCAGCTTGCCCGCTTTGACGGCAGCGGCAGCCAGTTGCAACGCAGCCAGTTCACCGTAGGAGTCACCCTTGTTGGCGGTGACAAACTGCTGTGCCTGCTCGAGACCGGCGGCATCGCCCTTCGCCAGCTGTTCAATCACCTGGTTGTAGGCCTGAGAGGAGGCCTCCATGGTCTCTTGCTGGTGCTGGTTGTAGTAGCGCCAACCGAACAGACCGACCAGACCGATGACGGTCCCGGCAATTACCGAGGTCCCGTTCTCTTTCCACCACTCCTTGATAACCTCAACCTGTTGTTCTTCGGTGGTATAGACTTCCACAGCTTACTCTCCTTTGGCTGCCAGCAGGGCAATGGCGGCGTCAACCTTGACGGTCTGTTGCTCGGCCTGACCACGCAGATATTTGATAGTGATCTCCCCGTTTTGTACCTCGGTCTCACCAAGGATCAGGGCGATGGTCGCGCCGCTCTTGTCGGCACGTTTAAGTTGTTTCTTGAAGTTGCCGCCGCCGCAGTGGCTCATCAGACGCAAGTCAGGCAGCGCATCGCGCAGACGCTCGGCCAGCTGGAAGCCAGCCTGCTCGGTCCCCTCGCCCACCATCGCCAGATAGACATCCACCGCCGGGCGGATATCGGCGTTGAGCTCGAGGGTCTCGAGCATCAGCACGAGACGCTCCATACCCATGGCAAAGCCCACGGCCGGGGTCGGCTGGCCGCCCAGCTGCTCCACCAGACCGTCGTAGCGGCCACCGGCGCAGACCGTGCCCTGGGCACCCAGGCTATTGGTGACCCACTCGAATACGGTCAGGTTGTAGTAATCAAGACCACGAACCAGACGTTCGTTAACGTCATATTTGATACCGGCAGAGTCGAGCAGGCGCTTGAGCCCCTCGAAGTGAGCCAGGCTCTCTTCGCCCAGATGATCGAACAGACGCGGGGCACCCACCAGAATGGCCTGCACCTTTTCATCCTTGGAGTCGAGCACCCGCAGCGGGTTGCTGTACATGCGGCGCTGGCTCTCTTCGTCCAGCTGATCCTTGTACTGCTCCAGATAGGCCACCAGCGCATCGCGGTAGGCGGCACGCTCGGCGCTCTGCCCCAGGGTGTTGAGCTGCAGGGTCACATGCTCGCTGATGCCAAACAGACGCCACAGGCGGTGGGTCAGCATGATAAGCTCGGCGTCAATGTCCGGCCCGTTGATGCCAAACAGCTCGACACCGAACTGGTGGAACTGGCGGTAACGGCCCTTCTGGGGACGCTCGTGACGGAACATGGGGCCCATGTACCACATCCGGCGTTCCTGGTTGTAGAGCAGACCGTGCTCGATACCGGCACGGACGCAGCTGGCGGTTCCTTCCGGACGCAGGCTCAGGCTGTCACCGTTGCGGTCTTCAAAGGTGTACATCTCTTTTTCGACCACGTCGGTCACTTCACCGATGGCGCGCTTGAACAGATGGGTCTGCTCGACAATCGGCATGCGCACTTCGCTGTAGCCATAGCTGGCCACGACCTGGCGCAGGATCTGTTCTACTTTCTGCCATACCGGGCTCTGCTCCGGCAGGCAATCATTCATACCGCGAATAGCTTGGATCTGTTTTGCCACGTTGATACTCGAGAAAAAGAGGTAAAATTTGGCCGCATTATAGGGAGTTTCACCCCCGAGGTAAAATCAGGGAGTCCGGATGCGGGGTCTAAAATCAGTCACCTGGAAAGAGGGCCACCCAATGTGGCCCCGTTTCGCTCACTCCTTGTCCATCAGGATCCGGTTGACCGGATCCAGCATGGCGGCCCGGGCGCGAATGCGTCGCTCCAGTACCGGAATGAGATCCTTGTTGTCGAGCCTGTCGACCCGCTGGCCTCCTTCATAGAAGGCACTCTTGTTGGCGGCACCCGCCAGACCAAGATCAGAGACCAGTGCTTCGCCCGGGCCATTCACCACGCAGCCGATGATGGACACATCCATCGGGGTGATGATGTCTTCGAGCCGCTCTTCCAGCGCGTTGACGGTGGCGATCACATCGAACTCCTGCCGCGAGCAGGAGGGACAGGCGATAAAGTTGATGCCGCGAGAACGGATACGCAGGGATTTGAGGATATCAAACCCGACTTTGATCTCTTCAACCGGATCGGCAGCAAGGGAGATGCGAATGGTATCGCCGATCCCGTCAGCCAGCAGCATGCCCAGACCGATGGCGGATTTCACCGCCCCGGCACGGAAGCCACCCGCTTCAGTAATGCCCAGATGGAGCGGCTGCTCAATCTGTTTGGCCAGCAGGCGATAGGCGCCGACGGCCAGAAACACATCGGAAGCCTTCACACTCACCTTGAAGTTCTGGAAATCGAGGCGATCGAGATAGTCCACGTGACGCATGGCGGAGTCCACCAGCGCTTCGGGGGTCGGCTCGCCGTACTTCTCCTGAATATCTTTCTCCAGCGACCCGCCATTGACCCCGATACGGATCGGGATATTAAGGTCGCGCGCGCAATCGACCACAGAGCGTACCCGCTGCTCGTTGCCGATGTTGCCCGGGTTGATACGCAGGCAGTCGGCGCCGTATTCGGCCACTTTGAGGGCGATGCGATAGTCGAAGTGAATATCGGCGACGATGGGGATACGGGTCTGCTGCTTGATCAGCTTGAAGGCTTCCGCCGCTTCCATGGTGGGCACGGAGACACGGACGATATCGGCACCGACCCGCTCGATCCGCTGGATCTGGGCGATGGTGGCGGCAACATCCGTGGTCTTGGTGTTGGTCATGGTCTGCACGGTAATGGGGGCATCGCCCCCAACCGGTACATGACCAACCATGATCTGTCGGGATTGACGACGAGTAATGGGAGATTCGTGAGAAGACATGGGAAACAGATTACTCCTGCGGCAATGAGAAGCGTGCCGTACGACCGTTGTTGTAACGGCTCATATCAAACGACTGCCCCTTGTAGTCAAGCTTGACGGCCATCGGCGCGCCAATGATGAACTTCAGGGGCTCGGCGCCTTCCAGCACCAGCTCGTCGTTGGCCTTCTTCAGACCGCTGAACAGGGTCTTGCCATTGGCATCTTTCACATCCAGCCAGCAATCAGCGGTAAAGCTGATCTTCAGTTGCGGCGCCGTCGCCGTCTGCGCGACAGCCTCTTCAGATTCGGTGCTTTTGGCGCCGGATACCGCAGTATCGGTCTCCGTGCTGTCAGCCGCGCTGACATCGGTCGGGGCCACGGCCGCAGAGGCAGAGGCAGAGGCAGAGGCAGAGGCAGAGGCCAGGGTAGCATTCGCATCTGAAACCACCGCAGGGGCAGCCACGTCAGTGGCGGCCGGTGCGATGGCAGCGCCTTCCACCGGAGCGGTGTTGATCGCATCGGGCGGCGTGATTGCAGGTTCAGCCGGAGTCGAACTGGTTGCACTCATCTCGGTGGCTGCCAGCGCTTCATCACCGGCGGAACGGCGAGAAGTACTCTGCCACCACCAGGCGACCGAGAGCGCAATCAACACCAGGATCACCAGCCAGGTGACGACCTTGAGGCGACTGTCGTTGGCTTGCTGGCGGGAGCGACGGGAGAAGCTCTGCATGTCGATATTGTCGGGAGGGGTCAGACCCAGCTTGTCGTAAGCGGCCAGAATGGTCTCGTCGGGAATCCCGACCAGTTTGGCATAGGTACGCAGATAGCCCCGAATAAAGGTATGGGACGTGTGTTTGTCGTAGGTATCGGATTCGATGGCGGCGATCAGGGTCAGACGAAGGTGAATGCGGGACGCAACCTGTTCTCGTGTCCAGCCAAGCTGTTCACGGGCGTTGCGCAGCAATTGGCCTGGGCCTACTGCCTGGGAGTCGTCTTGAAAATCGTGTGGCTGTTCAATAGTCATTGGCTAAATAACGCTTGGCTTGTTGCGAAGTGGGATATTGCCTTACCAGCTCAGTCCCGAATTGGTGAAGTAATGCCGGCTTGTCCATTGCCTGTGCCAGTATGAGTCTCAACCAGAGACTCTCCTCATTCTCGTCTGACACATCGGCAAAACGGGCGAGGTAGGACTGTACATCAGGCAGCTTGCCATCTTTCATGGAAAGCTCGGCCAAGTCCAGCAATAACCTTGGATTGCCAGGATTATACCCCAAGGCCAAGAGATAGTACTCGCTTGCTTTATCATTTCTACGATTTTGCAGGGCGCAAAGTGCCGCATTTTCATAGGTGCCGGCAATCTTCACATAACCTGGTTGAATAACAGCCTGGTTGAATGCCTTGTCTGCCTCATCATAACGGCCACGATCACAGAGGAAGGCGCCATAGTTGTTCATTGCGTCAGCATTGGACGGGTCCATGGCAAGGGCGTTCTTGTAATGCTCTTCAGCCGCCTTGAAATCCCCTACCCTCTGGTAGAAGTAGGCAAAACCGATCTGCACCTGAGGATTGGAGGGGTCATACTGGAGGGCGCGATCAAGATTGAACTTGGCCTGCTCCGCATTACCCTGACGCAGGTACTGAATACCCAGGTCGAGGCGGGTTTGGGCTGCCGCCTTGAGGTCGGGACCCACTTCACGCTGGGTGGAATTCTGGCCAGCGTAAGTGGTCTCGGTCACACAGCCTGGCAGCGCGCAGAGCGCTGCCACTACGATCAATGTACGTGTATCCATTCCCTGTCTATACAATGGCTTAGCATTTAAACCATTTTGACGGAAATCCCATCCTGTTGCATCCGATTTTTGATAGTTCGCTTGGTACGGTCAATCACGTCCCCCACCAGCTGACCACAGGCAGCATCGATGTCATCACCACGGGTCTTGCGGACAATCACGGTGAAACCGTACTCCATCAGCACCTTGGAGAAGCGATCGATACGGCTGTTGCTCGGCTTGCCGTATGGGTTGCCCGGGAAGGGGTTGAACGGGATCAGGTTGATCTTGCTCGGGGTGTCCTTGAGTACCTTAGCCAGCTCGTGAGCATGCTGCATGTCGTCATTAATATGATCGAGCAGCACATACTCGACGGTCACTCGACCACCGTTGGCGTTTGACTTCTCGAGGTAACGACGGACACCGGCGAGGAACTCCTCAATGTTGTACTTGTCGTTGATCGGCATGATCTCGGAACGCAGCTTGTCGTTCGGGGCATGCAGAGAGATAGCCAGCGCCACGTCGATTTGGTCGCCCAGCTTGTCAAGTGCAGGTACCACGCCCGAGGTGGAGATGGTCACCCGGCGCTTGGAGATACCAAAGCCGTAGTCATCCATCATCAGACGCATGGCGGGCACCACGTTGGCCAGGTTGAGCAGCGGCTCGCCCATCCCCATCATCACCACGTTGGTGATGGGACGCTTGCCACCGACCACGCGGGCAGCACGCCACACCTGACCGATGATCTCGGAGACTTTCAGGTTACGGTTAAAGCCTTGCTGGGCGGTAGAGCAGAATTTGCACTCCAGCGCACAGCCGACTTGAGAGGAGACGCAGAGGGTCGCGCGGTCATCTTCCGGGATGTAGACGGTCTCGACTTCCTGATCACCCACCTGCAGGGCCCACTTGATGGTGCCATCGGCAGAGCGCTGCTCACGGCTGATCTCGGGCGCCTTGATCTCGGCAATCGCCTTGAGGCGCTCTTTGAGCACCTTGTTGACGTTGGTCATCTGATCGAAATCATCACACCCAAAGTGATAGATCCACTTCATGACCTGATCTGCCCGGAATGGCTTCTCGCCCAGTTCGACGAAAAAGGCACGCATGGCATCCCGATCAAGATCCAGCAGGTTGATTTTTGTTTCGCTCATCAATGGCCTCAGTTCAAGCACTTCATCAATTATTGGCTGACGACGTCAGGGGGCAGCATTGTACAAATAATGGGTCTGGCTTTCCACCTGGAGAATAGAGGGATATTGCGTAAACGGCGAAAACAACAAAGGGAGCCTAAGCTCCCTTGCAGGCATCAGTCACGAAATTAGTCGCGGGAGCAGAGCTCATTTTCGCTGAAGAAGTAAGCGATTTCACGCTGGGCAGAGGCAAAGCTGTCGGCACCGTGCACCGCGTTGCGATCGATGCTCTCGCCGAAGCAGGCACGCAGGGTACCGGCCAGGGCTTGCTCGGGATTGGTCAGCCCCATCAGATCACGGTAACGCTGCACGGCATTTTCCCCTTCCAGCACCTGCACCATGACCGGACCGGAGGTCATAAAGGTCACCAGCGCATCATAGAAAGGACGGCCTTGATGTTCGGCGTAGAAGCCGGCGGCCTGTTCGCTGGTCAGACGCAGCATTTTGGCGGCAACGATAGTCAGGCCAGCGCTTTCCATGCGGTGGTAGATCTCGCCGATCAGGTTCTTGCTAACAGCATCCGGTTTGACGATAGAGAAGGTACGTTCGATGGCCATTGATATCTTTCCTTAACTACAGAGATTTATTGTTAGAATCCATGTTCGCTGGCGATTATACGTAAACAAAAACCGTAAAAACACACAAAAAAGCAACTTTTTATTAAATACAACTCCCTTGCAATCAACATCAACACTCATCTTGACCGAGCAGAGCCGGAAAATATGTGCGCTTGCGCACGAACGTTACCTTAAGCCGCCAAAAAACCATCTTTTGCTCACAATTCGAACAACATGAAAAAGCACCCGAAGGTGCCTTGTCTTGCCTATTTGGCCTCCGCCAGCAGGGCCCGTGCTATGGTACGCATCCCCAGGGTACTGGCCCCCGGCGCCCAGAGGGCATCGCCATTGTCACTGAAGCAGGCGGCCAAATCGATATGCAGCCACCCCATCCCTTCGTTGGCAACGAAACGGGAGAGGAAACCCGCCGCATTGGACGCGCCACCCGGCCCGCCCCCCTTCACCGGACGACTGTTGGCCGTGTCGGCGTAATGGGAGGGGCACTGCTGACGGTGCCAAGGTTCCAGCGGCAACGGCCAGGCTGGCTCATGTTCGGCATCTGCATAAGTCATGGCCCGGCTTACCAGCCCTTTATCGAGGCCAAACAGGGCATTATAGCGCCCACCCAGCGCCATCACGGCTGCGCCGGTCAGGGTCGCGGCATCGATGATCAGCGGCGCGCCTGACTCGCTCGCCAGTTGCAGGCCGTCGGCCAGTACCAGCCGCCCCTCGGCGTCGGTATTCACAATCTCGACCGTGGTGCCGTTCTTGTAAGTAAGGATATCCCCCAGCTTGTAGGCATGACCCGAAACCAGATTCTCGGCGCAGCAGAGGATCAGCTTCACCCGCTTATCGAGACCACGCAGCATGGCCAGTCCCAGCCCACCGGTGACAATCGCCGCGCCCCCCATGTCGCACTTCATGGTGAGCATCCCCTCGGAGCTCTTCATGGAGTAGCCCCCGGAGTCAAAGGTGATCCCCTTGCCCACCAGTGCTGCCGCAACCGGCGCCTTGGGATCGCGCCCCGGATTGAAGTCGAGCTCCAGCAGCACCGGCTCGCGTTCACTACCCCGACCCACCTGATAGAGGCCGACCCAACCGGCCTGTTGCAGCGCCTCGCCTTTCAAAATGCGATGGCTAACCTTGTCCGGCGCCAACTCGGTGATAAAGGCGGCGGCTTCAACCGCCAGCTCCAGCGGCCCCAACTGCTCCGGGGTCGCATTGGTCATCTCACGCACCCAGCGGCCGCAAAGCCAGCGCGCTTCCAGCTCCTCCCTGTCCTCTTCCGACGACATGGCCCACTGCAGTTGCACCTCAGCCTTGGGGGTTTGCAGACCTTGGGCAAAGGCCCACTGTTGCTCCCGTTCCCAATGACCTGCCAGTGTCACTTTCTGGATCCCCTGCAGGCAGAGGCGACGGGCACCCTGCTGGATATCGAGCAGCGGATTGGCCGTCACCAGATGGATCACCATGCCGTCGGCACGGTGAGAGAGAAGCGCCCCCTCCCCCCACTCGGCCGGTGCAAATTCACGACTTAACCATACATTCATGCGGTCACCTCCTGCAGCCAGCGTGCGATTGTGCGCAGACCGTGACCCTTGGCACCGGTCGCCCAGAGATCGTTGCCCGATTTCTGATAGGAGGCCGCCAGATCCAGGTGCACCCAGCCCTTGCCCTCATCGCGCACAAAGCGGGAGAGAAACGCGGCTGCCGTGGTGGCTCCGGCCGTGCCCTCGGCTGAGGCGACGTTGCCCAGATCGGCAAAGGCCGAGGTGAGCTGGCTGGCATGCCAGGGCTCAAGTGGCAGCGCCCATGCCTGCTCGTTTTCCACCTTGGCGGCGGCCAGCGCGCGCTGCTGTTCGGTCTCATCAAGGGCAAATACCGCATTGTAGTCGCGCCCCAGCGCCATCTTGGCGGCGCCGGTCAGGGTGGCAGCGTCAAGGATATAAGCCGCACCGCTGTCGGAGGCCGCCATCAGGCCATCGGCCAGCACCAGACGCCCTTCCGCATCGGTGTTCTGGATCTCGACCGAGATGCCGTTTTTGTAGGTGAGGATGTCGCCCAGCTTGAAAGCGTGGCCGGAGACCAGATTCTCGGCGCAGCAGAGAATGAGCTTCACCCGCTGGTTCAAGCCACGGCTGATGGCGAGTGCCAGCGCGCCGGTCACCATGGCCGCGCCCCCCATATCGGACTTCATCGGCAGCATATTGTCAGACGACTTCATGGAGTAGCCACCGGAGTCGAAGGTGATCCCCTTGCCCACCAGCGCCGCCACCACGGGGGCGTGGCGATCTCCGGTCGGGTTGTAATCCAGCTCCAGCAACACCGGCTCGCGCTCGCTGCCACGGCCCACCGACCAGATCCCGATATGGCCCGACTCGCGCAGCGCTTCACCGGCCGTAATGCGGGCGGTCACCTGATCTCCCGCCAGACCGCGAATGAGCAGCAGGGCAGACTCCGCCAGACTCATGGGGTAGATCTCTTCCGGACAGCCATTGGTGATATCGCGTACCCAGCGGGCCGCCTTGAGCAGCGCATCCAGCTCACGGGCATCCGCCTCGCTCTGCTGGCCGATATCCAGCTCACGCTCCCCTTTGGCGGCATAGAAGCCTTGGGCAAACGCGAAGCGACGCTCCAGATCCCAATCTTCACCCATCAGTGTCACCCGTTTGATCCCGGTGGACTCGAGACGACGAGCGGCGCGCTGAACGATGCGCAGTGCATCCTTCTCCTGACCGACAGCACCGAGATGGATCTGTGCCTCGTCGCCATTGAAACTGAGCAGGGCGCCCTCGCCCCAATGGGCGGCCGCAGCCTGGGTGGATAACGCTACCTTCATCATGTCAGCCATGGTGTTTGCTTCCTTTTTACTGGCACTGTTTATAAACACTCTTTATGAGGAAAGAGGATATTGGCAAAAAGAGAATAACGAATACAAAAAAGGCCGTGCCCCTCGGGGGTCACGGCCTTCACCATATCACTGAAGCATCCGTTGATGCTGCAAGTGCAATTCACTCATGTCTAATTAATGGCGCTCAGAGGCAAGGTTCAGGGTGTACTTGGGCAGTTCCACCACCAGATCCTCGTCGGCCAGTTTGGCCTGGCAGCTGAGGCGCGATTCCGGCTCCAGTCCCCATGCCTTGTCCAGCATGTCGTCTTCCAGCTCATCGCTAGGCTCAAGGGAGTCAAACCCCTCCCGCACCACGCAGTGGCAGGTCGTGCAGGCACAGGACTTCTCGCAGGCGTGCTCGATCTCGATGCCGTTGCGCAGCGCCACATCCAGAATGGTCTCGCCACTTTGCCCCTCTAGGGCAACGCCATCCGGGCAGAGTACGGGATGAGGAAGAATGATCAGTTTTGGCATATTACACCTTGTTGACGTTTTGTCCGGTCAGCACCTTGCGGATGGACGCATCCATCCGACGGGCTGCAAACTCGCCACTGACAGCATCTGCCGCCTCAATGGCTTCTTTGATTTGATAGGTGGAACCCGCGTGGCGCTGGGTCAGCAAATGGGCGATGGCCGCGTCGATCTCGGCACGCTCGGTCGGGTTCAGCAAGGCGTCGCCATCAACAGCAAGCGCCGCATTGAGACTCTCGACCACCCGGTCAGCTTCAACCTGCTGCTCGGCCAGCATGCGGGCATCCATGTCCTGCTGGGCGTTCTCGATGGAGGCGCTCAACATGTTGAGGATATCCTGCTCAGCCAGCCCGTAAGAGGGCTTGACCTGGATCTCGGCCTGCACGCCGGAGGATTTCTCCATGGCGCTCACCGACAGCAGCCCATCCGCATCGACCTGGAAGGTGACCCGAATATGGGCGGCACCGGCGGCCATCGGCGGAATACCGGTCAGGGTGAAGCGGGCCAGGGAGCGGCAATCGGCAACCAGCTCGCGCTCCCCTTGCACCACATGAATTGCCATCGCGGTCTGGCCATCCTTGAAGGTGGTGAACTCCTGGGCGCGGGCCACCGGAATGGTGGTGTTGCGCGGAATCACCTTCTCGGCGAGGCCACCCATGGTCTCCAGACCCAGCGACAGGGGGATAACGTCCAGCAGCAACATCTCGGCATCGGGCTTGTTGCCCACCAGAATATCGGCCTGGATGGCGGCGCCAATGGCGACCACCTTGTCCGGATCGATGCTGGTCAGCGGCGTGCGCTGGAAGAACTCGCCCACCAGCTCGCGCACCAGCGGCACCCGGGTGGAGCCACCGACCATCACCACTTCCAGCACTTCCACCTGCTCAAGGCCCGCATCGCGCAGGGCGCGGCGGCAGGCCAGCAAGGTGCGTTTCACCAGCGGGGTGATGAGCTCGTCAAACTGACTGCGGCTCACTGAACCCTGCCAGCCGGCAAAGGTGCAAGCCACCTGCTCGGCATCGGTCAGACCGTGCTTGACGGCAGCGGCCACATCCAGCAGCTCCCGCTGCAGATGGGCATCCAGATCACCAGAGAGGCCAGCCTGCGCCTTGATCCAGTCCGCCAGCAGATGATCAAAATCATCGCCGCCCAGAGCCGAGTCGCCGCCGGTCGCCATTACTTCAAACACCCCGCGATGCAGACGCAAGATGGAGATATCAAAGGTTCCGCCACCCAGATCGTAAACCGCGATCACCCCTTCCTGACCGGAGTCGAGGCCATAGGCAATCGCGGCCGCGGTCGGCTCGTTGAGCAGGCGCAGCACATGCAGACCGGCCAGACGGGCCGCATCCTTGGTGCCCTGACGCTGGGCATCGTCGAAGTAGGCGGGCACGGTAATGACCACGCCATCGAGATCGCCACCCAGCGAAGCGGCTCCACGCTCGGCCAATTTTTTCAAGATTTCGGCCGATACCTGGACCGGATTGACCAGTCCCTGACGGGTCTGTAGTTGCGGCATGCCATTGTCAGCTGCCACAAACTGGTAGGGCTGCTGGCGGGTATCGATATCGACCAACGCCTTGCCCATCATCCGCTTGACCGAGACGATGGTGTTATGAGGATCGAGTGCCGCTTCACGCTTGGCATCAATCCCCACTCGAATCGCGTCGCTTTGATAGTGCACCACCGACGGGAGCAGGTCGCGCCCTTGCTCATCGCAAAGGGTATCGGCGTGACCGCTGCGGACCGCAGCAACGAGAGAGTTGGTGGTGCCGAGATCGATGCCGACGGCACGTTTGTGCTGATGAGGAACAGCGCTCTGGCCGGGTTCGGCGATTTGCAGTAATGCCATGGGTAATGAAACTTCCAGCGTTAAAGGATCAAGACTCGAGAAGCGAGTCTTCGAATCGTTCCAGCTCTTCGAGGAGCTTGTCGACAAACTTGAGTTTGCGAACGCAATCAGCGGCAACGAGATCTTTGCCGGCGGCAAGAGACTCGGTCAGCTGCTGCATCAACATCTGGTGATCATGCCTGATCTCGCTGCGAAAATCCTTGATGGCGCGCTCAGGGTCTGCGTCATCTTTCAGATCGGCCAGACGCTCGCGCCACTCCAGCTGCTGCATCAGAAACGCGGTATCTTGCAGAGTTTGCTGTTCGCCACGGATATCGGTGCCACGCAGGGATAGCAGATATTCTGCACGGCGCAGCGGTGCCTTGAGGGTGGTAAATGCCTCGTTGATCTGGGCGGCGCGCTGCACCGCAGCCAGCTGCTCCCGCTCGGGTGCGGTGGCAAAACGATCTGGATGAAATTGGGTTTGCAGCTGGCGGTAGGTATCAGCCAACTGACGGGTATCGAGCTCGAAGCCTTCAACCAGCCCAAACAGCTCGAAATGATTCATGCAAACCTCTTGGAAACGTTCGCCACAACCTCACTCGCCCCTGGCAAATGAGATGTGGTTGAACGGGTCATGGGCAACCCGTTCAACCACAGACGAAGGATCATTGACGTCAAACATCTCAGACACTGAAGCTTTCGCCGCAACCACACTCGCCTTTGGCGTTGGGATTGTTGAACTGGAAGCCCTCGTTGAGGCCCTCCTTGACGAAATCCAGCTCGGTGCCATCCAGATGGATCAGGCTCTTGGCATCAACAATAATCTTGACGCCCTGCTGCTCGAACACCTGATCCTCATCGGTTAGTTCATCAACGAACTCAAGCACGTAGGCCAGACCGGAGCAGCCGGTGGTTTTGACGCCGAGGCGCAGGCCAATGCCCTTGCCCCGGTTAGCCAGAAAAGAGGAAACCCGTGCCGCGGCGGCATCTGTCATGGTAATAGCCATACTGCTCTCCGGCGCTTAGAGACCTTTCTTCTGCTTGTAATCGGCGATGGCGGCCTTGATGGCGTCCTCAGCCAGAATAGAGCAGTGGATCTTCACCGGTGGCAGGGCCAGCTCTTCAGCGATATCGGTGTTCTTGATGCCAGCCGCTTCGTCCAGGGTCTTGCCTTTGACCCACTCGGTCACCAGGGAGCTAGAGGCGATAGCAGAACCGCAGCCGTAGGTCTTGAACTTGGCATCTTCGATGATGCCTTCGTCACTGATCTTCAGTTGCAGCTTCATCACGTCGCCACAGGCGGGTGCACCGACCATGCCGGTCGCAATGCTGGGATCATTCTTGTCGAAACCACCGACGTTGCGCGGATTTTCGTAGTGGTCGATTACTTTTTCACTGTAAGCCATATCTCACTCCTGCTAATTCTGTTGCTCATCGACCCGTAGGATCAGTGATGAGCCCATTCGACCGTGTTCAGATCAACGCCATCCTTGTACATCTCCCACAGGGGGGACATCTCGCGTAGGCGACCGATGGAGTCACGAATAAGCTTGACCGCGTAGTCGATCTCTTCTTCGGTGGTAAAGCGACCCATGCTGAAACGGATGGAACTGTGTGCCAGCTCGTCGTTCAGGCCCAGCGCACGCAACACATAGGAAGGTTCCAGGCTGGCGGAGGTACAGGCAGATCCGGAAGAGACGGCCAAATCTTTCAGCGCCATGATGAGGGATTCCCCTTCCACATAGGCAAAGCTGACGTTGAGGTTGCCCGGAACACGCTGCTCCAGATCGCCATTGATGTAGACGGCTTCAATATCCTTGATGCCATTCCACAGACGCTGACGCAGTGCCATAATTCGCTGGCCTTCACTCACCATCTCTTCCTTGGCGATGCGGAAAGCTTCGCCCATCCCGACAATCTGGTGGGTCGGCAGAGTACCGGAACGCATGCCGCGCTCATGACCACCACCATGCATCTGGGCTTCCAGACGAACGCGGGGTTTACGGCGCACAAACAGCGCACCGATCCCTTTCGGGCCATACACCTTGTGCGCAGAGACGGAGAGCAGGTCCACTTTCAGCGCCTCCACATCGACCGGGATCTTGCCCACGCTCTGAACGGCATCCACGTGCAGCAAAATCTTGCGGGAACGGCACAGCTCGCCGATGGCGGCAATGTTCTGAACCACGCCGATTTCGTTGTTCACATGCATGATGCTGACCAGGATGGTGTCATCACGCATGGCGTTTTCGATCATCTCGATAGTGAACAGGCCGTTGGGCATCGGCTCAAGATAGGTCACCTCGAACCCTTCACGCTCCAGCTGCCGACAGGTATCGAGCACCGCCTTGTGTTCGGTCTTGGAGGTGATGATGTGCTTGCCCTTGCTGGCATAGAAGTGGGCAACACCCTTGATGGCCAGGTTATTGGATTCGGTCGCACCGGAAGTGAAGACGATCTCGCGGGGATCAGCACCGATCAGATCTGCCACTTGATTACGGGCCAGATCGACCGCCTCTTCGGCTTGCCAGCCAAAGCGGTGAGAACGGGAGGCCGGATTGCCGAACAGGCCATCCATGGTGAGACACTGCATCATTTTTTCTGCGACACGCGGGTCCACCGGACAGGTTGCCGAATAATCAAGGTAAATAGGCAGTTTCATGTTTTTCTCCGTCACAGTCCGGGTCATAGCGTCCCGCTGTGGAAAGCACGTTTATAGTTGGACTTTCAAGCTCACATCGCCGTGTTCTGCCCGATCAACCAGGGACAACACGGTCTTCATTTGTTGATCTTGCTTGCCGGCAATCCGGCGCACATCGGCCTGGAGCACCAGCTCGGCCAGGGTGATATCGCCAAGGAAGCTAGAGATCCGCTCACTCAAGTCACGCCACAGGGAGTGGGTCAGGCACTGGGTGCCGCCGTGGCAGCCGCCCTTGCCGAGACACTTGGTGGCATCAACCGATTCATCCACCGCGGTGATCACCTGACCGACCGAGATTTCGTCCGGAGCCAGACCAAGGCGATAACCACCGCCCGGACCACGCACACTGCTCACCAGACCATTCTTGCGCAGGCGGGCAAACAGCTGTTCGAGATAGGACAAGGAGATACCCTGGCGCTCGGAAATATCGGCAAGGGGGACGGGCCCCTGCTCTGCATGCAGTGCCACGTCGAGCATGGCGGTTACAGCGTAACGTCCTTTTGAAGTCAGTCTCATGTGCCTTACCGTCTTGCGAAGCAATTTAATGGGGCACATGGTCACATACCCGACCAAACCAGTCAAGTATATAGTTGAGTAAAACAGTCGGATTAATCCGGCGCCCGCGTTTTCTGCACCGAGGTCAAAATCCCCCGCAGAATATTGAGTTCTGCCGCTTCCGGTCTAGCTCGATTGAACAGCCGACGCAGCTTGCTCATCACATGGCCCGGATGATCATCGGCAATGAAACCGGTCTTCATCAGGGTCTGTTCCAGGTGTTGATAGAACCCTTCCAGCTGGGCGGCACTCGGATAGGCCATCTCATCTTCAGGCTCGATGGCCTGCCCTTGCAACCAGTGCATCCGCACTTCATAGCAGAGGGTTTGCACCGCCATGGCGAGATTGAGGGAGCTGTAATCGGGATTGGCCGGAATGGCCACGTGGTAGTGGCACTTTTGCAATTCGTCATTGGTGAGACCGGTGCGTTCACGGCCAAACACCAAGGCGACCGGATGCTGCATCGCTTCACTCACCAACTTCTCCCCCGCTTCACGGGGGTCGAGCATGGGCCAGCTCAATGTGCGGGAACGCGCGCTGGTGCCGATCACCAGACCACAGTCAGCGATCGCTTCATGCAACGTCGGGACGATACGGGCATTGGCAAGCACATCGCTGGCACCTGCCGCCAGGGCGAAGGCATTGTCATCCGGCAAAGCTTGCGGATCAACCAATACCAGTTGGGTCAACCCCATGGTCTTCATGGCACGTGCCGCAGACCCCATGTTGCCGGTATGAGAGGTGTTTACCAAAACGATACGAATCTGATCCAACATGCCCAGTCAATCTTCAGTCAAAAATAGCGTGCGATTGTAACATAGGAGAACGCTATTTTGGCACCGTAAAAGGCAAGCCATTTCAGCACAAAACTACCCGTTTGTATAACAAACCGGCATGAGGGAAAGGTGAGAGGGAAACTAGACTTGAAGGATATCCGGTTAACGGTACAGGAGACACAACACCATGCTTCCTCCCTTTATCTATGAGAGATTGCCCAGCCTCTACCTGCTGGCGGCCGTAGCCATCATTACGTTGAATGAACAGCCCCTGCTCTGGTTTGCAGGCGCCTTATTGTTTATCGCCGGAGCGGTGACCTGGATGATGCGCTCCAGTTACCGGCGTACAGACCTGATTATCTTTCCGAGCAAACGCTGGCTACAGCCCGAGTGGCTGTATGAAGCGCAGCCCTTTATCTGGTTGGCTGTGGGGCTGGCCATGTCACAGCTGCCCGCCCCTACAGCCATCATTGCCTTGGTGCCCTGTCTGTGGGCCTGTCGTTGCCTCTGGGCACGGCACCATTATCGCCGCCATGCCCACGGCGTGATTGCCCACTTAAGACGGGATCCCGCCCGGCGCCGTCTGCAACGGGGCCTGCGCTGACTCGGTGCGGGCGCGTTCGATAAACGTCGCCAGATCCATCAGGGGATACTTCATCAGGCTCGGCAAGCCATCGAGATCCAGACTGTCCATCAGGTTTTTCACCTCAAGGCCCAGTTCGGTATCCCCTTCTATCTTCAGCTTGCGCTGGAAGAAAAGCGAATCCGGATCCTCTTTGCGACCGGCAATCAGGATCAGGTCGTTGGCGGTACCGCTGAAGCAGACATCGGCCTTGTCACACTCACGAGCCACCACCAGCTGGCCGCTCTGCTCACTGATAAACCAGCACAGCTCCAGATCAGAGACTTCGACTTTCAGCCACTTGTCGGCCAGAAACTCGAAATCGCCATCTTCGATGGCCTCTTTGAAGACCTGGGCCAGCAAGCTCTCCATCAACTGCTTTTGCAGATTGAAGGGAACCAACTTGAGGGGATGGCGCAAAAAGCGCGGAGCCTGTTCTACCAGGCGACGTTGCAGTTGTTGAAACACGATAGACTCCTTTTTTGCGCATTCAAACACAGGGAGAGTGGCAAGATCCTGTTGGAAATCAAACTTGTGGAGAGTTACCTCAAGAAGGGTAAAGCCACACAAAGCTGCCTCAGGTCAAAAAGCGGAAGTGCATGGCTGCATACAATCAGGGCTCGTTTGCCCTTCATATGCACTCTCGGAGCGTACCAATGGAATTACTCTGTCCGGCAGGCAGTTTGCCGGCACTGAAAACCGCAGTGGATAACGGGGCCGATGCCGTTTATATCGGTTTCAAGGATGACACCAATGCCCGCCACTTTGCCGGTCTCAACTTTACCGACAGCAAACTGGAGAAGGCAGTGGATTATGTGCATCAACATGGTCGCAAGCTGCATATCGCCATCAACACCTTTGCCCATCCCGGGGCGGATGCACGCTGGAAACAGGCAGTGGATCGCGGTGTGGCACTCGGCGCCGATGCGCTGATCATCGCAGATCTGGCGGTACTGGAATATGCCAGCCGCCACTATCCCGAGATGGAGCTTCATGTCTCGGTTCAGGCCAGCGCCACCAATGCCGCCGCCATTCGCTTCTATCAGCAGCAATTCAATGTCACCCGAGTGGTGCTGCCCCGGGTGCTCTCCATGCATCAGGTCAAGCAACTGGCTCGCGAAACCGACGTAGGCCTTGAGGTGTTCGCCTTTGGCAGCCTCTGCATAATGGCCGAGGGACGCTGCTACCTCTCTTCCTACATGACTGGCGAGAGCCCCAACACCGTCGGCGCCTGCTCACCGGCCAAGTTCGTCCGCTGGGAAGAGACCCAGAATGGCCTCGAGTCACGGCTCAACGAAGTGCTGATCGACCGCTACGGCCCGGGTGAAAATGCCGGCTATCCGACCCTCTGCAAGGGGCGTTTCGACGTGGATGGCCAGACCTACCATGCATTGGAAGAGCCGACCAGTCTCAATACCCTTGGCCTGTTGCCCGAGCTGTTCAAGACCGGGATCCAGTCGGTCAAGATTGAAGGGCGCCAGCGCAGCCCCGCCTATGTGGAGCAAGTGACCAAGGTCTGGCGTGCGGCCATCGATGCCTATCAGGCCAATCCCGAGGCCTATCAGGTCAAAGCAGAGTGGGATGCCCAGCTCGCCCGCGTCTCAGAAGGTAGCCAGACTACCCTCGGCGCCTATCATCGTCAGTGGCAATAAGGAGCCCACAGCATGCAATTCTCTCTCGGGCCTCTGCTCTTCTACTGGTCCAAGGCCGATACCGAGGCTTTTTACCATGCCGCGGCCAACAGTCAGGCCGACATCATCTATCTGGGTGAAACGGTCTGCAGCAAACGCCGCGAGCTCAAGGTCGATAACTGGATCCAGCTCGCTCGTGACGTGGCCTGCTCAGGCAAACAGACGGTGCTCTCTACCCTGGCGCTTATCTCCGCCCCCTCCGAACTCAAAGAGGTGAAGCGGCTGGTCGACAACGGCGATCTGCTGGTCGAAGCCAACGATCTCGGTACGGTGCAACTCGCCTGGGAGGCAGGCATCCCCTTTGTCTGCGGCCCCGCCATCAACGCCTATAACGCCGATGTGCTGCGCATGCTGCTCAAACAGGGGATGAAACGCTGGGTCATGCCGGTGGAGCTCTCCCGTGACTGGCTGATCCAGCTCAATCAGGATCTGGGCCCCCTGCGCGACCAATTTGAGGTAGAGGTGTTTGCCTACGGCCATCTGCCGCTCGCCTACTCGGCGCGCTGCTTCACCGCCCGCTCCCTCGACAAACCCAAGGACAACTGCGAGCTCGCCTGCATCAACTACCCCACCGGGCGACTGGCCAACAGCCGCGAGGGACAACGGGTGTTCAATCTCAACGGGATCCAGACCCAGTCTGGCTACTGCTATAACCTGGGTAACGAGCTGGCAGAGATGGCGGGGCTGGTGGATGTGGTCAGGCTGTCGCCGCAAGGGATGGAGACGCTGGAGATGCTGGCCCGCTTCAAAGCCAACCAGCAGGGCCAGGCTCCCCTCTCCCTGCAGTCAGGGAGTGACTGCAACGGCTACTGGCGCCAGATACCGGGTATGAGTCTGGTGGAGTAAGCCCAAGGGCAAGATAGAAAATAATCGGGAATAGAAAGGGGGCCATGATGGCTAATGCCAGTCATTTAAGCAATTTTGTGACTAGATATTAGAGATTTTGAATATCAAGAACGGCGCCATGGTTAAGGGGTCAATGTAGCTCCAACCCTTGCCTTGACTGGCTTGCAATAAAAAGGTTCTGCGCATTATCGCGGGCAAAGAGAGGATTGACAGTCAGGGACTCTGGTAAATTGGGTTCTTCGCGGAATCGTGGGGAAGTGAGAGTTGACAGACAGGGCCGAGGTATACTGGTCGTCGCCAAACACACCAACCCCTGAGCCCTGCTGTCACCATGCATCCTATCGATCTTGCCGCTTTTTGGCCAGGCTACGCTGTCGTAGCCAGCCACCAAGATACCAAAACACCCTCACGCTAGAGCCGCTCAGCACTGAGCTTCCACGCTGCGGTCGCTGTCTTGAGCCAAGCCCCCTGACCCATGATCGCCGTATCCGTCTTATACGGGATCGCGATCTGCTCGATCAGCGTGTCCAATTACAGGTGCCTGTCCGCCGCGTGGACTGCCTGAACTGTGGTCGTGTTACTGAGCACATCGACTGGCTCGCCCCCCTCATCACGCCTGACCCAGAGGTTGCGAACGTGAGTCGAGGCCTTGCTGCAGATGCTACCGCTAAGTCATATCAGTCGCCTCACCGGGCCCACTGGCACACTATCAAGGCCATCGACAAGCGCCGCCTACACTTTTTTGGGGTTCGGCATAATGGCCATTTTGTACCACCTTTTTGGCCCTCCTGACAAAATGACAGGGGGCAAAGTGTGAACGAAACACCACTAAAACCAGCAAGTTACTGACGCAAAAGAAAAACCCCAACCATCAAGGTCGGGGTTTACTGTTTGGCGGTGAGGGAGGGATTCGAACCCTCGATACGTTGCCGTATACACACTTTCCAGGCGTGCTCCTTCAGCCACTCGGACACCTCACCAAATTTTGTTCTGCGGTTTAACGTGTTCAGCCAACACGGTGTTCACTGCGCTGTTGCGCTGGAACGGGGCGTAATTTATGGGAAAGCCCCGCCCGCGTCAACGGCTTTTTTCA
The DNA here is from genome assembly GCF_000819885.1 of Aeromonas fluvialis. Lineage (GTDB taxonomy): Bacteria > Pseudomonadota > Gammaproteobacteria > Enterobacterales > Aeromonadaceae > Aeromonas > Aeromonas fluvialis. The sequence goes on from NZ_CDBO01000068.1 coordinate 135,700, forward strand.
CCTGACGAACCGTTCGAACACTTAATGCACAGATTCCGGTGCAACCTGGATTTCCGGCAGGTTGAGGAAGCCTGAACGTTCGCATTCGGCAACCAGTTCGTGGGTGGCGGCGATGGTGCTTTGCACGAACAGCAGGAACTGCTCGACGCTGAGTCCGGCCTTGGTAAAGACGGTGTGGCCGACCACCAGCCGCGGCAGGTTGTCATCGATGATATCGAGGAACACCTTGAGGGAGGGGTACTGCATATTGAGTCGGCCCAGTTCGGCAACCAGCGGCAGCATTGCGGAGGGGCGCACTTCCAGCTCGGAGGAGAACAGCAGGCCTTCCTCTTCCACGAAGATCCGGCTCTCCTGAATACCATCGACCGACTGCAAAGAGACAATGTGGATACCGTGACACTGGTCGCAGACATAGTGCTCGATACGAGCCTGTTGCAACCAACGCATTATCATTTCGGAGCTGGGGATATTCATCATTTCCACGACAAGATGGGGATCAAGGGGCGCAGTCTAAACCAATTTGCTATCAACAAAAAGCACGCCAACCCGATAACCATGCGGCTCGCTTCTTTTTGGCAAGCGCTATGCATATACTCAGCCAAATCCACGACGACGCTTGCCCCACAGGGGGCCCCATGACCATCCAAGAAAAGTATCGCCTTCATCTGAAATCACTCTCGGATGAGTTGCTCGCTCTGCAAAAGCCCATCCGCATTCTGGATGCCATCAAGTGGCCACGCCATCTGCAAGAGCGCTTTCTGGCAAGCGGTGGCAGAGAGCTGCCCGCTATCGACAGGCACTTTTATGATGCCCTCCCCCTTGGCTTCGATCCGCGCAACAAATATCTGGAGCTCAAGGAGCTGCGGGACCGGATCCGCAGAAAGCTGGGGCCGCAGGACGATCTTGGCCGGATCCTGCAAGAGACGGTCGATCAGTACATGGTGGTGATCGAGATGCTGCGCCAGCGCGGCCAACCCGATTTTCAGCGTTACAGCCAGCTGCTTTATGGCTCAGCCAGCGATCACCTGCGTGGGGATCGCAAGACTCTCAAGGAGCTTGGCGCCCGCCTGTGCGATATATTCTCTCTGCCCGGTGCGCGGCATCTGGTGCGTCCCTACCCCAAGGAGTTTGAAGGAGAAGCCGCGGTCGCCAAACTGCAGGGCAAGCTGTCGAGCTACTTCAGTGACGGCACGGTGCAGGTGAAGCTGAGCGATGGGATTGTCTCCGACGCCGCGGCCGGTGGTGACTATATCAAGCTCAACTCCCACGCCCGTTTCTCCGAGCTGGACTTGCAGGTGCTGGAGGTACACGAAGGATGGGTCCATGTCGGCACCACCCTCAACGGTCGTCAGCAGCCCTATGCTACCTGGCTGAGCGCCGGTTCACCGCGGATCACCGCCTGTCAGGAGGGGCTGGCGGTATTGATTGAGACACTTACATTCAGCTCCTTTCCGGATCGGGCCAAGCGCATCTCCGATCGGGTGATGGCCATCGACATGGCCGAGCGCGGCGCCGATTTTATCGAGGTGTTTCAGCACTTCGTGCAGCAGGGCACCAGCGAGCACGACGCCTACAAGATCACCCAGCGGGTCTTTCGTGGCGGCATGGTGGGTGGTGGCGCCTGCTTTACCAAGGATCTCTCCTACGTGCGTGGCTATGTGGAGACGGTCAACTTTATCCGCAGCGCCGTGCTGGAAGGGGTGCCCGAGATCCTGCCGATGCTGTTTGTCGGCAAGGTGACGCTGGATGACATTCCGGTGCTCTATCAGCACTATCTGGAGGGACTGATTGCCGCCCCTCGTTACCTGCCGCCGATGTTTCGCGATCTAACCGGGCTCTACGTCTGGTTCGGTTTTGCCTCCGGCATGTCACTGGTGGATATCGGTCGGGTACAGCACCATTTTCGCCAGCTGTTTCAACGCCTGCCAGTCGCCGACCCCATCATTGCGCCAGTGGATATCGAGATCGACTGAACCACTGCGATACCAGTTGGGGAAAAGAAGAAGGGCGCCAGATTGGCGCCCTTCTCGACTATTCAAATATCACAGTCGGGTTACTTGTAGGCCCGACCTTCCAGATAGTGTTTGCGGCAGAGCGACACATAGCGATCGTTACCACCGATCTCCACCTGCTCGCCATCGCGCATCACTTGCCCCGCTTCGTTGACCCGGGAGTTCATGTGGGCCTTGTTGCCGCACCAGCAAATGCTCTTCAGCTCTTCAAACTTGTCGGCCAGACAGAGCAGATGGTAGGAACCCGGGAACAGCTCGCCGCGAAAATCGGTCTTGAGGCCATAGGCCATCACCGGAATATCCTGTTCATCGACAATGCGGGCCAGCTGGTATACCTGCTCACGGGTCAGGAACTGGGCCTCGTCCACGATAAAGACATCGATATGTTTCTTTGCATGGCGCGCTTTCACCATTTCAAACAGATCACAGTTGTCGCTGAACACGTCCACCTTCAGTTCAAGGCCTACCCGGGCACTGATCACCCCGACCCCGAAACGGTCATCAATGGCTGGCGTCATCGCCAGAGGATGCATGCCCCGCTCCAGATAGTTGAAGTGCGCCTGAATGAGCTGGGTGGATTTGCCTGAATTCATGGTGGCAAATTTGTAGTGCAGTGAAGCCATGATACTGTTCCGATACTGAATTTATGGGGCGCATGCTAACCAAAGCCCCTGACAAAACCAAGGGGCCCGCGGGCCCCTTGCTCTATAAATGTTACGCGGTGGCCAGCACTGGCCGCGCTTTAGCCTTTTTCAGGTGATAGCCGGTAAAGAGCAAGAACCAGAGGGCGCTGACGCTGAAACCGGCCAGGCTGGAGTGCATCAAGCCCATGGCCAAGTAACCGATGGCCGCACCGAAGGCGATGGCCAGCGCATAGGGCAGTTGGGTCATCACATGATCGATGTGATGGCAGCCGGCGCCGGTCGCTGAAAGGATGCTGGTGCTGGAGATGGGTGAGCTGTGATCCCCGAATACCGAACCAGCCAGTACAGCAGCCAGCATCGGCAGCATCAGGCTGATGTCGCTGGCAGCAGCCATGTCACCGGCCAGCGGCAGCATGATGCCGAAGGTGCCCCAGCTGGTGCCGGTGGCAAACGCCATGGCACAGGAAAGAATAAAGACTACGGCGGGCAGCACTTCGATCGGCAGGTTGCCGTTAGCCAGCGAAGCCAGGTACTTGCCGGTCTCCACATCGCGCACTACGGCACCGATGGTCCAGGCGAACAGCAGGATGTTGATGGCCGGCAGCATGGCCATAACACCTTGCGGCGCGGCCTTGATCCAGTTCTTGGCACCCAGCTTCAAGCGCATCGCCAGACCGATGGAGACCATCAGACTGCACAGGGCACCGTAGACCAGCGAAGAGCCGACGTTGGTGTTTTCGAACGAACCGAGCACGCTGAACGGCAACCCTTGCTCGCTCAGCACCGCAGCACCGGAATCGATCATGAAATAGATGGTGGCAGCGGTCAGGGTCAGGATCGGCAGTACCATGTCGATCATGCCGCCGTTGCTCTCCTCCGGGCTCTCCATATCCAGACCGATGGGGCGGCCCTTGGACTCATCCCACAGCTTGCCTTCCAGCGCCCACGCTTCGTGTTGACGCATCGGACCGATATCGAGTTGGAATGCAATCACCACCAGCACCATGATGAGTGTGAAGACGGCGTAGAGGTTCATCGGGATCATCTCGACAAACGCCGCGATGGGGCTCTGCTCGGTCAGGCCGTGTGCCGCCAGAATGCCGCCAATAAGCGCGATGATATAGGCGCCCCAGGAGGAGATGGGCATCAGCACGCAGACCGGCGCCGCGGTGGAGTCCAACAGATAGGCCAGCTTGGCACGGGAGATCTGAAAACGGTCGGTGACAGGACGGCAGATGGCCCCCACCGACAGGCTGTGGAAGAAGTCATCGATAAAGAAGGCAAATACCATCATGCCGGTCAGCGCTTTGGCACCCTTGCGGGTCTTGGCACGACGCTCGGCCCACTCGGCAAAGGCACGGGTCGCCCCGGAGACACTCATCAGGCTGATGAGGCCACCCAGCAACAGCATAAACAGGATCATGTTGACGTTGTCACGATTGAGTGCGCCATCGACCCAGAAGATCTTGAGTACGGTATTCAGCATGTAGTGCAGGGATTCGAGGGGCGAAAACTGGTTGAGCAGCAGACTGCCCGTGACGATGCCCACACCAAGGGACAACAATACGCGGCGGGTCAGGATCGCCAGCGCGACAGCCAACAGAGGGGGAAGTACGGACCAACCGGAGTCGGCGAAATGACTAATGTCCATGATCTCTTTGCACCTAAAGATTACAGGTGGAGATCTACCGAGAGGATCTAAAGAAACAAAACCTATGGGGAGGTCATACTCCTCAGCCCCTTCAGGTAGCGCTCCATAGTGGATGACTATGGCAGTCCTGCACCTATTAGATGCAGAACCAGCAGCCCGGTATGATGGCCTGGCCACTTCGGCGCTGACTCCTTTCCTTGTGCATCACAGGCATCACCCTCCGCACAAGTAGTCATAGGCAGCGCGCCTCTACTTAAAGGTATTCGAGGGACATTTTATCGAGATGGCAGCTTATAGCAAGTTTTTTGATTAAATAGTCATGATAAACATATCAAGGTTGAAAAAAGGTAGTCAAATGATGCAACAATGCCAGATTTGACGCTATTTTCACCTACTTCGGCTTCATTGGCATCCAATCACCAAGTCTATTGCTGGTCATATTAAATATCTATATTGATGTTCCCCACGGATATAATATTTAACCCGGCTTGACTTATTTAAATCGCCAAGCAAGAATCAGCTGGAACATAATATTTTTCTCAGACTCGACGTGGTAACTCCTATGAATGAATTTTTAAAGGTGCTGCTTAATATCCGCAGTCTGCGTGCGACCTGCCGCGAGCTTTCTCTGGAACAACTGGAAGAGGCACTGGAAAAACTCTCTACTATCGTTGCTGAACGTCAGCAGGATGAAGCTGCCGAGCGTCAGGCCCGTGCAGAGCATCTGCGGAAAATTAACGAATATAGCGAAATGCTGAAAGCCGCCGGTATTGACCCGGCAGAATTGGTAAGCGCTGTCGCTACCAACCCCGGCAAATCAGAAAAAGCCAAGCGGGCGCCACGTCCGGCCAAATATCGCTATCAGGATAATGGCGTAGAGAAAACCTGGACCGGCCAGGGCCGCATGCCTTCGGCCATTGCCAGCGCCGTGGCAGCAGGTAAATCACTGGAAGATTTTGCTATCTGACAGCTCTTGCGTTACCAATAAAAAGCCTCGCCTTGGCGAGGTTTTTTATTACCGCTTAAATGTGACATATCAGATAGCCGATTGTGGGCGATCAGCTGCCTTGACCCACAGCACTTCACGATCCCCTGCCACGCAGATGAGATAGCGGGCAACGGTGAAGAACCAGTCACTCATCCGGTTCAGATAGGGCAAGACCTCGGGATTGACGCACTCTGCATGACTCAATGTCAGCAGCAAGCGCTCGCAATGCCGTACCAGGGTACGCACCACATGCGCCTGCGCCGCGGCACGGGAACCACCGGGCAATATAAATTGACGCAGCGGTGGCAATGGCTCGCTATAACGATCGATCTGCTGTTCAAGGCGAGTCGTCCAGGCTGCATTGACTTGCCAAATAGATGGATTCTGGGCAGCACTGGAGAATGCCAACTCCCCCCCCAGATCAAACAACTCCTGTTGCAACAACTGCAAGTCAGCCAATAAGCAGAGCTCTTGCGACGGCACGTCACAAATCAGCAAGCCAAGATGGGAGTTGAGCTCATCGATATAACCGTAGGTCTCGACCCGCAAATGATCCTTGGGCAATGGGATACCATCGGCCAGCCGGGTCATGCCCTTGTCGCCCTGCCTCGTATATATTCTCATACCGACATCCTGTTAATAATGGGAATAATCATGGACTCGAGTCCATTGAGTTTGATTTCGTAAGCCAACGCCAGCGTCTGGCCCAATTTACCCGCAGGAAAGCCACTACGTGCCATCCACACCAGATAGGGCTCGGGAATATCGATGATACGCCGCCCCTGATATTTACCGTAAGGCATCTTGTTGGTCAGGGTCAGCAGCACCTGTTCATCAGATAGCCAATCCATATTAATCGATATCCAGATATTTATGAGTCTGGATTGAGAGTCGCCAGTTACGGGCAATGCAGGTATCCATGGCCAACTGGGTGGCCCGTGGCTTCTGGCTGATGGGTTGCAAGGCAATGACCACATCCGGACGCAGGGTCGCGGTAGCCAGCAGCGCATCCAGCTCTTCAATATGGTGTTCAGTCGCCACCGGATGCTTGATCTCGTTGGCCCGCTCCAGCGCCGAGACCAGCACAGGCAGTCCCCCTTTCATGCCAATCTTGGGGGAGACGGTGACCCAGGTCTGCTCATGGGTCTTGATCTCACTGGTACCACTGGTTTCAATCTGCACCTGATAACCCGCCGCCAGCAGTGCTGACGAGAGTTCGTGCAGATCGTAGAGGCAGGGCTCGCCACCGGTGATCACCACATGGCGCGCCTGATAACCCAGATCGCCAAAGCTCTTGATAATCTGCGCGGTGCTGAGTTGGCTCCAGCAATCGGATTCGTTGGAACGATCCAGCACCGCCTCCTTACCCATTTCACGAGCCGGATCAACAACCCAGGTATGACGGGTATCGCACCAGGGGCAACCCACCGGGCAACCCTGCAGGCGAACAAAGATGGCGGGCAGGCCGGTAAAGATGCCCTCCCCCTGGATGGTCTGGAAAATCTCGTTGATTGGGTAGTTCATCTCGATCACGGCTTGTTGCAAAAGTCGCGGATTATACCTCAAGCCACGGCAAGACGCAGGCTCACTCTGCGCTTTTCTCACCCAGCCCGGTTTTTTCAAACAGCCTGGCCATGATGCCCGCCTTGTCAGCCAGATAGTTGTTCAGGCCGCGACTGCGCAGTTCACACGCAGGACACGTGCCGCAACCGTCACCGGCAATGCCGTTGTAGCAGGTCAGGGTCTGCTGGCGCACTGTGTCAAGGTGACCATAGTGATCCGCCAGTGCCCAGGTCTCGGCCTTGTCGAGCCACATCAAGGGAGTTTCAAAACGGATACCGCGATCCAGCCCCAGCGACACCGCCTGATTGAGGGCCTTGACGAACTCGTCACGGCAATCGGGATAGCCGGAGAAGTCGGTCTCGCAGACACCGGTGATCACCGCTTCGGCACCCACCTGATAGGCATAGATGGAGGCCAGGGTCAGGAACAGGATATTGCGGCCCGGCACGAAGGTGTTGGGCAGGCCATTATCCTGCAGCTCGCAGCTGACAGGGATGTCGTCACGGGTCAGGGCAGAGACCGCCAGCTCATTGAGCAGCGTTACATCCATCACCTTGTGGGCGGCAATCCCCAATGCACTGCCCAGGCGGCGCGCAGTGTCGATCTCTTCCCGATGGCGCTGGCCATAGTCGAAGGTGATGGCGTGCACTTCATCATACTGGGCCAATGCCTGCACCAGACAAGTAGTGCTGTCCTGACCGCCGCTGAAAACCACGACTGCTTTTTTCATCTTGATAACTCCTTGAATTGTCACGCCCGGCGGCCTTCGGCAAAGTCCTGCCACTGGGTATTCAACCGGTTGAACAGGGTTAGCAAGGGCGCATAGCGTTCTGGCGCCCCCTCCCACCGGGACAAGAGGTGATAGCCCGCCTCTATTGTCGAGAGGGCATCGGGAAAGGGTTTCTTGCGAATGGCGTATTGACCGGCAACGGCGCCAATGCCGATCCGGGACAAGCTGGCCAGGGCCGGATTGCTCTGCAACATGCGGTAGGCCTTGCGCCAGGTGCCGTCGAGCAAAATAAAGGCGACCGACGTTTTGCCAGAGGGTTCACTCTCCCACTGTTGGCGAAGATCGGTCAGCGAAATGGCATCCTCATCCGGCCAGAGCAGATAACAGCGCCGGGAAGCGTCAGCAAGCAGGCCGCTCAGCCACTCATCGCGGGAAAAGTCCTCCCCCACATGGATCTCGCACTGCTGCAAAGAGGCGGCCAGCAAGGCTGCGGTTCCCTTGGGATGCGCCACCTCACTCGTGTGCTGCAAGATATAGAGGGGCGTGTAGTTGTCAACCGGCGCAATATAATCGCACAGGCAGGCTTTGAGGGCACGAGTGCAACGAGTACAGTATCGACTGTTCTTGTCGTTGGACTGTTTCATGTTGTCAGACAAATCTGGATTGCTCTGGGTTATCACGCTCTCTCTCACCAGCTTGCTACTCTTCTTTACCGTTCCCAATCTTCAGCTCTCCTTCGATCGGCCCTTGATCGCCGGGGGCGAAGGGTGGCGGATCATAACAGGCAATCTGGCTCATACCAATCTGTGGCACCTGCTGCTCAATCTGGGCGGCCTCGCCATCCTCTATAGCCTGTTTCGCGACTATCTGGGTGGGGCTCGCCTGCCGCTGCTGATGTTGCTGCTCTGGTTGGCAGTGGGCTTGGGGATCTGGTGGTGGTGCCCGCAGACCCAGTGGTACATGGGGCTATCCGGCTCGCTGCATGGCCTGTTTGTCTGGGGGGCGATGCAGGATATCCGCCACGGACGCCGCACATCGGGCTGGCTGCTGTTGTCGGGGGTGGGGATCAAACTTACGCTGGACTTCTACAACGCCGGAGAGAGCCCGATCTCCACCCTGATCAATGCCAGAGTACACATCGGCTCTCATCTTATCGGGGCAGGTGCAGGCCTGTTGCTCGGCCTGCACCGTGTTTCACTGAGTGAGCCGGTTACGCCCCCGCCAGCTCGGCATTGATGCTGGCCAGCATGGCGGCCGGATCGGCAGCCTGCGTAATGGGGCGACCGATAACCAGATAATCGGAACCGGCCTCGACCGCCGCTTTGGGTGTCATCACCCGGCGCTGATCGCCCGCCTCAGAACCGGTCGGGCGAATGCCCGGGGTCACCAGCTTGAAATCGGCGCCCAGCAAGGCTTTCAGCTCATGGGCCTCGTTGGCAGAACAGACCACCCCATCCAGACCGGAGGTCTTGGTCAAGGTCGCCAGCCGGATCACCTGCTCGGCCGGGCTCATATCCAGACCAAGAGGGATCATGTCGGACTGCTCCATGCTGGTCAGCACGGTCACGCCGATAAGCAGGGGGGCCTTGTCGCCATAAGGCAGTAGCGCCTCTTTGGCGGCACGCATCATCCGCTCACCACCACTGGCATGCACGTTGACCATCCAGACACCGAGCTCGGCACTGGCTGCCACGGCTTTGGCAACGGTATTGGGAATATCGTGAAACTTCAGATCCAGAAAGACATCGAATCCCTTGGCCACCAGCTGGCGTACAAACTGCGGGCCAAACAGGGTAAACATCTCCTTGCCTACCTTGAGACGGCACTGGGCCGGAGAGATACGTTCAACGAACGCTAAGGCATCTGCCTCGTGCTGATAATCCAGCGCTACCAGTACTTTGGGATCTTGCATCTCACATCCTATTGCTTGTTATTCACCGTCCAGACCACGGATCGGCTTGATGGAACCCCACTGGCGACAAGACGGGCACTGCCAGAACAACGAGTGAGTGGCAAAGCCGCACTGCCGACACTTGTGGGTTGACTTGATTTTGATCTGCTCGCCGACCAGCTGTTGCAGCAGTTCGAGACTCTCCTTGGCAGGCCCCTCCTCCGCACTGGCCAGCTGAAAACCCACCAGCTGGTAAAAACCTTTCATGGAGGGGTGACGACGCAGCTGACGCAGTACCAGCGAACGGGCCTGACTCAGGCCATCGCGCTCCTCCACCAGTTTGGCCAACGCCAGTGTCACGCTGACACCCGCGTGATCCTCGACCGCCTTTTCCAGCAGCGGGATCAACGCCTGGCCGCGTCCCAACTGCTGGTAGCACGCGAGCAATTTGGGCATTGCCTCGGAAGCAAAGTCGATATCCTGCTCAAACACCCGTAGCAGCTCCTTGCCAGCCTGCTCATACTCCCCTTCCGCCATGGCAAGATCGGCGAGCCGCAGACTGGCGCGGGCACATGCCGGATTGATACCGAGCGCCCGCTTGAGTTTGGCCAGCCCCTCCCCTTTATTGCCATCCTGCAGTGCGATCTCGGCCTGTTCGCAATAAAAGTGAGAGATGGGATCGGCAAGCTTCTTGCCCTGGAATTTTTGCAGACGAACCGCGACATCGATGGCCTTGTCCCAATCCCGCAACTGCTGATGGATGATCAGCAGCTGCGCCAGCGCCGTCTCTTCGAAATCGCTGTCCTCACACAGTTCATTCCAGAGCGCTTCGGCACGGTCGAGTAAACCGGCCGCCAGAAAATCGCGAGCCAGCTCCTGCAAGGCAAGCTGACGCTGCTCTCGGGTCAATTGGCGGGTCACCAAGTTCTGGTGGATCTTGATGGCGCGATCCACCTCTCCCCGTTGGCGAAACAGGTTGCCGAGAGAAAGGTGGGTTTCGATGGTTTCACTGTCCACCTCAAGCAGCTGGATAAAGAGATCCACCGCCTTGTCGGATTCATCGGACAGCAAATAGTTGAGACCCGCCACATACTGGCGGGAAAACTGGTTACTCTGTTTTTGGGTGTCCTGGCGAACACTCCTGCGCCCCATGTACCAGCCATAACAGGCGGCGATGGGCAACAGCAGGAAAAGCAGTTCAAGCATTGAGGAACATTATTCCTTACCCGGTGACCGGACCAGCTCCAACTCGCGGGATTGACGACGCATGGTACGGTTGAGGGTGCGGTTTTGCATTTTCAGGCGCAGGAACAGCAGGCCGAATACCAGCCAGCCCAGCAAAAAGCCGCCAGCAAAGAAGAAGCCCAACAGCATGGCAAGCGAAAACTCACCCTGAGCGATCAGGTAATTGAACTGAACCAGCTGGCCATTTTGTGAGCCCAGCGCCAGGGTCAGAACAAACACCAGCACCAGCGGAATGAGGGCCAAAATACGCTTCATAAGAGCTCCCTGTCAGTATCTAATGAGAGGCTGATTATCCTTAAAATCGCAGGCAGACTCTAGAGTGAATGGGAAAAGAGTTTAAGAAACAAGACGATTGGCACAGGAATCGGCGCCAAAAACAAAAAAGGCATACTCGAGGTATGCCCATATCTGCATTATTCGATGATGTTGACGCGCTCGCGCAACTCTTTGCCAGGTTTGAAGTGCGGGACATATTTCCCGGTCAATTCAACCTTGTCCCCGGTTTTGGGGTTGCGTCCCACTCGGGGCGCACGATAGTGCAGTGAAAAACTGCCGAATCCGCGGATTTCAATCCGGTCGCCGTTTTGCAAGGTCGATGCCATCTGTTCAAGGATCTCCTTGATGGCGGCTTCGACATCCTTGGCCGGCATATGCATGCGGCTGGCTGCCAGTTGTTCGATGAGATCTGATTTGGTCATAACGTTAAATCTCCTTCCCCGATCACATGCAATATTCATTTTGCCAGGATAAAAAAGGGCGGCGCAATGCCGCCCTTTTCTTGCTTCAAGGATTACTCACCCTTGGCGGCTTTGAATGCTTCCATCATAGCATTGCTGAACACAACTTCTTCTTGTTGGTTCAGGCTATCGATAGCAACACGCTCATCAGCCTCGTCCTTAGCACGGACAGACAGGCTCACGGTGCGGTTCTTACGATCAACGCCCATGAATTTAGCTTCAACTTCGTCACCAACAGACAGCACCAGAGTGGCGTCTTCTACACGGTCACGAGCAGCGTCGGAGGCACGCAGGTAGCCTTCTACGCCGTCAGCCAGTTCGATAACGGCACCTTTGGCATCAACCTCGGTAACCTTACCCTTCACAATAGCACCTTTCTTGTTGTCAGCCAGGTACTTGTTGAACGGGTCTTCTTCGATCTGCTTGACACCCAAGGAGATGCGCTCACGCTCCGGATCCACTTGCAGAACAACGGCTTCGATCTCGTCGCCCTTCTTGAATTCACGCACGGCTTCTTCGCCCTGGTTGTTCCAGGAGATGTCAGACAGGTGAACCAGGCCGTCGATGCCGCCATCCAGACCGATGAAGATACCGAAGTCAGTGATGGACTTGATCTTGCCGGAAACACGGTCGCCTTTGGCGTGAGTTTCGGCAAACAGCTGCCACGGGTTGGATTTGCACTGCTTCAGACCCAGGGAGATACGACGACGCTCTTCGTCGATATCCAGAACCATCACGTCAACCACGTCGCCAACGTTAACAACTTTGGACGGGTGGATGTTCTTGTTGGTCCAATCCATCTCGGATACGTGTACCAGGCCTTCAACGCCTTCTTCGATTTCAACGAAGCAGCCGTAGTCGGTCAGGTTGGTCACGCGGCCAGACAGACGGGTGGTCTCCGGGTAACGCTTGGCGATAGCAACCCAGGGATCTTCGCCCAGCTGCTTCAGACCCAGGGATACACGGGTACGCTCGCGGTCGAACTTCAGAACCTTGACAGCGATCTCGTCGCCAACGTTGACGATTTCGGAAGGATGCTTAACGCGCTTCCACGCCATGTCGGTGATGTGCAGCAGGCCGTCAACACCGCCCAGATCTACGAATGCACCGTAGTCGGTCAGGTTCTTGACGATACCCTTAACTTCTTGACCTTCTTGCAGGTTAGCCAGCAGGCTTTCGCGCTCGGAGGTGTTCTCGGTCTCGATCACGGCACGACGGGAAACAACAACGTTGTTGCGCTTCTGGTCCAGCTTGATGACTTTGAACTCGAGTTCTTTGTTTTCCAGGTGAGCGGTGTCACGGATCGGACGCACGTCAACCAGAGAACCCGGCAGGAAGGCACGGATGCCGTTCAGTTCAACGGTGAAACCACCCTTGACCTTGCCGTTGATGATACCGATAACGGTAGCTTGCTCTTCGTATGCCTTCTCAAGCTGCAGCCAGGCTTCGTGGCGCTTGGCTTTTTCGCGGGACAGCTTGGTTTCGCCGAAACCATCTTCGATAGAGTCCAGAGCCACATCAACGGTATCGCCGACGTTGATTTCCAGCTCGCCCATGGCGTTCTTGAATTCTTCAGCCGGGATAGCGGACTCGGATTTCAGACCGGCGTCAACCAGTACGAAACCGTTCTCGATAGCAACGACAGTACCCTTGACGATGGAACCTTGACGGGTTTCAACGGCGTTCAGGGACTCTTCAAAGAGTTGAGCAAAAGATTCGATCATTGTTTATGTCACAAATGAAACATCCACTTGCAATCCGGCACAAGCGGGGCTGTTTTAAATAATCTGCGCCATCCTTGGTGCAGACGACCGGATGTCAGCTTGCGCTGGCATCACCAAGTTGTTGCTCTGCATAGGCGAGCACTGTAGCCAGCACGTCATCTATGGTCATGGCGGTAGAGTCTACCACCAGAGCATCTTCTGCCGGTTTCAGGGGGGCAGTAGCGCGATTTCTGTCGCGATCGTCACGTTCCCGAATCTCGGTTAAAAGACGCTCAAAGTTAACATCAAAGCCCTTATCTTGCAACTGCTTATAGCGACGCTGGGCCCGTTCTTCGGCGCTGGCGTCGAGGAAAATCTTCAGCTCGGCCTCTGGGAAAACCACGGTGCCCATGTCTCGACCATCTGCGATAAGACCCGGGGCCTGACGAAATGCCCGTTGACGGCGCAGCAAGGCTTCGCGCACTCGGGGGAAGGCGGCGATTTTACTGGCGGCATTACCCACCTCTTCGGTGCGGATGGTGCGCGAAACATCTTCCCCTTCCAGGATCACCTTGACCAGATCCCCTTCTACCTGAAATTGCACATCCAGATTGGCAGCCAGTGGCACCAGTGAGGCTTCACTGTCCAGCTCGACATCGTGATGCAGGGCGGCCAGGGACAACACCCGATAGATGGCGCCCGAGTCCAGCAAGTGCCAACCCAGCTTCTCAGCAAGCAGCTGACACAAGGTGCCTTTACCTGCACCACTGGGGCCATCAATTGTCATTACGGGGGCCATCTGAGGCATAACATCTCTCCTGCACTGTGTTGCTCCCATCCCGAAGGGGTGGGTTAATGGGCGCAGATTATACCTGAATGTGGTGGATCTGGCAGTCATCAATCCTCATATAAGGCTGAAAAGCCCTCGCCATGACGCTTCCTATCCCGTTTCACCATGTCATTAGGCAATGCAGGGGCTTGTTCTTATGGTCGAGCCAGGCAAGGCACGTTAAACTGGCCCCCTTTTTTTGCGCAGTTAGTAGTAAGGAGCACCGATGAGCAGCGTTACCCTTGTGGCCAAGTCCAAATTGCCAACCCCTTGGGGCACCTTCACGCTGGTAGGTTTTCAGGAAACCGGCACGGGCAAGGACCACGCCGCACTGGTGATGGGCGATATAACCGGCGATGAGCCCGTGCTGGGCCGCATCCACTCCGAGTGCCTGACTGGCGATGCCCTGTTCAGCCTGCGTTGCGATTGCGGCTTCCAGCTGCAGGCAGCCATGGAAAACATCGCCAAGGCGGGTCGTGGCGTGTTGTTGTACGTGCGTCAGGAGGGCCGTGGCATCGGTTTGCTCAACAAGATCCGCGCCTACCATCTGCAGGATCAGGGGGCCGATACCGTCGAAGCTAACGTCGCCCTCGGTTTTGCCGCCGACATGCGCGATTACACAATTTGCGCCGACATGCTCAAGCAGCTCGAGGTCACATCCCTGCGCTTGATGACCAACAATCCGCGCAAGATGAAAGCGATGGAATCCTTCGGCATTCCGGTGGCCGAGCGAGTACCGCTGCATGAAGGACGCAATCCCCATAACGAGTTCTATCTGTCGACCAAGGCCAACAAGCTGGATCACATGCTGAAGAAGTGAACCTGAAATAGTGAGCCTGAACTGACAAAGGTTAGATAGTCAAACGCCTCCCATCTGGAGGCGTTTTTCTTGCCATGATCGCAAGCCGCTCACGCTTATCTCAGTGGCACTGTCAGATTGGCCAGCAACCCATTACACTCCTCGCCAGTACGGGCAGCACAACATTGTTCTACCCGCTCCCGGGTCAGGTGGGGCGCAAGACGCTCCACAAAGTCGAACAAATAGGCACACAAAAATGCCCCTTTGCGCAGTCCAATCGCGGCCAGACCGCCAGCCAGCCAGGGTGCCGGTTGAAGCAGCAGATCGCCATCGCGCTGGGGCTCCCAGGCAAAGGTTGCCATCACGCCAATCCCCATCCCTTGCCTGACATAGGTTTTGAGCACATCGCTGTCGCTTGCGCTGCACACAATCCGGCTCTGGGCATGGGGGTGATCCGAGCCATGGGCGGCAGATAGCGCTCTCCCGTCGCTCACCAGCGCAAACTCAACCAGTTCTGCCTGGCTCAGCGAGGAAACCTTCGCCAACGGATGATCCTTTGGCAGTAGCAGCCCCCGTTGCCACTGAAAACAGGGGAGCATCAGCAGGTCCCCTCCCTCTTGCATGTCATCGACCAGCAAAAGATGAGCAGCCCCCACATCCACGGCGGCCCGGCACTGCGCCGCACTCCCCTGCATCACAGTCACCGCCACCTTGGGAAAACGGGTCATGAATCCCTTGAGGATGGCGGGCAGAATATAGCGGGCCTGCAGATGGCTGGCCGCGATGGTGAGCGAGCCCTGATCCGGATGAACATGCTGTTTCGCCATCACCTTGATGATGGCGACCTTGTCCAGCACCTCGGTCGCCACCTTGATCACATCCCGACCAATGGGGGTGATCCGGGTCAGGTGTTTGCCGCTGCGCTCGAAGATCTGGATCCCCAGTTCATCCTCCAACATCCGTACCTGTTTGCTGATCCCGGGTTGAGAGGTGAACAGGCTCTCGGCGGTGACCGACAGATTCAGCCTGTGGTTGGCCACCTCGACGATATAGCGCAATTGCTGCAGTTTCATGGTGTAGCCCTCAAGCGAACCCACCGTTAATAGTAACAAACTTTCAGCAAGGCCCGGTTGCCATCAGGCAAGGCGATCCGTTAGCAAAAAATCACGTAAGGCGCGGTTGGCCATGGAGAGCGGGTCGCCACGCCGCCACGCCACGCACAGATCGAGATAGATGGGTGGATCGAAGGACACACCGCTGAGATCCGGATCCTCTTCCAGCACCATCCGCAAGAAGGTGGTCACCGCAAAGCCTTGTCGTACCACGGCCTTAAGCAGGGGGATAAGATTACTCTCGAAGGCGATATCGGGTTCGACGCCAAGGCTCTGTGCCAGCGCCTCCATATGCTCCCGATGGTAGAAACCGCGGCGAAACAGCGCCAGCTCCTGAGCGAAAAACTGCGAGAGGGTGACGGCCGGGGTGCCGCGCAGAGGGTGATCCTCCCCCACTACCATCAGCATCTCTTCACTCAGCAGATGAGCCCCCTCAATGGCGGGCGGCAGATCGCTGGTGATGAGAATGGCCAGATCAAGGGATCCATCCACCATCCGGCTGAGCAACTCTCGGGTGCCCGCCTCCTCCACCCGGATCTTGAGCCCCGGGTAGCGGTGCTTGAAAGCCATCAGGCGAGGGGGAAAATAGTAGGAGCCCATCATATAGGGGATCCCAATGCGCACCTCCCCTCGCTCCAGCCCTTTCAGTTCGGCCATCTCGGCCTCGGCCTGATGCATCTGCAGCAACAGGCGCTCGGCATGGCGGCAGAGCACCTCCCCCTCCGGGGTGAGCCGTACCACCCGGTCCTGGCGATCAAACAGCCGCAACTCGAGCTGCTGCTCCAGTTTGGCGATGGCCATGCTGATGGCCGGCTGTGCCACGTGCAGACTGTTGGCGGCCCTGGTAAACGAACCGGCATCCCTGACCGACAGCAGATAGGTGAGCTGTTTCAGATCCATTTATCAATTCATCTTATGAGTCGGATAATTTAAATATATTATGCTTATATCGATAAGGTCTCTACCCTGACTAAAAGCAGTCAGGACAATACCCAATGATCGAAGTCGGCAGTCGCGAATGGATACGCACTACCCTGGCCCTCAGCCTGGGCTCTTTTCTGGTGTTTCTCAATCTCTATCAAACCCACCCCCTGTTACCCATGATTGCCGAGGTATTCTCGGTCAACGCCCTCTCGGCCAGCTGGACCCTGGCAGGGTGTACCGCAGGTCTCGCCGCCTCCTTGCTGATCTGCGCCAGACTCGCGGATCGCCACGGCCGCCGGCAAGTCATGCTGGGTACCCTCACCCTAGCAATCTTGCTCTCACTGTTAATCCCGCTGGTCGAGCAGTTTGGCACCCTGCTGCTGCTGCGCATTCTTCAGGGTGCGCTGCTGGCCGGGTTACCAGCCACTGCGATTGCCTATATGGGGGAAGAGTTCAGCAAACGGGCGCTGCTCTCGGCAGTAGGGATCTATATCGCAGCCAACTCCCTCGGTGGCATTGCCGGTCGGGTGGTCGGCGGCCTGTTGGCAGGCTGGTTTGGCGACTGGCAGCATACCTTTCTGGGAATTGGTGTTATCAGCCTGTCACTGCTGCCGCTGGTCTTCTGGCTGTTGCCCCACCAGACCCGCTTTGTGGCGAGTGACCCCGTTCGCGGTCAATTCGTCCGCGCCTTGCAGCAACATCTGAGCAATCCCTTGCTGGTGGGGGCTTACCTTATCGGGGGGCTCAACTTCATGGTCTTTCTGAACCAGTTCAGCTATCTCACCTTCCTGCTGGCAAAGCCCCCCTTCTCCCTGCCCACCCAGTGGCTCGGCATGCTATTTCTGACCTACCTGTCGGGCACTGTCGCCTCCTCCTTGAGTGGCCGCTTTGCCAACCGCTGGGGCGCCCAGCGCATGCTGCTTGCCGGTATCGCGCTGATGGCCATCGGCACCCTGTGGCTGCTGCAGGGAAGCCTGATCGGGATCCTGAGTGGCTTGCTGGTCTCCAGCTTCGGTTTTTTCCTAGCACACGCCTGTGCCAGTGCCTGGGTCGGCCATCATGTCGAACACAACCGGGCCCTCGCCTCCTCCCTCTATCTGGTGGCCTACTATCTGGGGGCCAGTCTGGGGGGGATTTACCTGCACCCGTTCTGGGAGCAGGGCGAACTGGGCGGGCTGGTCATGGGGATTGAACTGATCCTCATCCTGACGGCGGGCTTGAGTCTCTGGCTCGGTCGCCTCAAGCAGCGAAGCGAAGCGAATCGCCACTCCCCGCCCAGCGACCCCAGCGGCACGGGTAACGGGATCCGCACAAACAGGCTCACGCACGACTAGATAACCATCTCGCAGCCAAGCATCTCCAAATAGCAAAAGGGGTCATATCGGTGACCCCTTTTGCTGTGCGAATCAAGAGCCTGTCAGGCTCACACTGCATTTTGCGCTGAATCAATCCTGCTCGAAATAATCCGCAGGCACCGCCACCACAGCACCGGTCGCCACCTCGTCGGCGATCACCTCGGCCAGTGAGCGAAGATGAAACTTGATCTGACCGGAGGGCAACATCAGACCGATATCGGGGTTGCGGGTATCCAGTATGTTGCCGGTTTTGAACGGCAGCTCGGAATAGCGCGCCACCAGATCCTGCAGTGAGGCGACCACCAGTTCGATATGTTCCAGTCCCGCCTGATGAACGCGACCCGGTTTTGGTGCCGCCAGTTCGATACAGGGCACCTGCACCTCACCGACCAGCAGTGGCTGATGCAACCGATAAGTCGCAATGGGACGACCGCCGATCATCCCCTCCACCAGTAAGCAGCCCTCTCCAGCCAGCACAGCGCATCGCGCGCGATACTCCTGCAAGGTGGCCGCCCGATAACAGAGGTGATCGACTGTTGGCTGGGGGATGATGACACCCGTGGTGGCCAGTTCGGCCAATAGCTGAGAAACAAATGGGGCCATTGGCCCCAGTGTGGAATCGAGTGGATGAGACATGTTTACCATTTTTTCTTGGGTTGAAACAGGACATCGAGCTCATCGACCTCCTTGTCCTTGATGTTTTGCAGATCCTGCGCGCTGTTCTGCTGCAGAAACTCTTCAAGCTCCTTGAGCCCCTGACGCATATCCTCTTCACGAGCCAGCAGATAGGGATCCTTGTCGCCAATGCTGGCCACCGCCGACAACCCCTTGGTATAGAGCTGGCGGCAAGTACCATATTGGCCCTGAATGCGGGCATCCATTGCACGCTTGACCAGATTGGAGATATTGATTTTCAACTGCATAAGCTCGAGGCGACGATCTTCCTGGGCAAATCCCTGCGGGTCTATCTTGCCCTTGTTGTGCTCAACACGCAGCACGGCCCGCAACTTCTTGACCAACTGCAGCATCTGGATCGCCTGACGATCGGACTCAGGGGTCTTGAAATGCCCCTCATCCTGCGCACTGTAATTCTCCTGCACATTCTTAATCTGGATCTGCACATCGGCGATGCGCTGCTTGAGCTGGGGGTTGGGCATCACCTGGACGATGGCACGATAGGCATCGAGGATCCGGTGCTGAAGCAGCAGTACCATGTTTTTGGAGAAAGGCACCAGATTGACGTTCAGCAGCACCTCTTCGGTCTCGTCGGCCACTGTCTTGTGTCTGGCAACGGCCTGACGCTTTTCAGCCTCCGCCTTCTGCTTATATTGCTGTACCACGTTATAGGCGATAACCAAAAACAGGAGCGCGCCGATAGACAGCAATATCAAAGTTAAAATCATAGGATGTCCAAACCCCTGTCCCAATCCAATTGCGTGATCCTACAACAGCTTACCTACTTAAGGTAGCCTGTAGATCCCTCCTTGCCCATGATTTGTCACCAAGCTGTGTACCCGGTCTCAGGGAGACATTGCAGGATCATGGGAAAATGACCATGGTGGTCATCACTTCCCCATCGTATCGCCCATCAGCACCATTACTTGAGGTTAAAGCCTCGTGACTGCAAGAATCCCAGCATGAAAGGACGGGACTCCTTGCTCAGTATGGTGCGGATCTGGCCACTCCAGGTCTGCTGCTTGTTATTGCTGCTGCGGGCCTGATAGTAGTCCGCGATCTGCTGATCGTATTGGGCCAGCATGTCACGATCCAGCTCGTGCTGATAGCGATCCTGATGCACGACCAATCCTCTGGGCAGACGGGGTTTCTGCTCCGGCTGCTGGGCCGGATGGCCGAGACAGAGACCAAACAGCGGGATCACCTGATGGGGCAACCCCAGCAACTCGCTTACCTCGATCGGATGGTTGCGAAGCCCGCCAATATAAACCCCGCCCAATGACAGTGACTGGGCAGCAAGCAGGGCATTTTGCGCCATCAGGGCGCCATCGATGGCCCCGATCAGCAACTGCTCCGCATAACCTGTCTGGGCCTCGGGCACGATCTGGGTATGGCGATAGTAGTCGGCGCAGAACACCAGAAATTCGGCAGCCTGAGCGACATAAGGCTGGTTGCCGGCGAGCTCGACCAGCCGGGTACGCGCCTGCGACTCTGTTACCCGGATGATGCTGGTCACCTGCAGAAAACTCGAGCTGGCGGCTGCTTGCGCAGCGGCAAGGATGGCATCCAACTGCTCGGGCACTATCGGATCGGCACTGAACTGGCGAATGGAACGATGGGAAAGGATAAGATCGATGGTCGGATTCATGGTACCTCCATGTGAGGTAACACCATAGCGAAAAAAACGAGGGAGCCCAAGGCTCCCTCGCACTCATCCCATCAAGGGGCTGGATAGACATAAGGGGCCTGCAACCCGAGCGGGAAGCCCAGCGCCCAGTAGACCAGCAGGAAGATGGTCCAGCTCACCAGGAAGGCCAGCGAGTAAGGCAGCATCATGGAGACCAGCGTCCCTATCCCGGTGCTCTTCACATAGCGCTGGCAATAGACCACCACCAGCGGGAAAAAGACCATCAGGGGGGTAATGATGTTGGAGGCGGAGTCCCCGACCCGATAGGCCGCCTGGGTCAGCTCGGGGGAGATCCCCACCGCCATCAGCATGGGCACCAGAATGGGGCTGATCAGCGCCCACTTGGCCGAGGCAGATCCCACCACCAGATTGACGGCGGCTGTGAGCATGATCATCCCGACGATGGTCACCTGACCGGGCAGCGCCATGGCATGGAGCACTTCGGCACCAGAGAGGGCCAGCAGAGTGCCCAGATTGGAATCACCGAACGCCTTGATGAAAAGCGCACAGAAGAAGGCCATGACCATGTAGGAGCCCATCTTGTTCATGGTGGCCGACATGGCGTCGATCACATCCTTGCCACTCTTGAAGCTGCCCGCCACAAAACCGTAGACAATCCCAGGCAGGATAAACAGCAAGAAGATCAGCGGCACGATGGACTTCATTACCGGGGCGGCAAAGGTGGTCAGGGAACCATCCGCAGCACGCAGCGGCGAATCGGCCGGTGACAGCGCCAGCGCCAGCAGCACGATAGCCGCCAACATGGAAAACCCGGCCCAGTTGAAGGCACGGCTCTCTTGTTCGCTGTAGCGCCCCATCTCGTCGGCACTCTCCAGATCCTCGTTAAGCGCTACGTGCTTGAGGCGCGGCTCCACCACCTTTTCGGTGATGAACCAGCCGACACAGATGATCAGCAGGGAGGAGGCACCGGTAAAGATGATATTGCACAGGGTGTTGACCATGTATTCGGGGTCAAGCAGCTGGGCGGCTGACTGGGTGAACCCCTGCAGCAGGGCGTCACCACCGGAGGGCAGGAAGTTGGCGGCAAAGCCACCGGACACGCCGGCAAACGCCGCCGCGATCCCCGCCAGCGGATGGCGTCCGGCAGCGTGGAAGATGATGCCGCCGATGGGGATCACCAGCACATAACCCGCATCAGCAGCGGTATGGCTGACGATGGCCACCAGGATCAGCATGGGGGTCAGGAAACGGGCTGGCGTCACTTTCAGCAACTTTTTCAGACCGGTATTGATAAAACCGGACTGCTCGGCCACCCCGACCCCCAGCATGGCCACCAGCACGATGCCTAGGGGGGCAAACCCGGTGAAGGTGGTGACCATGCTCGAGAGGAACTCGGCCAGGCCGGCACCGGTCAGCAGGTTATTGACCACCACGGCCTCCCCGGTGCGGGGATTGACCAAATCAAACTGGAATTGCGACAGCACCCAAGAGCCGACCCAGACGATCAGCAGGGCATACAGAAACAGCATGGCGGGGTCGGGTAGTTTGTTCCCGGCTTTCTCGACGCCATTGAGGAAACGGTTCAACCAGCCGTTGGGAGGGCTGGCCGGACTGTTCGTGACTGCGGAATGACTCATTATTGCGATACCCCTTTCCCTAGAAATGAGGCCGCATACTAGCAATCACCCGCCATTCATCCTATGACAAGACGCAAAAGATGATTAATTTTGATTAGATTTGGCAAAATAAAATGCCAAATTGTGGCTTAGCGCACACTAGTAACACTGAAATTTATGTATTAACCAGTGGATAACACCCGACCGAACACGCCACCACGAAGCCGCTCGCCTCGACTTGCGCCACCGTCAGCGGCTTGCTGAACAGATATCCCTGAAAGAAATGGCACCCTTGAGTCTGCAGTGCCGCCAATTCGTGAGGCTCCTCCACCCCTTCTGCCATGATTCCCAACCCCAGATTGGTAGCCATGGCGGCGGTCGCCCGGATCACCGGCAGGTTGAGACCGGTGACGAAGGAGCGATCCAGCTTGATCGTATCGATGGGCAGACGATTGAGGTAGGAAAGGGATGAGTAGCCAGTGCCAAAATCATCGATGGCAATTTTTATCCCCAATTCACTCAAGCTATCGAGAATATCGAGGCACCCCTTCATACCCAGCATCAGCACGGTCTCGGTCAGCTCCAGTGTCAACAGTGACGCATCAACACCGTATGACTCCAGCTGCTGCCGTACCTGTCCGGGCAATGCCGATGAGAGCTGAAAACCCGACAGGTTTACCGAGACAGGGACCCGTTTATCAAAGCGCAGCTTCCAACTGGCCATCTGAGCCAGCGCCGTTGAGAGCACCCAACTGCCGATCTCGCGGATCAGCCCCATCTCTTCGGCAAGGGGGATAAACTCCACTGGTGACACATGGCCGAGCACCGGATTGTACCAGCGCAGCAGTGCCTCGTAACCGAGCAGGCGCTGTTTGGCGGCATCGACCTGCGGCTGGTAGCAGAGGCTCAGCTCCTGACGACCGATCGCCTTGGCCAGAAACTGTTTGAGATTGAGCTTGCGCTGCAGGGTCTGCTGCATGCTGGGGGTAAAACGCTGCCAGCGCAGCCGTCCCATGTGCTTGGCCTGATACATGGCCATATCGGCCCGGGTGATGAGGTTGTCCCCATCATCCGCATCATCGGGATAGATGGCGATGCCGATACTGCCACCTATGGTCACCTCCGGCAGCCCACTTAACTGCAACGGTTTTGTCATCTGGGATAGCATCTGGTCAGCCACATCCTGGGCTCGTTCACTCTGGTTTCCCAAGGGGACCAATGCGGTAAACTCATCCCCACCCAAGCGGGCCAACTCCACATCACGGGGGCAAATCTGTTTGAGGCGACCGGCAACCCGCTCCAGCAACCGATCCCCCGCCTTGTGGCCATAGTTGTCATTGACCAGCTTGAAGTTATCGAGATCCATGAACACCAGCGCGAAACGTTCGCCGAGACCACAGTAGGCCTCGAGGGATTTCATCAAACCGTAACGATTGAGCAGCCCGGTCAGGGAGTCGTGCCAGGCCAGATGGCGATGCTCCAGCTCCTCGAGCTTGCGATCGGTAATATCGCGCATGGTGAGCAAAATCCGTGCCCCCTGCTGGATATAGCGAAACTGATACTGGAACCAGCGCATCCCCTTGAGGGTACGACACTCCCCTTCGGTCACCACTTCATCGAGTCGGGAGAGCTTCTGGTAAAAACTGTCGTCACTGCCGGAAAAAACCTGGGAGAGCTTGGCGATCCGGTGACCGAAACACATCTCGAAGTGATAGTTTCCGCTTTCGAACAGGCCATCGCTATCGAACAGGCAGGCCAGGGTATCGCCCGTCGCCAGCGAGGACTCCTGATAGAGGGTATCGGAGTCGAGCACCGCCTCGGTCATCATCATCAGACGGCCAGCCAGCTGAATGCCGGAAAGGCGCAGATAGAGCTGCTTCTTGACCCCCTTTGGGGAGATAGTCCACCATTCGCTATAGCTGCGCCCCTGCTGAAAATCCCCAAGGTAGCGTTGCAACAACAGCGCTATGGCGGTGGCCATATCAGCCGAAAAATCTCTGGAACAGAGCTCATCAAGGGAGGTGGCCTCCCATAGGGGAAGTGCTGCGTGATTTGCCCAGAAAATATGATGATGTTCGATGTCATACACCCAGATAGGCGTATGCAGAACATCCATTGTCTTCAGTAACCCTTCGTCAAGCGTATTCATCTGGTCAACGTCATTCATGCTGGATGGTCACTGGTGAACCGGAAAACAAAAGGACAAACCGCCGTAAGCAGAATGCAAGGTGAAAACACCTCTCGGCCACTATTTTTCGCAATGGCCAAAAGCTGATAACTGATTTCAGAAATCAACCACAGGAGAGCCAATCCAGCCACAGAAAAAAGGACTCAGCCAATGCTCCTGCCAATCAAAACAAATCACTTACTCGTTTTTAACTTTTTTTTCTAACAAAAACAAGCACTAAGAAATTTACTCAGGATGCTTCAAAAAACATGTTTTCGGTTCACAACAGACACCTACTTGCTGACAGCAAAGCCAACTGTAAAAAGTGCCGGTATTTCCCTCACAAAACTTTCATTTATTAACTAGCGTGTTGCATAAACAGACAAAAAGCGCACAGCCGGCCCCAAATAGCGTCTTGACAAGGAACTGAAATACCTCAAAACGATTATCTACCTGCACCAGACTGACATGATGAATATGCGACAGCCGTCACATTCACATCGCAGAAAAAAGATCGTGTCTTGGCGAAGGTGCGAACAAATGGGGTCGCACATTGCCTGGCCGTGTTACTCTCCTTGTTCCAGAATATGAGCCGCTTTTTTGCTACCCCTGTCGCCTTCCCCTCTCTGGGACTCTCCGATGACACCTCGTAACCATCACCACGACTGAGTGGCAAAAACATGCTCGTTTGAAGACAAATAAACACGCAAACGGCTATTCATAGGAAACGAATCCAGATCAATTAAACGCTGAATTCCCCTTGCCAAGCGAGAAGGCTCTTTTTATGGTTGCCCCTTTGTTACACCCAGAACAGCACTTATGAAGCACATCGAAGAGTTCTACCTGTTCGTCAAGGTGGTGCAAGAGGGAGGATTCTCCCATGCGGCAGCCGCACTGGGCATGCCAACAGGCACCATCAGTCGACGCATTTCCCAGCTGGAAGATAAACTGGGTTGCTCTCTGCTACATCGCTCTACCCGCAAACTCCGTCTAACCGATGAAGGGCTCAGATACTATGAGCGCCTCTGCACACCGCTTGCACAAATCGAGCAGGCCACCAGCGAGATCCGGGGGAAAGAGGCCGACATCACCGGGCTTATCCGGATCGCTGCACCGATCGCGCTCTCCAACACCATCCTCATCGATATGCTGGCTGAGTTCGGGCTGCACTATCCCGAAGTACAGTTCGAGATCACCCAGACCAATGATCACCAGCATCTGTTCGACAATGATCGGGATCTGGTGTTCTTCAATGGCGAGTTGCCCCAGTCACTGCCCAATGCGATCTGCCTCGGTCATAGCCGATATGGCCTGTTTGCCTCGCCACTCTATCTGGCCAAGAAGGGGACCCCCTCCCACCCCAACCAGCTGGAAGAGCACGATCTCATCTATTGCTGGCCTCACCAGCACTGGCAGCTGACCGACAAGGACGGTCAAAACATTTGTATCAAACGCAGCGCCAAACTGACCGTCAACCAGACCCAGGCCGCCGTGCTCGCAGCCCGGCGTCATCTGGGGATCGTCAACGCCCCGCAGCACTATCTGAGCAGCTTCCTCCATGATGAGCAGTTGGTGCCGGTCCTGACCGACTGGCAAACTGGCAATCGCCCCTTCTACATGTTGTGTTGCCAGCACCAGTTCGCCCCATTGCGTGTTAAGATGTTCGCTGAATTTGTTGAAAAATACTCCGCACGCTATCGCAAGCCGCAATGGGATAACCAATTTTCACAGGGTGATAGCCTCCCCCATTGCATCTGACTGTTAGCGGGCCACACTTATAGCAATCCTCGCCAACAGAGCCTGCCTAACGCCATGAATGTATTGATATGTGATGACTCGGGGTTCGCCCGCAAACAGCTGGCACGGGCACTCCCGGCCGACTGGAAAGTCGATTTGCACTACGCGGCAAATGGTCTTGAAGGGATCGAACAGGTACTGATGGGCCATGGCGATCTCATTTTTCTCGATCTTACCATGCCGGAAATGGACGGTTACGGTGTGCTGGAGACCCTGCAACGGGAGGGGCTACGCAGTAAGGTGTTCGTGGTCTCAGGCGATATCCAGCCAGAGGCATACCAGAAGGTCATGGGGCTGGGAGCCCTCGATTTCATCAAAAAACCCGCATCGCCGGAAACCCTGTGCACCCTGCTCAGGCAACACGGCTTCTGGCATAGCCCCCCCAAGGGTCAGCCTGTCTCAGCAACACAGTCCGAACACGAGCTGGCCGATGCCGGCATCAAGATCACCCCGGAGATCCGCGACGTTTATCAGGAGCTGGCCAACGTCTCCATGGGTCAGGCGGCCGACTTGCTGGCCCGTCTGCTCAACGCCTTCGTGATACTGCCCATCCCCAACGTCAACGTGCTGGAGGTCTCCGAACTGCATATGGCCCTGGCGGCAGCCGCAGATTCGGATACCCTCTCCGCCGTCTGTCAGGGCTTCATCGGGGCGGGGATCGCCGGTGAAGCGCTGATCCTGTTCCATGACTCCAGCTTCACCGATTTGGCCAAGCTGATGCACCATCAGGGGACGCTGGATCGCACCGCCGAACTGGAGCTGTTGATGGATACTGCCAACGTGCTGATCGGCGCCTTCCTGCGCGGCTTCGCCAACCAGCTCGACACCCCCTTCAGTCAGGGCCACCCGGTGGTGCTCGGCCAGCACAGACCCATCAACGAGCTGATCAACACCAACAAGAGCCGCTGGCGCCGCACGCTGGCCATCGAGATCAACTACCGGATCCAGGATTACGCGGTGCAGTGTGATCTGCTGCTGCTGTTTACCGAAGATTCCATCGCCACCATGAACAACAAAATCATGCACATGCTCTAGGAGTGACTATGGAAATCCGTGAATTTCATTGGCTGATGAACATAGTCCAGAACCTGGACGTAGGCTTGGTGGTGCTCGACCAGGAGTACAAGGTACAGGTGTGGAACGGATTTATGGAGAGCCACAGCGGTCGACTGGCCGGTGAGGTGCGCGATGGCGTACTGTTCGAGCTGTTCCCTGATGTAGACAGAGCCTGGTTCGAGCGCAAGGCCAACATGGTGTTCAAGCTCAACAACCGCGCCTTCAGCACTTGGGAGCAGAAACCCTATCTGCTGCGTTTCTCCAACTATCGCCCCATTACCGGCTCGGCCCCCCACATGTTCCAGAACCTGACGCTGGTGCCACTGGCCGATTTCGGCGGTCAGGTGACCCATATCGCAGTGATGATCTACGATGCCACCGATGAGGCCATGTTGATGACAGGGCCGCACCAGGGTTGATGCCAGCTCCATCGACATTTAAAACAATCAGGGCGCCGTGGCGCCCTGATTGTTTATCCATGCTTTTCACGCCCCCAGATATTCGGTAAAGGTGTCAATCACCTCTTCGATATCATCGTCATTGATCTGCAGATGAGTCACCAGCCGCAGCTCACCGTAGCCGGAGAAGAGGATCCCGCGATCCTTCATAAAAGCAATGAGCGCTTGGGACTCCCCGTCTTTCAGGCGCAGAAATACCATATTGCTCTGCACCTGGGCGAGATCCAGCTCGATACCCGGTAGTGCCGCCAGCCCTTCGGCCAGCCGTTTGGCACGGCGGTGATCATCCGCCAGCCTGTGCACATGCTGCTCGAGGGCAAACAGACCGGCTTGCGCCAGAATGCCCGCTTGGCGCATGCCGCCCCCCAACATCTTGCGCAGGCGGCGCGCACGGGCGATGACGTCGTGACTGCCCACCAGCAGTGAACCCACCGGTGCGCCCAGCCCCTTGGAGAGACAGATCGAGATGCTGTCAAACGGCGCGGCGATCACCTCGACCGGGGTATCGCTGGCCACGGCAGCGTTAAAGAGCCGGGCGCCATCGAGATGGAGCTTCAAGCCACGCTCGGCAACGAATGCCCCCATCTCTTGCAGATAGGAGAGCGGCAGCACCTTGCCGTTGTGGGTGTTCTCAAGGCAGATGAGGCTAGTCTGGACGAAGTGGGCATCATCAGGGGCCAGCGTGGCCTTGATATCATCGAACGCCAGCGTACCGTCGCGCTGCATCGGCAAGGGCTGCAAGGCCACGGAGCCCAGCACGGCACTCCCCTGCGCTTCATAGCGATAGATGTGAGCCGCGGATCCCAATATGGCCCCCTCACCACGCTGACAGTGGCTCATCACTGCCAGCAGGTTGGACATGGTGCCTGATGGCACAAACAGCGCCGCCTGTTTGCCCAGCAATCTGGCCCCATGGGCCTCCAGCGTGTTGACGCACGGATCTTCACCATAGACATCGTCACCAACGTCGGCGTGGAGCATGGCTTGACGCATGGCGTCAGTAGGCTGGGTGACGGTGTCACTTCGTAAATCGATATAGCGCATGAGATCCCTCCTGAAACAGGAGAGTGACGTTAGCCATGCGCCCCTCGCTTGGCAAGGGGCGCATGAGCAGAATGTGAAGCCAATAGACGTCCGCAGAACCCGCAGGCGGGATTTACCAAGGCAGCGGCTGACCGTTGAGATCCAGTAGCTGACCCGATTGGGTCAACGATAACCCCTTGATGAGATTGAGCAGTTTCACCGCCACCTCGGCAGGATCCTGCAATTGTTCCACAGGCAACTCGCTCAGAAAGGGAGTGTTCATCGGGGAGTCCATCAAGCCGGGCGCTACTGCCACCACCCCTGCTTGCGGGAAACGCTGCGCCCACTCCAGGGCCAGGGTTTTCACCCCCATGTCGAGGGCCGCCTTGCTCATCCGGTAGCTGTAACGCCCCCCCTCTTGGTTGGCGGTGATGGAGCCCGCCAGATCGGAGATGGCACAGAGCCACAACGGATGGTCACTCCCCATCAACCGGCTGAAGCGGGCAGCCAGCGCCAGGGTTGGCCAGGCATTGGCCAGCAGGCTGTCGCACAGCCATTTGGGATCCACCTCTTCGACCCGCCGCTCCGGCATAAAGCTGATATCGTGCAGCAGGCCGATGGTGTTGATGACCACAGAGGGGAGCGGATCGGTATCGTAGAGGGTAAACAGGGCATCGAACGAGATGGCATCGACTTCTGGCAGCGGGAAGAAATCCGCCATCTCGATCCCTTTGGGATAGTTGCGCCCGGCCAGCAGGAAGGACTCCCCCCTTGCCATCAGCTCTCTTGCCAGCGCCGAGCCCAGCGCACCGCTTCCGAGGATCAAGTAGCTCATCGCCCATTCCATCGAGAGTTATCTTGCTTAGAGCGTATCAGAATAATCAACCGACGGTGACCAGACCAAAGGGGAATACGCTCCTCATCACGCTTCCCCCAAATGACGGCCGAACTCACGCGCCAGCGCCAGATCGAGAAAACCGTCCGCTTTCTTGTGGGTACGCAAAAACTGGTAATAGGCGAGCAGGGTGACCAGAGATTCCTCATCGGGCAACCCCACCCCGGGTTGCTGCTCGCCCAGCAGTTGCTGCGCCGCCGCCAGCGCCTCCCTGTCCACCACTTCCGCCTGACGATAGAGATAACCGCAGCCGGTCGCCAGCCACTCCAGCGAGCAGTTGGCCCCCATGGCGATCTGGTTGGCCCGCGCCAGGCCGGGCTCGGCCCCCTTCAAATATTTGCGGATCAGTGCTTCACTGAGCCCCACCTTGCGGGCAAAAGCACTCACGCTCATCTCCCCGATCAGGCTCTGCAAGCGCTCGGCAAATCCGTCCATCTCACTCTCTCCCTATTGGTCTTCGGTCAGAACCAAAGTTCGAATCATGCTACTGCCCATTATTGCTTTGCCAGCCACATGGGGCCAAGATGCGCGCATCATCTATGTTGCACCGCGTTTTTGCATCTCGTTTGCCAAGGAGTCAACCATGTCTGTATCCCGTGTCGCCCTGCATCCGCAAGGTCCCACCTTCTCTCGTCTCATCATGGGTTACTGGCGCCTGATGGAGTGGCAACTCTCTCCGGCGGCGCTGCTCGATCTGATGAAATATCATCTGGATCTGGGGGTCACCACCATCGATCATGCCGATATCTACGGCGGCTATCAGTGCGAAGAGGCCTTTGGCCATGCCCTGCGCCTCGAACCTTCCCTGCGCGAGCGGATGGAGATCGTCAGCAAGTGCGGCATCGCCCTCACCGCCAAGCCGGAGCATGCTCTCAACCACTACAACACCGGCAAGGACCATATCATCGCCAGCGCAGAGGCCTCGCTGCGCAAGCTCGGCACCGACCATCTTGACCTGCTGCTGATCCACCGCCCGGATCCCCTGATGAACGCCGATGAAGTGGCCGACGCCTTTATCACCCTGAAACAGGCGGGCAAGATCAAGCACGCCGGGGTATCCAACTTCACTGCGCGCCAGTTCGAGCTACTGCAATCGCGCCTCCCCTTCCCGCTGGTCACCAATCAGCTGGAGATCTCGCCGCTCCATCAGGAGGGGACCCTCGATGGCACCCTGGATCAGTGCCAGCAGCTTGGCATCAAACCGATGGCCTGGTCATGTCTCGGCGGCGGCCGACTGTTCAGCGATGATGCGTATGCCCCGCTGCGTGCCGAACTGGAGCAGATCCGCCAGGAAGTGGGCGCCGAGACTATCGAACAGGTGGTCTACGCCTGGGTGATGATGCTGCCAAGCCAGCCGCTGCCATTGATTGGCTCCGGCAAGCGGGAGCGGATTGCTGCCGCCGTGGCCGCCGAATCCACCGGGCTGAACCGCCAGCAGTGGTTCCGCATCCGCAAGGCGGCGCTCGGTTACGACGTCCCCTGATAACAGCAAAACGTCCAGAAACAAAAACGGCATGGGGGAAACCCATGCCGTTTTTCATTGCCGAGGCACCTTAGCGGTGGCGCTGTTGCGGGCGACCACGGGGGGCATCTGTCTTCGGTTTGGCCTGGTTGACGGTGATGGTACGGCCACCGACTTCAGTGCCATGCAGACCAGCGATGGCCTTTTCGGCATCACCATTGACCGGCATTTCAATAAAACCAAACCCCTTTGACTGGCCGGTATCGCGGTCGATGATGATATCAACTTTATCGACCTGTCCAAACTGGCTGAACAGGGTTTTCAGTTCGTCGGCCGTCATCCGGTACGACAGATTTCCTACGTAAATCTTCATGCCATCCACTCTCGATTCAAGGTGCCTTCTCTATGCAATTCCCAGCATAACGGTAAGGGCACAACCCCTATGCCGGACCTGCCATGGCTTCATGCCGTGGCCCTCTCCACACTGTCGTCAAGTGATTGATCTCTTGGGTTAACAGTGCAGACAAGATCAATTCGAGTCACTGGCAGTATCTGAGCTTTGCCGGGAATTGTCGAGAAAATAGTCGACTCAGGCCGATTGCAGATCTGACAGCCGCTGTGCCAGCCTCCGGCGACCGTGCCAGGCTCGTTTAAAGCCGAAGCGATAGACAGATGGGCTTACCAGATGGAGCTCCCCCGCCTTGAGATCCAGCAAGGCCATGGCCGCCGCCAGCTCCTCTTCACTCAGTTGCAGATCGAGGCTGAAGTCGAGCCACTGGCCGTCGTGACCCACTCGCCGCTCCCGTTCAAGCGCCACCAGCTGGTTGCGGGGCAGCGCCAGCGCCTCATCCTTGTTGCCATTGAGCAGATAGATATGCTGTTCATCCCACCCCAGCTCCGCCAGGCGCCAGGGCTGCCAGCTGCGGGGCAGCGACACCATAATCCCGGTGATGCCACCAAAAACCACGCCCACCCAGTTGAGCAGCGCCATAGCGCCCCAGCCATCCCACAAGGAGGCCACCACCACGCTCCAACTCACCAGCAACAGCAGAAAAATGACGCAGCGATAGCGAGCCGCTGGCGGCATCAACAACTGCACCTGGGAACCGGCAAGCAAGGATGTAATACGCATGAAAAGCTCCTGTCATCACGAAATGGCGCCATTGTGAATAGCCATCAGGATGCTGACAAGGGGGTTTTCTTTGTCATCCCCCTATAAAATCAATACCATGGCGTAAATGATTCTCAGTGGAACCCGCTTCTTGACCAGCTCGCAACCCTGTGTGCGCTTTTGTGGCGTCGACAAATTCTATGGCGACTTTCAGGCTCTTCATCACATCGATCTCACCATTGAACGGGGAGAGAAGTGGGTCATCTGTGGCCCGTCAGGCTCGGGAAAATCGACGCTGATCCGCACCATCAACGGGCTGGAGGGGATCGACGGCGGCCAGCTGTTCCTGTTTGGCGAGCCGGTGACCCCCGCCTACCTGCGTCGCCTGCAAGGTCGGGTCGGCATGGTGTTTCAGCAGTTCAACCTCTTCCCCCATATGACGGTGCTGGAAAACCTGATGGTGGCGCCGGTACATACCTTGGGGCTGCGCCCCCAGGAGGCCAAAGCCCGGGCGCTCGGGCTGCTCGAGCGGGTGCGCATCCAGGCGCAGGCCGACAAGTACCCTCACCAGCTCTCCGGCGGCCAGCAGCAACGGGTCGCCATCGCCCGATCCCTCTGCATGCAGCCCGAGCTGATGCTGTTTGACGAGCCTACCTCCGCCCTCGACCCCGAGATGATCCGCGAAGTGCTCGATGTGATCCGCGAGCTGGCTGACGAAGGGATGACCCTGATTTGCGTCACCCACGAGATGGGTTTTGCCCGTCAGGTGGCAGATCGGGTGCTCTTTATGGACGAAGGCAAGATCATCGAATCGGCGCCCCCCGCCCAGCTGTTCAGCGCCCCCCGGCACCCGCGCACCCAGGCCTTCCTCGAACAGGTGCTCAGCTATCATGGCTAGGCTCAAACGCCCCCATCTGCTCGGCTGGCTGTCAGGCACTGTGGTGCTCTCTGCGCTGCTTGGCTGGGCGCTCTATAGCGGCGCTCGCCAGATGGGCTATGAGTGGCAGTGGCCGCGGGTGTTGCCCTTCCTCGGCGAGTGGGATGAGGGAAGCTTTTATGCCGGCCCCTTGCTAAACGGCCTGCTGGTCACTTTGCAGGTGGCACTGCTCAGTCTGCTGGGCACGATGGCGGTCGGGGTGTGCGTGGTCAGCCTGCGGCTGCTCCCCTCCCGGCTCGGCCCCTGGCTCGCCATCGCCTATCTGGCGCTGGTGCGCACCACGCCCCAGCTGGTGCAGCTCTATATTCTCTATTTCTTGCTGGGCCCCATGCTGGGATTGGCCCCCCTTGCCTGCGTCGTGTTGAGCCTCTCTCTCTATCAGGGCGCCTTCACCGCCGAAGTGCTGCGTGCAGGCGTACAGGCCATTCCCAAAGGGCAGTGGGAGGCAGCCCAGTCGCTTGGCTTGTCACGGGCCATCACCTTGCGCAAGGTGATCCTGCCCCAGCTGGTGCGCATCACCTTGCCGCCACTCACCAACGAGCTGGTCTCCCTTATCAAACATTCAGCGCTGGTGAGTGTGATCGCCATCTTCGATCTGACCAACGAAGGGCGTACTCTGGTTGCCGATACGTTTCTGACCTTTGAGGTGTGGTTTACCGTGGCCGCCCTCTATTTGCTGTTAACCCTGACGTTGTCAGCCTGTTCGCGGGCGCTGGCCCGTCACCTGAATCCGGACAAACAAGGACGCTAACCCTAAAGATACCCCTGAGGGATGCTGCCGCTGTCAACAGCACTCGCTGGGCACTGTTGGCTGAGCTGAAAAAGACAGGATTACCTGTTGAGTCTGCCTCGGGAGGCAGAACAAAATTCAACAGAAGTACGTTTGGCATTCCCAAGACTCATGCGCTGGATGCGGCTTGTGTTGGCAAGATTGACGCCGTGACCGACTGGCGGCGGCCAACGCTCACTGTCACCTGCATGGGGCGCGGCACTTACGCGATCCCGTATAAGACGGATACGGCGATCGTGGATCAGGGGGCTTGGCTCAAGACAGCGACCGCAGCGTGGAAGCTCGGTGGTGAGCGGCTCTAGCGTGAGCGTGAGGGTGTTGTTGGTATCTTGGTGGCTGGCTACGACAGCGTAGCCTGGCCAAAAAGCGGCAAGATCGATAGGATGCATGGTGACAGCAGGGCTCAGGGGTTGGTGTGTTTGGCGACGACCAGTATACCTCGACCCTGTCTATCAACTCTCACTTCCCCACGATTACGCGAAGAACCAAAAAAAATCCCCAATCAGGTGCGGAATGTCAGATCATGTTAAGTATTGCCCTGGTTCAGATTAGAGAAGCATTGGCCCAAGTGCCCTACATCGCCCGGGTCAATAATCAGGACGATTATGGGCGAGCTCTTGAACTGATCGACGAGCCTAAGGCAGCCTTCCGCTCACTTGAGTTACGAGTCATTCGACACTCTTTTCCACCCCCGGTCTTCACTTTTAAACAAATCAGGTCAGGCGGCAACTATCCTGACATCGGGGGCCCCCCTGATGCATTTGACAAACTCAGCGCAGAAGAAGCCCGCCTGGTAATTAAAGCTCCGGAGCGGATCTCGGCGATGCTGGTTGCCCTCGATCAGCGCGCGGCTGCGTTGTTTATGCAGGCGCATCTCGGTAGCTGGCCAGCGGAGCCGCTCAGCGCTGTCATGCCGGGCCCGGCACTTCTGGAACTCTGGGAGATTGTTGGCGTGGCCGAGAATGTACTGCGTGGCATGTCATGGTGTGTAATCACTGTGGTGTTGGTGGGAATGTTGACCGTACTCTGGAGTGGACTGGAAGAGCGTCGTCGGGAAATGGCAGTTTTACGCGCTGTCGGTGCGAGGCCTCGGCACATATTTCTGTTGATCATCGGCGAAGCCCTTCTGCTCACGCTTGGCGGCGTATTGGTGGGGATGTTTTGTGCGGCGTTAACCTTGTCAGCACTCGAGAGCACGCTAGTTCAGCGCTATGGATTGAGTCTGTCCGCTGCATTCACCTGGAGCACCATCGTGCCACTATTCTCAGGGATGCTCGCGGCCGGTCTGCTGGCTGGACTGCTACCAGCGATGCGTTGCTATCGTCGCACACTCTCTGACGGGCTCAGTCCCGAAACGGGAGGCTGACCATTTTTAACGAACGCTTTAGCCGGAGCGTGTAAGATTCAACCATCAAGGTGATGGCCTACTTCAAGCCTAGCCTTTTAACACGTAATTGGGACGTAGGCTATTAGTTACATGGCAAGGAGACTACCCTGGTTACGGTGTAACGCACCTCCCAAATCGGTCCGAAAGCATCTGCCTGCTGAGGCCCGACACTGAGGGTGGCAAGCGGCGGCACGTTCACAACATATCGCGTTATCGCCAATGATGCGGCGGCAGTCTGTCGCAACTGGCGCAGGTGCGTCAAGCGTGCCAGCTCGCATTTTGCCTCTATCGTTATGATCGCGATAAAGATCCGCCGCGAGCGGACCATCAACGCGGGTCACGTCACTGATATTGCTCAATCAACGCCCGGCTGTTGCGCAATTCATGCACCGTGCAAATAGAAAGACCCTGCGATGCAGGGCCTTGCAGTTTCCAACTTAAATGTCCGTGCTCACCAACCGAGATCATTTTTGTAATTTAATTACATTTAATCACCGCAAAAAATAAAAAGGCCCTGCTGTTGCAGGGCCTTTGAGTTTCCAACTTAAATGGTCGGTTTCCAACTTAAATGGCCGTGATCAGTGCGCCACTTACTTGACGTAATCCTCGGTCGGAATACAGGCGCAGAACAGGTTGCGATCACCAAACACGTCATCGATACGGTTCACTGACGGCCACAGCTTGGCGGCGCGCACGGCGTCGGACGGGAAGACCGCCTCGGCGCGGCTGTAGCCACGGGACCACTCTGCATCCATCACGTCATCCTGAGTGTGCGGCGCATGGACCAGCGGGTTGTCGGCGAGGCTCCACTGCCCCTCCTGCACCTTGGCAATCTCGGCGCGGATGGATGTCATCGCCTCGACGAAGCGATCCAGCTCACGCTTGGATTCCGATTCGGTCGGCTCGACCATCAGGGTGCCCGCTACCGGGAAGCTCATGGTCGGCGCGTGGAAGCCGTAGTCCATCAGCCGCTTGGCCACGTCCATCTCGCTGATGCCTGAGGCTTCTTTAAGCGGGCGGATATCAAGAATGCACTCGTGGGCCACCCGACCGTTGCGGCCGGAATAGAGCACCGGGAAGGATTCACCCAGCTTCTTGGCCAGATAGTTGGCGTTGAGGATAGCCACCTGAGTGGATTTCTTCAGCCCCTCGTCACCCAGCATGGCGATATACATCCAGCTGATGGGCAGGATGCTGGCCGAGCCGAACGGTGCCGCCGACACGGCGCCGTTGTCACGGCTCGCCAGTTCGGTCTTGACCACGGCGTGACCAGCCACGAACGGTGCCAGATGTTGCTTCACGCCGATGGGGCCCATGCCCGGGCCGCCACCGCCGTGAGGAATGGCGAAGGTCTTGTGCAGGTTGAGGTGAGAGACGTCCGCCCCGATAAAGCCCGGCGCCGTCAACCCAACTTGCGCGTTCATATTGGCACCGTCCAGATAGACCTGACCACCGTGCTGGTGAACGATGTCGCACACCTCCTTGATGGTCTCCTCATACACCCCGTGGGTGGAGGGGTAGGTCACCATCAGACAGGAGAGCTGCTCCCCCGCCTCGGCGGCCTTGGCGCGCAAGTCGTCGAGATCCACGTTGCCGGACTTGTCACAGGCGGTGACGATCACCTTGAGCCCCGCCATCTGGGCAGAGGCCGGGTTGGTACCGTGGGCAGAAGCTGGGATCAGGCAGATGTCGCGATGCCCCTCGCCGCGGGATTCGTGGTACTTCTTGATGGCCAAGAGACCTGCGTATTCGCCCTGAGCGCCAGAGTTGGGCTGCATGCAGACCGCATCATAACCGGTCACCTTCACCAGCCAATCTTCCAGATCGGCCAGCAGCAGCTGGTAGCCCTTGGCCTGCGCCTGCGGGGCGAACGGGTGCAGCTTGCCAAACTCGGGCCAGGTCACCGGGATCATCTCGGCGGTGGCGTTGAGCTTCATGGTGCAGGAGCCGAGCGAAATCATGGCGTAGTTGAGCGCCAGATCTTTCGCTTCGAGACGGTGGATATAACGCAGCATCTCGGTTTCGGAGTGGTACTTGTTGAACACCTCGTGGGTCAGCACGGCATCGGTGCGCAGCATATCCTGCGGGATGGCATGATGGGTCTGGGCCGCCTTGTCGAGAGCCTCGATATCGAGCCCGTGACCTTGGCCTAGGAAGAGATCGAACAGCTCGACCACATCAGCGCGGGTGGTGGTTTCAGAGAGCGACACCCCTACCGCACCGTCGAGGTCTGCACGCAGGTTGATGCCCAGCCCTTCGGCTTTGGCAATCAGCGCGGCCTTGTCAGCAGTCTGCCCTTCGTTAGTCAAGACGGTGATCGTATCGAACCAGCTGGCATGCTTGAGGGCCACGCCCTTGGCCTTGAGGCCGAGCGCCAGAATGGTGGTGAGACGGTGCACGCGGGAGGCGATGGTTTTCAGCCCCACCGGGCCGTGGTAGACGGCGTAGAAGCTCGCCATGTTGGCCAGCAGCACCTGTGCGGTACAGATGTTGGAGTTGGCCTTTTCGCGGCGGATATGCTGCTCGCGGGTCTGCATCGCCATACGCAGCGCAGCCTTGCCACGGGCATCCTTGGAAACACCGATGATGCGGCCCGGCATGGAGCGCTTGTAGGCATCGCGGGTAGCGAAGAAGGCGGCGTGTGGGCCACCGTAACCCATGGGCACACCAAAGCGCTGGGCGGAGCCCAACACCACGTCGGCGCCCAGCTCGCCCGGGGACTTGAGCAGCAGCAGGGAGAGCAGATCGGCGCTGACGCAAGCCAGCCCTTTCTGGGCCTGTACCGCGGCAATCAGGGCGCGCAGATCTTTCACCTCACCTGTGGTGGTGGGGTACTGGAACAGGGCACCGAACACCTCTTCGCTCACTGCATCGCTCGCGGCGCCAACCGCCACGTCGAAACCAAAGTGAACCGCGCGCTCCTTGACCACATCGATCACCTGCGGGTGCACGTCATCGGCCACGAAGAAGAGGTTGGATTTGGACTTAGCCATCCGCTTGGCCAGCGCCATCGCCTCGGCGGCGGCGGTCGCTTCATCCAGCAGGGAGGCGCTTGCCAGATCCATGCCGGTCAGATCCAGCGTCAGCTGCTGGAAGTTGAGCAGGGCTTCGAGACGGCCCTGCGCCAGCTCGGGCTGGTACGGGGTGTAAGCGGTATACCAGCCCGGGTTTTCCAGCACGTTGCGCAAAATGACGTGGGGCACATGGGTATCGTGATAACCCATGCCGATGTAGCTCTTGGCAATCTTGTTCTGAGCGGCATAGCCCCTGAGCTTGGCCAGCGCCTCCACTTCGGTCATGCCGGCACCGATCCCCAGCGGACCCAGCAGGCGAATGGCGGCGGGCACGGTCTGTTCAATCAAATCGTCCAGGCTTTCGGCCCCGACGGTCGCCAGCAGCTGGCGCAGCTCTTCCTCGCCCGGGCCGATATGACGGCGGACAAAATCGGTTTTTTGCTCGAGTTCAAACAGTGACTGGGTCATTTCCCTATTCCTGATAAATAAGTCCTGGCATGACATCCTAATAACCAAGACCTGATGTTCCTGATCGTCGGCTGATACCGACTCCACTCATGTTCTGGGTCCCGCAGGCAGGGGGCGGCACCGGATGCTGCGGCAGCATCAAGAGGGGATCGCCTTGTTGCGAACCGGCCCGTTTGCCTCCTAGGCTCCTAGGCTGGCAAACGGCTGGCGCGGACGACTTCACCCTTCCACCGACCGGTGCTTGCCCGGTTGGCGGTCATACAAAGGGGCCCTGCTGTGTTGGCAGGGCCCGGGGGCATTACTCTTCGTCCACCACGTTCTGGTAGCCTTCGGCATCCAGCAGGTTGGCCAGCTCGCTCTCGTCATCGAGCTTGATGCGGAACAGCCAGCCAGCGCTGTAGGGGTCGGAGTTGACCAGCTCGGGGCTCCCTTCCAGCTCTTCGTTGACGGCAATGATCTCGCCGCTCACCGGGCTATAGATGTCGGAGGCCGCCTTGACCGACTCGGCCACGGCGCAGTCGTCACCGGCACTGACCTGCTTGCCAACGATCGGCAGCTCGACAAACACCATGTCACCCAGCAGCTCTTGGGCGTGCTCGGTGATACCGACCACGGCCTCGCCGTTGGCTTCAACACGGATCCACTCGTGGGAAGTGGCATATTTCAGTTCGCTCGGGATATGGCTCATTTGTGCTTCCTTTGATCTTTGAGTCGCGTTTAAAAACGAATATAAAAAGCGGCGGGGAAGGCACGGCCCTCCCCCAAAACGGTATTAAACCAACTTCTGGCCGTTACGGACAAAAGCGGGCTTGGTGACCGTCACTGTGACCAGCTTGTTGCGGATCTCCACCTGGGCCTGCTCGCCGATATCGCGGGGCACCCGCGCCAGAGCGATACTGTAGCCCAGGGTGGGGGAGAAAGAGCCGGAGGTGATCACACCTTCCCGCCTCTCACCG
This sequence comes from Aeromonas fluvialis, assembly GCF_000819885.1. Lineage (GTDB taxonomy): Bacteria > Pseudomonadota > Gammaproteobacteria > Enterobacterales > Aeromonadaceae > Aeromonas > Aeromonas fluvialis. Next base: position 175,343 of record NZ_CDBO01000068.1, read on the forward strand.
TTTGCCGCGGTGAAGGTAACGGGCATACCGGCACGCAGCACCCCTTTATCGATCATCACCAGACCCACCAGCTTGGGCTGGTTGCCCGCCATTCTCTGCGCTTCCAGCACGTCGCGGCCGATAAAGTTGCGATCGCTCGGCTCCCAGGCGATGGTCCAGGCCATGTTGGCGGCCAGCGGAGAGACTGACTCGTCCATATCCTGACCGTAGAGGTTCATCCCTGCTTCGAGGCGCAGGGTATCGCGGGCACCGAGGCCGCACGGGGCGACGCCGTTATCCAGCAGTGCCTGCCACAGCTCGCAGGCTTTCTCTTGCGGCACCACGATCTCGTAGCCATCCTCGCCGGTATAGCCGGTGGTGGCGATAAAGAGCTCCCCTGCCTGCACACCGAAGAAGGGTTTCATCCCCACCACGGCGGTGCGTTGGGCGGCGCTCAGCACCGAGGCAACCTTGAGCTTGGCTTCGGGCCCCTGCACCGCGATCATGGCCAGCTCGGGGCGTTCGGTCACGGTGACGTCGAAATCGATGGCGTGATGGCGGATCCAGGCCAGATCCTTGTCGCGGGTGGCGGAGTTGACCACCAGCCGGTAGAAGGTATCGGTTAGGTAATAGGTGATGAGGTCATCGATCACGCCGCCATCGGTGTTGAGCATGGCGCTGTAGAGGGCCTTGCCGGGGGCAGTGAGTTTGGCCACGTCGTTGGCCAGCAGGTGTTGCAGAAAGGCTTTGACCCGTTCGCCGGTCAGATCGACGATGGTCATGTGGGAGACATCGAACATGCCGGCCCGGCTTCGCACTGCGTGGTGCTCTTCCAGCTGGGAGCCGTAGTTGATGGGCATTTCCCAACCGTGGAAGTCCACCATCTTGGCGCCAGCTTCCAGGTGTTTGGGATGCAGTACAGTCGTCTGGATCATCGCATTCTTTCCTTAGCAAAAAGCCTTTTCGCTTTGGCGACCCCCCTTGCAACCCGCGCCACAGCTCTGACTGCAGTGCGCGCAGCAAATAGCGACCGGCCCCAAAAGTGTGTGCTCGCTCCTGCCCTTGCCAGGCAAGAGGGATTCCTTGAACGGAGCGGATTATATGACAAGCAGGCGAGTGCGCCGCTCAAAAAAAAACTAATCCCCTCCCGTAAAACAGACTCCAGACACTAAGATAAATACAGTGATAAAAACAGCCATAAGCCGACTCAGACGAGATTAAATTTTGATTTTTACCGTTTCGTCACAATTTGCAGAAAAACGTTTCGCTCCAGAGCAAAATTAAAGGCTGACACCCAAAACGGGTCATCAGCCTTGTCGGATTACTTTTGTTGCAAAAAACAGCGAGTAATATTAGTTTTTTTCACCTTTGGCCTGCATGGCACTGCCCTTGGTCGCCGCAACAGCCCAGTCAGGACGGGCCAATGCGGGGAGCTCTCCCTCCAGCCCCATGGCGGCGCGGATCACCCCCTCCTTGAAGGGCGTCAGCAGATTGGCCGCCCGCAATCCAACACCGCGCACCAGCTTCTTGAGCGGATTGGCGCCGCTAAACAGTCGCTTGAGCCCCTCCATCGCCGCCAGCATGCGAGCCGCTTCGCTCTTGCGCCAGCGCTCGTAGCTGCGCAGGTTTGCGAGCAGGCCGATATCCTCACCCGCGGCATGATTCTGCAAGATCTGCTCCGCCAGCGCGGCAGCATCCAGCAGGCCGAGGTTGACCCCTTGCCCCGCCAGCGGGTGGATGGTGTGGGCGGCATCTCCCACCAGCACCAACCGCTCACGGGCAAAATCGCGGGCATAGCGGGCGGTGAGCGGAATGGCGCTGCGCGGCCCCTCCACCTTGCACAGACCGAGGCGGGCATCGAAGGCGGCAGTAAGCTGGCGGTTGAACTGCTCGTCATCGCAGGCGCAGAGCGCCTCGGCGCGGGCCGCAGGCAGCGACCAGACGATGGAACAGAGGTTCTCTTGCCACAGCGGCAAAAAGGCGAGCGGGCCATCCGGGGTGAAGATCTGGCGAGCAACCGCTTCGTGGGGTTCGGCACAGCGCACAGTCGCCACCAGTGCGTGGTGGCCATAATCCCAGCTGGTGAGCGGGATATCGGCCTGACGGCGCACCCAGGAGTGGGCGCCATCGGCGGCCACCACCAATTTGGCAGAGATGGCCTGACCATCTTCAAGCAGCAGCAGGGCGCCCGCCGGGCCGCTTTGCAAACTCTTTGCTCTGGCTGGCGTAAGCAGCTGGATATTGCTGGCGCCCCGTGTCCCGTCAGCGAGAATCGCGTCAAGCAGCGCCAGCTGGATGACCCGGTTTTCGACGATATGGCCGAGGGAGAGCTGGCGCAGGCTGGCGGCATCGAAGTCGATATGACCGAAGCTGTCCTGCTCCCACACCGCCATCTTGTCGTAGGCCTGCAGGCGGCGCGCTTCAATGCCGTCCCAGGCGCCGACATGGCGCAGGATCTGCTGGCTGGCCAGGCTCAGGGCGCTGACCCGGTTGTCGGCCACCTCCCCCAGCTGCGGGTCGGGCAGTTGCCCCTCCACCACCAGCACCTTGAGGGCGCTATGTTTAAGGGCCGCCGCGAGCCCCAGCCCCACCATGCCACCACCGACAATCACCACATCCACATTTTGCATCTGCATCATCTCATCCTTTCAGGGCTGACCCGTTGGCCAGCGAGGGGACGCCCGCAGGCATCGCCTCTTTATTCAATACGTTTTGATCAACGAATGGCGGTCAGCAGGTTCCACTCAACAAGTGCTGGCTAGTTGCCGCACACATCGGCGACAAAACCCAGGGTGCGCGAGGCGAGCGGCGCCTTGAGGCATGGGAGCCGCCCCATCAGGGTAAGCGCCAGATTGCGCCCCGCCACCAACGGGCCGTGACCATTGGAGAAAAGCTGGGCCAGCGAGGAGGTGAGCCAGACGGTCTGCTCCTGATCGCGCTGACGCTGCTGCCAGTAGCCACTCAATACCTTGAAGCTGCCGATATCCTCCCCCTCTGCCAACGCCTTGGCCACCGCCCCGGTGAGCAGGTCAAGATCCCGCATCCCGAGGTTGAAGCCCTGCCCGGCGATGGGGTGCAGGGCGTGAGCCGCATTGCCCACCAGCACGGTGCGCTGGGCCAGCGGATAGTCGCAGGCGGTCAGAATGAGCGGATAGACGTGACGCACGCCGCATCGCTCGAAGCGGCCGAGCCGCCAACCGAAAGCCTGCTGCAGTCGGGCGAGAAACGCCGCCTCATCGAGGGCCATCAGCTCATCCACCTCATGGCGGCCGACACTCCACACCAGCGAGGAGAGGCCATCCTGCATCGGCAGCAGGGCCAGCGGGCCCCCTTGGGTAAAGCGCTCGAAGGCACGCCCCTTGGGGTCTTGCGCCGTTTTGACGGTGGCGATGATGGCGCTCTGCTCAAAGTCGTGGCGGGTCACCGGCAACTTGACGTGCTGACGCACGAAGGAGTTGCCCCCGTCCGCCGCCACCAGCAGGCGGGTTTCAATCCGCTCGCCACTCTCGAGGGTGAGGCTCACCTTCTCAGCATCGGGCTCAATCTCGCTCACCCGGGCCGGACAACAGACCCGAATATTGCTGGCAGCCGCCATCGCCCGTTGCAGCTCGTGACCGGCGGACGCCAGCTCGATCACCTGACCCAGCGCAGGCAGACCATATTCGGCAGCCGACAGGCGAGCCTGACCGAAGTGGCCCCGATCCGAGACATGGATATGGGTAATGGGGGTGCAGTGGGGGGCAAACAGCGGCCAGAGTCCGCGCCGCGACAGCGCATCACAGGTACCGGCCGAGAGCGCAATGGCGCGAGCGTCAAACCCTGAATGGGTGTGCTGTTCGGGGACGCTCGCCTCCAGCAGCAGGATCTCGAGGGGGGAGCCATCGGATCGAAGCTGGGCCGCCAGCGAGAGCGCCAGCACGGCACCACTCATTCCACCGCCGACCAGGGTGACATCGACCTGTCGCACATCAGATTGAGACATAAGCAGAGAGGAAGAAGTGAAAAAGGTGGCCTCATGCTATCACAAAGCCGCTGGCCGAATGCGACGTCAGCGGCAAAAAACCGGTTGCGCCTCACAGGGTTAGCCACAAAACAACCATAAAAAAGAGCGCCATCAGGCGCTCTTGCAGATAGTGTTCAGCCGCGTCGGCCACCGGCTCAGTGGAGGGTCGGCGGCTCGCTCGGGGTGTCGGGGCGCTTGCCAAACTCTTCGAAGGACATCATGACCCCCAGTTTGACGTGCTCGTAGAGCACCAGGAAGGAGGCTTCGTTCTCGTCATCTTCCTGATCGAATTCGGCAGAGACCTGGGTGATGCTGGCGATATCCTGGATCATCTCCTGCAGCTCTTCCGACGCGCGGGAGAGCTCCTGCTGCACCACACCGAAACCGGCCAAAAACGCCTGTGACCAATCCACCAGTGAGTCGATGCGCTCATCAAGGGGCGCATCGTCGCTTGGCAGCAGCAACTCGACGCCCTTCTGGGCCATCAGGCTCTCGACCACATTGTGATACAGATCGGTCATCACCTGGCGCACCGGGGCCGGCAGGCCGAAACCGTCGTTCACCAGATCGTTGAAATAGGGCAACCAGCTCTTGTCATCCAGGGCCACGCCACCACACACCAGACCGCAAATTACACCATGGGCCTCTACAGCACTGGCCATCAGCTCATGCTGTTCCATGATGTCGGCCACGGCCGCATATTTATGGGGGTTCGTTTTGCTCATCGAAGATCCGCTCAAAGTTCAGGCAAATTTGCAGAATTAATGCTCAGGATCCTAGCATTCTCCCTCTTCCAGAGCCAGCAAGGCCTTGAAACTTATGCATCTGCGCTATATAGTCCCGCCCAGTTGTCCACGTGGATAAAGGCGGAAATCAGCTCCGCCGTATTGAGGAAGGCATGAGCACAGAGGCCGTAGAAATCGTCATTTTGGGACGTCCCTACAAGGTATCCTGTCCTGTAGGACAGCAGGATGCCCTGCGCCAGGCCGCCGAGCAGCTGACCGACAAGTTGATCGACCTGCGTCAACGTTCCAAAGTCTCCAGCAATGAGCAATTGGCGATCATGGCGGCGCTCAATTTTTGTCATGAGCTCTGCCTTGAAAAAGAGAAGAACCACCAATACTCTGAGACCATGGACAAACGGATCAAGATGCTGCAACGTACCATCGAAGCGGCCTTGATCGAGCACGGACAATATGGTGATTCCAGCGAAGAGGGGCAACAGCCCTAATCGCAACCCGTTTTAAAATCCCCTGGGATGTTTGTCAGCCGGTTCAAGTCCCCGAGCCGATAATCATACCCAACAGGGGATCGGCCTTCTGGCTATTGCGCATGCTCGGCACGACCGAGAAGCCTGCGGTCAGATCCGATTCCCGCCTTGAACCGACGGTTCAAGGGCCCAAACCGGCAACGGCATCTCGGGGTACCAACAGCAAAAGCCCGTCACTTACGTGACGGGCTTTTTCTTTCTGCGCACTCAACACCCAGCCTTGAGTGCGCATTGTTGACCTGCTCAAGCGGAGGAGAGTTATCAACCTGTTCCTCTGATAAAACAAAGCCCACCGGCGAGGATGGGCTTGGTCGGCAAGAAACCGGGTTGATCAGATGGCCATCTGCTCGTGGGGGGAGCCGTGGTGGCGCAACCAGACAAAGCTCAGGGCCACGAACAGCACCATCAGGGTCATGATGGCCCCCAGAGTCACCTGACCGGTCATCGGGAAACCGGCGGCCAGCAGGGTCACCACGCCCGCCCCCAGATTCTGCATCCCGCCGAGAATGGCACCGGCCGTCCCCGCCTGACCCGGGAAGGGCTCGATGGCGCAAGAGGTCGCGGTCGGATAGAGGATGCCGCTACCGATGAAGTAGACAGCCGCACCACCGATTAACGAGGCGGCACTGACGATCCCGAACAGCCCCGGTACCAGAATGATCAGCGACCCCAGCGCCAGAAAGGCGATCCCCAGACGCATCAGCTTGCCCTGGCTCAAGCGAAAGCTCAGCTTGGCAGAGAGCCAGGCACCGAACAGATAGCCAGGCAGCGGCAACACGAACAGCACGCTCACGGTACGGGCGCTCAGCTTGAGCACATCGCCCAGCAGCACCCCGGCAGCTGCTTCAAATACCGCAAGTCCGGCAAAGGTCGCCATCAGGCAGAGCAGGTTGCCCTGAAACTTGGGGTTGCCCAGCACGTGGCGATAGGCAGCACCGACGCGCAGCGGCTGACGGGCTGCGGCAGGCAGCGTCTCACCAAACCAAGCCATGATAGCCAGAGTGGCTACGGCACCAAAACCGAACAGGAACCAGTAACCGGCGCGCCAGTTGAACAGCTCGGTCAGCCAGCCACCCAGCACAGGAGCCAGCAGCGGGGAGAAGATCACCCCCATGCTCACCAGACTGTTGGCACGATTGAGCTCGGCGCCGTTGTAGCGATCGCGCATCACGGTACGGCTCATGGCACCACCCGCACCGGTCCCCAGCCCTTGAATAAAGCTGCCCACCAGCAAGGCGCTGAAGTGCGGGATGAGCTGGATGGTTAGAGTGCCCGCCAGAAACACCATCATGCCGACGATCAGCACCGGGCGACGGCCGATACGATCCGACAGCGGCCCGTAGACAAACTGGGAGAGGCCATAGGGGATCAGGTAACAGGCCATCACCGCCTGCAGCTGACCCGAGGCCACATTGAAGTCCCCCGCCATCATGGGAATGGAGGGAACATAAAGGGTCTGGGTCATCTGGCCCACAGCGACCATCAGAATGGTCAATAAAAACAACGGATAAAAACTGTGCCGATCCATATCAGTCCCAAAAAATCGAAAAAATGCTGCCGCGCCTCCGGCATAAAATGGCCCAGAGGAATCTGATCACAGAGGCTGTGATGCAATCAAAAATAGTGTTGGAAACAGTAGGCGGGGAGCCCGCCATACCACCACACAGGACGCTTGGTGGTATGGCGGGCATCATAGTGACTCAGCTCACAGAAAACGAACGAATCTTTATAATCGGCTTGCCTTAGTTTTTCTAATATTACGGGGCGTTTCGCCCCGTCAGCAGTGAAAAATCAACGTGTTACCATCTGTTGCGCCTGCTTGATCAGCTCATCGGGCTGCTCCTTGCGCGGCGGTATGGTGATCCCCTTCTGGCAGGCAGGCTTCTGTGCCATGCGATCCATCCAGGCTTGCAGATGGGGCAATCCCTCGATGGAGATGCCGCTCCAGTCATAAATCCGCACCCAGGGCCAGGTGGCGATATCGGCGATGCTGTACTCGTCCGCCAGATATTCGTGGTGGGCCAGATGGCTGTCGAGCACCTCGAACAGGCGGCGCCCCTCCTTCTGGTAACGTTCGATGGCGGCGGGGATCTTCTCGGGGAAGTAGCGGTAAAAGACGTTGGCCTGCCCCATCATGGGTCCTACCCCGCCCATCTGGAACATCAGCCACTGGATGGCCTGAGAGCGGCGTTTGGGATCGGCCGGCAGCAACTTGCCTGCTTTCTCCGCCAGATAGATGAGGATGGCCCCCGATTCGAACACGGCAAAATCGTTGTTATCCCGATCGACAATGGCCGGAATACGGCCATTGGGATTGATGGCCAGAAACTCAGGCTGCTTCTGATCCAGCGCCGACAAATCGAGCGGGATCACCCGATAGGGCAACCCCAGCTCTTCGAGGGCTATTGCCACTTTGAAACCATTGGGGGTCGCGGCGGTGTAAAAGTCGATCATGATTCACTCCTTGTTGGTCATAGCCAGATTGCACGGTTTGAACAGGGTGCAACACCATAGCCGCCTCATCTTGCAACAAGTGACCGGCTCCAGACCATTAAAAAGCGGCGCACCGCTGGCCAAACAAGGCCACGGTGCGCCGCTGGTGCGCTCTGGCAATGGTAAATGCTAGTTGAACATGGCGACCGGCTGGCGCTGGCGCAGCATGATAAGCCGGGAAAGCAGCGGGAAGTAGGACTCCAGCTTGCGCAGCAGCACCCGGCTGCAGGCAGGCTCGGCCAGCTCAGCCTCATCCAGCACGATGCCGTTTGAGACAAAATAGAAACGGGGGTCACGCACATCCGGCCCGCAGACCGTCAGCTCCTTGTCTCCCTTGCGGATCAGCAGCGGCAAGACCGGCAAACCAATCGTCTCATCCTCTCCCCGGGCAAATCCGGCATCCTGCTAGGGAGCGTCTCCGTCCAGCAACAGGATTGCGGCTTCAGTCTTGGCGGGTTGCCATTGGGCAAGGGGGGTCACGCTGATGTGGGCAAAGTGATCACCATACTCGGGTGACGATCGTAAAATGGCCAGCAATCCCTCGCTGGCAGTGGACACATTTTGACTCACTAATGACAAATTCATGGTTCACATCCCTATGCTCATGACAGCCAGTATCCGGCGGCTGGGATAAGACTAGCGCAGTTCTGGTCTATATTGGAGCCGTCAAATCTGGCAGTGGTCATCAATTGGTCGTAGGGGGATAACAGTTGCCATCGCACAAAATACTGGTATTATACCGCGTCCTTTTATCCCCCGTTCTTTAACATCCAGTGGTGAACCTATGCATCCGATGCTGAATATCGCCGTGCGCGCTGCGCGCAACGCCGGTCAAGTTGTAGTAAAAGCCTTCTCCCAGCCCGAGAACATTGAGGCTATCCAAAAAGGCAGCAATGACTTCGTGACCAACGTTGACCGTGAAGCCGAAGCGGCCATCATTCACACCATCAAAAAATCTTACCCGGAGCACAGCATTGTTGCTGAAGAGTCTGGTGAGATTGCCGGTACCAATCCGGACTACCAATGGATCATTGACCCACTGGATGGCACGACCAACCTTGTCAAAGGCATTCCGCACTTTGCCGTTTCCATCGCCCTGCGCGTGAAAGGCAAAACCGAACAAGCCGTTGTTTACGATCCCATCCGTGACGAACTGTTTACTGCTACCCGTGGTAGCGGCGCCCAGCTGAACGGCTACCGTATCCGTGTCGGCAAAGCCAAAGAGCTGGCTGGCACCGTACTGGCCACCGGTTTCCCCTACAAGCAAAAGCACCACATCGAGCCGTACCTGAAGATGTTCCAGAGCATGTTCATCGAGTGTGCCGACATCCGTCGCTCAGGCTCTGCCGCGCTTGATCTGGCCTATGTGGCTGCCGGTCGCGTCGACGGTTTCTGGGAGATCGGCCTGAAACCCTGGGACACCGCTGCCGGTGAACTGCTGGCCAAAGAAGCCGGCGCCATCGTCACCGACTTCGTAGGCGGTCACAACTACGAAAACTCCGGCAACATCGTGGTTGCCAACCCGCGCGTCCTGAAAGAGATGCTGGGCAAGATCCGTGAAGAGCTGCCGGAGTCTCTGGCCAAATAAGCCAGCTGCCAGCATTCACCAAGACAAAAAAACCGGCGCAAGCCGGTTTTTTTGTCTCTGCTCATTGGCAATGGTTAGTTGCAAGGTGGGCGCTGCATGCCCTCTTCCCTTGCCATCATTGCCTCTCGCAAACTCGCGTTCTGACTGACTGGCCTCTTTCATTTCGACACCCTGATGGCAAGCATTCCTCTCCCCCTGCGCTGCCTCATTAGCAGATCCGTTGGTCCGCTCGACATGACGGCCCTACTCATCAGAAACCGCATCCTGCTCGCTACAAGCACTGGCAATCTGGGTCGCCATATCGGCTATCGGCACTACCGCCCCTTCAATTTGCTGGATACCCCCCTCTGCCAAGCACACCTTTCCTCTATTATTACCAGCATTGATGTTGCCTTTACCGTCGCCTTCATACCTGTATGAAGCATTGTCATCAATCCCTCCTTTTGTTGTGCCTCTCGGCGCCGACGCCATCTTTTGTTATGATCTACAGCAACTTAAATTCAGCCACACGGCTAGCAAGACGAGGTCAGCAATGAAAGTAGGAATTATCGGCGCCATGGAGCAAGAAGTAGCCCTGCTGCGCAGCCAGATGAGCAACCCCACCACCCTGCAACTGGGCGGCTGCGAGTTCTATCAAGGGATGCTGGCAGGCAAAGAGGTGATCCTGACCCGCTCCGGTATCGGTAAGGTCGCCGCCAGCGTGGCCACCAGCCTGCTGCTGGAAAAATTCGCCCCCGACTGCGTCATCAATACCGGCTCTGCGGGCGGCTTTGCCCAGGATCTGCACATCGGTGATGTGGTGATCGCCAGCGAGATGCGTTTCCACGATGTGGACGTGACCGCCTTTGGTTACGAGATGGGCCAGATGGCGCAGCAACCCGCCGCCTTCCCCTGCGACGAGAAACTCATCGCGGTCGCTCAGGATTGCATCGCCGAGCAGGGCAAGCACCAGACCAAGGTTGGCCTTATCTGCACCGGCGATCAGTTCATGTGCAAGCCGGACGCCATCGCCAAGGCCCGCGCTGACTTCCCGCAGATGCTGGCGGTCGAGATGGAAGGGGCCGCCATCGGTCAGGTGTGCCACATGTTCAAGGTGCCCTATCTGGTGGTGCGCGCCATGTCCGACGTCGCTGGCAAGGAACAGGTTGAATCCTTCGATGCCTTCATCGAAGTGGCCGGCAAGCACTCCGCCGAAGTGATCATCAAGATGCTCGGCAAGCTGTGATCGAGACCGGCTCGCTTGATTTGATGGCCGACGCCCTCTTCTCGACGACGGCGGCCATTCTGGTGGGGGCGGCCCTGCTGGAGGCGGTGATCCCGTGGCCATCCCATCTGCGGCTCTCGGCCATTACGCCCCTGCTGACCCAGCTGGGGCACAAGGTACACAGACCAGATGGTACACCCCGCCAGCAAATGCAGGCCGGCCTGCTGGCAATGCTGGTAGTCTGGCTCCCCTGCGCCGCCGGGCTCTGGTCACTGCGCAATCTGGCCTTGAGCGAGCCGATCTTCGACATGCTGTTCCTGCTGCTGATGCTCGAATCCCGCCCGCTGCGCGAACTCGCCCATGCCACCCGCTCGCTCGCGACGCAAGAGACCCTGCCGCTGGCGAGATTGCAGGCGACTCCCTGGCTCAAGCGGGAGACTGGCAAGCTCTCGGCCCTGGGGATTGCCAAAGCGGTAAGCGAAAGCTGCGCCCTGCGCCTGGTGGGCCAATGGGCTGGCCCGCTGCTGGGGTACGCTCTCATGGGGGTACAAGGCGCCCTGCTCTGGCGGCTGACTCAGCTGATGAGCCAAGGCTGGAGCATGAAGGATCCCGCGTTTGGCTATTTTGGCCGTGCCGCCAGCGCCCTCTATCAGGGACTCAATGCCCCCACTATCCTGCTGCTAGGGCTGCCGCTCCTGCTGACACGGCTCAAGCAGGCAACCCAACTGCTGCGCAATGGTGCGATCTGGCCCTACCCTGCTATCGGGATGCTGCTCACGCTACTTGCTGACAAGTGCCGGATCCGCCTTGGTGGCCCTCGCTACTATCAGGGGACTCTCCAGCGCTGGCCAGTCATCGGCACGGGTGCTGAACCAGATAGCGAGACACCGCGCAAGGTGCTCAATATTCTGCAAGGAATGGGCTGGGGCTGGTTGATGCTGGCGCTGCTTGTCACTGTGGCAGGGTTAGTTCATGGCTAGATGGTTGCGATTGCTTATCTGGCTGCCCTGCGTACTGCTGGCCTGGTTGCCCGGTGCGCTGTTGGCAGCGACCCCGAGCAGGGTGGTGAGCGTTGTTCCTCACCTGACCGAATTGCTCTACGAGATTGGCGCCGGCCACAAACTGGTGGCCATTGACGATGCCTCAGACTATCCCCCCGAGGTCAAAACCAAGCACAAGGTAGCCAATTATCGCAGCATTAATATCGAAGCGCTGCTGGCACAAAAACCGGACCTGATCCTGGGCTGGCGCTCGGCCCAGTCACGAATGCTGGCTCCGCTGGAGCAGCTGGGTATCCCGGTTTTCTACTCGGAGCCCACCGAGTTTGCCTCGCTAGCTAACGAGATGCGGGCGCTGGGCAAATTGCTGGGTGTTGAGAAAAGTGCCAACGAAGCCGCCGAACGCTATATGGCGCGCCTGCATGAGCTGCAACAGCGTTATGGCCAGCCAACCGGCGTCAAGGTGTTCTACCAACTCTGGTACCCGCCACTCACCAGCGTGAGCGGCAACGCCTGGCCTGCTCAGGCCATCGAGCTCTGCGGCGGAATCAACGTCATGAGCAATGCCAGAACACCCTATCCTCAGGCGAATATTGAACAGGTCATCAGGGCCAACCCCGCGCTGATCCTGGCCGGGAGTCAAGATTCTGACGCCCTGCGTCACTGGCAGAAGTGGCCCAATCTGGGCGCCGTACAGCATCAGCGACTCGATTTGATCAACTCGGATGAGCTGCACCGCTTCACCCCGAGGGCCCTCAATGCGGTGGAGCAAATTTGCCAAGCGATCCAACTCACCTCGCAGACATAAGCGCTGCTACCGACAGGGTCAACCTGCGACGTACAGGCTAGCAACCACATCTTTAAAACTGTTTTTGTGAATGGATCACACTCTTTGCCAAAAAAGCTGGTACTTTATTTGCTAGCATATGATTCATCTACTGTTTTTATGACGAGATGCCCACAATGTTCAACGATAAAACGCTACTGATCACAGGTGGCACTGGCTCGTTTGGCCAACGATTGGTCAAGACAGTACTGGAGCGTTACAAACCCAAACGCCTCATCATCTATTCCCGTGACGAGCTGAAACAGTTCGAGATGCAGCAGGAGTTTAACGACCCCTGCATGCGCTATTTTATCGGTGATGTACGAGACGCCAACCGGCTCACCATGGCAATGCGTGGCGTCGATTACGTGGTCCATGCAGCAGCACTGAAACAGGTTCCAGCTGCTGAATACAACCCCATGGAGTGTATCAAAACCAATATCCATGGTGCTGAAAACGTCATCCAGGCCGCCTTGCTCAATCAAGTCAAAAAAGTCATCGCCCTCTCCACCGACAAAGCCGCCAACCCAATCAATCTCTACGGTGCCACCAAACTGGCATCAGACAAGCTCTTCGTGGCAGCAAACAACATTGCAGGGCAAGATCCCACCCGTTTTGCCGTGGTCCGTTATGGCAATGTGGTCGGTTCTCGCGGCTCTGTCGTCCCCTTCTTCCAAAAGCTGATTGACCAAGGCGCAGATGCGTTGCCCATCACCCATGAGGAGATGACGCGTTTCTGGATCACCTTGCAGCAAGGGGTGGATTTCGTGCTGGACAATTTCGGCCGCATGAAAGGGGGGGAGATATTCGTTCCCAAATTGCCATCCGTCCGAATTACAGATCTCGCCAGTGCTATGGCGCCAAACCTGCCACACAAGATCATCGGTATCCGCCCTGGAGAGAAGCTCCATGAAGTGATGTGCCCTGCCGATGACTCTTACCACACCTTTGAGTTCAACGACTTCTTCATCATCGGGCCGACTATCAACTTCAACAACCGCAACAACGACTTCTCCAAGACTGCTGCGGGCGAAAAAGGAAAGATGGTCGAGCAGGGATTTGAATACAACTCTCGCAGCAACCCTGACTTTTTCTCCATTGAACAGCTGCAGAAGATGAACCAGAGCAAGGTAGCAGAATGATCCCTTATAGCCGCCAATCTATCAGCCAGGCAGATATCGATGCTGTTGTGGGAGTTCTCAAATCTGACTTTCTGACGCAGGGACCGGTCGTCCCTCGTTTTGAACAAGCGGTTGCTGATTATTGTGATGCTCGATTTGGAGTGGCGGTCAATTCAGGTACAGCAGCACTGCATATCGCCTGTCTGGCACTGGGCGTCGGCCTCGGGGATTGGGTGTGGACCAGCCCTATCAGCTTTGTCGCCTCCGCCAATTGCGCCCTCTATTGCGGGGCCCAGGTCGATTTTGTCGATGTGGAGCCGGACACCGGCAACCTTTGCGCAGTGGAATTGGAAAAGAAACTGGCGCTGGCGAAGAAGGAAGGAAAACTGCCGAAGGTGGTGATCCCGGTGCACTTTGCCGGTCTGCCCTGTGACATGCAGGCGATCCATGCCCTGAGTCAGCAATATGGCTTTCGCATCATCGAAGATGCCTGTCACGCCCTCGGTGCTCGCTATCATGACGAACCAACCGGCAGCGGTCGCTACAGCGATATCACCGTCTTCAGCTTCCACCCGGTGAAAATCATCACCACGGGCGAAGGCGGCATGGCGATGACTAATGACCCGCAGCTTGCCAAGACCATGCGTCTACTGCGCAGCCACGGCATCACCCGCGAACCGGAAGACTTTATCAACGAACCGGACGGCCCCTGGTACTACGAGCAACAGATGCTCGGCTTCAACTACCGCATGACTGATATCCAGGCCGCATTGGGGTTGAGCCAGATGCAGAATCTGGAGAATTGGATTCAAAAGCGCGGCAAGCTGGCCCGCCGCTACTTCGAAGCATTGGCGCCGGAGCTACTCCCTCGCTACTTCAGTGAAGAAAGGCGCAGTGCCTTCCATCTTTATGTACACCGCGTAGCCCCCGAGCAGCGCCTCCGTATCTTTGAGCAACTGCGGGCCCAAGGCATCGGTGCTAACGTGCACTACATGCCAATCTACCATCAGCCCTGGTATCAACGCTGGGCCCCAGCTCCCTTGCCGCAAGCCGAACAGTTCTATGCCGGCGCCATCACGCTGCCGCTGTTCCCAGGCTTAACGCCTGAGCAGCAAGCCCAGATCTACGACGTTTTGTCGCCAACACTCTGATTCCGCCGCGGAGCCTCTATGCACATCCTAATCTATGGAACCTCTACCCAAGCCCTGCACTTCCTGCCTGCTCTGGCGCTGAACTTTACACTACTGGGATTTGTTGACAGTGACCCGGCCAAACAAGGCACACGCTGGATGAACAAGCCGGTCTATCACCCCAGTCAGCTTTCAGGCGTCCAATTCGACAAAATCTTGATCGCCAGCTCTTTTGTCAGCGAGATCAACCAGACGCTGGCCAGTTATGGAATCGAGCCGGGCATCCCCGTCGTAGAGTGTGACGAGATACTGCAGACCAGTCGCGAATATGAGAATGCCCTGCAAGCAGTGCATTCCAAACGTGAGGATATGCTGCCGAAGATCCCTCTGCTGCAGCAGCATATCGAGGGCACAACCTTGTTGACCGATCGATTGGCACTGCTCGAGAAGTTACCCACCCAGGGCGTCGTGGCCGAACTGGGCGTGGCGGCGGGTGATTTTAGTCGCCAGATCATGGATATCTGTGCTCCGGCGCAGCTACATCTGGTGGATATATGGGGTTCGGATCGCTACGGCGAAGAGTTGTACCTGAGTGTGAACAACCATTTTCAGCAGCAACAACAGCGCGGAGAGGTGACCATTCACCGCAAACCTTCGCTGGAGGCACTGGAGAGTTTCCCGGATCAGACCTTCGATTGGGTATATATTGATACGACACACAGTTATGAGTTGACCCGCGAAGAGCTCAGGGCTTGTGCTAAAAAAGTGAAATCAAGCGGTATCATAGCGGGACACGATTATGTTCAGGGCAACTGGCGCTCCCAATATCGCTATGGCGTCATCGAAGCGGTGCATGAATTTTGTGTGGAATACAACTACCGCATTTTATATCTGACGATGGATATCTCTGAATGCCAGAGCTTTGCGTTAATTAAAAATAGTGATGGCGTTTTTCCATAATAAAAAGATGATGCATATCCAATTCTGCCAGATCACGGCATAGAACTTACTTTTATGCCGACAAACAAAGCAACCTATGATTTTTTATTTACACGAGATCAATGACTCAATAGAAAACCAATCAGTTGTTCACAAACAGTATCAACCTCATCATTCGACAAATCAAAATACATCGGCAAACGGACGATAGAATCAGTGAAATGATCCGCATTGGGCAGCGAGCGCCCATCATGTAGTCCCTGAAAATAGGGACTGCGATGCAAAGATTGATAATGAAAAACGG
Source organism: Aeromonas fluvialis (assembly GCF_000819885.1). Classification (GTDB taxonomy): domain Bacteria; phylum Pseudomonadota; class Gammaproteobacteria; order Enterobacterales; family Aeromonadaceae; genus Aeromonas; species Aeromonas fluvialis. The sequence continues at coordinate 191,198 of NZ_CDBO01000068.1, forward strand.
CTTTGATTCCGGCTAAATCGAGATGTTGAATCAACTGACTCCGCTGCTGAAGGCTGGCACAGTCCAGGTAAAACATATGCGCATTGTTGGTGGCATAATCAGGAATCAATGGCAATTTGATCCCATATGCACAGACCACGGGTGCCAGTGCCTGTAAATAACGATGCCATATTTCCAACCGGCGTTTTTGAATCGCATCCAACTGCTCTAATTGTGCATACAAATAAGCCGCAATGATATCGGATGGCAGGAACGAAGAGCCAATATCAACCCAGCCATACTTATCAACTTCGCCTCGAAAGAATGAACTTCGATTTGTTCCTTTCTCGCGAATTATTTCAGCACGATGCGTATATTGTTTATCGTTTATAACCAACAGACCACCTTCCCCGGAAATAATATTCTTGGTCTCGTGGAATGAGAATGTTGATAAACAGCCGATACTGCCTAACGGCCTAGATTTATAAAATGAATTGATGGCTTGTGCCGCATCCTCAACTACGGGAATATTATAATTTTCGGCGATCCGCATGATGGCATCCATATCACATGCCACCCCCGCATAATGCACGACTATGATGGCTCGTGTGCGCGGAGTAATCAGGGCTTCAATTTGCGCTGGATCAATATTTGGATGATCGGCATAAGAATCAGCAAAGACAATATTGGCGCCGCGCAGGACAAATGCATTCACTGTAGAAACAAAGGTATAGCTTGGCGCAATCACCTCATCACCAGGTTGAATATTGAGCAAAATGGCTGCCATTTCCAGGGCATCGGTACAGGATGTCGTCAGCAACACCTTGTCAAGGTGATAGCGGGATTCCAGATAATGGTGACATTTTTGCGTGAACACACCATCGCCAGAAATTTTACCACTGGCCACTGACTCGGCAATATAGACCAGCTCTCGACCATGTAGATAAGGCTTATTAAAAGGAATCATACTCTGTACCCCTTTATCACATGATTATATACATCAGTATAATCTACGCGGCTAACTTAGAGCGAATTCAACGCCATCACAATTAAATCAGCACCATTATTTGTTGAGCAAGAGATGATAGCCGCACAATGATTTATTCACTCGAAATGGGAAAGTGTTATACAGATTGAGCACCCCAACATTAGCCGCTGATACCACTGTTTTTATACATTTGAAATGTCTCTCCTGAGCCGCAATGAATGCAGCATGCCACAGTGGCACAGATAGCATGGAGCAATCAGCAGAGGTTCCAGTTAATAGCCAATCGATGTCATTAAGATCAGATGATACGCGCTGAGCATGGAAGCCTATGGGTTTACTGCCATGCTTAGCCAAAAGCAGTTCATTGGGTGACTGCAACAGGGCGTCAATCCAATTCGCAGTGCGCATTCTGGCGAACTCGATATTAATATTAATATCTTCAAGTAACCGACCATAATGAAACCCATCATGAGCAGTCTTTTTAATAAAATCGATATCCTCTTGTCTTTCAACTGGCATTAACAAAATTTGCCGACGCAACTTATCGCTGTACTTATATTGACAAGGATTATGAAATGACAGTTGATAACTCAACTCCGCAAAATAGAATCCAGCCCTTTCAATAGCCTGCCGCTTTACTCTATTATGTTCAATTCGGCCCTGAACATAAGTATAGCCAGCTGAGTGAATAAATTCTATTGCTCGCTGTAAAACAGATTCAAAAATAGACTCTTTAGGGCAATAATCAATTATTTCACAACTACGCCAGCCTAATACAGCATCGTTCCATGGCGTGTGTCTGACTTCAATATATTGAGCAGGCTCATCAGCCGCACATATTATCTTTGAGTGGATTACGTCTATATCATTCGCCATATACAGCCCATGCGCAATGAGGTTGTAGCGGCGTTCTATAAAGCCGCAAATTATTCAGACCCAATACCTCATCAAGAGCTTTGGTTTCGCCTGGGAAAAACTCACAGTTCAGTTCATCAAACACCAACAAGGAGCCGCGAGTTAAACGAGGTACTATTTTTTGTAAAACATCTTTTGTCGGCTTATATAAATCCATGTCAAAGATTGCCATTGATATAACGGCATGACTGTTATCTGCAAGCCAAGTGTCTATGGTCTTCGATACATCACCCTTGATAAGTCTATGTTTTTTCAAATCACGCATAGGAGCAAAACTTTCATGTATATGTAGTATTTTGGCCAATATCTCTTCATAATTATCAATCGACGCGTAATCCCCTGTATTAGCTAATGCACCATCATTGTCATCAACAGATGGGAAGCCTGTAAATGTATCAAAGCCATGGATGACACGACTCTGATTGAACGGCTCAAAAATACTGCGCAAATTCACAAGCAGAGACATGCCCGCCCCCCAATGCACCCCAAACTCACAAATCACACCGGGAACATCGATAATCTTTTTATATAAATCCGCATAGTACAAAACGCGGGCGACAGAGCCTACTTGTAATGAAGCAAGACTATGCCTATTCCATGCCTCACCAGAACAATTTATGATTTCGGAAGCAATACCTCTCAACTCGGCCGTATTTATAGACTTATCACTGGAGGTATAAACCAGTTCACCACCTCGGGACTGAAGGGACAATTTATCATTCATTTCATTATTAGCCATATTCATTCACCCTCGTCAGTTTAATGAAAATACGTTAATCACAATATAATCCACTCTTAATGAGATTTAGGTTGATATCGAGTCATTGTTTATCCTGATTACCCATGACC
>NZ_CDBO01000069.1 GCF_000819885.1 Aeromonas fluvialis
GAGGTGGCGTATAATACGCTCCTCACTTCGAGAGTCAAGCGATTGTTTTCGCTTTTCTTTCGGCGCCCACCTCATCAGGAGGCTGGCTCATCAGTTCGGCGTGTTCCGCCGTGCTGGTAGGGGCGCATTATAGGGAGCCGCGCCGGGATGACAATACTTTTTTTGAAGAAAATCACGAAAACTTCAAATCATTCAATTAGAAACAGCTTATTCAGTGTATATATACAATGTTATCCACAATCCAGTTGTATCACTCTCTTTTTAGCGTCATTTATCTGGCCTTTAGTGGCCTTGGGAATGCCATACTGGAGCCGATAACCTCTCCCGAGTGGCCCATGGTAGCGCTAATCAGGAAAGCTGGTTACCATGGAGGTGAATATAGTGTTGCACCTTTTTTGCTTTCATTTACAAAAGGTCTTTTAAGATGAATTTATCCAAGTTTCCCGTATATATGCAGGCCGCAATCCTTGCTTTGGTATTGGCAGTGGTTGGCTACCTGGTTGCCCAGGCCCTGCAGCTCTCTTTGAAAGCGGAAGTGATTTTTGCAGTAGGTCTGGCCATCGGCGGTTTCGTGGTACCGCTGCTCCTGAAGCGAACCCCGGCGACGGTCGCCGAGTCGATCGCCAATCAGGAGACCTGCACCTTATATGTAGGCAACCTGCCCTATCGCGCCAACGAGATTGCCGTGCGCGAGTTGTTTGCCGAACAGGGCCAGGTCATTTCCGTGCGATTGATGAAGGACAAGGCAACTGGCAAACGCAGAGGCTTCGGTTTCGTGGAGATGCCAGCCGCCGATGCCGCCAAGGCAATTGCGGCTTTGAATGATAAAGAGTATCAGCAGCGCACCCTCAAGGTGCGTGAAGCGAATGACAAGCGCGATAAAGAGGAAAGGGAAGGTAGCGAAGCGGAGGCCTAACCGCTCGTCAGTACCTTACCTCTTCCAGTGATGAGAGCCCCCATGCTTGCAAGGGGGCTCTCAGTTTTTGGGCCTCCCCATCCAGCCGGGTACAGTAAGCCCGAGCAATCACCTCATCAGCCTGAACAGGCAGCGCGGCGACATGCCCTCCATTGGCCAGCAACCAGCTCACCCGTTTGGCGACAGCGCTGCCCGAGTCGATGAGCCGGCATTGTGGCATCAGCTGGCCAATCTCTTCATTAAGTAGCGGGAAGTGGGTGCAGCCGAGCACCAGCGTATCCGGCTGTACTTCCCCCTCAAGCCAGTCGGCCAGCACTTCACGCAACAGCGCCATGTTGACCGGCAAGCCAGCGAGTTTGTGTTCTGCTTCTATTACCAGCTCTGTGGTCCCCTTGAGCAGCACCCACTTGCCGGGAGCAAACTGGGCGATCAGTTCGTGGGTATAGTCGCGACTCACCGTGCCCGGTGTAGCCAGCAGACCGATGCAGCCGTTGCGAGTCTGTGCGGCGGCGGGCTTGATGGCTGGCACAACCCCCACCACGGGAATATCCAGTGCCTCACGCAGGGCCGGCAGTGCGATGGTGCTGGCCGTGTTGCAGGCAATCACCACCAGATCAATATGATGACGGGCCACCATGGTGGTCACCAGTAGGGAGCAGGCAGTAATCAGGGCGGGCTCGCTCAATTCGCCATAAGGGAAGTTGGCATTGTCGAAGCAGTAAAAATAGTTGTGTGCCGGCAGAGCACGGCGGATCTCGCGGTAGATGGTCAGGCCACCCATACCGGAATCAAACACGAGAATATTGGCCACTTGAGCCCCCCTTTGGTGCAAGGCGGCGATCATACTCCCGCCTGCCGCCAATAGAAAAGGCCCTGACAATGGCAGGGCCTCGCTTTTTCTCTTCTATATAGAGCAGCGCTGGCGATCAGAGACGGTAATCCGCCGTCAACTTGAACTCGGTACCCGCCGATGCATAGCCATAGGCCGGGGCATAGTCACGATCAAACAGGTTGTCGATGCGGCCACCCAGAGTGAGCTGAGGCGTTACCCCATAGCTGGCCCCCAGATTGACCAGGGTGTAGGAACCCAGTTCCACCCGCTCTGCAGGGAAGTTGCTGAAGTTCTTGTCATCCCGCTTGCCCACATAGAGCAGCTCGGTGGAGAGATCGACCGGGCCCAGCTGCACCTGGGTCAGCCAGCTGGCTTTCTGCTTGGCGCGGCGCAGCAGTTGCTGATCTCCATCGTTCTTGTCTTCGGCCCGGGTGTAATCGAAGCTCAGGTCATGATGGAGCGGACCGGTTTCCAGACCCAGCGCCACTTCCACGCCACGGATCTCGGCATCCGTGTTGTCCGGCTTGCAGGTGGAGAACGCACTCTGACAGGCAATCAGGTTCTTGATCTTGTTGCGATAGAGGTTAAGCGACCAGTCCCAATCGGTATAACGACCCGCAAAGCCCAGCTCCAGGTTCTTGCTCTCTTCCGGCTTCAGATCCGGATTCTCATAACCGGGATAGTAGAGGTCAAGGAAGGTCGGCGCCTTGAAGCCGGTGCCATAACTCAGCCGTACATTGTGGTTGTCATCTATGTCCAGCCCGCTGGCGGCAGACCAGGTGTTGTGACGGCCATACTGCTTGTTGTCATCGGTACGGCCAGAAAGCTCCCACAGCAGGGCCTGCCAGCGGTAGCTACCCACCGCAAACAGACCTGTGCTGTCTCGGTCGGGGGCATTGAACGTCTGACCAGAGCTGCGCGAGTCGGATTTCAACTGCTCCTGCTGCCAGTCGGCACCACCGGTCAGGTTGAGCCCCTCGACGCCGCTCCAGCTGTTGATCCAGGAGAAGCGGGTCAAGCCGGTGTGGATCGGCTGGGCGCTGGATTCCCCCTTGCTCTCCAGCCAGCTCTTCAGCTTGTTCTCGCCATAGCTGGCCTCAAGCCGGCTGGTCAGCGTCTCGCTCTGGAACTTGAGACCGCCATCATACTGGAAGGCCTGTACCCGGCTCTGGTCAGCCGACTGATAGGCATCATCCATCTCGGTCTGGTTGTCATAACCCTGGGTGTTGAAGTCCGCACTCCAGGCATCATTGAACGCATGATTCAGCCCGAACTGGCCGTTCAGACTGTCGAAGCCATCCCGATCCGGCTGCTGGGCATTGGCCACCACATCGAAACCATCGGTACGCTCGTAGCCGATCATCATATTCATGTCGGTCTGCTGACCCAGGGCCTGCACGGTACGCATCTGACCCTGACCGTAACCATTGCTGCCCACGCCACCCCTCAGATGAGTCTCGTTGCCATTCTTGGCGGAAGTTTTGGTGATGAGGTTGATGACGCCACCGATAGCATCTGCGCCATAGACAGCAGCCCGCGGGCCACGGATGTACTCGATGCGCTCTATGTTGCCAAGCGGAGTTTGGCTGAGGTCTGGCGTGCCGGCCACCATGGCGGCAATGGGGCGTCCATTCATCAGCACCAGCGAATGGTTGGAGTTGGTACCGCGGATGAACAGGCTGCTCATGTGCCCTCGCCCACCTAGCGTGGTGATCTGCACACCTGGCAACGTCTTCAACAGCGCGGGCAGGCTCTGCACCTGACGGGATTCGATCTCGGCGCGATCGAGCACCACAACGGGTGCCAGTACCGAGCTGATGGGTTGTTCCACCCGATTAGCGGTGATCACCAGGGTAGGATTGACGGGAATGGTCAACTGCTGGGCAAACGCCGCCGTCGGCAACAGGGCAGCCGCCAGAAATTTCTTCGACATGAGAGATCCTTAAGTTCGCGTAAGCATCTACTTCGTGGCCGGTTTCTCTCGGCCCGAAATACGAACTTTGGCAGGTCTTCGGGCTGGGGGGCTGATGGCCTACAGCGACGGCTTCCCACCCGATGGCAGTGCCCTGATGTCGCTTCGTTCCCCCTTACCGCTGCGCGCCAGCTCCGGATTTTCACCGGATTCCCTATTAAGCATGATGCGCCAAAGCGGAAGGATTATAGGCAGAGCCAAGCTGGATGTATAGCCATCCAGATTTCTATTTGTTGCCAACCAGCGCCGCCAGCCGCTGCTGGGCACCCTCCATCACCGCCTGTACCCCGGGATGGGAGAGATGGCGCCCCGCCGAGACCAGATAGTACGAGAGGGTAACATCGGTCAGAGTCGCGATCCGCTCCACCCCGTAGAGGCGGCCAATCTCGTCAGCCATTGCCAGCGGTGCCGGGAAGATCCCCATCCCCGCCTTGCCGAACGACTTCATCAGGGTGGAGTCATCAAACTGCCCCACCAGATGGGGATGAATGCCCTGCTGGCGATACCACTCCAGCAGCCGATCGTGGGTAGCCGACTTCTCTCCGGGGATCAGCAAAGGCAACCCCTCCAGCGAGGCGGGAAAGCCGTCCCGCGCCCGCACCGCCAGCTCCGGGCTGGCAAAGAGCGCCAGCGGGCTGCGCCCCAGATCGTGGTTGTAGCCGCGCACGCCGCTGTCGGGAGGGAGCGGGCGATCGATCAGCACCATGTCGAGCTTGTGGCGGGCCAGCTCGCTGAACAGCTGCTCGGCCCGCTCCTCGTGACACACCAACCGCAGCGGAGTCGCCAGCGCCATGGCGGGGGCCAGCAGCTCGAACGCCAGGGTGCGGGGTACCGAATCGGCGATCCCCACCTGCATGGTCAGCTCCTGACTGGCGTGACGCAGAGTGTGCTCCAGCTCAGCGCCGAGCGAGAAAATCGCCCCCGCCTGCTCCTGCGCCTGCCGCCCAGCGGCGGTCAGCACCAGACGCCGCCCCACCCGGTTGAATAGCGCCACACCTAGGGACTGCTCCAGCTCTGCAACCTGACCGCTGATGGTCTGCGGCGTGAGATGCAGCTGTTCGGCGGCCTGCGTCACACTGCCGCTACGCGCCACATGCCAGAAGTAGTAGAGCTGTTTGTAGTTGAGCATGCCGTTCCTTATCAGTTTTAACCGAACAATTATCAGCGAGAATCTGATTTTATCGAAACATTGCGGGCTCTAGCATGCAACCATTATCTGAACAGCCCTGCGAACCATCATGCTGGACGTCGTTGTACTCTTCTTTCTGTTTGGTCTGCTGGCCGGTCTGGTGCGCTCCGAGCTTAAATTGCCGCCCGCCCTCTACGACACCCTCTCCCTCTTTTTGCTGCTGGCCATCGGCCTCAAGGGCGGCGTTGGGCTGGCCCAGCAATCCTTGCTACCCCTGCTGCCACAGCTGGCACTGGTGATCCTGCTCGGCGTGGTGCAGACCCTGCTCGGCTTTGCCGTGCTGCGCCTCAAGATGAACCGGGTCGATGCCGCCGCCACTGCCGCCCACTACGGCTCGGTCAGCGTCGCCACCTTCGCAGTCGGGGTAAACTGGCTCACCGAACGGGGCATCAGCTTCGAGTCCCAGCTCTCCATCTTCCTGGCGGTGATGGAGATCCCGGCCATTCTGGTGGGCATAGTGCTGGCCCGCGGCGTCAGCCGCGAAACCCACTGGCGCATGCTGGCCCACGAGACCTTCCTCGGCAAAGGGGTCACCCTGCTCATTGGCGGCATGGCCATCGGCTATCTGGCTGGGCCGAACGGGATTGCCCCGCTCAAGCCGCTGTTTGTCGACCTGTTCAAGGGAGCGCTGGCGCTGTTCCTGCTGGAGATGGGTCTCATCGTCGCCCGCCAGTGTCAGGACTTGCGCAAGCATGGCTTCTTCCTGCTCGGCTTTGCCCTCTTGATGCCGCTCGCTTCAGCGGGACTGGGGCTAGCAGTTGGCCAGCTGATGGGGCTCTCCCTCGGTGGCCTGACCCTGCTGGCCACTCTGACAGCCAGCGCCTCCTATATTGCCGTGCCAGCCACCATGCGCATCGCCGTGCCCCAGGCCAATCCGGGGTTGTCCCTCAGCGCCGTGCTGGGGATCACCTTCCCGTTCAACATCATGCTGGGGATCCCGCTCTATCACAGCTGGGCCCGCCACTTCACGGAGTAGCCACATGCAGACCGAGACCCGCACCCTGCTCACCGTCATCACCGAAGCAAATCTGGAGCCCACCTTGCTGCGCACCCTCACCCGCGAGGGGCTGCGCGGCTACACCATCACAGATGCCCGCGGTCGTGGCGATCATGGTGAGCGCAACGCCAGCTGGAGCGAGAGCGGCAACATCCGGCTGGAGGCGATCTGCAGCCGCGAACAGGCTGAACGGCTGCTGGCCCACCTGCAGAGTCGCTACTACCCCGACTACGCCATGATCGCCTTTCTGCAACCGGTCGACATCGTGCGACCCGAGAAATTCTGAGCCGGCTTGCCGGCTCTTTTTGCCCACCAAAAGCAAACGTTTAACAGCAAGGAACCAGAAAAGATGAACACCCCTCCCCTGATCGGCCTGGTAATGGGCTCCGACTCCGACTGGCACGTGCTGCAGGCTGCCGCCCGCATCCTCAAGGAGCACGGCGTGCCCTACGAAGCGCAGGTGGTCTCGGCCCATCGCACCCCGGACCTGCTGTTCGAGTATGCCGCCACTGCCCGCGAACGCGGCCTGCGCGCCATCATCGCCGGAGCCGGTGGCGCAGCCCACCTGCCGGGCATGGTCGCCGCCAAGACCACGCTGCCGGTGCTGGGGGTACCCATCCCCTCCCGCCATCTCAAGGGGATGGACTCCCTGCTTTCCATCGTGCAGATGCCCAAGGGGGTGCCGGTTGCCACCTTCGCCATCGGTGAAGCTGGGGCTGCCAACGCCGCCCTGTTCGCGGTCTCCCTGCTCTCCGTTGCCCGGGATGACGACGCCCCCCGCTACCGGCAGCAGCTCAACGACTTCCGCACCCGTGAGCGCGACCGGGTGCTGGCGCTGCAACTGGAGGAGCCGGCATGATAGCGCCCCCCGCTACCCTCGGCATGCTGGGGGGCGGCCAGCTTGGCCGCTACTTCGTGATGGCCGCCCACCGCCTCGGCTACAAGGTGGTGGTACTGGATCCCGATCCCGCCAGCATCGCCGGGGCCGCCGCCGATCACCATATTGTCGCCCCCTATGACGACACCGCCGCCCTGCACGATCTGACCAGCCGCTGCGCCGCTATCAGCTGCGAGTTCGAGAACGTGCCCGCCGCCACCCTCGCGCTGCTGGAGCAGCGCCAGCCGGTGCGCCCGGCCGCCAGCGCGGTGCGCATCTGTCAGGATCGCCGCGAGGAGAAAGCCTTTCTGCGCGGAGCCAACATCCCGGTAGCCCCCTCTCTGGCACTGCAGGCGGGGGAACCGATCCCCGCACAGGCCAGCGAGCTCTTCCCCGCCATTCTCAAGACTGCCCGCGAAGGGTACGACGGTAAGGGGCAGTGGCCGGTGAGCAATCTGGATGAGCTGGCGAGCGCGCTAACCGGCTGTGGCGTACCTTGCGTGCTGGAGAAACGGCTGGCACTGGAGGGGGAGTTTGCCCTGACCCTGGCCCGCAGTCCGAGTGGCGCCATCAGCGCCCTGCCGCTGGTGCAGAACTGGCACTGCGGCGGCATTCTCGATCAGACTCGCTCCCCGGCCAATGTGCCGGTGCTGGAGCGCGAAGCCAACGCAATTGCCGAGCGGCTGATCGCTGCCCTCGATTACATCGGGGTGCTGACGGTGGAGTTCTTTCTGGTGGAAGGGCATCTGCTGGTCAACGAGCTGGCCCCCCGCCCCCACAACTCGGGCCACCCCAGTCTCGACAATGCCGCATGCAGCCAGTTCGAGTTGCAGGTACGGGCCCTGTGCGATCTACCGCTGCCGGAGCAGATCGCCGTGCGCCCCGCCCTGTTAATCAACCTGCTGGGGGATCTCTGGCAGAACGGCACCCCCGACTGGGCCGCCCTGCTGGCGTTGCCCGGCCTGCATCTGCACCTCTACGGCAAGAGCGAACCCCGCCCCGGCCGCAAGATGGGCCATATCACGGTAACCGGTGACGACTGGCCAACGGTGGAGGAGACCTGCCGTCAGGCCCGCCAGCTGCTGGGGCTAGCACCGCGCTGATCGACCATCTGATATACAAAGACCCGGGCTTGGTCCGGGTCTTTGTTATTGCTTGCTGTGGCAAAGCGGCTTATCAGGCCACCGCTACTGGCGCCGGATAAACCAGCCCCGGTGACATCAACAGAACTGTCCGGCCACCCAGCCGGAGGACCAGGCCCACTGGAAGTTGTAGCCACCGAGCCAGCCTGTCACGTCCACCACCTCGCCGATGAAATAGAGTCCGGGCACCTTGCGCGCCTCCATGGTCTTGGAGGAGAGCTCGTTGGTATCGACGCCACCCAGGGTCACTTCGGCGGTGCGATATCCCTCGGTGCCGTTGGGCAGGATCTGCCAGTCCACCAGCAGATCGGCAATCGCCTCCAGCTCACGCTCGTTGTACTGGCGCATCGGCTTGCTGACCAGCAGACACAGCTCCATCAGCTTGTCGACAAAGCGCTTGGGCAGCTCGCGCCCCAGCACGGTTTTCAGCTCCTGGGCGGGGTGCGCCAGTGCCCACTCCCGCAGGGCGGCCGGAATATCCAGCTCCGGCAGCAAATTGATGTGGATCTTCTCACCGGCGTGCCAGTAGGAGGAGATCTGCAGGATGACGGGGCCGGAGAGGCCACGGTGGGTGAACAGCATCGCCTCCTTGAAGCTGGTGCCATCCTCGGCGGTCACCGCTACCGGCAGGCTGATGCCCGCCAGATCGGCAAACGCCTCTTTCTCTGCCTGATGGAGGGTAAAGGGCACCAGACCGGCGCGGGTCGGCAGCACCTTGAGGCCGAACTGCTCCGCCAGCTTGAAGCCGTAGGGGGTCGCCCCCAGCTTGGGCATGGAGAGACCGCCAGTCGCCACCACCAGCGAGTGACAGCCGATCTCACCCTTGCTGGTGGTCAGCACGAAGCCCTCGTCCTGTTTGCTGACGCTGAGAATTTCGGTCTGGAACTGCAGGGTCACACCGGCCCAGTCGCACTCGGTGAGCAGCACATCGACGATATCCTTGGCGCTCTCGAGGCAGAACAGCTGCCCCAAAGTGCGCTCGTGATAGTTGACCCCGTGACGGTCCACCAGATCGATGAAATCCTGCTGGGTGTAGCGGGCCAGCGCCGACTTGCTGAAGTGAGGGTTGGCGCAGAGGTAGGCGTGGGCGCCCGCCTGATGGTTGGTGAAGTTGCAGCGGCCACCGCCACTGATGAGGATCTTGCGGCCCGGCTTCTTGGCGTTGTCGAGCACCAGCACGGAGCGGCCACGGTAGCCCGCCTGCGCCGCACACATCAATCCGGCCGCACCGGCCCCAATCACCACCACATCGACCTGCTTCATCATCACTCACTTATCAAAATAGAAACGGCACGGGGCCAGAACCGTGATTGCCTCTGGCTGACATAACAACGGTGACTGCACACCAGAATAAACAACGGCCCTTAAAAGGGCCGTTATTGTACTGACTGAACACTAAGTGTCCACGACTATCAGGCGTTGCTGTCCATGATGCTGGCAGGTGCGCCCTTGGCCAGTTCGGCCAGCTCTTTGTCGATGAAGTAGAGGCCCTTGCCATCTTCACCCACCAGACCGAGACGGTCGACGATGCTCTTGAACAGCTTCTCCTCTTCGTGCTGCTCGGCCACATACCACTGCAGGAAGTTGAAGGTGGAGTAGTCCTGAGTAGTGAAGGCCACGTGGGCCAGCCCATTGATGCACTTGGTGATGTGGTACTCGTGCTCCAGGGTGGTACGGAATACGTCGCCCAGCGACTTGAACTCGTGGGGAGGGGCATCGATGGCACCCAGCTTGGGCATGGCGCCGGTCTCGCTCACGTAGGTGAACAGGCGCTCCATGTGCTGGCGTTCCTCAACCGCGTGCTGGCGCAGGAAGGTCGCCGCCCCTTCAAAGCCCTTATCCTCGCACCAGGCGCTCATCTGCAGATAGAGATTGGAGGAGTAGAACTCCAGGTTAATCTGCTCGTTCAACTTTTCGATCATGGCTTGGGCCAGCATCTTGTTTCTCCTCAGTGATGTGGTATCGATTGTCGCCACACTCCGGCTGCGAATCAACCCATCAACGAGAGGGAGATCCCGTTTCTTTCCGCTCAGGGGGTCAGCTCGCCAAGTGAGGCGACATCCACCGGCGCAGCATAATCGACACCCGGCAGCTCGAAGCCGTTGAGCTGCATGAAATCCTGGCGCAGCCCGGCAAAATCCCCCAGCCCGTGGAAATTGTCCGGTGTCACCTTGGGCCAGAGCGCCGAAACGGCGGCCTGAATGGCCGGGTCGAGCTCATGGTCATCCATCCGGATCAGCCGGTTGCCATCGGCTACCACCCCATTGGGCCCATACATCTTGGCAGCGAACAGTCGCTGCATCTGCTCGATACAGCCCTCATGGACGCCGCGCGCCTTCATCACCCCCATCAGCAGGCCCAGATAAACCGGCAACACCGGAATATAGGCGCTCGCCTTGGTCACCAGCGCCTTGCAGACCGATACCCAGGCGTGACCACCAATCTCGGCCAGCTGCAGGTTGATGGTCTCGGCGGTGGCGTGCAGATGCTCCTTGGCATAACCGATGGTGCCATCCCGATAGAGGGGATAGGTGGATTCGGGGCCGATGTAGGAGTAGGCAACCGTTTGCGCGCCGGGAGCGAGACAACCGGCCTGCTGCAACGCCTGCATCCAGAGCTGCCAATCCTCGCCGCCCATCACGGTGACGGTATCGCGGATCTCCTCCGGCGTGGCAGGTGCCAGCGACTGCTGCACCAAGGTATCGCGTTCCAGATCCAACCCCCAACCGCTGAACGGCTGGCCGGTGGTCTTGAGCACCGAGCGCACCTGCGTGCCGTCGGGCAGCACCCGGATGCCGCTCGCGAGCGAATAGATCACCAGATCCACCTGCCCCAGCTGCTGGCGGATGGTATCGATGGCCTGCTGGCGCATCCCGCCGGAGAAAGCATCCCCGATCAGGTTGATGGCGATGCGCCCCTCTTGCTCCGCAGCCTCACGAAACCAGATGTTGTTGTACCAGCCGGCGCTACCGATCCCCTTGTCGGAGGGGCCGCGCTCGAAGGAGATGCCGATGGTGTCAGCACCAGCACCAAAGGCGAGCGCAATACGTGACGCCAGTCCAAAACCGGAGGAGGCCCCCAGCACCAGCACCCGTTTGGGCCCGTTGAACGGGCCAGCGGCCTTGATCCGTTCGATCTGCTGCTGCACGGCGGCACGACAGCCGATGGGGTGACAGTTGCGGGCAACACAACCCTGAATCTCTGGACGAATGATCATGAATAAATCTCCACTACATCGAAGCGATATGAAGGACGACCGTTGCTGGCAACACCACACCTGAATTCGCGGGTGATCATGAGAAGGCCGCCAAATAAACTGGATACAGCATAACCAAGTCGAGGGAGATTAACTTGATACCGGACCCTATCTTTAAGAAAAGCAGCAAGAAAGGCGGCAAGAAATGAGGCAGAAAAACAAAAGGGAGCACGTGGCTCCCCAAAGCGGTATTCAGATGCTTTTTGTTGTTTTGTGTTCATTGCGAAGCACGGGCCCATCCTATGCCTCTCCCCTTTCATGGGCAAGCCAGGGGGTGTGACCGGCTTCAAACTCCTGTTCAATTTATAGGCAAACAATGATCAATAACTGAGTGACCCATCCTGCGGCACACAAAATTAAACTCATTTAAATCCCGAAACTGTGCCTGAGACACCATTTTAGTTTCAGCGGAGATTGGTATAGTGGAGTGAAGGATCGGTAAGGAGAACCCCCATGAGTGGAACAACCTATTACAAGCATATTCTGGCCGCGATCGACCTCTCTGAAGATAACCGCAAGGTGATCGACAAGGCGGTGGACAGAGCCCGCTCCAACGGCGCCAAGCTGTCGGTGATCCATGTCGATGTGGACCTCAAGGATCTCTACACCGAGATGATCGATATCGATATCGACAACGTGCAGGATCAGGTGATCGCCGAAGCGAAAGAGAAGCTGGAGACATTTCTGGCCTCGGTGGACTATCCCATCGAGAAGAAGCTGGTGATCTGCGGCGATCTGAGCGAGCGGGTCAATCAGGCGGTCAAGGAGTACCAGATCGACCTGCTGGTGTGCGGCCATCGCCAGAGCTTCTGGAGCCTGCTCACCTCGAGCGCCCGTCAGCTGATGAATACGGTGCCGTGCGATCTGCTGGTCGTCCCCTTGCAGAAGTGATGAAACCGGCGTAGTTTGATTTGCTATGAACATGACCGCATTCAATCACAACTACTGGTGGTACTGCTGCTAAACAGGCGGCACCGCGTTTCTATTGTAAATTTCCCAAAGAAAACACCGTGACCGCCGAGAGGCGGTCAACTGTTTTATCCCTTTGTCGCCTCCCGGCTCACCCAACTGGAGAGAGTGACATGCACAACCCCGTTATCCTGACTGGCGATCGTCCCACCGGCAAACTGCACATCGGCCACTATGTCGGTTCCCTGCGCCAGCGCGTCGACGCCCAGCACCACTACCGTCAATTCGTGATGATCGCCGACCTGCAGGCGCTGACCGACAACGGCCACAATCCGGCCAAGGTGACCGATAACGTGCTGGAGGTGATGGCCGACTATCTGGCGGTCGGCCTCGACCCGGCCAAAACCACCTTCTGCCTGCAAA
Organism: Aeromonas fluvialis; assembly: GCF_000819885.1. Taxonomy (GTDB): domain Bacteria; phylum Pseudomonadota; class Gammaproteobacteria; order Enterobacterales; family Aeromonadaceae; genus Aeromonas; species Aeromonas fluvialis. Next base: position 12,514 of record NZ_CDBO01000069.1, read on the forward strand.
GCGCCCTGCCCGCCCTCGCCGAACTCACCTGCTACTACCTCAATCTGGTCAGCGTCGCGCGGCTGGAGCGCAACCCCACCGTCAAGGCGGAGATCCTGCAGAAAGGGTTCGAGCGCACGCTGCCGGCCGGTTTTCTGGTCTATCCGGTCAGTCAGGCCGCCATCGCCGACAAGAAGATGCTGCTGGAACTGCTCTATCAGGGCACCGAGCAGGCCCGCATCATCACCGATGAGGTATTGGCGGAGGTGAAAGGCGCCATGGGACTCGACTACTTCGCCAGCATCCGCTGAGCGGGAGTACCGAGCGCATCGTCGCCGTAGAGGTCGAACACCAGCTGGTGCAGCAGGCTCTTGAACCAGCCGATCGCCTCGTCATGGGCGGTCAGCGGGTGGCCCGCCATCAGGTAGACGATCGGGATGGCGGGGTCGAGCTGGTGCATCCGCAGCGGGTAGTAGCGGCAGAAGTGGCGCCCGATCATCTCGGGCACCACCACCAGATAGCGGCCGGTCGCCATCAGCGGCGGCACCGCCATAAAGCTCGGTAACCTGACCCCCAGCTCCCGCTCCACCCCGAAGCGAGCCAGCCAGAGCTCCACCATCGCCTGGCTGTGACCCCAGCTGGAGGTGTGGATGTGGGGACGGCTCACCAGCTCGACCGGAGTCAGCACATCGGGCAATTCGCTGCCGAGCGGCGACAGGCAGACCAGCGGGTTGTTGAACCACTCCTCCCGCCACAAGCGAGGTGAGAGATGATTCGCCCCGGCGAAACCGATCACCAGATCCAGCTCCCCCTTCTCCAGCTCCCGCTCGTAGTTGCTGTCGGCCAGCTCGCACACCTCAAGCCGACAGTGAGGGGCCTGCCGATGGAGCCGCTCCACCAGCACCGGCACCAACCCATGCTCCACCGAGCCTGGGGTGGCTATACGGAAAATCCGCCGTGCGGTAGCGGGATCAAACCCCTTGGCCTGCCGCAACCCCTGCTCCAGCATCGCCAGCGCCTGGCGAACCGGCCCGGCCAGCGCCTTGGCCCGCTCGGTCGGCATCATCTCGCGCCGACTCATCACGAACAGCGGATCATCTAGCGCCACTCGCAGCCGCCCCAACGCGTGACTGACGGTGGATTGGGAGAGATGCAGCCGTTCGGCGGCACGGGTGACGTTGCGCTCCTGCATCAGCATGTCGAATACGGCGAGCAGGTTGAGGTCGAGGCGGGCGAGTGAGCTATCCATCGATATTAGCCATAGTTAAATGCCAACAATTCATTTTTACCATAGTAACAGATTGCCTAGAATGCGCAGGCTTAATACATCGGAGATTCAAATGCGTAGCTATCTGTTATTGCTGGCCATTGGCCTGCTGTGGGGTTCCCAGTTCATTTTCATGCACCAGGCCGTTGCCGAGTTGCCCCCCATTCTGGTGGCTGCCGGTCGTGCCTTGTGCGGCAGTCTAACCCTGGGTCTGCTCTGCCTGTTTATGCGACTCAAGAGTGAGCACACCCCGTGGCGCACCTACATGCTGATCGCCCTGCTGGATGCCACCATCCCCTTCATCATGGTCGCCTGGGGCCAGCAGTACGTGGATAGCGCCATCGCCGCCGTGGTCATGGGTTGCATCCCGTTTGTAACCATTCTGGCTGCACCGCTGTTTATTTCTGGTGAAAAAATCACCAAAACTGGCCTGCTTTCCGTGATCATCGGCTTTGCCGGTGTACTCACCCTGTTCTGGCCGAAACTATCCCAGGGCATGAACGCCGGTCTGCTCGGTGCCATGGCCATCCTGCTGGGAGCCAGCTGTTTCGCCATCGGCCTGCTGATGATCAAGCGCTTCGCCAAGGACCATCCGGTCGTGGTTGCCCGCAATATCCTGATATCCTCGGCCACCCAGTTGCTGCTGGTCGCCCCCTTCATGGTTGATCTCAGCAGCCTGACCCTGCCGAGCAGCCAGGCCCTGAGCGCGCTTACCGTGCTGGGTACCCTCTGTACCGGTCTGGTCTACTTCCTCTATATGGCGCTGATCCAGAAGGCTGGCCCGACGTTCGCCTCCTTCAGCAACTATCTGGTGCCGCTGTTCGGCGTGATGCTGGGTGCCCTGTTCCTCGGCGAGCAGATCCACCCAACCACCGGTGTTGCTCTGGCCCTGATCCTCGGCTCGGTCGCCATGAACCAGTGGGCGCAACAGCGTCGCACGCAGCGCGAGGTCTCCCTATGTCAGGCATCCTGACCACACTGTGCGGTGGTCTGGTACTGATTGCCGGCTGGCAGTATCGCCAGCGGCTGGCCGGGATCATGGGCCTGCTGATGGTACTGCTGCCCTGGTTCTTCGATAGCAAGCTGCAAGCCATGCTGAGCTACGCCCTGAATGCCTGAAGTCCATCTCTGAATGTGTGACGAGAGTCTATCTCTCCTGTTTTGGGACTGTTTTAAAAAACCTCCGATTTGTCCCCCGCTACCGGCGCTCTGCGCCGGTTTTTTTATGCCTGCCAGCCGGCGTCAGACCAGATAGCGATAGCTGAGTCGCTCATTCTTACGCGGCCCGGTAATCAGCCAGCTCAGCAGAAAACCATCGTCGCTCTCGGTCAGCTCGGCACTGTAGTGATCCGCCCCGCATAGATGGGGTTCAGCGGTGAGCCAGCGACCATCTCCTTGCGCCAGCAGCTCGAACAGCAATACCGGCTGTTCGTAGCGCAGATGGGAGAGGCGGATCCCCTGCTCGCCGCGCTGCCACCAGAAACGGTTGTGCATGGCGAGTTCCCTTCCGTGAGGCGTGGTGTAGCGGCCCAGTTCGCTAAACAGCCAGCCACCATGATGATCGGTCACCAGCACATGCCCCTCGCCCCGGCCATTCCAGTCGGTCGCCGACCCCTCGCCATTGCTGGCGGTAAAACTAAATGCTCCGACCTGTGGCAATCGCGCCCATAAACGCTGGATTGCCGCTTCCATCTCGGCCATCATAGCCCCCTTCAAAATTGACAACTGACGATAAATCAAACACATGAACTACTTGATAGGGGTTACCCTGCTCTGGTCATTCTCCTTCAGCCTGATCGGGGTCTATCTCGCCGGTCAGGTGGATGCCTACTTCTCGGTGCTGACCCGCGTCGCCCTCGCCAGTCTGGTGTTTCTCCCCTTCCTGCGCCGCCGCTGGCTGCGCCCCGATCTGGTGGCCAAGCTGATGGCCCTCGGCGCCATCCAGCTCGGCATCATGTATCTCTTCTACTACCACTCCTTCCTGCTGCTGACGGTGCCGGAAGTGCTGGTCTTTACCATCTTCACCCCCATCTACGTCACCCTGCTCCACGACCTGCTGGAAGGGCGCTTCAAGCCCACCTATCTGTGGGGTGCCCTGCTGGCGGTGCTCGGGGCTGCCGTCATCCGCTTCGACGGCCTGACCGAAAGCTATGTGCTGGGATTTCTGGTGGTGCAGGGGGCCAACCTCTGTTTCGCGCTGGGTCAGGTGGGCTACAAGGTACTGCTGGCACGGGAAGCGGAGCAACCGCCGCAACTGGCGGTGTTCGGCTGCTTCTATCTCGGGGCGCTGGTGATTGCACTGCCCGCCTGGTGGCTGCTGGGCAAGCCGCAATATCCGACGTCAGGGTTGCAGTGGGGCATTTTGTGCTGGCTGGGGGTGGGTGCCTCCGGCCTCGGCTACTTCCTGTGGAACAAGGGGGCAACGCTGGTCACCAGCGGGGTGCTGGCCATCATGAACAATGCGCTCATTCCGGCCGGCCTGCTGGTCAATCTGCTGCTCTGGGGCAAGGATACCGATCTGACCCGGCTGACCATCGGTGGCCTGCTGATGCTGGCCTCACTCTGGGTCTGCCAGCGTGACAAGCGGGACCAGCCCTGACCCCTCTCAGCCGACGACGGTGTTGTGCTCCCGTCTGGCCTGACCGTGACAGCTGGCCAGCCGGGCCAGCAGATGATCGAGCTGCTCGCCAGTCTGACTCTGCACCAACCCGATACTGACAGTGACCGGCCGCTGTGGCAGCAGGCTGGCATCGGCAATTTCGAGGCGCAGCCGCTCGGCGATCTCCAGCGCACTCATCCGCTCGGTCTGGGAGAGCATCAGGATAAAACCGTCCTCATCCCAGCGCGCGAAGGGATCTTCCCGTCTCAGCTCGTGGCGCACGATACGCGCCAACTTGGCCAGCATGGCATCGTAAGCCGCTTCGCCAAACAGCAGCTGGATTTTGGCCATGTGATCGACCGAGAACTGCAACAGGCTGAAACTGCCGCTCTCGGTCGCCAGCCGCTCTTCAAGCAGTTGTTCGAAGCGGCCACGGCTCTCCAAGCCGGTCAGCGGATCGGTGCCATGCCGTTCTTCCACCAGCACGGCGACAGGATCGAGGTGACGGACGACCCCCAGCAGATGACCCCGTTCATCGCGGCGCATCCGCTCTTCCAGCCGGATGTAGTGGCCATGATGATGAAGAATGCGGTATTCGAGGCGCAGCCCACTGCTGCAGCCACTCTGGCAGGCGAGCAGGGCATCTTCCAGCCGGGAGACATCGTCGGGATGAACCCGATCCAGCCAGCCGAGATCATCCGACCAGTGCTCGCCCAACCCGAGCAGGCGCAGGCAGGAGGGATCACGCTGTAATCCATGTTGGGCTGACCAGCTCCAGATCCCCGCCTCCAGCAGAGTCATGGCATCAGACAGCAGACCCGGATCAAGCCGGGCAGTCACATCGACCGAAGGTGTCTTGAGCATTTCCATAGGGCGCCTCGAAACAGGATCTGAATGCCTGCTCAATAAGTAACATTGGCGTTCACGCCGAGCAACAGGGTCAGATCGCTTTTCTCTGATACCCGTTCATCAAGGTCTGCCAGTTCTCCGGTACGAAGTGGAAACTAGTATGCATTTGAGACTCCTTATTAAATGAACGGAGCAAGCGTTCCAGATTGGCCTTCTGCCATTCGCCGGGGGAGCGGATCGCCCCCTTGTCAAAATCGATCACCCACACCTTGCCCTCTTTATCGAGCAGCAGGTTGTGGCTGTTGAGATCGGCGTGATAGACCCCGACATCGTGCAGCTGACGCACCGTCTGACCGATCTTGTGCCACACCTCGGTCGCCACCGGCCCCTGCTTTAGCAGCGCCACCATATCCTTGGCACCGCGAATTCGCTCGATCAGGATATCGGCGCGATAGAAAGGGCCCTGTTTGACCATGCGGGCTCCAAACGGACTCGGCACCGGCAGCCCCAGCTCACAAAGCTTGGCCAGCAAGGTGTATTCGGCCATGGCGCGGCTCGACTCGACCCCTTCGAACCAGAAGCGATCCCGCACCACCTTGCCCACCATGCCGCCGCGATAGTAGTGGCGCAGCACCAGATGGCGGGATTCATCCTTGACGAACCAGGTCACCCCCCGCCCGATGGCGGTACCCACCACCTGACGGTTGTTCTGCCACCAGGCAGGATCGAATAACTGGGGAGAGGGGTCGCGAAAGGCCCCTTCGGCGTACCAGCAGATCTGGTTGTGTTCGGTCTGTACTCGCATTGTGGAGATCCCGCTCGGTGGGTCATGGATCGCAATTTTTCAATTAGCGATGAGGCTGCCGCGCTGGCATGCCCGCAATAGTGTCTTTTATCAGCGACTTACAGAAATTGGTCATGGCACTTGGCCTGGCCGATCCTGGCTGATGATTGTGCGCAATTTTACAATCCAGAGGGGAGTTTGCATAATGCCATCCACCCTTTTTGCCAGCCGTGCGCCACATCATGCCGCTATTTCAAACGCCCCCCTCCTCCATCTGCATCCTGCGGCTCTCCGCCATCGGGGATTGCTGCCACGCACTGGCGCTGGTGCGCGTTATCCAGCGGGAGTGGCCACAGACCCGCATCACTTGGATTACCGGCAAAATCGAGGCCACCCTGTTTGCCGATCTGCCCGGGGTCGAGGTGATCCCCTTCGACAAGAGCAAGGGGTGGCGCGGCTACCGCGATCTCTGGCAGACCCTCAAGGGCCGCAAATTCGATGCCCTGCTCCACCTGCAGGCGGCGATGCGGGCCAGCATTGCCACCCTCGGCATCCGGGCAAACATCAAACTCGGTTTCGACAAGGAGCGGGCCAACGACGGTCAGTGGCTGTTCACCAACCACAAGGTGCCATCTCCCGCCTCCCCCCATGTGCTGGACGGTTTCCTCGCCTTCGCCAAAGAGCTCGGCATCAGGGATCTGACCCCGGACTGGCAACTGCCCATCAGCGCCGAACATCAGACGTGGGCAAAGGAGAAGATTGGCGGCAAACCGACCCTGCTGATCTGCGCCGCCGCCAGCAAGGCGTTCAAGAACTGGACTGCCGCAGGCTATGCTGCGCTGGCAGATCACGCCGCCAGCAAGGGCTTTCAGGTCTATCTCTGTGGCGGACCGGCCAAACTGGAACGGGATCTGGCCGCCGAGATCCAGCAGCTGAGCCAGAGTAAACCGGCCGACCTGGTGGGACAGACCAACCTCAAACAACTGCTGGCGCTGATTGGCGAAGCGAGTCTGGTGCTGGCCCCCGATACCGGCCCCACTCACATGGCGACCCTGGTCGGTACGCCGGTGATCGGCCTCTATGCCCACCACAATCCTGCACGTACCGGCCCCTATCTGTGCCGCGACTATGTGGTCAGCGTCTATCAGGATCTGGTCGAGCAGGAGACCGGCAAGCCGCTGGCCGAACTGAGCTGGCGCACCCGCCTCAAGGACCCGGAGGCCATGCGCAAGATCACCCGCGAGCAGGTGATCGCCGCCTTTGACCGGCTCTGCGCCGATCACCAGTTGCCGCATTCACCACTCTGACAGTGGTAACTCGGGAATTTCGAGCCATCAGGCAGGGATAACCTGATAGCCTCTGCCCTCAGCCAAAGGCACAATGCAGGCTGATGTGGGTTACGCTCCCGCAGCAAGCTACGAATACTTTGATCGGCTGGAATATGATTCCGGCCGTTTTTTTATTCGCCGCATTCTGGTAAAATTCGCCGCCTTTACATCCTCCTGACTCAAGAATTTTCCGCGTTTTGCGTTTGGCTGTCTCCCTTTCGGGCACAAGACGGCGGTCTCTGCTACAACCAAAACAGCGGTTTCGATTAAAGGTAATAATATGGCGCAACAAGGCACTCTCTATATCATCTCTTCTCCGAGCGGCGCGGGTAAATCCAGTCTGCTCAATGCCTTGCTGACCCAACATAATGCTGCTGGCATGATGAAACTGTCGGTCTCCCACACTACCCGCGCCACCCGTCCGGGTGAAGAGAACGGCGTACACTACCACTTCGTGCATGTGGAGGAGTTCAAGGAGCTGATCGCTCGCGGCGATTTTCTGGAGTGGGCCGAAGTGTTCGGCAACTACTACGGCACCTCCCGCGCCGCCATCGAAGCCTCTCTGGCACAAGGTATCGACGTGTTCCTCGATATCGACTGGCAGGGTGCCCGCCAAATCCGCGCGCAGATGCCAACCAAATCCATCTTCATCCTGCCCCCCAGTCGTGAGGAGCTGGAGCGCCGTCTGATAGGTCGCGGTCAGGACAGCGCCGAGGTAATCGCCGGCCGGATGGCGAAAGCCATTGCCGAAATGGTGCACTACGACGAATATGATTATGTCATTATTAATGAAGAGTTCGAGCAGGCCCTGTTCCAGCTCAGAGCCATCATCGAGTGCCAGCGGCTGGAGATGCGCCAGCAACAGCAGGCACAACAAAACTTGCTGCAACAGTTACTGGCAGAGTAAGTCAAAAACGAGTAAACTTTTGCGTCATTTTTAAACACTGCTTTTCTGAATACAGAAAGCCCACATAACTGGAGTCCTGCATGGCACGCGTTACTGTAGAAGATGCTGTAAAACAGGTAGGTAACCGTTTTGACCTGGTGCTGGTCGCCGCGCGCCGCGCCCGTCAAATCGCGGTTCAAGGTAAAGATCCCCTGGTCGACGAAGAGAACGACAAGCCGACCGTGATCGCCCTGCGTGAGATCGAGCTGGGTCTGGTGAACAATCAAGTGATGGACACCCAGGACCGTTACGAGCAGCAAGAGCAGGAGGCTGCCGAGCTGGCTGCCGTCGCTGCCATCGCCGAAGGCCGCGGTTAAGTCCGTCATTTCCCATAGTCGGTACCCGCCCGGGTGCCGACTGTTCATCCCCATTTACAACCGCTCGAAAACCTCGCAAACTCAGGGCTCTACCCTCAATTCCACGAATAGGCGTTTTACCGCCGCGGGGACTGTCTTGTATTTATTTGAAAACCTTAAAGAAATAGCCAGTTCCTACCTGCAGCCAGAGCAGGTTGAGAAGCTCAAGCAAGCCTATGTGGTGGCCCGTGATGCCCACCAGGGGCAGATGCGTTCCAGCGGCGAGCCCTATATCACCCATCCGGTTGCCGTGGCCCGAATCCTGGGTGACATGCGCCTCGATCATGAAACTCTGATGGCCGCCGTGCTGCACGATGTCATCGAAGATACTCCCATCACCAAGGCCGACCTGGCCGAACAGTTTGGCGATGCCGTCGCCGAACTGGTCTCCGGCGTATCCAAGCTCGACAAGCTCAAGTTTCGCGATCGCAAAGAGGCCCAGGCGGAAAACTTTCGCAAGATGATGATGGCCATGACCCAGGATATCCGGGTCATTCTGATCAAACTGGCCGACCGCACCCACAATATGCGCACCCTGGGCTCTCTGCGACCAGACAAGCGCCGCCGCATCGCCAGGGAAACCCTCGAGATCTTCGCCCCCATCGCCAACCGCCTCGGTATTCACACCATGAAGAACGAGCTGGAAGAGCTGGGCTTCGAGGCGCTCTATCCGATGCGATCCCGCGTGTTGCGCGAATCGGTACGGCGCGCCCGTGGCAATCGCCGGGAGATCATCGACTCTATCCAGAGCGAAATCAGCGGCCGCCTGAAAGAGGCGGGGATCGAGCACCAGGTCAGTGGCCGCGAGAAGAATCTCTTCTCTATCTACAACAAGATGGAGAAAAAAGAGCTGCAATTTCATGAGGTAATGGATGTCTACGCCTTTCGGGTCAAGGTGAAAGACATAGATACCTGTTACCGGGTGCTGGGGCAGATGCACAGCCTCTACAAACCCCGCCCCGGCCGCTTCAAGGATTACATCGCCATCCCCAAGACCAACGGCTACCAGTCGCTGCACACCTCGCTGGTGGGACCGCACGGGGTACCGGTGGAGGTGCAGATCCGCACCGAATTCATGGACCAGATGGCCGATAAAGGGGTTGCCGCCCACTGGGCCTACAAGCAGGATGGCGACAGCTCGGGCACTACCGCCCAGATCCGCGCCCAGCGCTGGATGCAGAGCCTGCTTGAGCTGCAGCAGAGCGCCGGCAGCTCCTTTGAATTTATCGAAGGGGTCAAGACCGACCTCTTCCCCGACGAAATCTACGTTTTTACCCCCGAAGGGCGCATCATGGAGCTGCCCGCAGGTGCCACGCCGGTGGACTTCGCCTATACGGTGCACACCGACATCGGTCACGCCTGCGTCGGCTCCCGGGTCGACCGCCATCCCTACCCGCTCAGCAGCCCGCTGCACTCGGGTCAGACGGTGGAGATCATCACGGCACCGGGGGCGCGTCCCAACGCGGCCTGGCTCAACTTCGTAGTGACCACCAAGGCTCGCTCCAAGATCCGCCAGTTCCTCAAGAACCTGCGCACCGAAGAGTCGGTGGTGCTGGGTCGCCGCCTGCTCAACCACGCGCTGGGCGCCAAGAACATCGAAGATATCCCCGAGCCACGGATCAAGCAGGTGCTGGCCGACACCAAGCATGAGAACCTGCAGGGGCTGCTGGCCGATGTGGGCCTCGGCAACGCCATGAGCGTCATGGTGGCGCGCCGCATGCTGGGGGATGAACTGCCGCCGGAAGAACAACCCAAATCCAGCAGCAAGAAGATGCCGATCAAGGGTGCCGACGGCATGCTGGTCACCTTCGCCAACTGCTGCCGCCCGATCCCGGGGGATGCCATCATCGCCCACATTAGCCCGGGCAAGGGTTTGGTGATCCACCAGGAAGCCTGCCGCAACATCAAGGGCTACAGCAAGGAGCCGGACAAGTACCTGCCGGTGCAGTGGGAAGTGGACAAGGAGCAGGAACAAGAGTTCCGCACCGGCATCAGCATCGAGATCATCAATCATCAGGGTGCGCTGGCCGAGCTGGCCAACGTGATTGCCGCCACTGGCGCCAACATTCACGCCATCAGCACCGAAGAGAAGGATGGCCGGGTCTATCAGGTCAGCCTGCTCATCACCACCAAGAGCCGCATCCACCTGGCCAACATCATGCGCAAGATCCGCGTGATGCCCAACGTGCTCAAGGTGAGCCGACAGAAGAACTGAACACAGGCGGCGCAAGCCGCCTGCTGCTTTGATAGAGACAAGCAATGACCCCCGAACGCTTCAAGCGAATCACCGACACGTTAGTACAGTACCAGCTCGATTTGACCGTCTGTATGCAAGATATGCGTGCACAAACCTCACTGCATAGAAACTGATATGACTCCCGAACGCTTCAAGCGCATCACCGACATGCTGGCCCAGCGTCAGCTCGATCTGACCGTCTGTATGGAAGAGGTGCATAAACCTCACAATCTGGCCGCCATCGTGCGCACCGCCGATGCCATCGGCATCCACCGGGTTCACGCCGTCTGGCCCAAAACCTGGATCCACAAGCGCAAGGGCACCGCCCGCGGCAGCCAGAACTGGGTAGATGTAAAGCTGCACCCGGACATCGGCAGCGCAGTAGCCGAACTGAAAGCCTCCGGCATGCAAATCGTGGCGACCCACCTGTCGGAGAGCTCGGTGGACTTTCGCACCATCGACTACACCAAACCGACCGCCATTCTGGTGGGCCAGGAGAAACACGGTATCGGTGAAGAGGCGCTGGCGTTGGCCGATCACCATATCGTCATCCCTATGGTAGGCATGGTGCAGTCTCTCAACGTCTCGGTGGCCACCGCAGCCATTCTCTACGAGGCCCAGCGCCAGCGCGAGCTGGCCGGTTGCTATCAGCGTGGCTGCCCGCTCGCGCTGGAAGAGCAGAACAGCATACTGTTCGAGGGGGGTTATCCTATCTATGCCCAGCTCTGCAAAGAGAAAGATATGCCCTACCCCCAGCTAGGCCCGGCCGGTGAAATTTTGGCGGACGAAGAGTGGTGGCAGCGGATGCAGCTGACCCGCAAAGGGTGGGTGCAGCAGAGCGAGCAGGACGATCCGCAGGAGGAGTGATGGAGAACCCTTTTGGCAGCTGGCTGGAATCGCAAATCATCAAGGATCACCTGACCAATCCGAACATAGAGGCCGGCGACTACAGCTACTACTCCGGCTACTACCACGGCAAGCCGTTCGAGGAGCACTGCGTCCGCTACCTGCTCGGCGATGGCTCGACCCGCGACACCTGGGAGAGCGGCCTCTCGGGCGAGGTAGATCGGCTGATCATCGGCAAGTTCTGCTCCATCGGCTCGGGCGCCACCTTCATGTTGGCGGGCAATCAGGGCCACCGGCTGGATTGGGTCTCCACTTTCCCGTTCAACCCCGACACCTTTGGTGAAGGGGCTCGCAGCGGCTTTCTGCGCAAGGGGGACACCCGGATTGGCAACGATGTCTGGATCGGCTCGGAAGCGATGATCATGCCCGGCATCACCATAGGTGATGGCGCCGTCATCGCCAGCCGCGCCGTGGTGACCAAGGATGTGGCCCCTTACACCATAGTCGGCGGCAACCCGGCCCAGCCGATCCGCCACCGCTTCAGTGATGAGCAGATCACCATGCTGCAAGAGATGCAGTGGTGGGACTGGCCCCTGCCCCGCTTGCAAGCCAGCATGGCGCTGCTCTGCTCGGGGGATATCGCTGTCCTTTATCACCATTGGCTACAGGAGTGTGCCTGATGAAACCTCTCTCTCTTTCCCTGTTGGCCCTGACCCTGTTTTCTGCCGGAACCCTTGCCGTGACCAATACCTATCCGCTCACCAGCGAAGCCGATGTACCGAGCCTCTACCAGCAGACCCTGCCCGACTTCTGGCGCCAGCATGCGGTTGAAGGAGAGTTCAAGGGCAAGGGTGGGGTGACCATCCGTTATGCTGCCCTACGGCAAGCCAAGGTCGATCGCGCCATCCTCATCGTCAACGGCCGGGTAGAGAGCTATCTCAAGTATCAGGAGCTGGCGTGGGATCTCTGGCGTCAGGGCTACAGCCTCTATCTCATCGACCATCGCGGTCAGGGGATGTCCGACAGGATGCTGGATGACCCGCAGAAGGGATATGTCGACCAGTTCGACGATTATGTGGTCGATCTCAAGCAGTTTCATGACCAGATAATCATGGTGGACCAGCCTGCCAAGCTGTTCCTGCTGGCCCACTCCATGGGTGGTGCCATCTCGGCGCGCTATCTGGAGCGCTGGCCAGATGATATCAAGGCGGCCGTGCTCTCCTCCCCCATGCTGGGCATCAATCTCGGCGGTCTGCCCAAGTGGCTGGCCAAGGGATTGGCGAACACGATAGGCACGGTCGGCGGCTGGATTGGCGAACCTCCCTACGGCCCCGGTCAGGGCGCCTATCAGGATCACGGCTTTGCCGACAACGAGCTGACTCACAGTCAGTCCCGCTATCAGGCCTTCCGCCAGCTCTACGAACAGCAGCCGCAGATCAAGCTGGGTGGCGCGACCGCCCACTGGATTTATCAGGGGATCACAGGTGCCGATGCCGCCATCGCCGATGCGGGCGCCATCAAAACCCCGCTGCTGGTGCTGCAAGCTGGCAACGACAGCGTGGTGGACAATGCCGCGCAGGATCGCTTCTGCACGATTGCCAAGTGCGAAGGGGGCAAACCACTGCGCATCGAGGGGGCCTGGCACGAGCTGTTTATCGAATCCGATGACAAGCGCCAGCCCGCCCTGACCGCGATGGTCGACTTTTTCGCCCGCTTCTGAGCTGGCTATTTTTTGTAACCCTAAATAAATGGGGTGACAGTGCGGGCTAAGGTAAACTGCCCCTGTTTTCAATCGATGCCGAGGTAAAGATGTTCAAGGTTGTTGTATCCGATCTCGATGGCACTCTGCTCAACAAGCAGCACCAGATATCCTCCCGCACCCGGGAAACTGTCCGCCGCCTGGTGGAGCAGGGCGTGAAATTTGTGGTGGCCACCGGCCGACACCACGTCGATGTGCGCAGCTTCCGCGACGCGCTCGGTCTGGATATCTACCTCATCACCTCCAACGGTGCCGTGGTGCATGACAAACAGGGTAAACTGGTGTTCAACCAGCCGCTGCCAGCTGACATCGCCGCCGAACTGATCGCTCTCGAACGTGACCCATCCATCCATCTCAACGTCTATCAGGGTGATGATTGGGTAGTAGAAGAGGAGCTGCCCTGGTTGCTGCAGTTCCATGACGAGTCAGGATTCACCTACCGTCTGGTCGATGACCTGAAGCAGGAACCGAAAGAGCAGATCAACAAGGTGTTCTACATCGGCGACCACGAGAAGCTGCTGAAGATCGAGGCGCACCTCAACCAGCGCTACGGTGACCAGCTCAACGTCACCTTCTCCCTGCCGGATTGCCTCGAAGTGATGCATGCTGGGGTTCACAAGGGCAATGCCGTGCGCGCCGTGCTGGAGCAACACGGGCTGGAGATGTCTCAGGCCATCGCCTTCGGTGACGGCATGAACGACTTCGAAATGCTGACCATGGTGGGTCGCGGCATCGTCATGGGTAACGCCCACGATCGCCTGAAAATGGCGCTGCCGGAGTATGAACAAACTCTCACCTCCGACGAAGATGGCGTTGCTCTCTATCTGGAGAAGCTGTTCGAGCTGGAGAGCGTCAGCGCAGCCTGAGCCTCCTCATCCCGATATCCGATTCAACAAAGCCTCACCATGTGAGGCTTTGTTTTTTCAGGGTCTCCAGCCAAGGGGTGGGCTGCTTCCAACTGAAGCTCTGGTTCGCCCCGCCGTAACATTCGGCCAGCCGCAGTGGCGTGCCGGGGGTATGGCGGCGCCCGGCCACATCGAGGCAGCGGGAGACCTTGCTGTTGAACAATCGATCCTTCTGCCACTGTGGCTGCCCGTCACAGGGGGGGGGCCAGCATCAACTCGCCGTCGCTCTTGGCTTGCAGACAGAGATCCTGCAGGTGCAACTCCCCCAGATCCCACTCGAACAGTTGATCCTCTTTTCCGCTGCAGGGCTGTGCCAGCACCGCTGTTGGGACACTCCGACACAAAAAGCGCCGCTGGTCAGCAAGGGAGAGAACACCCGCTCCTCCGCTGAATGCAAAACAATTGAGTCCACCACTTCATCGGTTGATGGCGGCTTGATGGTACAACCTCCCAGCAGCAAGGCGATCAGCAGGATGGGCGCGCAAGCAAAGGAAGTGGTGTTATTCATGGAAAATGCCTGAAATGGGCCGATGACATCCGGTTGTCAGTGACTCGAGGCTGAAGCATAACCGAAAGGCGGGGCGCTCTGCCCGGATAGAGTGTAAACAGACGTAACAGGGAGAGAGTACAGGCACCACAGAGGCCATAAAGCAAAAAACCCCGCCGAAGCGAGGTTTTTCTAAATGTGGTCGGTGATAAAGGATTCGAACCTTTGACCCTCTGGTCCCAAACCAGATGCGCTACCGGGCTGCGCTAATCACCGAGGCTATTTTTTTCAAAATAGTTTATTTCAATAAACAAAGACGACCGGTCAGGCCATCCTCGTCATACAGCAAGTATGGTGCGAAGAGAGGGACTCGAACCCTCACACCCGGGGGGCACTAACACCTGAAGCTAGCGCGTCTACCAATTCCGCCACCTTCGCGTACCTGACAAGCTGTAAAATGGGGTGGCTGATGGGGCTCGAACCCACGACAACCGGAATCACAATCCGGGACTCTACCAACTGAGCTACAGCCACCACAGCTGTTTTCGTTCTACAACACGCCCGTTTAACCGACGCACTTTTGATGGTGCGCCCGACAGGATTCGAACCTGTGACCTCTGCCTCCGGAGGGCAGCGCTCTATCCAGCTGAGCTACGGGCGCTACGCTGTCGAACGGGGCGCATTATTAATGATGGTTGCTGGTTTGTCTACACTTTTCTGTCACCGAGGTGCCGTTCGTTTGTTTTTCATGCAATTTGTGTGTTTATCTTCCACTTCCCTGCCTGTCGCCTGGCAAAAAGGCACACATCCCCACGTTAAACCATCTGGTCGTCTTGACTTGATGCCATGCCCACCTAAAATGAATGAACGTTCATTCAAACACGGGGTACGCTGATGCTTCTGGATAAAAAAGAGAGTATCTTCAACGCAGCCCATGATGTATTGGGTGAACGGGGTTTTCATGGTCTGTCGATTGCAGAAGTTGCCAAGAAGGCCAATGTTGCTACCGGCACCATCTATCGCTACTTCGGCGACAAGGATGATCTGATCCGGCAGTTGCATCAGCACACTATCTTGCAGTGTGTGCCCATGGTCATGGCCGATGTAGCGATCGATAAGGTTTCATTTCAACAATTTCGCCAACTATGGCTCAATATTCATGCCATTTTTGTCAATGAACCCAACGCAATAAAGTGCAAATTACAGTATGAGAGCTCGCCATTAGGGGCCGAACTGGAGACCAACCCAGTCATCCTGGCTGCGTGGAGCCCTCTGGATCGATTTTTTGAAATTGGCGTTGAACAAGGGCTGTTTATTGATTTACCGATACGGGCACTCCAGGTTTTGAGCCTGGACAGTGTCATGCATCTGGCCCTGCAGTGCAGGGTACACAACATCAGGCTGACAGAACTTCAATTGGAAACCGCAATCCAGGCCAGCTGGAATGCCATTTTATCCCCCAATCTTTCCACCTCAGGAGCCTGTTCATGAAAAAGTGGATGGCCATTATGTTGCTGATAGCGATCGCCCTGTTTGGCAGCGTCATCGGCTTCAATTTATTCAAACAGAAGATGATTGCCCAGTACATGGCCAACCGACCGGAACCCGAATTCCCTGTCACCGCGATGGTGACCAAGGCGCAGGATTGGGTACCGACCATCGAAGCAATCGGCTTTATCGAGCCGAATCAAGGGGTTACCCTATCCACTGAACTGGCTGGCACCATTGATTCCATCACCTTCGAGTCGGGCAAACCGGTCAAGGCTGGCCAGTTGCTCCTGAGCCTGGACTCCACCGTGGAGCGGGCCAATCTGCGCGCCTCCCAGGCCAAGCTGCCAGCGGCGAAAGCCAAGTTCGATCGTTTCCAGAACCTCTATAAGACTAACTCCATCTCCAAAGAGCAGCTGGATGAGGCTGAAGCGGCCTATCGCTCGCTGGAAGCGGATATCGAGAGTCTGAAGGCGACCATTACCCGTCGTGAGGTACGCGCCCCGTTCAGCGGCGTGGTCGGCTTGCGCAACGTCTTCCTTGGTCAGTATCTGCAGCCGGGCACTGATATCGTGCGCCTGGAAGATACCAGTGTGATGCGCCTGCGCTTCACCGTGCCTCAGACCGATATCTCCAATATCACCCTGGGTCAGACCATCAAGATCAACGTGGATGCCTATCCGCACACCCGGTTTGACGGCCACATCACCGCCATCGAGCCTGCGGTCAACTACCAGAGCGGCCTGATCCAGGTGCAGGCAGATATTCCGAACAACGACGGTCAGCTCCGTTCCGGTATGTTCGCCCGCGCCAGCATCATTCTGCCGACGGTGAAAGATCAGATAGTGATCCCGCAAAGCGCCATCTCCTTCACTCTTTACGGTCAGAACGTCTACATGCTCAAAGAGAGCGAAGAGAGTGACAAAGAGGGCAACAAGGTGAAAGTACTGCGGGCCAAGCAGGTAGTGGTCAAGGCAGGTGAGCGCCGCGGTAACGATGTGCATGTGCTCTCCGGCATCCAGGCCGGTGACCAGATCGTCCTGTCGGGTCAGGTTCGCCTGAGCAACGACACCAAAGTGCACGTGGTCAAGAACGATGCGTTGGCCGTTCCTGCACAAACCCCGATGCTGTAAGCGCGGAGATCTGCGATGCGATTTACTGACATATTTATAAAACGGCCTGTGCTGGCGATCTCGCTCAGCTTCCTGATCGCTTTGCTCGGCTTTCAGGCCATCTTCAAGATGCAGGTACGGGAATACCCCGAAGTGACCAATACGGTGATCACCGTTAGCACCAGCTACTATGGCGCCAGTGCCGATCTGATCCAGGGGTTCATCACCCAACCGCTGGAACAGGCGGTCGCGCAAGCCGACAACATCGACTTCATGACCTCCTCCAGCCAGCTGGGCAGCTCCACCATCACCGCCTTCATGAAACTCAACACCGACCCTAACGCTGCGCTGTCCGACATCCTGGCCAAGGTCAACTCGGTGCGCTCCCAGTTGCCGAAGGAGGCAGAAGACCCCTCGGTCACCTCCTCCACCGGCTCTACCACGGCAGTGCTCTACCTCGGCTTCACCAGCCCGGAGCTCAACTCCAGCCAGATCTCTGACTATCTGGAGCGGGTCATCAAGCCACAGCTCTTTACTGTCGGCGGGGTCTCCAAGGTGGATCTGTACGGCGGTGTCGAGTTTGCCCTGCGGGTATGGCTGGATCCGGCGAAGATGGCCGCCTTCAACCTGACTGCCAGCGACGTGATGACAGTGCTAAACAGCAACAACTATCAGTCCGCGACAGGTCAGGCGACCGGTTACTTCACCCTGTTCAACGGCAACGCCGAGACCCAGGTCAAGGATGTCGACGAGCTCAAGCGTCTGGTGGTGGCGACCCGTGACGGCAAGGTGATCCGCCTCTCCGACATTGCCAAGGTCAGCCTCGAGAAGAGCCACGATATCTATCGTGCCAGCGCCAACGGCCGCGAAGCGGTGGTCATGGCGATCAACGCCGCCCCGACCGCCAACCCCATCAACATCGCCCACGACGTACTGGCTCTACTGCCGGATCTCAAGCGCAACATGCCGAGCACCATGCAGGCCAACGTCCTGTATGACTCCACCATCGCCATCAACGAGTCCATCCAGGAGGTGATCAAGACCATCCTGGAGGCCGCCGCCATCGTACTGGTGGTGATTACCCTGTTCCTCGGTTCGTTCCGGGCGGTCATCATCCCCATCATCACCATCCCGCTCAGCCTTATCGGTGTGGTGATGATGATGGATATATTCGGTTTCTCCATCAACCTGATGACCCTGCTGGCCATGGTGCTCGCCATCGGTCTGGTGGTGGATGACGCCATCGTGGTGCTGGAGAACGTCGACCGCCACATCAAGGAGGGTGAAGAACCGTTCCGGGCCGCCATTATCGGAACCCGCGAGATCGCGGTGCCCGTCATCGCCATGACGGTGACTCTGGCGGCGGTGTACGCCCCTATCGCCCTGATGGGGGGTATCACCGGCTCCCTGTTCAAGGAGTTTGCCCTGACGCTGGCCGGCGCCGTGTTCGTCTCGGGCATCATCGCCCTGACCCTGTCGCCGATGATGTGCTCCAAGATGCTCAAGGCCAACGAGCAGCCGGGCAAGTTCGAGAGCACAGTCCACCATCTGCTGGAACGGATGACGGATCGCTATGACAGCATGCTGCATGCGGTGATGCAAAAGCGCATCGTCATCGTGGTGTTCGCCGTCATCGTGTTCGGCAGCCTGCCGCTGCTGTTCAAGTTCATCCCGAGCGAGCTGGCACCGTCAGAGGACAAGGGGGTCATGGCGGTGCTGGGTACCGCGCCGTCCAACGCCAACCTGGACTACATCGAAAACACCATGGCGGATGTGAACAAGATCCTGGACGACCAGCCCGAGATCGCCTTCTCCCAGGTCTTCTCCGGGGTGTTCAACGCCAACCAGGCGTTCGGTATCGCCTCCATGGTGCCCTGGAGCCAGCGTGAAGCGAGCCAGAAAGAGGTGCTGGATCGGGTCGCCAATCTGGTGAAGGACATCCCGGGCATGGCCATCACCACCTTCCAGTTCCCTGAGCTGCCGGGAGCGTCCAGTGGCCTGCCGATCCAGTTTGTCATCACCACCCCGAACAGCTTCGAAAGTCTGTTCCTGGTGGCCGGTGAAATTCTGGCTGCCGCACAGGGCAACGGTCAGTTCGTCTATTCGGATCTCGATCTGAACTACGATTCGGCCACCATGAAGATCCGGATCGACAAGGACAAGGCGGGGGCCTACGGCATCACCATGCAGGACATCGGCATCACCATGGGCACCATGATGGCGGACGGTTACGTCAACCGTATCGACCTGGATGGCCGCTCCTACGAGGTGATCCCGCAGGTCGAGCGCAAGTACCGTCTCAATCCGGAGTCCATCAAGGGCTACTACGTGCGGGCCGCAGACGGCAAGTCGATCCCGCTCGGCAGCCTGATCAGCATTGAAGTGGTTGGCGAGCCCCGTGCCCTGCCCCACTTCAACCAGCTGAACTCCGCCACCATAGGCGCCGTACCGGCGCCGGGCGTGGCCATGGGTGATGCGATCAACTGGTTCCAGACCACCGCCAACGAGAAGCTGCCGCAAGGCTATCGTTACGACTTCATGGGTGAAGCCCGTCAGTTCGTGACCGAAGGCAATGCACTCTATGCCACCTTCGCGCTGGCACTGGCCATCATCTTCCTGGTGCTGGCGATCCAGTTCGAATCGGTGCGTGACCCACTGGTTATCATGGTCTCTGTACCGCTCGCCATCAGCGGGGCCTTGATTGCCCTGGCATGGGGACTGGCGACCATGAACATCTACTCCCAGGTGGGCCTCATCACCCTGGTGGGTCTGATTACCAAGCACGGCATCCTGATCTGTGAAGTGGCGAAGGAAGAGCAGCTGCTGCGCGGCATGAACCGGATGGACGCCGTGATGCAAGCAGCCAAGGTGCGTCTGCGTCCGATCCTGATGACCACTGCCGCCATGATTGCCGGTTTGATCCCGCTGCTCTACGCCGCTGGCGCCGGTGCGGCCCAGCGCTTCAGTATCGGTATCGTCATCGTGGCGGGTCTTGCCATCGGTACCCTGTTCACCCTGTTCGTGCTGCCGGTGATCTACACCTATCTGGCTTCCGAGCACAAACCGTTGCCGGTGTTCGACGAAACTATTCCGCCCAAGGCGAGTGGCGGACACTGATCATCAACGACACGCGAAGGCCCCGATACGGGGCCTTTTTATGCGGATCAGGAAAGACGACATAAGTGCATGAAGCAGTTAAACTAAAAAAACATCTCATCCAGACCGCAAGGACGCCATGTCAGGACTCTTCTCCAAGACCGCCGAGGCCGTGGGCCAAAACGGGCTATCATATCGCCTGCTCTCCTATATTTTGGTGTGCAGTACCGTATTGGCGATGATCATTACGGCGCTGCAGCTCGCCTGGGATTACCGCAAGGATGTCGCCGTCATCGAAGACAGCATCGGCCAGATTGAAGCCTCCTTCCTGCACCCCATCGCCGCCAGTCTGTGGAACCTGGATGAAGAGCAGGTCAAAGTACAGATAGAAGGGATCATGAACCTGCCCAATATGCAGTTCGTGATGGTCAAGGAGATGCTCGGCAACTCGGAAGTCCCGCTGCTTGCCCAAGGTGTGGAGCGGGAGAACTACGATATCTCCCGCGAATTCAATCTCACCTATCAGGGCGAAATCGTCGGCAAGCTGTTCGTTGCCGCCTCCCTCGACCAAATCTACCAGCGCCTCATCGAAAAATCGGTGCTGATCATGGTCACTCAGACTATCAAGACCCTGGTGGTCTCATTTTGTATCCTGATCATCATTTACTATCTGGTGGTCAGACACATCAACCGCATCGCCCACTACGCCCAGAAATTCAATCTGGACCGGCTCGACATGAAGCTGGTGCTGGAGGGGCGCTCGCAACCGCGCAAGCATCAAGACGAACTGGATACGTTGGTCTCCACCCTCAACCAGATGCGTACCCGACTACGTGACGAGCTGGTTGCCCGCCATCATGCTGTCGAACAGCTGCAACAGGAACGAGACTTCTCTGCCACCCTGATCAACTCGGCCAACATGGTCATCTGCTGCATGGAGCCAGATCTCACCATCGCCAGCATCAACCCGGCAGCCATCCTGCTGACCGGTTACCACCAGCAGGAGCTACTGCAGCACAATTGGCTCGATCTCTTTGTCAGCCCGGCCCAGCGGGACGAGCTGAATAATATCCTGGCGGCGGAAGGCTCGCTGGCCGACAAAGAGGTCATCATGCATGACCAGCAGGACCATGAGCTGGTGCTGCAGTGGACCTTCGTCCCCTTCTATGATGGCCTCAACCTCAAGTACCAGATTGGATTCGGTTATGACATTACCCAGCTGAAAAAAGTCGAGCGGGAGATCATCCAGCTCAACGAACAGCTGGAAGGCAAGGTGGTGGCGCGCACCCGCAGCCTGAGCGACGCCAACGATCAGCTGGGCAAGGCCTACGACGATCTGAAACAGACCCAGCAGACCCTGGTGGAGTCGGAGAAAATGGCCTCCCTCGGTTCGCTGGTGGCTGGCGTGGCACACGAGATCAACACCCCCATCGGCATCAGCGTGACCGCCTCCTCCTACCTGCAAGAGCGGGTGGCCGACTTCAAGCTGCATATCGACTCAAAACAGTTGTCGCGATCCTATCTCAACGAATTCACCGTCAATCTGGATGAGTCGATGCAGCTGCTGCAGAGCAACCTGCGCCGCGCCTCGGAGCTGATCGCCAGTTTCAAGCAGGTGGCGGTCGACCAATCATCAGAGGCCCGTTACAACTTCAGCCTCGCCGACAACCTCCATCAGGTGGTGGTCTCCCTTGGCCACAAGCTGAAAAAGAGCCAGTGTGAAGTGGACATCCAGTGCGATTCCAAGCTGTCGATCTTCTCCTTCCCGGGCAGTTTTACCCAGATCTACTCAAACCTGATCCTCAACTCCATCAACCACGGGTTCGACAACTGGGACAAACCGAAGAAGATCACCATCAGGGTGGAGCAGCAGGGAGAGGAGCTGTTGATCGACTACAGCGACAACGGCCGCGGCATCCCGCCCGAAATCTTGCCGCGCATCTTCGACCCGTTCGTCACCTCCAAACGGGGTCAGGGTGGCAGCGGTCTGGGCACCCACATCATCTACAACCTGGTGGTGCAGCTGCTCCGTGGTCGCATCAACTGTGCCAGCGAACCGGGCCAGGGCGCCCAATTCCATATTCGCCTGCCGATCCAACATAACTGAGCGCTGGCTCTTGTGAGCCAGCCGCTTTATCCCCATCATGCTGTGATTGCATTCTTAATGAGCGGAGAACCTCGCAATGGCACAGCATTTTGACTATATCGCCATCGGCGGCGGCAGCGGCGGCATCGCCTCGGCCAACCGGGCTGCCATGTACGGTAAGAAAGTTGCCCTAATTGAAGCCAAAGAGTTGGGTGGAACCTGCGTCAACGTGGGCTGCGTGCCGAAGAAGGCTATGTGGTATGCCGGTCAGATCGCCGATGCCCTGAAATATGGCGCCGACTACGGCTTTGACACAACCCTCAACCACTTCAACTGGGCCAAGCTGGTTGAATCGCGCCAGGCCTACATCGGCCGCATCCACCAGTCCTATCAGAACGTGCTGGGCAAAAACCAGATTACGGTGATCAAAGGCTTCGCCCGTTTCGTCAGCAGCAACACCATCGAGGTAAATGGCGAGCACTACACGGCCGATCACATCCTGATCGCCACTGGTGGCCGCCCCGAAGTGCCGGCCATTCCGGGTGCCAAACTGGGCATCGACTCCGACGGCTTCTTCGAATTGCAAGAGCAGCCCAAGCGGGTCGCCGTGGTGGGTGCCGGCTATATCGCGGTGGAGATTGCCGGCGTGATGCAGGCGCTTGGCTCCGAGACCCATCTGGTGGTGCGCAAGCATGCGCCGCTGCGCAACTTCGATCCCATGATCCACGAGACCCTGGTGGAGATCATGGCGCAGGAAGGGCCCAAGCTGCACACCCACGCCATTCCGAAAGCTGTGGTCAAGAACGCCGATGAGAGCCTGACCCTGCAGCTGGAAGATGGTCGCCACCTCACCGTCGACTGCCTGATCTGGGCCATTGGCCGCGTCCCGGCCACCAACAACCTCAATCTGGCCGCCGCCGGCATCGAGCTGGACGAGAAGGGCTTTATCCCGACCGACAAGTTCCAGAACACCGCCGTCGCCAACGTCTATGCCGTCGGTGACAATACCGGCCGCATCCAGCTCACCCCGGTGGCTGTCGCGGCGGGCCGCCGCCTCTCTGAGCGGCTGTTCAACAACAAGCCGGGCGAGCACCTCAACTACGACCTGGTGCCGACCGTGGTGTTCAGCCACCCGCCCATCGGCACCATAGGGTTGACCGAGCCGGAAGCCGTCGCCGAATACGGTGAAGATCAGGTCAAGGTCTACCGCAGCCAGTTCACCGCCATGTACTCGGCGCTGACCCAGCATCGCCAGCCTACCCGGATGAAACTGGTCTGCGTCGGGCCGGAAGAGAAAGTGGTCGGCCTGCACGGTATCGGCTTCGCCATGGACGAGATCCTGCAAGGCTTCGGCGTCGCCATGAAGATGGGAGCGACCAAGGCAGACTTCGACAACTGCGTCGCCATCCATCCGACCAGTGCGGAAGAGTTCGTTACCATGCGATAAGCTCTGGCAAAATGGCTGATTTATAAGTGATAGCGAGGGAGGCATGATGCCTCCCTCTTGCTACTGCAAGCCGCGCTTGATAAAGGCTGGAGTCAGCTTGACTGACCACTGCCTTGCTCACTCATCTCAAGTTACATGTATGAATGATGAATCAAAAAGTGCTCATCTGAATGACATTCGGCCAATGCTGGTTTTTTCATCCCCCAACCCCTCCCCCGCTTTTTACCCAGAGGCAACCTCAAAGCAAAGCCTGCTGGTGCTGCAGACCCAGCGGCTCAACGACATCTGGGGCCGAGCCACAAGGAGGAGACCCACTATCTGCACATCGTCATCGCCAGCTTGCGCAAGAAGCAGGGGGATAACCCCCAGCAACCGGCGCTCATCGAGACCGAATCAAGTATCGGCTACCGCTTTAACGGCAACTGATGTTTCACGTGGAACGGCGCCCGCAGCAAAGCAGTGCCAGCAGACTGCAGCCACTGAGCAACAGGCCGAGATCCTGCAACCCGGCCGCCACCGCCAATCCCAAACTGAGCAGCAGGTAGTAGCCAAGCCCGAACAGGGCGCCAGCACTGCCTGCCACCTCGCGATAGGCCAGCAGCGCCTGACTCAGCACGTTGGGGATCGCCAGCCCGAAGGCCACCACGATCCCCGCCATCGGTAGCAGGAACCAGAGGCTGACCTGACTCACCCAGACTAACAATCCGGCAACCAGCGCCAGCATGGCGGCGAGCCGGATCAGGGAGGCAGGCGACCAGCCAAACCCCAGCAGCCGTTTGTTGAGCAGGCTACCAAAAAAGGTCGCCAGCGCCAGCAAGATCCCCGAGTAACCAAACTCGCCAGTGCTCAATCCTAATCCGGCAAACAGGAAGGGGGCCAGACTGTAGTAACCAAACAACATGGTGTTGAACAGCGCCACTAAAGCGGCACTGCGCCACAAATCGGTATCACGTACCATCCGGCATGCCAGCGGCCAGAGTGCGGCTCGCTGAGTAGTGGCCGGACGGGTTTCCGGCAGTTGCCAGCAGGTCACCAGCAGCAAACCTACCGCCAGTACCAGCAGACCGCCGAATACTCCGAGATAGCCGAACCCGTTCGCCAGCTGGCCGCCACTGAGCAGCCCCAGCACCGGACTGAGTGAGAGCGCTATCCCCATTACCGAGAAGACCCGCGCCAGATCGCTACCCTGATAACTGTCGCGCAGCATAGTCTGGGTCACCACGGATCCCACGGCGGCGCCAAAGGCCGATATGACCCTGGCCAGCAGCAAGATTTCAAACTGGTTGGCCAACAGCGCTAGCAGGGTACCAACGCCATAGGTAAACAAGCCCGCCAGCATGGCGGGACGCCGCCCAATAAGATCGCAGAGCCGTCCCCAGCAGACCACGCCCACCGCAAACGCCAGAAAATAGACCGACAGGGTCTGGGATGCCTGCCCCTCGCTCACCTGAAACTGGCTGGCGATGTGGGTCAGTGCCGGGCTGTAGATGGTCTCCACGATCTGTGGAAACATCATCAATCCGACCACCAGCCAGAGCGGTGGCAACTTGTTATTCATGACAAACCTCCTTCACAAGAGGTAGCCATTCTAGAGCGTCGCCAATTGTCCGATTACAATAAACAGGACTATAAACATCAACAATCGGACATATGGCCTTTATTCTTCCCGATCACCCTTTTGACCCGGACCAGCACGATGGCAACGCCATCGGGATCGCCGCCGCCCTCGGCTGGCACGACTCTGGCCGCCATCAACACAGGCGCCATCAGCTGCTATTCGCCCAGGCCGGCTGTATGACCATTGAGCTGGACAATCAAGTATGCCTGCTTCCGCCGACGCGGGCCGCCTGGCTGCCGGCAGATCTGCCCCATCGGGTGCTGATGCGCGGGGTAGTGGCTTATCGCTCCCTCTATTTCAAACCCGCCCCCGGATTGCCGGTCGAGATGGCAGTGCTGGCGGTCAACCCGCTGCTGCGGGAGATCATCGAGCGGATGGTGCTCTGGCCGTGGGACAAGCCGGAGGTGGAACAACATTGCACGCTGGCGCTGTTGCAGGAGGAGCTGGCGCAAGCGCCGCGGGAGTCGTGGCAGTTGCCGCTACCGAGCGATACCAGACTGGGCGACTGGCTACAGCAGTTGAAACGGGGGGATACCCTGCCCGATCGGCTCAACCGGCTGGCCGAACGGGTGGGTGCCAGTGACAAGACCATTGGCCGCATCTTCATGCGGGAGACCGGCATGAGCTATCAGTCGTGGCGTCAGCAGTGGCGGCTGTTACGCGCCATGGAGCTGCTGGCAGAAAGCGAGTCCATCAGCCGGATTGCCGCTGCACTGGAGTTCGCCAGCGACAGTGCCTTCATCAGCTTCTTCAAACAACATACGGGACAGACACCCCTGCGCTACCTTAGCTCTCGGGATGAGTCGCCACAGCCTCCACCACCAGGGTATCCAGCGCCAGCGGCTTGAGATTGTGCAGCGCATCCTGCACCACGGCGTGGGATGCCTGTTGCAACTCGCTCTGCACAGCCTGCTCCAGCTGGGCACTCTCCAGCTCGGGCCGCGGGTTTTCGTTGGCCATCACGTTCAGGCTCAGGGCACTGTTGGTGCTTTTAACCACACTTGATTTTTGCACCATGTTCCACGTGAAACGTCTCATCTTTTTGATCGACACCCGCTTTTAAACTGAGCTATGGTGCTACCTCTTCGTAACTGACTCTGGATCTGTCACCGAATGGAATTTTCCTCTTTCGGCGAGAAGTTCACTCGCCATGCCGGTATTACCCAACTCATGGATGACCTCAATCAGGGGCTGACCAATCCGGACGCCATCATGCTGGGTGGCGGCAATCCGGCCCCGATACCTGCCATGCTGGAACGCTTTCAGGCCGAGGCCAAGAGCCTGCTCGACAACGGCGAGCTGGTCAAAGCGATGGTCAACTACGATGGCCCGCAGGGCAAAGACAGATTCACCAAGGCGCTGGCCGCCCTGCTCAGCAAGGAGCTGGGATGGGATATCTCGGCCCGCAATATCGCCCTGACCAACGGCAGCCAGAATGCCTTTTTCTATCTGTTCAACCTGCTGGCCGGTGAATTTGCCGATGGCCGCAAGAAGAAGGTACTGTTCCCGCTCGCCCCCGAATACATCGGCTATGCCGACTCGGCGCTCGCCGACGACTACTTCGTGGCCTACAAGCCCACCATCGAGAAGCTGCCCGATGGCCAGTTTAAATACCATGTGGATTTCGAGAGCCTGCAGGTAGGTGACGATATCGGAGTGATCTGCGTCTCCCGCCCGACCAACCCCACCGGCAACGTGCTGACCGACGAAGAGATCGAACACCTCGACCAGATCGCCCGCGACAAGGGAATCCCGCTGCTGATCGACAATGCCTACGGCGTCCCCTTCCCGGGCATTATCTTCAGCGAGGCCAAACCGTTCTGGAATGCCAACACCATCCTCTGCATGAGCCTCTCCAAGCTGGGCCTGCCAGGCACCCGCTGCGGCATCGTCATCGCCGACGAGAAGATCATCCAGGCCATCACCAACCTGAGCGGCATCATCAATCTGGCACCGGGCAGTCTGGGTCCCGCCATCACCATCCCGATGATTGAGAGCGGCGAGATCATCACCCTCAGCGAACAGGTGGTGAAACCCTTCTATCAGCAAAAGGCGGAGCTGGCGGTGCAGCTGCTGCGCGAAGCGATCCCCGACCCACGCTTCCACATTCACAAGCCAGAAGGCGCCCTCTTCCTCTGGCTCTGGTTTGAAGGCTTGCCGATCCACTGTCAGGAGCTGTACGAGCGACTGAAGGCGAAGAACCTGCTGATCGTACCGGGGCATTACTTCTTCCCCGGTATCGATGACCCGGAGTGGCGCCACAGTCAGGAGTGCATCCGCCTCAACTACTCCCAGAGCGAGGAGCTGGTACGCCGTGGCATCGCCATTCTGGCCGACGAGATCAACACCCTCTACGCTGGTTAATTCAATCCAGCAATACAAAAACAGAAAGGCCTGCAGATGCAGGCCTTTGTTGTTTATCGCGATCCGGTTTGCTTAGCCGGGCAGCGCCAGCTGCTCGGGTTTACCGATGGGGATGGCGCGGGGCTTGAGCACCTCCGGCAACTCGCGAGCCAGATCGATGGTCAACAGACCATGCTCCAGCTTGGCGCCCTGCACTTCCACATGCTGGCTCAGCTTGAAGGCGAGCTCGAAGTCACGCTCGGCAATCCCCTGATGGAGGAACTGACGCTCACCGGCCGCAGCCCCTTTGCGCCCCTTCACCTTGAGGGTGCCGTTTTCGGTCTCCAGCTCCAGCTCTTCGCGCTCGAAGCCAGCCACGGCGACCGTGATGCGATAGCCATCCTGATCGCGCTTTTCAATGTTGTACGGGGGGTAAGCGGCGGTCTTCTGCTCGAACAGACCTTCCAGCTCACGGGCCATCCGCTCGAAGCCGACGGCGTTGGAATAGAGATGAGAAAAATCGAGGTTACGCATAATCCTATCCTTCTAATAAGCAACAGGTTCAACTCTCCACAGGCCCGTCATCGGCACCCGGGAAATTTTAAAATTTCAGTGAGTTCGGCTATCAGCCGTTAATCTCAATCTTGCGCGGCTTCATCGCCTCGGGCACTTCACGCACCAGCTCGATGTGCAGCAAGCCGTTTTTCAGGTCGGCCCCTTTAACCCGCACATAGTCGGCCAGCTGGAAGCGGCGCTCGAAACCACGTTCGGCGATCCCCTGATAGAGATAGTTGCGCCCGGTGTCGGCCTGCTTGTTGCCCTTCACCGTCAACAGATTTTCCTGGAAGCTCAGCTCCAGCTCTTCCTGGGTAAAGCCCGCCACCGCCATGCTGATGCGGTAGTCGTTGTCACCCAACTGCTCGATGTTGTAGGGGGGATAACCGGCATTGCCATTGCTGGCCGCAGATTCGATGAGATTGGCCAGACGATCGAAACCGATGGCAGAACGATAGAGCGGAGAAAAGTCGATAGAACGCATAGTATTACCCTCATGTGAGCGATAACGGATTGTTTGCCCTCCTGATGGACAGGCGCCTGGTCGAAACCTCTGTCGAGCGTTCCGGCCTTGTTACCTATATAGGGGCTCACGTTTTCCTTTCAAGGGGATTTTTTCAAATTTTTTAAATGGCCGCGCCGGTCTGTGAACATCAACCTGTTGGCCCGATAGTGATGATAATCGACCCGTGGGCCACTGATGGCAATTCGCTCCGCACCCCATAATTGGTTGCATATCCACCAGCCAACATGGAGCCACCCCATGAAAATTACCCAGGTTCGCAACGCCACCCTGCTGCTCGACTATGCCGGCACCCGCTTTCTGATCGACCCCATGCTCTCTGCCAAGGGGGCCTTCCCCGGCTTTGAGGGCACCGCCAACAGCCATCTGCGCAATCCGCTGGTCGAGCTGCCGCTGCCGATCGATGAGCTGGTCGATGTGGATGCCGTTATCGTCACCCACGACCATCCCGACCACTGGGATGACGCCGCCAGAGCGCTAATCCCCAAACATCTGCCGCTCTTGGTACAACATCAGAAAGATGCCGATGCCATTCGTGCCAGTGGCTTTGAGGATGTGTGCCTGCTGAGCGACCAGCCCGAGTTTGCCGGCATTCGCCTGCAGCAGACCGGTGGCCAGCACGGCAGCGATCAACTGATGGCGGTACTGGGCGAGCGAATGGGAGAGGTATGCGGTGTGGTCTTCTCCCACCCCGATGAGCAGTGCCTCTATCTGGCCGGTGATACCATCTGGCATCCCCGGGTCGAGCAAGCCCTGCAACAGCATCAGCCCGAGGTCATCATCCTCAACTGCGGCGATGCACAGGTGCCCGGGCTAGGTTCCATCATCATGGGCAAGGGAGATGTCGCTGCCGTTTATCAGGCCGCACCGCAGGCCACGCTGATCGCTAGCCATATGGAGGCGGTCAACCACGCCGTGCTGTCGCGCCAGGAGCTGCGCGACTATCTGGCGGAACGGGGCATGACGGATCGGGTACGGGTGCCGCAAGATGGCGAGGTGATATCGCTGTGATCCGCAGGAGGGCCAAGCCAGACATGGCCCTTCGGCTTTCACAGCCTGACGTTTATGATGAGTGGTCTGCGCGCAGAGAGGAGCCAACATAATGCCCACCCCGATCGTTGCCGTGGTGACCTTCGATCACTTCAGCCCTTTTCACTGCGCCGTCCCCTGCCTCATCTTCGGCGACATCCTGCCGGGCCAGCCGCTGTTCGAGCTCAAGATCTGCTGCGGTGATGGCAACCATCATTCACACTCGGCGCAAGGCTTCACCATTCAGGCTCCCCATGGGCTGGAGGTGCTGGCCGAGGTGGAGATCATCGTTATTCCCTTCTGGCACGATCCGGCTGCACGACCACCAGCACAGCTGCTCGATGCCCTGATTGCCGCCAGTGCCAGAGGTGCCCGACTGGTCGGGCTCTGTCTCGGTACCTATGTGCTCGCCTACGCCGGCCTGCTCAATGGTCGCAAGGCATCGACCCACTGGGAGTACGAACAGGATTTCTGCCGCCGCTTTCCCTGCGTGCAGCTCGATACCAACGCCCTCTATGTGGATGACGAAGGGCTGGTCACCTCGGCAGGCACCGCCGCCGGGTTGGACTGCTGCCTCTATCTGGTGCGCCAGTACCACGGCTCGGCCATCGCCAACAAGGTGGCGCGGCGGCTGGTGATCCCGCCCCACCGGGAAGGGGGTCAGGCCCAGTTTATCGAGCAGCCGGTGCCCGCCTCCACCCGCGATGTCCGGATGAACCAGTTGCTCGATCAACTGCGTGCCCATCTGGCCGAACCCCATACTTTGGATTCTCTGGCGGCCCACACCCTGATGAGCCGACGCACCTTTACCCGCCGCTTTCATCAGGCAACCGGCCTCTCGGTGGGTGAATGGCTGCTGGCAGAACGGCTCAGGCGCAGTCAGGAGTTGCTGGAAGTGAGCGGTCATTCCATCGACCGCATCGCCGAGCTGGTTGGCTTCAAGAGTGCCACCTCCCTGCGCAATCACTTCCGTGCCCGCTTTGCCATCTCCCCCAGCGAGTGGCGACGATCTTTTCGTGACCAGAACTTCTGATGCCCATATTCGATGTTTCACGTGGAACGTGCCATTTCCCCGCCCCTGAAAACGAAAAAAGCCGCTCACAGGGAGCGGCATTTTATATCGAGCTGACTGCGTCGATTAGACGTCGAGGTTGGCTACGCGCAGGGCATTGGTCTCGATAAAGTCACGACGGGGCTCAACGGCATCACCCATCAGGGTGGAGAAGAGCTGGTCAGCACCGACGGCGTCGTCAATGGTGACGCGCAGCATGCGACGGGCTTCCGGATCCATGGTGGTTTCCCACAACTGGTCCGGGTTCATCTCACCCAGCCCTTTATAGCGCTGGATGTAGATACCACGCTTGCCTTCGCCCATCAGCCAGTCGACGGCCTCCACGAAGTTGGCAACCGGTTTGACCTTCTCGCCACGCTTGATGTAACCACCTTCCTCGATCAGGTTGGCGATCTCCTTGCCCAGCGAAACCAGCTGACGATATTCACCAGACTGCAGGAAGTCGTAGCTGAGCGGGTATTCGCGGTCGACACCGTGCTGACGTACCACGGCGTGCGGCACGAACAGGCTACGCTCTTCGTCACGACGAACCTGGATCTGGTACTGGATACCGTGGTTGCTCTCGTTGAGCACGGCTTCCATACCCTGACACCAGGCCAGCAGATCGCTCTCGCTGTTCAGCAGCGCTTCGTTCAACTCCGGCTGATAGATCAGCTGGGTCAGCACGGCTTCCGGCGCACGACGAGACATGCGGGTGATCAGGTGAGTCACCGAGCGGTGCTGGTTGACCAGACGCTCCAGCGCCTCACCACCGATAGCCGGGGCAGACTCGTTGACGTGCAGGGTTGCACCATCCAGCGCCATGGCGGTCTGGTACTGCAGCAGCGCATCTTCGTCTTTCAGATACTGCTCCTGCTTGCCCTTCTTGACCTTGAACAAGGGCGGCTGGGCGATGAAGACGTAGCCCCGCTCAATGATTTCCGGCATCTGACGATAGAAGAAGGTCAGCAACAGGGTACGGATGTGGGCACCATCGACGTCCGCATCGGTCATGATGATGATGTTGTGGTAACGCAGCTTGTCCGGATTGTACTCGTCGCGACCGATACCACAGCCCAGCGCGGTGATCAGAGTGCCCACCTCTTGCGAGGAGATCATCTTGTCAAAACGGGCCCTTTCCACGTTCAGGATCTTGCCCTTGAGCGGCAGGATGGCTTGGTTTTTACGGTTGCGACCCTGCTTGGCGGAACCGCCAGCAGAGTCCCCTTCCACTATGTAGAGTTCAGAAAGAGCCGGGTCTTTTTCCTGACAGTCTGCCAGCTTGCCGGGCAGACCGGCGATATCCAGCGCACCTTTGCGGCGAGTCAGTTCGCGGGCCTTGCGGGCCGCTTCACGGGCGCGGGCCGCATCGATGATCTTGTTGACCACGATCTTGGCATCGCCCGGGTTTTCCAGCAGGAAGTCGGCCAACTTCTCACCCATCGCCTGTTCAACTGCGGTCTTCACTTCGGAAGAGACCAGCTTGTCCTTGGTCTGGGAGGAGAACTTGGGATCCGGCACCTTGACGGAGATAACGGCAATCAGACCTTCACGCACGTCGTCGCCACTGGCGGCAGACTTGGCCTTCTTGCTGTAGTCCTCTTTGTCCATATAGGTGTTCAGAGTACGGGTCAGCGCGGTACGGAAGCCAACGAGGTGAGTACCCCCATCCCGCTGCGGGATGTTGTTGGTGAAGCAGTAGACCCCTTCCTGATAGGCGTCATTCCACTGCATCGCCACTTCAACGCCGATGCCATCGTGCTCGGTGGTGAAATGGAACACCTTCGGGTGGATCGGGGTCTTGTTCTGGTTCAGGTATTCAACGAACGCCTTGATACCACCCTCGTAGCAGAAATGCGCCTCGCGGCCATCCCGCTCGTCCAGCAGACGAATGGAGACACCGGAGTTGAGGAAGGAGAGCTCGCGCAGGCGCTTGGCCAGGATCTCGTAGTGGAACAGGGTATCGCTGAAAATGGTCGAGCTCGGCCAGAAGCGAACTTCGGTTCCGGTCGTGGTGGCATCACCGATCTGCTTGAGCGGTGCCTGCGGCTCGCCCAGGTGATAGGTCTGCTCGTAGACGTGGCCATGACGACGAATGGTCAGCAACAGCTTGTCAGAGAGGGCGTTAACGACAGAGACACCCACGCCGTGCAGGCCGCCGGATACCTTGTAGGAGTTGTCATCAAACTTACCGCCTGCGTGCAGCACGGTCATGATGACCTCTGCGGCGGAGCGGCCCTCCTCCTCGTGCATGTCTACCGGGATACCCCGGCCATTGTCACGCACAGAGACAGAACCGTCGGAATGGATCTTGACCAGAATATCGGAGCAGTAGCCAGCGAGCGCCTCATCAATGGAGTTATCGACGACCTCGAACACCATGTGGTGCAGACCCGAGCCATCATCCGTATCGCCGATATACATCCCCGGGCGCTTGCGGACCGCATCCAGGCCCTTCAGCACCTTGATATTCGAGGAGTCGTAAGTATTTTCACTCATAGCTTACTCTCTGCCTTCTCTAACGTTTCGGAGATTTTACCTTGTTCCACGTGGAACAACTTGCAGTCATTCGCATCCATCATGTCTGCGAGCTGACCGGTGTCGATGGCGGTGATAAACACCTGGGACGCACACTGCTTCAGCCTTGCGGCCAGCAAGCGGCGCTTGTCGACATCCAGTTCAGAGGCAAAATCGTCAATTAAAAAAATACAGCCACGGCTGCTATGTTGATTCAAATAGAGCCCTTGGGCCAGTCGCATGGCGCAGACCAGCAACTTCAATTGACCCCGGGACAAAATATCCTGAGCGGGTACCCCGTTCGCCTTGAGGCGCACATCGGCTTTCTGTGGACCGACACCGGTATAGCCCAGCGCTCGATCCCGCTCAAACCCCACCTCAAGCAGATCGCCGAGGGGAGTATCTTTCTCCCAGCCCCGGTAAAAGCCGAGACTGATATCGAATTCCGGCAGAAAATCCGCCGTCATCTCCTTGATCAGGGGCGTAATGGCCTGACAATAACTGGCGCGAAACTCTGCCAGTTCACCGCCAAGCCGCACCAACTCCTGATCCCAGAACGCCAGCTGGCGATACTGGGTGCTCTGGCGCAGCAGCGCGTTGCGCTGTTTCAGCAGCCGCCGCACTCGTCCCCACAGGGCAAAGAAGGTCGGCTCCTGATGGAAGACGCCCCAATCGAGCCAGGCACGGCGAGCCTGAGGCCCGCCCGTCAGCAGGTTGAAGCCATCGGGATGGATCAACTGCACCGGCAACAGCTCCGCCAAATCGGCCAGCCGCTGGGCCTGCGCCCCGGCAATCTTGAGCTGGGTCTCACCGCTCTTCTCTTTGGCAAGACCGATCGGGACCTGACGCCCCTCCAGTTCACACTGGGCAAACAGGGTAAACGCCTTCTCTCCCTGGCGGATGACCCGCCCGGTCAAATGAGTGCGAAAGGAGCGCCCCAGACCAAGGTAGTGAATGGCTTCCAGCACGCTGGTCTTGCCGCTGCCATTGCACCCGACCAAAATGTTGAGGCCGGGCGACAGCTTGAGACTGGCTTGCTGGATATTGCGAAAGTCGCTGAGCTGAAGCTTGACCAGGGACACGACTAGATCCGCATCGGCATCACCACGTACTGAGCATCCTGATGGTCAAAATCCTCAATAATGGCACTGCTGATGGAATCGCTAAGGCTAATCCGAATTTGGTCACATTTTAACGTATTCAGCACGTCGAGCACATAAGAGACGTTAAAGCCGATCTCCATCTCGCCAGCGGCATATTGTACGTCAAGCAGCTCTTCGGCTTCTTCCTGTTCCGGGTTGTTGGCGGTGATGCGCAGCAGGTTTTCCTGCAGATTGAGACGCACCCCACGGAATTTCTCGTTGGAGAGGATGGCGGCGCGGGCAAACGCCTGACGCAGATCCTCACGACCGGCGATCAGGGCCTTGTCACTGTTGCGCGGAATGACCCGACGCCAGTCCGGGAAGCGGCCATCCACCAGCTTGGAGGTGAAGATGAAACCGTCGAGGGCGGCGCGCAGGTTGCTGCGGCCAATCTGCAGCCGCACCGGCTTGTCTTCCGCTTCCAGCAAACGCACCAGCTCCAGCACCCCTTTGCGCGGCAGGATGACCTGATGATCGGGCAGCGATTCCCCTACTACCTCGCGGCGGCAGGTAGCCAGACGGTGACCGTCGGTCGCCACGGTGCGCAGACCGTGACCTTCGCTCTCGAATAGCATGCCGTTCAGGTAGTAACGCACATCCTGGCTGGCCATGGAGAACTGGGTCGCATCGATCAGCTTTTTCAGCTCCAGCTGGCTGATATCGAACTCGAGGACGGATTCCCAATCCTCAATGTTCGGGTATTCGGTCGCCGGCAGGGTCGAGAGGTTGAAACGGGAGCGACCGGACCGGATGATCAGGCGCTCTCCTTCGGTATTGAGCCGGATCTCGGCGCCTTCCGGCAGACCACGGCAGATATCCAGCAGCTTGCGCGCCGGTACTGTGGTGCGGCCATCTTCACTGGCCCCGTTCAGATAGACCTGACCGATCATCTCGACTTCGAGATCGGTACCGGTCAGTGACAGCAGACCGTTGCTGACAACAAGCAGCACATTGCCGAGGATCGGCAGGGTCGGTCGGCCACCGAGGGCGCCGGACACCAGTTGCAGAGGACGTAACAGGGCCTCACGGCTAATTTCGAGCTGCATCTGTGCTCTCCGTTGTGATTAGGAGGAAACGATTCGGATCAGGTTGGAATATTCGCGCTGCATCTGTCCACTCGGTTCCGTTATCAGGAAGAAAGGGTACGGATCAGGTTGGAATAGTCCTCCTTGATGTCGTGACTCTCCTCCTTCAACTGCTCGATCTTGCGGCAAGCATGAAGAACGGTTGTGTGGTCACGGCCACCAAAGGCATCACCTATCTCCGGCAAACTGTGGTTGGTCAGCTCCTTGGCCAGTGCCATCGCCAGCTGGCGCGGACGGGCCACTGAGCGGGAACGCCGCTTGGAGAGCAGATCCGCCAGCTTGATCTTGTAGTACTCCGCCACTGTCTTCTGGATATTGTCGATGGTGACCAGCTTCTCCTGCAGTGCCAACAGGTCGCGCAGCGCTTCGCGCACGAAATCGATGTTGATGGCACG
Organism: Aeromonas fluvialis; assembly: GCF_000819885.1. GTDB lineage: Bacteria > Pseudomonadota > Gammaproteobacteria > Enterobacterales > Aeromonadaceae > Aeromonas > Aeromonas fluvialis. The sequence continues at coordinate 48,342 of NZ_CDBO01000069.1, forward strand.
ACCGGTGAAATTGGCGTTGGCGATCACCCGGTTGAGGGCGCCTTCCAGTTCACGGACGTTGGATCGCAGACGTTTGGCAATGAAGAAGGCCACTTCGTCCGGCAGATGGATCTGGTTCTCGTCTGCCTTGCGCATCAGGATCGCGACGCGGGTCTCCAGCTCCGGCGGTTCGATCGCCACGGTCAGGCCCCAGCCGAAGCGGGACTTGAGGCGATCCTCGACACCGTTGATCTCCTTCGGATAGCGATCCGAGGTCAGGATGATCTGCTGGTTACCTTCCAGCAAGGCATTGAAGGTATGGAAGAACTCCTCCTGGGAGCGCTCCTTGTTGGCGAAAAACTGGATGTCATCGATGAGCAGAGCATCGACGCTGCGGTAGTAACGCTTGAACTCTTCTATGGCGTTGTTTTGCAGCGCTTTCACCATGTCCTGAACAAACCGCTCGGAGTGCATATAGATGACTTTGGCATCTTTTTTACTCTCCTTGATGGCATTGCCAACGGCGTGCAACAGGTGGGTTTTACCAAGGCCGGTGCCGCCATAGAGGAACAGAGGGTTGTAAGCACCACCCGGATTGTCCGCTACCTGACGGGCAGCCGCACGCGCCAACTGGTTGGACTTACCCTCGACGAAATTCTCGAAGGTATAGTTCACGTTGGTGTTGCTCTTGTGGTTCGGCTCGGGCTTGGCTTCAGCCTTGCTTTCCCAGCTCTTCTGCAAGTTATTCACAGGCGCGGCACCCTGTACCGGCGCTCTGGCGACAGCAACAGGATGGGGACGATTGCCTATATCAAAACGCAGGGCGGGGCCGTCGACCCCGCAGAGTTCGTTGATGATGCCGTTAACCCGGATGAGATACTTGTCTCGTACCCAGTCCAGAACAAAGCGATTCGGTGCATACAGGGTCAGAGTATTGTCACTCAACTCCGCTTGAAGCGGCCGGATCCACATGCTGAATTCTGCCGAGGGCAACTCATCTTGCAGCCGGTTAAGGCACTGCTGCCATAGCGAAGCAGTCACTCTAAACTCCTGTCGATTGATTAACTAAAGACCGGCTATTCTACGTTTTTAGCCGCCGGATCTCCAGCCATCGCCCGGTGGATCCAGCAAATAAGATCCTTGACTTTCAAGGATCCAGCGCCTTTGGATCGGATTTCATCCCCAAAGTTACCCACAGCCTGATCCCCCGTCCGGATTGGTTGATCCCGTGCTTATCTCCTGTTATTTCATATAACTAAATGTAATTTATTTTTTAAATTTTATTCCAATAACATCAAGGCCAAACCAGTTATTACAACTACAAATACAAGACATTGAGAGAGAGAAACACCATGAAAGCATCCATCAAACTGATTTCCGGCGCTGCCATCCTGCTTGCCACCCTGTCTAGTCAGGCGATCGCCCAGGAGACCATCAAGGTCGGCATGTCCGGCAAGTACTTCCCGTTCACCTTCGTCAAGCAGGACAAGCTACAGGGCTTTGAGGTGGATATGTGGAACCAGATCGGCGAGCGCACCGGCTACAAGGTCGAGTTCGTGACGGCCAGCTTCTCCGGCCTGTTCGGCATGCTGGAGACCGGCCGCATCGACACCATCTCCAACCAGATCACCATCACCGACGAGCGCAAGGCGAAGTACGATTTCTCCCAGCCTTATGTCTATGACGGCGCCCAGATCGTGGTACGCAAGGGCAACAGCACCATCCACGGCCTCAAGGATCTGGAAGGCAAGACGGTCGCGGTGAACCTGGGATCCAACTTCGAAGAGCTGCTGCGCAAGAACGATCCGGCCAAGAAGATCGATATCCGCACCTATGACTCCGCCTTCGAGCAGGATGTCGCCCTGGGTCGCATCGATGCCTTCGTGATGGACCGCGTCTCCACCGCCCAGCTGATCAAGGAGTCCAAGCTGCCGCTGCAACAAGCTGGCGCACCGTTCGAGACCATCGAGAACGCCCTGCCCTTCCTGAAGACCCCGGAAAAACAGGCCGTGCTGAAGAAAGTTGACGAGACCCTGACCGCCATGCGCAAGGATGGCTCCCTGCGTCAGATCTCCGAGAAATGGTTCGCTGCCGACATCACCGACAAATAAATGATGGAATTTGACCTCGAATACACGCTGGGGCTGTTTCCCATCCTGCTCAAATATCTGGGCACCACGATGGAAATGGCCCTGTGGGGATTCGTGCTGGCACTCGTACTGTCGCTTGCCCTGGCGATAGTACGGGTGTTTCGCATCCCCGCGATCCACTGGCTGGCGATGCTCTATATCTCGTTCTTCCGAGGTACACCCCTGCTTGTCCAGCTGTTCCTGCTCTACTACGGGCTGCCGCAGCTATTCCCAATCTTCGTGGGGATGGACGCTTTTACCGCAGCCATCGTCGGCCTGACCCTGCACTTCGCCGCCTACATGGCCGAGTCGATCCGGGCTGCCATCATCGGGATTCACAAAAGCCAGATGGAAGCCGCGCTCAGTATCGGCATGAGCCGTTATCAGGCGATGCAGCGGATCATCCTGCCGCAGGCGGCGCGCATCGCTACCCCATCGCTGATGAACTACTTCATCGACATGATCAAGAGCACCTCGCTGGCATTCACCCTGGGGGTAGCCGAGATCATGGGCAAGGCGCAGATGGAAGCCTCCTCCTCCTTCAAGTTCTTCGAGAGCTTCATGGCGGTAGCGCTGGTCTATTGGGTGGTGGTGATCTTCTTTACCCGCTTGCAGCATCTGCTGGAAGTCCGTCTTAACCGTGCCTATTAAAGGAGGGCTCTCATGATCAAGCTAACCGGCCTCTCCAAGGCATATCACGGCAATCAGGTGCTCAACGGCATCGATCTGGAGGTCAAAAAGGGGGAAATTGTCGTCATCATCGGCCCCTCCGGCACCGGCAAGTCGACCCTGTTGCGCTGCCTGAACCTGCTGGAGACCCCGGATGCGGGCACCCTTGCCATCGACGATCTTGAGCTGAATCTGGCCAAGGCCAGCGAACAGCAGGCGATCGAGCTGCGCAAACGGGCCTCCTTCGTGTTCCAGAACTACGCCCTGTTTGCCAACAAGACGGCGCTCGACAACATCGCCGAAGGGCTGATCACCGTCTGGAAGCAACCAAAAGCGGAGGCCCGAGCCACCGCGCTCGGCATCCTCAAGGATATTGGTCTCGCCGACAAGCAGGATGCCTATCCGGCGTCGCTCTCCGGAGGCCAGCAACAACGGGTCGGCATTGGCCGCGCCATGGCAGCGCACTCCAAGGTGATCCTGTTTGACGAGCCCACCTCTGCCCTCGATCCCGAGTGGGTCGACGAGGTGCTGGGGCTGATGAAAGCATTGGCCCGCCGGCACCAAACCATGGTGGTGGTGACCCATGAGATTGAATTTGCTCGTGATGTTGCCGATCGGGTGATCTTTATGGAGGGTGGCCGGATCGTCGAACAGGGCCCACCGGATCAGATATTGGTCGATCCCAAGGATCCCCGTACCCGGGAGTTCCTGCGCAAAGTGCTTAAATAGCTCTCTCTTTGGCGGCCTGGCCGCCTTTTTTATTGAGGGATCCCTTGTTTAACCCCGGGTAGCCAGTATAATCCGGAGCCCTTGATCCTTCGGATCCTCACGCTCGGCCGCGGCCTTTTCAAGACCAAGGCAGGATGAGAGGGAACGGCGGATTGACTAAAAGCCGAACTCTGTTTAGAATTCGGCCTCTTTTGCTAGTCGTCACACGCTATAGCTGGCGCGTCGGCTAAGTGTGACAATCAAAACTGTACAGAAATACGGAATCGAATCATGAAACGTACTTTTCAACCGTCCAACCTGAAGCGCAAGCGCTCTCACGGTTTCCGCGCCCGCATGGCAACTGCCAACGGTCGTAAAGTTCTGGCCGCTCGTCGTGCCAAGGGTCGTGCCCGCCTGGTAGTCTAATGCCTACCCAGCACACCTTCTCTCGGGAGTTACGTCTGTTAACTCCCGAACACTTCAAACGCGTTTTCGCCGAGCCTGTCCGGGCTGCTTCCCCGCAAATTACGCTTCTCGCCTGTCCCAATTCACTCGAACACTCTCGTCTTGGTCTCGCTGTGCCGAAAAAAGCACTCAAGCGTGCCGTCTGGCGTAACCGTGTCAAACGGGTAGTTCGGGAAAGTTTCCGCCTCAAACAACATCAGCTGCCCGCTATCGACATCGTGGTGATCGCCAAGGCCGGTGTGAAAGAGATGGATAACGAGGAACTGTTCAAGTTACTGGAAAAGCTATGGCGCACTCTGTCACGCCGTTGCAATGGGTAGCTATCAAACTGATACGCCTGTATCAGCTAATCATTAGCCCTCTGCTCGGGCCGCGCTGCCGTTTTACTCCAACTTGTTCCCAATTTGCGATAGAAGCCATCCGACTTCACGGTTTCATAAAAGGCGTTTGGTTAGCTAGCAAACGTCTATTAAAATGCCATCCCTTATCCGAGGGTGGTTATGACCCGGTTCCGCAACCAAAGCGAAGAAACTGAAGACTATGGAATCACAACGCAATCTACTCCTGATCGGTTTGCTGTTCGTGAGCTTTCTGCTCTGGCAACAGTGGGAGTCCGACAAGGCTCCGAAGCCGGCCCCGACTACCGTGGCCCAAACCGAACATTTCGTACCTGAAGCCGGTCAGACCGGTGATATTCCTCAGGTTTCCGAGCAAGCCAACGCGACTGCCGCACGCAAGCTGATCACCGTCTCTTCCGACGTGCTCAAGCTGACCCTGGATACCCAGGGTGGTGACGTCGTGTCTGCCGAACTGCTGTCTCACAAGCTGGAAGAGGGCAAGGACCAACCGTTCGTGCTGCTGACCAGCCAGCCTGAGCACCTCTATATCGCCCAGAGCGGTCTGGTGGGTCGCAACGGTCCGGACAGCCAGCCTCAGGGTCGTCCTACCTATGACGCCGCCCAGACCAGCTATCAGCTGGCCGATGGTCAGGATCAAGTCGTCGTTCCGATGACCTGGACCGACAGCAAGGGTGTGGTCTTCACCAAGGAGTTCATCCTCAAGCGTGGCGACTATGCCGTTGGCGTTGATTACAAGATCGACAACAAGTCTGCCGAGCCGGTTCAGGTGCAGTTCTATGGTCAGCTGAAACAGACCGTAGCAACGCCGAAGGATCAGGAAGGTCATGCCATGGTAGCCAGTGCTTACCGTGGTGGTGCTTTCTCCAGCGAAGAGACTCGCTACAAGAAGTACACCTTCGACGAGATGAAGGATGCCGACCTAAATAAAACCACCAAGGGTGGTTGGGTCGCCATGCTGCAACACTACTTCGTCTCTGCCTGGGCACCGAATGCCGACGATACCAACAGCTTCTACAGCCGCGTGATCCCTGGTAAAGGCCAGGCCATCATCGGTTACAAAGCGCCGCTGGTAGACGTCGCCGCTGGCCAGCAGGTCGAAATGACCAGCAAGCTGTGGGTCGGTCCCAAGCTGCAAGACAAGATGGCCAAGGTGGCAAACCACCTCGACCTGACCGTCGACTACGGCTGGCTGTGGTTCATCGCCCAACCGCTGCACTGGCTGCTGACCGTGTTCCACGGTTTCGTCCAGAACTGGGGTATGGCCATCATCATGCTGACCCTGCTGGTTCGCGGCATCATGTTCCCGCTGACCAAGGCCCAGTACACCTCCATGGCCAAGATGCGCATGCTGCAACCCAAGATTGCGGCCCTGCGTGAGCGCTTTGGCGATGACCGCCAGAAGATGTCTCAGGGCATGATGGAGCTGTACAAGAAGGAGAAGGTCAACCCGCTGGGTGGCTGTCTGCCGATCCTGGTGCAGATGCCGATCTTCATCGCCCTGTACTGGGCATTGATGGAGTCCGTCGAACTGCGTCACGCGCCGTTTGCCTTGTGGATCTCTGACCTGTCAGTGAAGGACCCCTTCTTCGTGCTGCCAATCCTCATGGGTGCTTCCATGTGGTATCTGCAGAAGATGAGCCCGACCACCGTAACCGATCCGATGCAGCAGAAAGTGATGCAGTTCATGCCGATCATCTTCACTTTCATGTTCCTCTGGTTCCCGGCTGGTCTGACTCTCTACTGGCTGGTGAGCAACGTCATCTCCATCATCCAGCAGACCATCATCTATCGTCAGCTGGAGAAGAAAGGACTGCATTCACGCAGCTAATCTTCCCGTGATGACAAAAGAGGCGGCCTTCGGGCCGCCTTTTTTATTACAATGTCTCCCACTACGTTTTCCTATCAGCGAACAAACGAGCCAAGCAAGATGACAACAGATACGATCGTGGCCCAGGCCACCGCGCCAGGCCGTGGTGGCGTCGGCATAGTCCGGGTCTCAGGCCCCGCCGCCGAACAGGTCGCCGGGATAGTGCTCGGCAAGCTCCCGCGGGTGCGCTACGCCGAATATCTGCCGTTCAAGGATGAGCAAGGCCAGGTACTGGATCAGGGCATCGCCCTGCTGTTCAAAGCCCCCAACAGCTTCACCGGCGAGGATGTGCTGGAGCTGCAGGGCCACGGCGGCCCCGTCATCATGGACATGCTGATCCGCCGCATTCTGAAAATCGATGGCATCCGCCCTGCCCGCCCCGGCGAGTTCAGCGAGCGCGCCTTCATCAACGACAAGCTGGATCTGGCCCAGGCCGAAGCTATCGCTGACCTTATTGAAGCCTCCAGCGAACAGGCCGCCCGCAGCGCCATGCACTCCCTGCAGGGGCAGTTCTCCAGCAAAATCCAGCAACTGGTGGAAAGCCTGATCCGGCTGCGCATCTATGTGGAAGCGGCCATCGACTTCCCGGACGAGGAGATCGACTTCCTCTCCGACGGCAAGGTGGCGGGCGACCTCTACGCCATCATGTCCGAGCTGGACGACGTGCGCGGGGAAGCCAAACAGGGCGCCCTGCTACGGGAAGGGATGAAGGTGGTGATCGCCGGTCGTCCCAACGCCGGCAAATCGAGCCTGCTAAATGCCCTGGCGGGCCGTGAGTCGGCCATCGTCACCGAGATCGCTGGCACCACCCGCGATGTGCTGCGCGAGCATATCCATCTCGATGGCATGCCGCTACACATCATCGATACCGCCGGTCTGCGCGACACCCAGGATAAGGTGGAACAAATCGGTATCGAACGCGCCTGGGCAGAGATCGAACAGGCCGATCGGGTGCTGTTTATGGTGGATGGCACCACCACAGACGCGGTTGACCCGCGGGAAATTTGGCCGGAATTTGTTGATCGGTTGCCAAAAAACATCGGCCTCACCGTCATTCGCAACAAGGCCGACCTGACCGGCGAGGATCTGGCACCGAGCCAGGAGCAAGGCCACGCCGTCTACCGCATCTCCGCCAAGACCGAGCTGGGGCTGCCTGCCCTGCGCGAGCACCTGAAAGCCTGCATGGGTTTCCAGGGCAACACCGAAGGGGGCTTTATGGCCCGCCGCCGCCATCTGGATGCGCTGGAGCGCGCCGCCGAGCGGCTGCTGGTGGCCAAGGAGCAGTTGGAAGTGTTCGTGGCTGGCGAGCTGGTGGCCGAAGAGCTGCGCCTCGCGCAGGAATCCCTCAGTGAGATCACCGGTGAATTCAGCTCCGACGATCTGCTGGGCCGCATCTTCTCCAGCTTCTGCATCGGCAAGTAATGTGGTGAAAAATCAGCAATAAAAAGCAGCCAGTGAGAACATAACTAATTGTAAATATAGGACTTTGTTTTTTACTGGCTATTCTTGCCTGATCTTGTTTCGTGAGAATTTACCCCGAGAGTACCCCGAAGTAACCTCTTGGGGTACTTTTGGGGGACACTCATGAAGATCAGCATCGAATACCGCGCACCGGACGCCGAAGGCAAGCGCGCTCTGCGCCTAACCTACTACGCCGGCTCCTACCTTGATCCAGCCACAGGCATCCGCAAGCACAAACGCAGCAGAGAGCCCCTGGAGCTCTTCCTGTACGACAAGCCGCGTACCCCAGCACAGCGGCTCCACAACAAAGAAACCCAGCGAGCAGCCGAAGCCATCCGCGCCAAGCGACTCTTCGAGTACGAGACTGGTAAACACCATCTGGATTTCTCGAACGCCTACGAGGCCAGCTTCTTCGAGTACTTCCAAGAGGTTACAGACCAAAAAGCGGCAGGCAGCAAGAGCAACCATTCCATCTGGATATCAGCCCTCAAGCATTTACGCCAGTACCATAAGCTGCCGGAGCTGACTTTCGAGGAAGTAGATCAGCTGTTCCTGGAGGGATTTCGGCATTACCTGATGCACAAGGCCCGCACCAAAAGCGGCACACCACTGAGCCGCAACACCCAGAGTGCCTATTTCAACAAGTTAAGGGCGGCCCTGAACCAGGCGGAGCAGGAACGGCTGCTACCGGATAATCCGGTACGACGTGTCAAAGCTATCCAGGGGGAGAAGAACAAACGGGTTTACCTGACCGAAGACGAGGTACGAGCCCTGGCCCAGGCCGAGTGCCGCTACGAGGTTCTTAAGCGCGCCTTTCTGTTCTCTTGTTGCACTGGTTTGCGTTGGTCCGACATTCACAAGCTAACCTGGGCCGAGCTGGAGCCCTTTTATGGCCATGACCGTATCGTCTTCACCCAGAAGAAGACCTGCGGACTTCAGTATTTGGATCTAAATGACATGGCGTTACAGCTGATGGGGCGCCCAGGCAAGGCAACAGAGCGGATCTTCAAGGGCCTCAAGTACTCGGCTTGGCACAACATGGAGCTCACCCGGTGGGCGTTGCAGGCGGGTATAACCAAGAAGGTAACCTTCCACAGCGCGCGTCATACCTTCGCCGTGATCCAGCTTAACCGCGGCGCCGAGATGCCATGCTCGATTTCCCCAATGTCTTGGGGTGATAGAAGCACCCTCGACGAGATCATGGCCAGGAAGAGCCAACAAATAGGCCAGCGCGACCATGCGCTGGCCTAGATTATCTTAGATAATATAGATCGGATTTCAGGATCGCCCTGTAGCCCAAGCGGTAACTGGGTTTCACTGAATTGGCTTGTGACCAATATCGTGAACTTTGTGACCATTATCGTGATGGTTTGTGACCATTATCGTGATAGCGCAGGCCGACCTATGGTGAACCGCCCCTTGGCATGTTCACTGATTGACCAACCCAGTTCATTCAATGCCTTGCGGACTCGCGATTGCCGCTTGCGGTGAGTGACCATGCAGGCTTCCTTAGGAAAAACATAAGCAACCAAGGTGTCTAGCTGTACCGTCCGACTCTGGCCAACATCGACCCAGGCACATAACCGCTGATGCAACAGTCTGGTGATACAGCCACTCAGGCGCCGCCCCTCTGTCATGTCGATACAAACATGGCGGCCAGAGCCCATGGTGGCGGAGGTCAGCAAAGGATTGAGCGCCACAAAGAGCCCGTCGGTCAGGGCATCGCTGGCATAGTTCGCCAGCAGACGAAAACCGCTGCGCTGGCCTGCTACCTGCGCCATTACCGACACCTTCCATAACTGAGGTGAGTCATCTTTTCGACTCACCGAACAAGCCAGCAGCCAAGCGCAGCGCGGCAGGCTACTGGAAGTTACGTACAAAAGCCCAACCATGTGGCACCATACTAACCACAACTCTGTCTCAAACGACCAAATGGCCGTACCAATATGAAACCCGACAGCGATGTTATTCACCAGCTGATTACCCTCGCCAACAGCAACCCCCAGGTGCAGGTGCTTTGGCTTTACGGCTCCCGTGCCAAGGGGACTGCTGGTCCTGCCAGCGACTGGGATCTGGCGGTGGCCTTTGATCCAATCAAACAGAGTGGACCACTGGGTACGGCACTGGAAAACCGCTTGCGCCCTGAACTGCTCGCGCTGGAGTGGCAACGAGCCCTGGGGTTGGCAGAGGGGAAACTTTCGGTCGTCGATATCAATCAGGCCCCGATTCCGTTGGCTTTTGCGGTAGTAGATGCAAATCGTCCTCTCTATAGCCGTGATGAGGGGCGGCGTTTGCAAGAGGAGGCGCGGATAATGTCGCAGATGGAACTTGGTTATCCCTATCGCCAAGCCTATATCAGCAAACATCATTCTGAGGAGTGGAGTAAAGATGAGTGATAACGCCTATATAGGAGCTTTACGCATCAGCCTGTCGCGCTATAAGGCCGAGTTGTCAGAGATACGGGCTATTCTGGCGCTGCGTGCGCTTTCCAATCTGGAGTACCGCGCAGCTGAGCGAACTCTACAAGTGTCTATCGAAGCGTGTATTGGCGTGGCAAAGCACTGGGCTAAAGCATTGGCAAGTCATACCCCACAGGATGCCTATCAGGCATTCGAAATCCTGGCCCAGCGTGGTGAGCTATCCCCCGACACCTTAATCGGCTGGCGCAAGATCATTGGCCTTCGCAATGCACTGGTGCACGACTATCTGAATATTGACCCCGAGATCATCCGTAGCGTCATTGCTCAAGGCTATAGCGACCAGCTGTTCACGTTTGCAGAGCAAGGTCTCGACTGGTTGGCTGCCCATATTGATTGAAACTTCGACGTCATATCTCCGTTTAACGTTCTCTTACCCGCTATAGAGGATAAATGTTAAATACCGCCTATAGCGTGTAAGTCATATTTACCTCCTATAACAGGTAAACATTGATATACCTGCCATAGCGTGTAAATTGGAAGAAGGCACGCTACCAGGTTGTCGAATCATGAAAGTAACCAGCGCCAAGCAGCTGAGCGCCTGTATCAAGGATGCCAGGCTTTCTCAAAAGCTCTCTCAAGGCAAAGTGGCCGAGAAAGTGGGGATTAGGCAAGACACAGTCTCCAGCTTCGAACTCAATCCTGAGTCCACCAAGCTGGAAACCCTGTTCAAGATCCTCGCATCACTCGAATTGTCACTGGACATCAAACCCCGCAATGAGTCATCCGAGAGTCCGGCATCGGGCTGGAAGGAGGAGTGGTAATGGCCAATCTGGCTGTCTACATGAACGGCTATCGGGTAGGCACATTCACCAAAACTACCAGCGGCGCCCATCAGTTTCAGTACCATGAGTCATGGCTGGCACAACCGGGCAGCCGTCCCATCTCACTTTCCATGCCATTGCGCCATCAGGCCTACCGGGGCGATGAAGCCTATAACTTCTTCGACAACCTGCTGCCAGATAATACGGAGGTGAGGAACAGGGTTGTAGCACGCTATCAAGCGGCATCAACTCAGCCCTTCGATCTGCTCAGTTGCATTGGCCAGGATAGCGTAGGGGCATTACAGCTGGTTACCGAAGGGCACGACGTTCCAGATGTCAGGCGAATCGACTACAAAGCACTTTCCGATGGCGAGCTCGAGCAGATCCTGACCAGCTACAAATCAGGAATCCCTTTGGGGATGGTCAGGGAGCAAGAGGAGTTCCGGATCTCTATCGCCGGAGCGCAAGAAAAGACAGCGCTGCTCTATCTCGATGGCCGTTGGTACTTGCCACTCAACGCAACGCCGACAACCCACATTATCAAACTCCCTATTGGCAAGATTGAAAGCCACTCCTACTCGATAGACCTCTCCCAGAGCGTAGAAAACGAATATCTCTGCACTCTGATTGCCAAGGAGTTTGGTCTACCCGTACCTCACTGCTTCATGATGCAGGTTGGCCAGGTCAAAGCACTGGCTGTGGAACGCTTCGACAGACGTTACGCTGCCGATCGCAGTTGGATCATGCGCCTTCCCCAAGAAGATTTCTGTCAGGTATTGAATGTTCCGTCAGCACGGAAATACGAGAGTCATGGAGGACCAGGGATCACTGAAATCATGAAAACCTTGCTGGGCTCTGCGACACCAGAACAGGATCGCTACCTGTTCATGAAATCTCAGGTCCTGTTCTGGCTGCTGGCAGCCACCGATGGCCATGCAAAGAACTTCTCGGTCTTTATTGAACCGGAAGGGCGTTTTCGCCTGACCCCTTTTTACGACATCCTATCTGTCTATCCAGTGTTTGGCGGCCGAGGCCTCAACCGAAGGGACGCCAAGCTCGCTATGGGCCTAGCAAGCAGCAAGGGAAAGAAATACGCCATTGAGCAGATATTCCCGCGTCATTTCTTCCAAACGGCAAAAGCTGTGGGATTTGAGCGTTCTGCTATGGAAGAGATCCTGACAGAACTGGCCAACTCCGTTGATGATGTTATTGAGCGTGTTACCCAGCAATTGCCAGCGGGCTTCCCCGATGCCATCAGCAGCACCATTCTAGAGGGCCTAAAAGCCCGCTCAGCCAGGCTGATAAAGGGCTGGGATTAAATTGACGGTATGTGGGATGATTGCACGGTTAGCCAAACCACCTATGGGAAGTTTGCACGGTTCGAAGAGTAAAAGCGGCTTTCCAGGCACCGGACGGTGTTATGGTCGGTTCAAAATATGTTCAAAACTCACCTAAAAAGCGGTTTTGAATGCGTGTAGTAGCATCGCGTTGATTCATATGGGAAGGCTGCACGATCGAGAATGGACTATGTGGGAACGCTGCACGATAGCAGAAACCCGTGAGCGGCCTCTCAATATGCTGTTTTAGTTACTTTTACCCCAAGCGGCCCCCGAAAAGCCACTAACATATTGAATATAATAGATTATTTACATTCTGCATCGGCAAGTAATAACTGATTATCTGCAAATGCTTCAGTGTGCAAAGGTGGCCTGCAGTATCGCTATCCCCCTTTGTAATAAATGAGGAATTCAATCATGACTCATGATTTGACGACATCGGCAGTTGCTCGACGGAATGTGCTAAATAACCGTTTTGCTCTGGGAAAGCTCGCCGATCACTTGGCCTTGGGTGGACTGGTTATCGATGGTGAAACCATGTTTTTTAAGAGCCACGTTGCTGAGATTTTGGATGTCGATGAGCGAACTATCGATCGCTATCTCGCCAGTCACGAAGAAGAGTTGAAGGCTAACGGCTATCGCATTTTAAAAGGTAAACACTTAAAAAACATAAAGATGACTCAAGTCGACGACATCAATGTCGTCGACTTGATTGGAGCAAAAACACCATCTCTGGGTGTGTTCACTTTCCGCTCAGTCCTGAATCTAGCCATGCTGGTAACCGAAAGTGAGCGGGCTAAGGCGATCCGCAGCCGGATGCTCGATATCGTGCTGGATGTAGTAGCTGAGAAAGCCGGTGGGCACACTCGTTTTATTAACCAACGTGACCAAGACTATCTACCTGCCGCATTTCAGGAAGATAGCTATCGAAAACAATTTACCGATGCGTTGCGTGATTGCCTGGAAATGGGAAATCACAAGTACGCGGTGTATACAGACAAAATTTATCAAGCGGTTTTTTGCGAATGCGCCAAGGAGTACAAGCAGATTCTGCGTCTAGCCGAGGGCCATAGCACACGTGACACCATGTATGCCGAGGTACTGCGCACACTGGCCAGTTTTGAGAGTGGCTTGGCAGTACAGATCAGACAAAAATTTGAGGATCTTGGCAGGAAACTACGCGGTTCAGAAGTGGATGCGCTACTTGCGGAAGCATCAAATAGTCCATTTTTGAAACCGATGATAGAAGATGCGAGAGTCCGGATGGCAAGTCGAGATCTGGGCTTTCGCGATGCATTACACCAAAAGCTAGAAGCGTATGTACAGGCGGTGCCTGAAGCTGATTTTGAACGTTTCTTGGGTGAACGCAGTCAAGCATTAGAAGAGCGGTTGTCAGATCCTAAATTGTTGGCTGTGTTGCAGAGACTAAAGGATCGCTAAGCAATGGCCCTACTGACTCTATATTTCGATATTGCGCATGCCGTTGCGGTACATGATTGGATCATCGATCAAACTGGAGGTCATCCAGGCATCTTGGATCAAGGACGGCTGGATAGTGCATTGCAACACATCCAAAATGATGATTACTACCCAACCTTTGAGGAAAAGTTGACTCATTTGGTGTTTGCTATCAACAAATTCCATGCCTTCAACGATGGGAACAAGCGTTCAAGCCTTACACTTGGGGCGTATTTTCTCACACTCAACGGCTATGACTACTGTGTACCTAAATTCGTCACGGAAATGGAAAATATCGTGGTCGCAGTCGCTGATAACAAGATAGGAAAGCCTTTACTTCAAAGATTGATAACCTCTCTAATTGAAGATGACGATTATCCGGATGAACTAAAGCTTTTGCTTTATGAAGAGCTTGGCGGTGATGAAATGGATGTTGATTGAATGCTGCCAATAAAAAGCCCGGGTTCATCCCGCAATGCTGTTCAGATAAGCACTTTTTTTGACTGATTATTCATGATTAGATTTGAGTTGGGGGGGCAAGGCTGTGTCCAGTCGATCTTCCTCCAGCTTTTATCCAGCGGGGCTTGCAATAGAAAGAGGGAGGCATCATGCCTCCCTCGCTTTTTTGCCCTGATACTACGTGGACTGGAACTCAAATTCTCTTAAGTGAACAGCATTGGGGTTCATCCCGGGCTTTTTATTGTGCGTTTTTTGTCCGCAAACCTAGAGGCGACGCAGACACCACATGAAGTAAGCGCCCCCTAACAAGGTGGAGACCAGCCCGACTGGCACCTCCTGCGGGAAGAGGATCTGCTGACCGATCCAGTCCGCCGATACCATCAACAGTGCACCGGAGGCGGCAGCCCCGAGCAAATGCCAGCGCGCCCGTACCAGCCCCATCAGTTTGGCCATATGTGGTGCCAGCAGACCGACGAAGGAGAGCGGCCCCACCACCAGGGTGGCGCTGGCAGTGAGCACGGCCACCAGCAGCAGGATGGCGAGCTGGGTACGGTTGAGGCGAATGCCCAGCGCAGTCGCCATCGCACTCCCCATCGGCAGCAGATCGAGCCAGCGGCTCACTAGCAGGCAGGCGGCCAGCATCAACAGCGCCAGCCCCACCAGCCCATAGGCCACCGGCAGGGTGACATAGTAGGTGGATCCGGACATCCAGGAGAGCAGTTGCTGCACCCGCATGTCGCCGTTAGCCAGCGCGATGGCCTGCAGCGGCTCAAACAGTGCCGTGATGGCGATACCGGACAGCAGTATCCGCTCCGGCTGGAAGCCGTGCTTGCGATTGACCGCCACCAGCAGCAACAGGCAGCCGAAGGCACCGAGCAGGCCACCGACCAGCATAAGCGGCAGGGGCAATGCTGGCAGCAGCAACGCCGTGGCAATCACCCCCATAAAGGTGCCTCCGCTCACCCCAAGCAGCTCCGGGCTCGCCATCGGGTTGTTACTGACCCGCTGCAGCAGCGTGCCCGCCAGTGCCAGCAGCACGCCAGCCGCCCCAGCCGCCAACGCGCGCGGCAGCCGCCACTCCAGTTGGGCCTGCCAGCGGAGCCAGTTCCAGCCCGTCACTCCCTGACCAAACAGCAGGGAGGCGACCACTGCCAGCATCAACCCGACCAGCAACAGGCCGATAAGGCGAGCCGGTGCCGGATGGCGGGCCACCAGCAGGCCGGCGTTTGCCTTCGGTGTACCAGACTTGATACCAAGACGCGGGATCAGCCAGAGCAGCAGCGGCGCACCCAGCAGGGCGGTCATGGCGCCGGTGGGGATCAATACCGGCCAGAAGCGGCTCAGGCTCTGCAGCAGCAGATCGGTGGCGGCCAGCAGCAGGGCGCCGAGGATCGGTGCCCACAACAGCCGCTGGCCGAGCTGGCGGATCCCGAGCAACCGCACCATGGCGGGCGCCGCCAGCCCGATAAAGCCGATCAGCCCTACCACGCTCACCACGCAAGCGGTGACAAATACCGCCAGCCCGAGTCCGGCAAAACGCAGATGCTGCAGGGAGACCCCCAGACTGCGGGCGCTGGCATCATCCAGCTCCAGCACTGCCAGCGGGCGTACCAGTACCGCAGCCAGCGCAGCGGCTGCCAGCAGGCGGGGCAACAGGTAACTCACCCCACTCCAGCTGTTCTGCACTAGCGAGCCACTGCCCCACACCAGCAAACCTTTCAGCTCCTCCTGAAAGAACAGCAAGAGTCCCATGCTGATGGCCGCCAGATAGAGGTTGATCACCAGCCCGGCAAAGACGATGACCACCGGATTGAGCTGGCGACGCCAGGCCAGGGCAAACACCAGTGCCATCGCAAAGCTGCCGCCGGCCATGGCGATCCACTCCCGCCCTAGCAGCAACCAGGAGGGGGCAAACAGGGTCACCATCATCAACGCCAGTTGGGCACCGGAGGCCACCCCCAAGGTGGTCGGTGACGCGAGCGGGTTGCGCAGCACCTGCTGCATCAGGGTACCTGCCAGCCCGAGCGCCGCTCCGGCCAGCAGGGTGACCGCCAAGCGGGGCAGCCAACTGAAATGCACCACCACTTGGCTGACGTCATCCAGATTGGGGGCGAACAGGCTCTGCCACCAGAGCGCACCGGGCAGCTGGCGAGCCAGCTCCCAACACGCGAGCGAGAGGGTCAACCCCAGCAGGATCGAGACCGGCCGCAGTAGCGGCGATGTGAGCAGTCGCTTCATCGGCTAGCCTCCATGCGCTCGGCATCTTGCAGCAATGCATCGCTGAGCAGACCGGCGAAACGGCGGGCGGCAAGTACGCCACCAAAACTCCAGACCGCAGGCAGATGCAGCTCGGGCGCCTGCCGTACCAGCGGCAGATGCTGCCACAGCCCAGGCTCCTGCAGCCGTTCGCTCACCCCGACCGGAATGGGATCGACCACCACCAGCCGCGCGGTTGGCAAAGTCATAAACTGCTCGATGCTGACCACCGAGAAACCCCAGTCATTGGTCTGCTCCTGCCAGCCATTACGCAGCCCGAGCCGCGTCATCACTGCATCGAACAGGCTGTGGTGACCAAACACCCGCATATGGCGCTCATCGATAAACTGCACCACCAGCAGGGGCGGCAGATCCGCTGGCAACTCTGTCCGCATCTGCGCCAGATCCCGATCCAGCCCGGCCAGCAGCCTCTCGGCCTCGGCCGTTTTGTTCACCAGCGCCGCTATGGTCAGGGTCGCCTCATGAAGCCGCTGCCACAGATCGGTTTGCCCATCATAGAGGGTGATGGTGCTCACCGGCGCGATGCGGGAAAAGGTTGGCGCCAGCGGGGCCGCCAGCGGCGAGATGAGGATTAGATCGGGTTTGAGCTCCGCCAGCAGCTCGCGGTTGGGCTGGGTGCGCAGGCCGATATCCACCACTCCGGCGGGTAGCCGTGGCTCGCCGACCCAGGCCTGATAGGGGCCAACATCCCCCACCGCCAGCGGCGTCACCCCGAGCGCCAGCAGGGTTTCGGCTATGGTCCAGTCGACGGTGGCGATACGGGGTAGCGACTTCACAGCATCGGTTTGAGGGATATCTGCACCGGCAGGCATCGTTGGCTCGGCCTGCAACATAAGCGGAGCCAAGAGGCAGCAGAACCAGCCAATTTTCTTGAATAAAAACATCGAGATAACAAGCCTTATCTAAACGATGGCGATGGGATGAGCATGAGCCGGATGGCGAATGACCTCCATCGGGATGCCATAGATGGCGTGCAGGGTCTCGCTGGTCATGATCCCCTCAGGTTCGCCGTGGGTGAGCAGGCGGCCGGAGTGGAGCGCCACCAGCCGATCGCAGAAGCGGGAGGCCATATTGATGTCGTGAATGACGATGATGACCCCGAGGTTCAGCTGACGGCTCAACTGCTTGACGAGCGTCAGCACCTCCACCTGATGGGCCACGTCCAGCGCGGCCAGCGGCTCGTCCAGCAGGATGAAGCGGCTCTCTTGGGCCAGCAGCATCGCCAGCCAGACCCGCCCCCGCTCGCCGCCGGAGAGGGTATCCACCAGCCGATCGGCAAAGCGTTCGGTATGGGTAAGGGCGATGGCCCGATCGACCTTACGGTGATCCTCCGCCCCCATCCGGCCCAGCAGGCCACGCCAGGGGTAGCGGCCCATCTCCACCAGCTCCCGCCCGAGCAGATTCTCGGCGCTAGGCAGATGCTGGGGCAGATAGGCCACCTGACGGGCAAACTCCCGATTGCCCCAGTCGGGCAGCGGCTTGCCATCGAACAGGATCTCGCCGTCGCTGAGAGGTTGCTGGCGTGCCAGCAGCTTGAGCAGGGTCGATTTACCCGACCCATTGTGGCCGATGAGGCCATAGACCTGTCCCTGCTCGAAACGCAGGTCTGTGGGGTGCAGCAGCGTGCGGTCATTGACCGTGAAGCTGGCTGATTTCATCTCGAACATAAGCAATTCCTGTGCTGGCTTGCCGCCAGTCTCATCGGTGCCGGTATCAAGCCGGCACCTCGCAATCCAGATGGGCGATCGCATCGCGGCTCACTTCGGCGCGGCGCGCCCCGGTCAGCTCAGTGAGCTGGCCCTGGCGCAACTCCAGCAGGCGATCGGCCAGCGGGAAGTAGTGATCGTCGTGACTGATGGCAATCACCGTCTTGCCCATCTCCTTGAGGCGCGGCAACAGCACCTGATAGAAGATGCGGCGGAACTGGGGATCCTGATCCGCAGCCCACTCGTCAAACAGCATCACCTCGCGCTGCTCGGCCAGCGCCAGCAGCAGGGCGACCCGCTTGCGCTGCCCTTGGGAGAGATCGATATCGGCTATAAAGCCATCCTCGATGGTGAGCTTGCTGCCCATCTGCAACCGCTCCAGCCACTCGGCCACCAGCTCATCCTTGGGTTCCGGCCCCAGCAGGTGCTGGAACAGGTGATAGTCGGTAAAGATGGCGGAGAAGAGCGCCAGATAGCCGTTGCGATCGGTGACGGGCTCACCATCCAGCAGGATCCGGCCCGATACCGGCTGGTAAAGGCCGGTCAGCAGCATGGCCAGCGTCGACTTGCCGGATCCATTGCCACCGATAATGAAGATCTGCTCCCCCTTTTCGATGACCAGATCGATGGGGCCGACGGCAAAGCCGCCCTCCCCCTGATAGTGAAAGCTCACCTGCTCCAGCTCGATTCGCTGCCAGGGGCGGATGGCGGGTGGCAGCGGGAAGTTTGCATCCGGCTCGGCCAGATTGAGGGCAGCGATCTTGTCGAACGCCACCTGAGCGGCAAGCAGGGTCGGCAAGGCGCCTATCCCCTGCAACAGCGGGGTGCGCAGGAACAGCAGGGTCAGCGCAAAGGTAGCCGCCACATTGGTGTTGGCCCAGCCCAGCCCGTTGGCCAGAAAGAAGACCAGACCGATCGCCCCCAGCATCATGATATTCGACCAGTTCACCGCGCTCAGGTGATAGGTGTCGGCACGGATGATCTGCTGGCGGTAGTCACGGGCATTCTGCTCATAGAGCTGGTGGTAGACGAAGTGAGCCCGCTCGCGGTTGAGCGCCAGCTCCTTGCTGCCGGCGATGATGGCCTGATAGTTCTGATAGAGCCGATCTTCGGCCTGACGCATATGGGATAGGTGACGATAGACCCGATTGACCAGCAGCCAGCCCACCACCATGGTGGCGGTGACCCAGAGCGCGGTCACCCCGAGCAACGCAGGAGAGAGCCAGCCGAGGTAAAGGGCTGAACCCAGCGTTAGCACCAGCCCCTGCACCAGCTCCGGCAGGCGCACGAAGGCGATGGTGATCTGGCCGATATCGCTGGAGAGCGAGGCCAACAGCGGCCCCTGACCAATCTGGCGGATACGGGCGACATCGGTATCCAGCAGTTGCTTGAGCAGACGGCCTCGCAACCGGTAGACAAAATGGTGACCGAGAGTGGTCAGGGCCAGCTGAGACCCGAGTGTGATCACCAGCAGCAACGCAATCAGGCCGACCAGCTGACCGAGGATCGGCAGCGGATCACCTATAGATTCGATAAGAGACTGATTGATAAAAGCAATGACGCCAATCCCGCTGACGGCACTGAGCAGACTGAGCAGGGTGATGGCGATAAAAGGCCAACGATATTGGCGATAAACCAGAGACAAGAGTTCCATAACGGACCGGTATTCCAGAGAGATCAGAACAACTGCGGGTGAAAAGAAGGGCGGGAACCCGGTTCCCGCCCGACTTCGATTACCAGCGGTAGTTGATGCTGCCCACTACGCTGCGCGGCTCGCCGTAGTAGCAGTAGTAGTCACAACTGGCCACGTAGGTTTCACCCAGCAGGTTGTTGACGTTCAGCTGGGCACGCCAGTTCTTGGCAAAGTCATACCCGATCATCGCATCCCAGACGGTATGGGCCGGCACCTCGGCAGAGCCGTAGATGGGGCTGTAGTCCGCATTCACGGCGCCAATACCCACGCTGGAACCGATATAACGCACACCGGTACCCAGCTCCAGACCCGAAGCCACCCCTTGCTGCACCTTGTAGTTACCCCAGAAGGAGGCGATGTGGCGCGGGATCAGGCTGGCACGGCGATCGCCACTGCCGGTGTCGTTGGTTTTAGCATCTGTGTAGGTATAAGCAGCGGTCAGGCGCAGCGCATCGGTAATCTGCACGCTCCCTTCCAGCTCAATCCCCTGAGAGGTCACTTCACCCGCCTGGGTCTGCTGGCCGGAACCGGTGGAGACCAGCGAGTTGGTTTGCTCAAGATCGAACAGCGCCAGGTTGATGTAGCCATCGAGGAAGCTGGGCGCGTACTTGATGCCGGTCTCGTACAGCTTGCCCTCGAGCGGCCTGTAGGAGTTCTTGGTGTTGGGATCTATCCCCGGCAACACCTCGAACGACTCCGCATAGGCGAAGTAAGGGGAGAGGCCGTTGTCGGCCAGGTACATCAGGCTGCCGGATAGCGAGAGGTTGTCATCGTACTGTTTATCGTTCTTGCTGGTGGCTTCGCTGATGTTGTGGGTCTCCACATAGTCAAAGCGGCCGCCGGCGGTCAGCAACCAGCGATCGACCCAGCGGATCTGGTGCTGGGCATAGAGGCCACTCTGGCTCTTGGTGTTCTTCTGATAGGTGGCGGTGGACTCATCGAAACCGGGGAAGCCGCTGTAATCCGGGTGCTGGGTATCTATGGTTCCCATCCACTGATCAGCTTCCATCCCCTCATTGACATGGCGCTGCAGATCCCCCCCCAGCAACAAGGTCTGCTCGGTGCTGTCGGTGTTCCAGTAGCCCACCATCTGGTTATCCATGGTGGCACTCTTGGTATTGCCATCCCGATAGATCATGCCACGGCCACGAACCGGCATCTTTTCATCGGGTGTCGCAGGCCAGGCAGCCCAGGGATATATATAGGTCTGACGCAGCAGCAGATCGTTGTAGTTGAAGCGGACGTTCTGCTTGAACTCCCAGGTCTGGTTGAGCTGGTGGGCCAGCTCGTAACCGGTGGAGATCTGGGTATTGCGGTTGCGATCGTAATCCGGCTGGCTCAAGTTGGTGGAGGGATCAATCTGGCCGCCCGAAGTATCCAAGGTGCCATAGACAGGGAAGAAGCCGTTGGTCGGGACCCCTTCGTCGTGCAGGAAACTGGCCAGCAGGGTCAGACTGGTACGATCCGAAAGATCGAAAGTGACGCTGGGTGCCAGATAAACCCTATCGTTGTAAGTACCCGTAAGCACACCATCTCGCTCTTTATAAAGAGCAACCATGCGGTAGCGGCTGTTGTCGGAGAGCGCGTCAGAGACGTCCACCCCGACCTGACGATGATCCCGGCTGCCAAGCTGCAGATCTACCTGCCCTTGCGGCGTGGCGGTTGGTCGCTTGCTGATGGCATTGATCACCCCGCCCGGAGGCGCCTCACCGTAAAGGATCGAGGCTGGCCCCTTCAGCACTTCCACACTCTCAAGACCGAACGGTTCCGGCGTCCAGACGTAGTAGCCGGTGCCAAACAAGCGGTTGCCATCCAGATAAGAGGCGGCATCGAAGCCACGCACCTTGAACCAGTCGGTGTTGTTGTCTGAGCCATAGAGGCCGGTCAATACACCGGAACGGTAGCGAAACGCTTCATCCAGCTGCAAAACGGCGTGCTGATCCAGCTCCTCGCGATTAACCACGGAGACGGCGCGAGGCGTCTCGGCCATCGGCACTTCCACCTTCATGGCAGTACCAGTCACCACCATGGTTTCGCTGGCTTTGGGCAGCTCAACGGCGGCTTGTTCGGCCATCAGTGGCAGGGATACGAGCAAACCGGAGAGCGAAAGCACGCCGAAGGCGCCCTTCTTGCCGGGTCCTGTAGTGTATTTTTGCGCAATCATATTAAAGTCTCGTTTATCAATGAGTTATGTTGTTTTAATTGTTATTTTTAGTCGTTTGTCACGACATCACCCTGTTCCATGGGCGAATAAAGCAGCGCAATCCTACTACAGGAGCCGTGATCGAATCGATTTAATAATTGCTAATCATTTTCATCCGTATTGTCATCTAGCTAACTAGTAGGCAGGATTTCGCGGGGGATTAGAGTCATCAGGAGAGCCATGGGCGGAGAAAAAATGAAGGGGAATAGAAAGGAGCAGAAAAAAGATCGGTGGGATGGATCCGGTGGCATTATCTGACAGGATCCATTATTCCCAAGCTTTATCCATATTTATCCACACCCTTTGGCGGTAGAATCCGGCTTTCCGTTTCTTTGTCTGAAATCAGGATCCATTCCATGGCCAAACTCAATCTCGTCGTCGGCTCCATGCTGGGCGCCGCCGAATATGTCGCAGACCACGTCGCCAACCTGCTGGAACAGGCTGGCCACCAGACCCGGATCCACAACCCGGCCAAGCTGGCAGAGGTGCTGGATGATGCGGGATCCATCCTGCTGGTGGTCACCTCGACCCACGGCGCCGGGGAAGTGCCCGATAACCTGCAATCTTTCGCCAAGGATCTTGCCGAGCAGCATCCGGATCTTAATTCATTGAAATATGGCGTGATCGCCCTTGGCGACAGCAGTTATGACACCTTTTGCCAGGGCGGCAAGACGCTGGATAGGCTGCTGGCCGAGTGCGGTGCCAGCCGGATCGGCGATCGGCTCGACATCGATGTGACCCAACACGAGATCCCAGAAGATGCCGCCGAAGCGTGGATCCACGACTGGATGACGATGATCACCTGATCTGTTTGCGGGAGATCCTGAAAAAAAGCTTGATCTCCTCACTTATCCCCAGATCGACTATCCACCATGTTATTAACAGATTGATCCGGTGAAGTTGTTCTACAAGGTTACCCACAACACCCAGGGGTAATGTGCATAACTATGGTGCAAAGCTCTGCAAAACCTATAGTTATCCATGTATTAGATCCATACCAACAAACATCTGTGTATAAAAGTCCTGGTTATCCCCTCGTTCACCAGGCCAGGATCCAAGCTTTTCCACAAGCTAGGATCGTCCTTAAATTAATGATCTTTATGATCAAAAAGTGCTTATCAACAGAAATGGCGGATCCTAATAAGAGATCTAGTAAAAGATCGATCTAAAGATCCTTAAGATCTAATTAGTGGATCCTCCCTTCATACTGAACGTTAAGTAGACATTCCCCTCTGGGCGCGAAACAGATAGAATGTTCCGCCCTTTAGCTCAGGCAAATAACGATCTTCAGGCGTGCAGATCAAGGTGATCCCAATGCAATACCATGAACAATTTGATGTGATCGTCGTCGGTGGCGGTCATGCTGGAACCGAAGCAGCAACTGCGGCAGCCCGTATGGGCATGAACACCCTGTTGCTGACCCACAATATCGATACGCTGGGACACATGTCCTGTAATCCGGCGATCGGCGGGATCGGCAAGGGACACCTGGTCAAGGAAGTTGACGCACTCGGCGGGATCATGGCGCGTGCCATCGATCTTGGCGGGATCCAGTTCCGCACCCTCAACTCCTCCAAGGGCCCGGCGGTACGAGCCACCCGCGCCCAGGCGGATCGCTTGCTCTACAAGGCCGTCGTTCGCCAGATGTTGGAGAACTACCCGAACCTGAAGATCTTCCAGCAGGCCTGCGACGATCTGATCATGGACGGGGATCGTGTTGCCGGTGTGGTGACCCAGAGCGGGATCCGCATCAGCGGCAAGACAGTCGTGCTGACGGTCGGTACCTTCCTGAACGGTTTGATCCACATCGGGATGGAAAATTACAAGGGCGGCCGCGCCGGGGATCCTCCCTCGATCGCCCTGGCCCAGCGTCTGCGTGAACTGCCGCTGCGCATCGATCGTCTCAAGACAGGAACTCCACCACGGATCGATGCCCGCAGCGTTGATTTCTCCGTGATGCAGGAGCAGCACGGTGACGATCCGCGACCGGTATTTTCTTTCATCGGTGATGCCAGCCAGCATCCCCGTCAGGTGCCCTGCTACGTTACCCATACCAACGAGCGCACCCACGAGGTGATCCGCAATAACCTGGATCGCAGCCCCATGTACGCAGGGGTGATCGAGGGGATAGGCCCGCGCTACTGCCCGTCGATCGAAGACAAGATCACCCGTTTCGCCGACAAGACGGCGCACCAGATCTTCGTCGAGCCGGAAGGCCTGACCACCCACGAACTCTATCCGAACGGGATCTCCACCAGCCTGCCGTTTGACGTGCAGGTGCAGATCGTCCGTTCCGTGCGCGGCTTCGAGAACGCCCACATCACCCGTCCCGGCTATGCCATCGAATATGATTTCTTCGATCCGCGGGATCTCAAGGCCAATATGGAGAGCAAGTGCATTCCAAACCTGTTCTTCGCCGGCCAGATCAACGGCACGACCGGTTACGAAGAGGCGGCGGCACAAGGCCTGATGGCCGGTCTGAACGCAGCACTGCGCGCTCAGGACAAGGATCCCTGGTATCCCCGTCGGGATCAGGCCTACATGGGGGTGATGATGGACGATCTCTCCACCCTGGGTACTCGCGAGCCTTACCGCATGTTCACCAGCCGCGCCGAATACCGCCTGCTGCTGCGGGAGGACAACGCCGATATCCGCCTGACCGCCATCGGTCGCGAGCTGGGTCTGGTAGACGACGAGCGCTGGGGCAAATTCAACGCCAAGATGGAACAGGTCGAGCTGGAGCGTCAGCGCATGCGTTCAACCTGGATCCACCCGCAACACCCGTCACTGGAGGCGGTCAATGCCCTGGTCAACACCCCGCTGACCCGCGAGCAGAGTCTGGAAGAGCTGCTGCGTCGCCCCGAGGTGACCTACGATGCGCTGATGGCCATCGAAGGGGTCGGCCCTTCCGTGACCGATCCTGCCGCGGCCGAACAGGTTGAGATCCAGATCAAGTACGCCGGTTACATCGAGCGTCAGCACGATGAGGTGGAAAAGCAGCTGCGCAACGAGAACACCCTGCTGCCGCTGGATCTGGACTATCGCGAGGTGAACGGCCTCTCCAACGAGGTGAAAGCCAAGCTGAACGATGCCAAGCCGCAGACCATTGGTCAGGCTTCCCGCATCTCCGGCATCACCCCGGCGGCCATCTCCATCCTGCTGGTTCACCTGAAAAAACACGGCCTGCTGCGTAAAACCGCCTGAGGAATCCCATGTTGGAAAGATTGAACGGCCTGCTCAAGCAGGCCGAAATTGTTATCACCGATACCCAAAAGAGCCAACTGGTGCAGTTGGTCGAGTTGCTGCACAAGTGGAACAAGGCTTACAATCTCACCTCGGTGCGAGATCCGGACGCCATGCTGGTCAAGCATATCCTCGATAGCCTGGTGGTAAGCCCCCACTTGCACGGTGAGCGCTTCATCGACGTGGGGACCGGTCCCGGCCTGCCGGGATTGCCGCTGGCGATCATCAATCCGGACAAGCAGTTCGTCCTGCTCGACAGTCTTGGCAAGCGGATCAACTTCATCCGTCAGGTGATCCAGGAGCTGGGTCTGACCAATGTGACGCCGGTCAAATCCCGGGTTGAAGAGTATCAACCCGAAGTGGGGTTTGATGGTGTACTGAGTCGGGCATTTGCCTCGCTGGAGGACATGCTGAGCTGGTGTCACCACCTGCCGTCAGAACAGGGTTGTTTCCTGGCGCTCAAGGGACAATATCCCGAGCAGGAGCTGGCCCAGTTGCCTGCCAATATCCGTCTGGTAGCCTGTCATGAGTTGCGGGTGCCGGAGCTGGAAGGCGAACGTCATCTGCTGGAATTCAAACATATCCAGCCCGAATAGGGTCGCAGTTTCATTTAGGGGATCGTGTGGGAAAAGTCATCGCCATAGCCAACCAGAAGGGTGGAGTGGGTAAAACCACCACCTGTGTGAATCTGGCCGCCTCCCTGGCTGCCACCCGGCGCAAGGTGCTGGTGATCGATCTGGATCCGCAGGGCAATGCCACCATGGGCAGCGGTGTCGACAAGTATGACGTCGAGCGCACCGCCTATGAGCTGCTGATCGAGGATGCCCCCATCAGCGAAGTGATCATCCCTGAAACTTCCGGGGGCTATCACCTGATCGCCGCCAACGCCGACGTGACCGCGGCCGAAATCCGTCTGATGGAGTTCTTTGCCCGCGAGATCCGCCTGCGCAACGCGCTCGCCTCGGTGCGGGACAAATACGACTACGTCTTCATCGACTGCCCACCCTCTCTCAACATGCTGACCGTGAACGCCATGGCCGCCGCCGACTCCGTGCTGGTGCCCATGCAGTGCGAGTATTACGCGCTGGAGGGGCTCACCGCCCTGGTCGATACCATCAGCAAGCTGGCTGCCGTGGTCAATCCGGAGCTCAAGATCGAAGGGGTGCTGCGCACCATGTTCGATCACCGCAACCGGCTGGCCAATGATGTGTCCGATCAGCTAAAACAGCACTTTGGCGACAAAGTCTACCGCACCATCATTCCTCGCAACGTGAGACTGGCGGAGGCGCCGAGTTTCGGGGCTCCGGCCATGCACTATGACAAATCATCGGTGGGCGCCAAGGCCTACTTGGCGCTGGCAGGCGAGATCCTCCGTCGCCAGGAGCAGGAGCGTCAGGCGACCATCGCAGACCGAGAGAGCATATGACGCTGAAAAAACGTGGACTGGGCAAGGGGCTGGATGCTCTGCTCAGTACCAGCACGGCTGCCCGCCAGAAACAGGTGATGAGCGATCAACGTACCGAGCAGGCCATGCTTCCGACCCATCAGAGCGAGCTGCGCAAGCTGCCGGTGGAGTGGTTGCGCTCCGGCAAGTACCAGCCCCGCAAGGACATGTCCCAGGATGCCCTGGAGGAGCTGGCCAACTCCATCCGCGCCCAGGGGGTGATCCAGCCCATAGTAGTACGCCCCCTTGGTGAGCAATCCTTCGAAATCATCGCCGGTGAACGGCGCTGGCGTGCCTCCCAGCTGGCCCGTCTCGATGTGGTGCCCTGTATCGTCAAGGATGTGCCCGACGAGGCTGCGGTGGCTATCGCGCTGATTGAGAACATTCAGCGCGAAGATCTCAATGCCATCGAAGAAGCGGTCGCGCTGCAGCGATTGCTGACCGAATTCGAACTCACCCACCAGCAGGTGGCCGAGGCGGTGGGCAAGTCCCGCACCACAGTGACCAACCTGTTGCGCCTCAACCAGCTCAACGACGATGTGAAGCGTTTTGTCGAGCATGGCGATCTCGATATGGGTCATGCCCGTGCCTTGCTGGCCCTGAGCGGTCAGGCCCAGTCCGAACTGGCCAAGCAAGTTGCCCAGAAGGGGTTGACCGTGCGTGATACCGAGAAGCTGGTGCAAAAAACGCTCGAGCCGGCAAAAGATCGGGTCGAACCGGCCCGTGACCCGCAGATCGACTACCTGGAGCGCCAACTGGCAGACAAAATTGGCAATCAGGTGCAACTTCAGCCTGGCAAGCGGGATAGCGGGAAGTTAGTAATAAGTTACGAGAGCTTGTCCGATTTGGACCGTATATTGGGCTATTTTGGCGTGTCGGAATCGTGATTTTTACGCTTTTTGTAGTAATAAAACATCCATTCCTTTTGATATGACCATAACCCTTATTTGCCGCGGAAAGCCGCAAAAATTAAGGATTTTTGTCATATTGCAATAGCTGCCATCAAGGGTATAATTTAACCGGATTTAAGAGCTGTTAACATGGGGTCTTCGGATCCCGATTTTTTACAGTTCTGTAATGTTCAGGGGTAGGTTGGTGAAGCAGAAAATAGCCTTGGAAGGTTTGACACTGGCCTTGGTTATGCTCGTTTGTCAGCTCATCCTGATCCTGGCGATGAGTGCCGTCTGGTTTTACCTGACTGGTGCCAGCGCCGGTTATTCCGCCCTCTACGGAGGGGGGATGTACTGGGTTCCTCAAGCCTTGTTTACTGTCTGGGTGCTGCGCCGCAAGGTGACAACCGAGAGTGTGGGCCTGGTTTTGCGGGACTTTTATGGTGGGGCAGGGATTAAGCTCATTTCTACAACAGGTCTATTCGCCCTGATGTTTGGTGCGGGAGTCGAGGTCGTTACCGTCTCGTTTTTCGCCACTTATATCCTCGCCCTCGTTGTACAGTGGATGGTTTCATTCACGCTTAACAACCACTATTAGGAAAACTCATGTCTGCAACCGGAGAAGTCCTGACTCCTCAGGGATATATCTCCCACCACCTGACCCACCTTCAAGTCGGGTCCGGGTTCTGGACGGTCAATATCGACTCAATGATATTTTCCGTCGTGCTAGGCGCCCTGTTTATCCTGTTGTTCCGCAAAGTAGCCGTTAACGCTACCAGCGGTGTGCCGGGTAAGCTGCAGTGCTTTGTGGAGATGCTGGTCGAGTTTGTGAATGGTAACGTCAAAGACATCTTTCACGGTCGCAACAAGGTCATCGCACCTTTGGGGCTGACGGTGTTTGTCTGGATCTTCCTGATGAACTTCATGGATCTGATCCCCGTTGACTTTATTCCTCACGCTGCACAATTGATGGGTATTCCCTATCTGCGTGTGGTTCCCTCTGCTGACGTTAACATCACCATGTCCATGGCTTTGGGCGTGTTCTTCTTGATCCTGTACTACAGCATCAAGGTCAAGGGTATCGGCGGGTTTGTGAAGGAGCTGACGCTTCAGCCTTTCAACCACCCGGCGGCCATCCCGGTTAACTTCATCCTGGAAACTGTTACGCTGATTTCCAAACCTGTTTCTCTGGGTCTTCGACTGTTCGGCAACATGTATGCTGGCGAACTGATCTTTATCCTGATTGCGGGTTTGTTACCCTGGTGGTCACAGTGGATCCTGTCCGTGCCTTGGGCAATTTTCCACATCCTGATCATCACTTTGCAGGCATTCATTTTCATGGTTCTGACCATCGTCTATCTGTCGATGGCGCAGGAAGACCATGGTTGATGCAACTCAAATAATCATTTTTATACAATCAATTACATCTAAATAACTGGAGATCCTCATGGAAAACTTGAACATGGACCTGCTGTACATCGCTGCTGCAATGATGATGGGTCTGGCTGCTATCGGCGCTTCCATCGGTATCGGTATCCTGGGGGGCAAGTTCCTGGAAGGTGCTGCTCGTCAACCGGATCTGATCCCTGTTCTGCGTACCCAGTTCTTCATCGTAATGGGTCTGGTGGATGCGATCCCGATGATCGCCGTTGGTCTGGGTCTGTATGTGATGTTTGCGGTTGCTGGCTAAGTCGTTACGACTCTCCAGGCATAACCCATTAACTAACTTAAGAGGACATCGGCTGTGAATATCAATGCCACCCTCCTCGGCCAAGCAATTGCTTTTTTCTTCTTCGTAGTGTTTTGCATGAAGTACGTATGGCCGCCGCTGATTGCTGCCATCGAAGCTCGTCAGAAAGCCATTGCTGACGGTCTCTCTTCTGCAGAACGAGCCAAGAAAGATCTGGATTTGGCCAAGGCCAACGCCACCGATCAGCTGAAAGAAGCCAAGCAGCAGGCTGCTGAAATCATTGAACAGGCTAACAAACGTAAAGCTCAGATCATTGATGAAGCTGCCGCTGGTGCCCAGTCTGAACGGGAGAAAATCCTGGCTCAGGGCCGTGCCGAGATCGAAGCTGAACGTCATCGTGCCAAAGAAGAACTGCGTAAGCAGGTTGCTGCTCTTGCCATTGCTGGTGCAGAGAAGATCCTGGCGCGTCAAATCGACCAGGCTGCCAACAGCGACATCGTCGACAAACTGGTAGCAGAACTGTAACGGGAACGGGGCTATGTCTGAACTGACTACAATCGCTCGCCCCTACGCCAAGGCTGCTTTCGAGTTTGCCGTTGAGCACAAGGCGGTTGACCAGTGGCTGGGTATGCTCGGTTTCGCTGCGCAAGTAGCGGAAAACGAGACCATCCACAACCTGGTAAACGGCTCTGTGGCTGCCGAAGAGCTGGCAACGCTGTTTGTCGGTATCTGCGGTGAGCAACTCGACGTGCATGGCCAGAACCTGATCCGGGTGATGGCCGAGAATGGTCGCTTGGGTGTGCTGCCGGCGGTCGTTGCTGAATTTGTAGCGTTCAAGGCTGAACTGGATAAAGAAGTTCAGGCTGACGTGATTTCGGCGATCGAACTGACCGACCAGCAGAAAGCCAATATTCAGGCTTCTCTGGAACAACGTCTCGCGCGCAAAGTGAAGCTGAATTGCAGCATCGATGCGTCCTTGATGGCCGGGGTGCTCATCAAGGCCGGTGATCTGGTAATCGACGGCACAGTCCGCGGTAAGCTGGATCGCATGGCTGACGCGCTGCAATCTTGATTGGGGTATTAGAGCATGCAACTGAATTCCACTGAAATCGCCGAGCTGATCAAGCAGCGCATTGCGCAGTTTGATGTAAAGAGCGAAGCGCGTAACGAAGGTACTATCGTCTCTGTGAGCGACGGTATCATTCGTATTCACGGCCTGGCTGATGCCATGCAGGGTGAGATGATCGAGCTGCCGGGCAACCGCTACGCTCTGGCATTGAACCTGGAGCGTGACTCCGTCGGTGCGGTGATTATGGGTTCCTATGACGGTCTGTCAGAAGGAATGAAAGTAAAAGGTACTGGCCGTATTCTGGAAGTGCCGGTAGGTCGTGGTCTGTTGGGCCGGGTGTTGAACACCCTGGGTCAGCCGATCGACGGTAAAGGTCCGATCGACAATGACGGCTTCTCGCCGATCGAAGTGATCGCCCCGGGCGTTATCGAGCGTCAGTCTGTTGACCAGCCGGTCCAGACCGGTCTGAAAGCCATCGATGCCATGATCCCTATCGGTCGTGGCCAGCGTGAGCTGATCATCGGTGACCGTCAGGTTGGTAAGACCGCCATCGCGATCGACACCATCATCAACCAGAAAGATTCCGGCATTAAGTGTGTCTACGTTGCGATTGGCCAAAAGGCCTCCACCATCGCCAACGTGGTGCGCAAGCTGGAAGAGCACGGCGCCCTGGCCAACACCATTGTGGTGGTTGCCTCTGCCTCTGAAGCGGCTGCCCTGCAGTACCTGGCACCTTATGCCGGTTGCTCAATGGGTGAGTACTTCCGTGACCGCGGTGAAGACGCGCTGATCATCTATGATGACCTGTCCAAACAGGCCGTAGCTTATCGCCAGATCTCCCTGTTGTTGCGCCGTCCACCAGGACGTGAAGCTTACCCGGGTGACGTTTTCTATCTGCACTCCCGTCTGCTCGAGCGTGCTGCTCGCGTCAACGAAGAGTACGTTGAGAAGTTCACCAAGGGTGAAGTGAAGGGCAAGACTGGTTCTCTGACCGCGCTGCCGATCATCGAAACCCAGGCGGGTGACGTGTCCGCGTTCGTTCCGACCAACGTAATCTCCATCACCGACGGCCAGATCTTCCTGACCACCCAGCTGTTCAACTCCGGTATCCGTCCGGCCGTTGACCCGGGCATCTCCGTATCCCGTGTAGGTGGTGCGGCTCAGACCAAGATCATCAAGAAGCTGTCCGGTGGTATCCGTACCGCGCTGGCCCAGTATCGCGAACTGGCGGCATTCGCCCAGTTCTCTTCCGATCTGGATGAGGCGACTCGCAAGCAGCTGGATCACGGTGTGAAAGTGACCGAGCTGATGAAGCAGAAGCAGTACTCTCCGCTGAGCGTGGCTCACCAGTCTCTGGTGTTGTTCGCCGCCGAGAAGGGCTACCTTGCTGATGTCGAGCTGAACAAGGTCGTCGATTTCGAAGGCGTTCTGCTCTCTTACGCCAATACCCAGCATGGTTCGCTGATGGCTGAAATCAATGCCAAGGCCGACTACAACGACGAGATCGTTGGTAAGCTGACTGCGTTGCTGGACGACTTCAAGGCAACTCAGACTTGGTAAGCATGTGTGGCAGCGCAAGTTGCCACCTGATGGAGAGAAGAGATGGCCGGCGCAAAAGAGATACGTAACAAGATCGGGAGTGTGAAAAGCACTCAGAAGATCACCAGCGCTATGGATATGGTGGCAGCAAGCAAGATGCGCCGTGCGCAAGAGCGCATGCGTGCCAGCCGTCCGTACGCTGAAACCATGCGCAAGGTGATCGGCCATATCGCTCAGGGGAACTTGGAATACAAGCACCCCTACCTCATCGAACGTGAGGTCAAGC
Source organism: Aeromonas fluvialis (assembly GCF_000819885.1). GTDB lineage: Bacteria > Pseudomonadota > Gammaproteobacteria > Enterobacterales > Aeromonadaceae > Aeromonas > Aeromonas fluvialis. The sequence continues at coordinate 80,514 of NZ_CDBO01000069.1, forward strand.
GAGTGGGTTACATCGTCGTCTCCACCGACCGTGGCCTGTGTGGCGGTTTGAACATCAACCTGTTCAAGGCTGCCCTCAATGATATGAAGCAGTGGAGCGCGAAAGGAGCCCAAGTAGACACGGCTCTGGTTGGTAGCAAGGCCTCCAACTTCTTTGAACGGCACGGCGCCAAGGTGAAAGCTCAAGTCGCAGGACTGGGCGATAACCCGAGCGTCAATGACCTGATTGGTTCAGTCAAGGTCATGCTGAAGGCTTACGACAACGGTGAGATTGACAAGCTGTATCTGGTGTACAACAAGTTCGTCAACACCATGGTGCAGCAACCACGGGTCGATCAACTGCTGCCTTTGCCCGTAACTGAAGACAGCAAGCTCGCCAAGGCACACCACTGGGATTACCTCTATGAGCCGGATCCCAAGAAGCTGCTGGATACCCTGCTGGTTCGTTATGTCGAATCTCAGGTGTACCAGGGCGTAGTGGAAAACTTGGCAAGTGAACAGGCAGCCAGAATGGTTGCCATGCAAGCCGCGACTGACAACGCCACTAACCTGATTAACGATCTGCAACTGGTATACAACAAGGCCCGTCAGGCCAGTATTACCCAGGAGCTGACAGAGATCGTATCCGGTGCTGCTGCGGTGTAAGGCAAGGGTTATCAAAGGTTTAGAGGATTTGACATGAGTAACGGTTTCATCGTCCAAATCATCGGCGCTGTGGTGGACATCGAGTTCCCGCAGAATGCCGTGCCCCAGGTGTACGATGCACTGAAGGTCGTTAGCGAAGGTCAAGGCCAGGGTCTGGTGCTGGAAGTTCAGCAACAGATCGGTGGCGGCGTCGTTCGTTGCATCACCATGGGCTCCTCCGACGGTCTGCGTCGTGGGTTGGAAGTAATGAATAGCGGTAAATCCATCCAGGTGCCGGTCGGCGTATCGACCCTGGGTCGGATCATGAACGTACTGGGTGAGCCAATCGACGAAAAAGGTCCGATCGGTGAAGAAGAGCGCTGGTCTATCCACCGCGCTGCCCCCAGCTACGAAGATCAGTCCAACAGCAACGATCTGCTGGAGACCGGCATCAAGGTTATCGACCTGGTATGCCCGTTCGCCAAGGGTGGTAAGGTTGGTCTGTTCGGTGGTGCCGGTGTAGGCAAAACCGTAAACATGATGGAGCTGATCCGTAACATCGCGATCGAACACAGTGGTTACTCTGTATTCGCCGGTGTAGGTGAGCGTACCCGTGAGGGTAACGACTTCTACCACGAGATGATGGAGTCCAACGTACTGGACAAAGTATCTCTGGTTTACGGTCAGATGAACGAGCCGCCCGGAAACCGTCTGCGCGTTGCGCTGACCGGCCTGACCATGGCCGAGAAGTTCCGTGACGAAGGTCGTGACGTGCTGTTCTTCGTGGACAACATCTACCGTTACACGCTCGCGGGCACCGAGGTATCCGCACTGCTGGGCCGTATGCCTTCCGCAGTAGGTTACCAGCCGACCCTGGCCGAGGAGATGGGTGTTCTGCAGGAACGTATCACCTCCACCAAGACCGGTTCCATCACCTCCGTACAGGCCGTTTACGTTCCTGCGGATGACTTGACTGACCCATCTCCTGCGACCACCTTCGCCCACCTGGATGCGACTGTCGTACTGTCCCGTCAAATCGCGGCACTGGGTATCTACCCGGCCGTTGACCCGCTGGACTCTACCTCTCGTCAGCTGGATCCGCTGGTGGTTGGCAAAGAGCACTACGAGACTGCTCGTGGCGTTCAGACCGTACTGCAGCGCTACAAAGAGCTGAAGGACATCATCGCCATCCTGGGCATGGATGAACTGTCAGAAGAAGACAAACTGACCGTAGCCCGTGCCCGTAAGATCGAGCGCTTCCTGTCCCAGCCGTTCTTCGTAGCAGAAGTGTTTACCGGTTCTCCGGGTAAATACGTGCCGCTGAAAGAGACCATCCGTGGTTTCCAGGGCATCCTGAAAGGCGAGTATGACGATCTGCCCGAGCAGGCGTTCTACATGGTTGGCGGTATCGACGAAGTCGTCGAGAAAGCCAAGAAACTGTAAGCCTCGACAGGAGGGCCCATGGCAGAGATGATCTCCTTTCACCTGGATGTGGTGAGCGCCGAAGGAAAACTGTTTTCCGGCCGCGTGCAAACTGCTCAGGTATCAGGCTCCGAAGGTGAGTTGGGTCTCCGCCACGGTCATGCTCCGTTGCTGACTGCCATCAAGCCGGGCCTGGTCCGCTTGGTGAAGCAGAACGGAACTGAAGAGGTGCTGTACATCTCCGGCGGTATGCTGGAAGTACAACCTGAATCCGTGACCGTGCTGGCGGACACTGCAATTCGTGCTGACGACTTGGATGAGGCGAAAGCCCAGGAAGCCAAGCGCGCAGCGGAAGAGCGGATCCACAGCTCCCATGGTGATATCGACTACGCCCAGGCTGCCACCGAGCTGGCCAAGGCGATGGCGCAACTGCGCGTCATCGATATCGTCAAAAAGAATTACCGCTAATAACGGTGATGTAAAAAGCGACCTTCGGGTCGCTTTTTTTTTACCCGTTAGATAGACTCCGCCGAGTATTTCTCATGTTTCAAAGGCCAATTTATGTCCCTCAACGTCGTGATCCTGGCTGCGGGTAAAGGCACCCGCATGCGCTCCTCCTTGCCCAAGGTACTGCACCCGGTAGCCAATAAACCCATGGTTTCCCATGTGATCGATACCGCCCGTCAGGTGGGTGCCGAGCAACTGCATCTGGTTTATGGCCACGGGGCCGAGCTGCTGAAAGAGCGGATCGTGGCGGCCGATGTGAACTGGGTACTGCAGGCGCAGCAACTGGGCACAGGTCACGCCGTCGCCCAGGCCATCCCGTTCTGGCAGGATGAAGACGATGTGCTGGTGCTCTACGGCGACACTCCGCTCATTCAACCGGAAACCCTGCAGCGGCTGCTGGCCGCCAAGGCAAGCGATGGCATGGCCCTGCTGACCGTGGTGCTGGACAACCCCACCGGCTATGGCCGCATCGTCCGTGAAAACGGCCATGTGGTCGGTATCGTCGAGCAGAAGGATGCCAGCGCCGAGCAGCTGACCATTCGTGAAGTGAACACCGGCGTGCTGGTGGCCAACGGTGGTCAGCTGCGCAGCTGGCTCTCCCGTCTGGATAACAAGAACGCCCAAGGTGAGTTCTACCTGACCGACGTCATCGCCATGGCGCACGCCGATGGCTGCCCGATAGCAGCGGTCCATCCGGAGCGTGCCGCCGAGGTGGAAGGGGCCAACAACCGGGTGCAGCTGGCTGCCCTTGAGCGCAGCTACCAGCAGATGCAGGCCGAGAAGCTGATGATCGCCGGTGCTACCCTGATCGACCCGGCCCGCTTCGATCTGCGTGGCACCCTTGAAATCGGTGAAGAGGTGGTGATCGACGTCAACGTCATCATCGAAGGCAAGGTAACTCTCGGCAACCACGTTCGTATCGGTGCCGGTGCCGTGCTGAAGGATTGCGTGATCGGCGATCACACTGAAGTGAAGCCCTACTCCATCGTTGAAGGGGCTCAGGTGGCGGATCAGTGCTCGGTCGGCCCGTTTGCCCGTCTACGCCCGGGTGCTGTGCTGGAGCAGGATGCCCACGTCGGCAACTTCGTCGAGATGAAGAAGGCCCGGCTGGGGGTTGGCTCCAAGTGTGGTCACCTCACCTATCTGGGGGATGCCGAGGTGGGTGCCAAGGTGAATATCGGTGCCGGTACCATCACCTGCAACTACGACGGCGTGAACAAGTTCCAGACCATCATCGAGGACGACGTCTTCGTCGGCTCCGATACCCAGCTGGTGGCGCCGGTGCGGATCGGCAAGGGGGCCACCCTGGGGGCGGGTTCCACCATCACCAAGGATGTAGCCGAGAATGAGCTGGTGATCACCCGGGTGCCCCAGCGCCATATCCAGAACTGGGCTCGCCCGGTCAAGAAGAAGTGATGCCCGATCAATAAAATAGAACCGGCGCCTGATGGCGCCGGTTTTTTTGCTTTTGGCTTATAGCTGATGGTTGGTGTCACTGCTCGATGACTGGGGGGTGGTCCATGTAGTGGCAGGTGCGCGGTACTCCATCACCTGATACCAGTCGAGCTTGCGGGTCAGCAGCATGATCAGCGCCAGGGTGGCGAACAGCAGCAGGGCGCCGAGCAGCAAGGCGATCTCTTCGGCCTGCAGCAGACTGTAGAGGATGGCATAGACCAGCCCGAGCAGGGCCGCAAAGCCAAGTCCTTGCTTCGGGCCGCCCAGCACATGGCTGAGATAGAAGCCGTTGAGTAGCACGCTGGCCAGCGCGGCCACCAGATAGGCCCAACCAAAGCCGAGGTGCTCGGTCAGTGCCAGCAGCACCAGATAGAAGATGGCCAGCCCCATGCCCACCAGCGCGTACTGGATCGGGTGGACCCGCAGCCTCTTGAGCAGCTCGAACATGAAGAAGCTGATAAAGGTGAGGCCGATAAACAGCAGGGCATATTTGGCCGCCCGCTCGTTGAGCTGATAGTGATCCACCGGCTGCACCAGACTGACGCTGAAGGTGGAAAGATTGCTATCGCCCCCGTTCATCATCCGGTTGAAGCGGGTCTCCATGTCGCTGGCGAACCAGCTGGTTTGCCAGTTGGCCTCAAACCCTTGTTGGCTCAGGGTGCGACTGCCTGGCAGAAAGTCGCCGATAAAGTTGGGATGTGGCCAGTTGCCCGCCAGCAGCAGAGTGCTCTCCTTGCCCAGCGGCACTATGTCGAGGGCGTTCATCCCTTGCAGATTGAGCTCCAGATGAAAGGTGCCATCCTGTTGGGGCAGGCTGTCGAGCGGGGCATGGATACCCGCCAGCGCGTCACCGAGACGGGCGCCGGGGGCAAACGGGATCCGCTGTGTACCGAGTTGCAGCTCGGGGACGCTGTTGATACCGCGGGCATCGGAGAGCACCAGACTGAGGTAGGGTTTACCCGCCACCAGCTCGGCCGTTTCACCAAGCGGTGAGGTCGCGTTATTCAGCAGACTCTGTCGGGTGGGAAGGTGGCCCGAGAGGGTGAGCCGGGTCTGATAGACCTGCGCCTGATAGATGCCCAGCTTGCGTGGGGTGACCTCCATGTTGGCCTTGATATCCAGCTGCTCCGGCAGCAGGTAGCGGTAGATCTGCTCCTGACGGACGAAGCGTTTGCCCTCCTGCTCGACCGTCACCGAGCGGGTATAGGGCTGCACTATGATCGGCCCCATCAGCCGTTGCGGGCCGCTGCTGCTGGCCATGATGCTGTGAATGGCCTGACTGCGGTAAGCCTGACGCTCCCGGTTGAGCTCCATGATGGATTGCACCGGCACCATCAACAGCAGGCTGAGCAACAGCAGTAGAAAGATCTTGTGGGTGAATATCTGTTTGACCATGACACGTCTCCTTGTTGGATGGAGCGAGTCTGTCAGCCTCAGGTGAAGGGGGGACGGGCTTGTGTGAAGTGGCGGTGAAGGGGGATAAAAAAAACCGGCATTACGCCGGTTTCTGGAGGAATTACAGGGTCTTCAGTTTCTCGGGCAATGCTGCCAGCACCTCTTCTTTCGCCTTGAGGGAGGCGAACTGTTTGCCGGGCTTCTGCACCACGGTATGGACGAAGATCAGCTGCTTGCCCGGTTTGCTGGCCCAGCCGACGAACCAGCCGATCTGCTGATCGCGGTTGAGGCTGCCATCCAGCTTCTTCGGGTAGCCCATGCCGGTCTTGCCGTGGATCTGCCAGCCCTCGATCTCGCTCACCTTGAGGATATTGGTGGTGTACTGCAGGGTTTGCGCCGAAACCGGCAGCTTGCCGCTCAGCATCTTGCCGAGGAAGCGGGCCTGCTCCTCCGGACTGATGGCTAGGCTGGAACTGAGCCAGGCCTGGGTCAGGCCGTCATGTTTGCCCGGATTGCCGGAGAGATCACGGTTGCCGTAGTCGAAGCGGTCGACATATTGCTGGAAACGTTCCATCCCCAGCCATTCGGTGATCTGCTGGGAGAACCAGACGACCGAGTAGGTTTCCCAGCGGCGTGGGGTAGTGGTTTCGCGCCAGGCGGGCAGCCAGCCATCGTAGCTCGGCTTGTAGGGCAGCGCCGGATGCTTTTCATCTACCAGAAAGCCGCTGTCATAGCCCATCAGCGCGAGCGGGATCTTGAAGGTGGACGCGGGCGGCAGCTGGCTGGAGCAGTCCCCTTCGCTGGAGAGGGTCTGACCGTTGCCGTCAGCATAGAGAAAGCAGCCGCTGGCGGCGGAGGCTGGCAGGGCTGCGAGCAGACCGGCAGCCAGCAGGCAGGAGAGAAGCAGGCGGGACATAGCATTTCCTTGAGCAAATGGATGAGGCTAATCAATAAGATAAGGCGGAAGTTTAACGCCGCTTTGTGTGGGGAATGTGAAGTTGCGGGAGGTGACTAGGCGAACGGCAGCCAGAGTTCCGCCAGCGCGCCTCCTTCCTGCTGGTTGCTCAGGGTCAGGCGACCGCCATGCTGGTGGGCCACCTCATGGGCGAAACTGAGCCCCAGACCGCTGCTCTTGCCCTTGTCCGGTCGTGGCAGCGAGTAGAAGCGCTCGAAGATGCGTGGCAATGCGTAGTCGGGAATGCCGGGGCCGCTGTCGGTGACCCGAAAACAGTAGCCCTCCTCCTGCTGGCTGCCGCTCAGAGTGACCTGCCCATTGGCGGGAGAGAAGTCGATGGCGTTATCCAGCAGGTTGCCGATGGCCTGCTCCACCAACAGGGGATCCCACTTCTGTTTCGGCGCGCTGGCCAGCTCGGCTACCAGCGCCACCTGACGGCGCTGGGCGATGATCTGGCGAGCATCGAGGGTGCGCTTTCCCAGTTTTGCCGGTTCCACCGACTGGCGATCCAGCCCCTGCCCCGACTCCAGCCGCGCCAGTTGCAGCATTCGCTCGATCAGCTGCTGCATGCGCGCGGTTTCCAGATTGATGTTGCCGATAAAGCGTTTGGCGACTTCGGGAGGCGGCGTTTCGGCCAAAATCTCCCCTGCACCACGAATGGCTGCCAGCGGGCTCTTCAGCTCGTGGGTCAGGCTGTGCACATAGGCTTCGATGTAGCTTTTGCCATCGAGCTGGTGGCGCATGGTCTCAAGCGAGCGGCCGAGCCGATCCAGCTCGACGGTGTGCAGCCGTGGCAGCGGTGCCGCCTCCCCCTTGCTGACCGAGTCGGCGTAGTGCACCAGTTTGCCGATGGCGCGGTTGAGCCACCACACCAGCAGGCTGCCGATCAGCAGCGAGATGAGCAGCATCTGGCCGCCGGCCCGCAGCAGTTCCTGTTCCCCCCGCTCAATGGCGGGCATCAGGGTGCGATTGGGTTTGGCGACGGTGAGGGAGCCGATGATCTCTGTCCCCTCCCGCAGCGGCGCCGCCACATACATGGTCGAGCTGGCGGCATCGTCGGGATCGGTGCGGGTGCTGCGGGCGCCATACTGGCCACGCAGTGTGCGGTAGACATCGTTCCAGCGCGAATAGTCTTTGCCCAGATCCGTGCCGTCGGAGTCGTAAATCACCATGCCCTTCTGGTCAGTGACATAGATGCGATACTCCGCCTGCTGCTTGAGGTGGCCATCGATCATCGCATTGATGGGATTCTGGTTGAGGCGGGCGAAGGCGCTGGCCAACCGCCCGTTCATCATATTGCCCTCTTTCAGATCATCGAGCGCGAGCGGCGCCAGCAGCTGGGTCATGTCTACCAAAGTATCCTCGGTGGCGCTGCGCACCCCGGGTTTGATCTCCTTGACGAAGATCTCCAGCACGAACCAGGCGGCCAGCGCGAAGATCAGCAGCAGGCCGCACAGTAGTTGCAACCCAAGTCTCATGCCAGCTCCAGGCTGTAGCCCAGCCCGCGATGGGTGAGGATCAGGTTGGCCTCGGGATCATGTTCGCGCAGCTTGGCGCGGATGGTCTTGATGTGGGTATCGACGGTACGATCCAGACTCTCCTCCGCATCCTGCCACACCAGATCCATCAGCTGCTGGCGGGAGTAGACCCGCCCCGGCGCCTGCACCAGGGTCTTGAGCAGCAGATATTCGTAGCGGGTGAGGGCCAGCGGCTGGCCGCGAAAATGGATGCGGGCCCGCTCCTCATCCAGCACCAGCAGAGCGCTGGGTTGGGGGGTGACGGGCTGGCTGCGGCGCAGGATGACCCGCACCCGGGCGCACACTTCCCGTGGCGAGAAGGGTTTGGCCACATAGTCATCGGCACCGATCTCCAGCCCGATCAGCCGGTCTATCTCCTCGCTGCGGGCGGTGAGGAACATCAGGGGAATATCGGTCAGCGCCCTCACCTGCTTGCAGAGTTCGAAGCCGCTGATGTCGGGCAGCCCCACATCGAGGATCAAGAAGTCGGGTCGCGTCTGTTCCAGTCGTGTCAGTAACTGCTGGCCCAACATGAACCACTCCACCTCGAACCCGTCGGTCTGCAGGGCGTAAATCAGGGTGTCGGCGATGCTGGCCTCATCCTCCACCAGCCAGATGACTCTCTTTTGCATGGCATCCTCGTCGCAAATTGGCCCCCCATTCTGGCATCGAACCAAATCGGATCCTATTTGCTGTTTTATTTTTCCGAAAAAGGGGCTAATATTTCGATGCTCTTTCGAATCGAAACTTAAAGATGACCAAACGTAATACTCAACAACGCCGCCACACCATAGTGACCCTGGTACAAGAGCAGGGTGAAGTGAGTGTCGACGCCCTTGCCAAACACTTTGCTACCTCTGAAGTGACCATCCGTAAAGATCTGGCCGTACTGGAGACCGGCGGTCTGCTGCTGCGCCGTTACGGTGGCGCCGTCCCCTTGCCCAGCGAGATGGTGGTCGAGGCCAATCCCGAACAAGTTTCTAACCGAAAGTTAGCCATTGCCCGTGCGGCGGCCGAGCGGCTGCGAGATCACAACCGCGTCATCATCGACAGCGGCAGCACCACCAGCGCCATGATCCCCATGCTGGGCAACAAGCGCGGCCTCATCGTGATGACCAACTCACTCAATGTGGCCGGTGCCCTGCGCGAGCTGGAAAATGAGCCTACCCTGTTAATGACCGGTGGCACTTGGGACCCTCACTCCGAATCCTTCCAGGGGCAGGTGGCGGAACAGGTGCTGCGATCCTATGACTTCGACCAGCTCTTTATCGGTGCCGACGGCATCGACCCGGAGCGGGGTACCACCACCTTCAACGAGCTGGTGGGCCTGTCGCGCGTCATGGCTGAGGTGTCGCGGGAGGTCATTGTGATGGTCGAATCGGAAAAGATCGGCCGCAAGATCCCCAATCTCGAACTGCCCTGGTCCAGCATTCAGACCGTCATCACCGATGATGGTTTGGCCAGCGAAGCCAGAGAACATATTCAGGCTCAGGGCATCCAGCTTATCTGTGCCCCGCTCGCCTGCTGATACAGAGCACGGAACATAACCGAATCAACGTTTTTGCATCTCAAGGAGAAGTGTATGTGTGGCATCGTCGGGGCTGTCGCCCAACGTGATGTGGCTGAAATTCTGGTAGAGGGCCTGCGCCGTCTGGAGTACCGCGGTTATGACTCCGCCGGTGTGGCCGTGTTCAGCGCCAACCAGCCGTTGCAGCGGGTTCGCCGTCTGGGCAAGGTGGCCGAGCTGGCCAAGGCGCTCGACGAGCAGTCCGTCCATGGTGGTACCGGTATTGCCCATACCCGTTGGGCTACCCATGGCGAGCCTTCCGAGCGTAACGCCCACCCTCACGTTTCCGAGCATATCGTAGTGGTGCACAACGGCATCATCGAGAACCACGAAGCGTTGCGGGAAGAGCTGCAGGCGCTGGGCTATGTGTTCAGCTCCGACACCGATACCGAAGTGATCGCCCATCTGGTGCATCACGAATTGAAGCGCGCCGATAGCCTGCTGGCCGCCATGCAGATTGCGGTGAAGCAGCTGCGCGGTGCCTACGGTACCGTGGTGATGGATAGCCGCGACGACAGCCGCGTGGTGGTTGCCCGCTCCGGCTCCCCGCTGGTGATCGGTCGTGGCATCGGTGAGAACTTTATCGCCTCCGACCAGATGGCGCTGCTGCCGGTGACCCGTCGCTTCATCTTCCTGGAAGAGGGCGACGTGGCCGAAGTGACCCGTCGTGATGTGCACATCTTCGATAGCAACGGTAACGCCGTGGTGCGCGTAGAGCAGGAGTCCGAACTCTCCCACGATGCCGGTGACAAGGGCGAATACCGCCACTACATGCTCAAAGAGATCCACGAGCAGCCCAAAGCGATCACCAACACCCTGGAAGGACGGTTGGGCAGCGATCACGTGGTAGTTGAATCGTTTGGCAACGGGGCGCGCGCCATCTTTGACAAGGTCGAGCACGTGCAGATCGTCGCCTGTGGCACCTCCTATCACTCCGGCATGGTGGCCCGCTACTGGTTTGAAGAGATCGCTGGCGTCTCCTGCGATGTGGAGATTGCCTCCGAGTTCCGCTATCGCAAATCGGTAGTACGCCCCAACAGCCTGCTGGTGACCCTCTCCCAGAGTGGCGAGACCGCCGATACCCTGGCGGCGCTGCGTCTGGCCAAGGAGTCCGGCTACATGAGCTCGCTGGCTATCTGCAACGTGCCGGGCTCCTCGCTGGTGCGTGAATCGGATCTGGCTTTCATGACCCGTGCCGGTGCCGAGATTGGGGTAGCCTCCACCAAGGCGTTCACCACCCAGCTGGCCGGTCTGCTGATGCTGGTGGCCTCCGTCGGTCACTGCCGTGGCAACCTGAGTGCCGCCGCCGAGGCCGAGCTGGTCAAGGCGCTGCAAGCCCTGCCGCTGCGTATTAAAGAGAGTCTGGCGCTGGCCAAGGATATCGAAACCCTGGCCGAAGAGTTTGCCGACAAGCAGCACAGCCTGTTCCTCGGCCGTGGCAGCCAGTACCCCATCGCCATGGAAGGGGCGCTCAAGCTCAAAGAGATCTCCTACATCCACGCCGAAGCCTACGCCGCTGGTGAACTGAAGCACGGCCCGCTGGCGCTGATCGATGCCGAGATGCCCATCATTGTGGTGGCGCCGAACAACGATCTGTTGGAGAAGCTCAAGTCCAACGTGGAAGAGGTGCGCGCCCGTGGCGGGATTCTCTACGTGTTCGCCGATGCCGATACCGGCTTCAAGAGCGACCAGACCATGCGGGTCATGAACCTCAACCATGTGGAAGAGGTGATCGCCCCCATCGTCTATACCGTGCCGCTGCAACTGCTCTCCTACCACGTCGCCCTGATCAAGGGCACCGATGTGGATCAGCCGCGCAACCTGGCGAAATCGGTGACCGTTGAGTAAGCCATCCTCTGAAATGAAAAAGAGCCGCATTTGCGGCTCTTTTTGTTGCGACTGAGGTTACGACAGCCGCAGGTTGGTGATGGTGACCTCGTCGAGGGAGGGCACTATGATGCCGCTGGTGATCCCCTTGGCGATAGCCTGACTGCGATTCTTGGAGTCGGTCTTGTTGGTCACCTGGGTCAGGTGGAAGTTCACCGTCCGCTCGGTGATGCCGAGGATGGTGGCTATCTCCCAGGAGGTCTTGCCCTCACTGGCCCAGAACAGACACTCCTTCTCCCGATCCGACAGTTCGGTCAGGTATTTCATCATATCCGGCCTGCTTTTGATCAGTTGTAGCGCCGAGTTGAAGATGTAGCTGGCGCAGAACGACAGCAGCGGGACATTTTCAAACATCAGGTCGGAGTTGGATTTGTCCTTGGTGATGAATGACAAAATGCCGTGCTCTCCCTGCGGGGTGTGGAGCGGGAAGGAGACACCATTGCGCACGCCGAAATCGGCAGCCAGGTTCATCACGTCGCGGCTGGCGCTGGGTAGCCAGGGAGAGTCGCAGTCGAGCTTGTTCCAGAAGATGGGCTGGGTCTGTTTCAGCCCCAGATAGACCACTGGATCCTGGGTCAGATAGTGGTTTTCGCTGTAGGCGTCAAACCAGGTGGTCGGACAGTTGTTGAACAGTGCCACGTGGGATTTTTGCATGCTGATGGGAAAAATTATTAGCAGCCGAAAGTAATCAAAGCCCATTTGATGACTGAAGCGCTCCAGCTGTTGCTGGATATCGCTGGTTTTTGTTGCCTTGGTGAACTTGTCGATATGTTCCCAGATCGCATCGTTGAGCATTACTTTCTCCTTTTTCGATCTCTATCACACTGATCGAAAAGATTTTTTCTCGTTATTTATATTTGTGTGGTGGCTATTGGCGCCACTTATTCCGTGCGTGCTTAAAAATTATCCTGTTTTTGTGCATAAAGGCCAAGAAAATCCTCTCGTTGCCAGTCCACCCTGCATTTGAGATAATGATAATAGTTATCATTAGTAAGATGTATTTCAATGAACAAATTATGGGGTGTGGCCCTGCTGCCACTGTCAGTCCACTTTGCTGCCATCGGGGATGAGCTGGTTGCTCCCGCCCTCAAGAACAGTATCGCTGCTGGCAAAGCCTCCCAGCAGCGGGTGGAAAAAGCCGCCGATGCCGCCGTTGCCGCACGACTGGAGCTGCAAAATGCCCAGCTGCAACTGCGCGACCTCGAAGCCTACAACCGCTACATGCAATCTCTGGTGGCCGATCAGCAAAATGAGCTGGGTAAATTGAGTCAGCAGCTGGAAGCGGTACAAGAGACCCGTCAGGGCTTGATCCCGCTGATGCTGCAGATGCAGGCAGATCTGGAACAGCTGGTGCAAAACGACATCCCGCTGCGCAAGGAAGATCGTTTGGCGCGGGTTGAACAGTTGAAAGCGACCCTGGCTCGCGCAGACGTTAGCGAGGCGGAGAAATTCCGTCAGTTGCTGCAGGCCTATCAGATCGAAGCCGAATACGGCAGCCGGATGGACAGCTATTCCGCCGAGCTGGAGCTGGATGGTGCCCCGCGTCGGGTCGATGTGCTGGCGCTGGGTCGGGTCTCCCTGCTGGCAATGACTGCGGATCGCAGTCAGGCATGGCGCTGGTCCGCCGAGGCGAAGCAGTGGCAAGCCCTCGATAGCCAGTGGCTCTCCCCCATCGCCGAGGCGATGGATGTGGCCGCCGACAAGAAAGTTCCCCAGTTGCTCAATGTCCCCCTCTCTGTCAGCCGCAGTCAGGAGGCCCAATCATGAGAGTCACCATGAAGTGGTTCCCCCTCCTTATTGCCCTCTCCTGCGGTGCTAACGCCGCTGTCGCCGATAAGTGGCAGCAGCAGGAACAGGCTCGTGAACAGCAGGCTCAGCAAGATCTGGCGACCGTTGCCAAGGAGCTCGGCACTGCCCGCGCCAGACTGGCCGAGGCCCAGCGCTTGAGCAAGGAGCTGGCTGGCAAGTTCGCCAGCAACGAGAAGCAGCTGGTCGAGCTCAACGCCCAGTGGGAGCAAGCCTCCGGCGACATGAACGAGATCTTCGCGGTCACCCGTCAGGGCGCCAGCGATGCGGTCAAGCTGCTGAGCGAATCCGCCGTCGAGGGCCAGTACCCGGAGCGTCTCGCCCCGCTGAAAGCCATGGCACAGGATAAACAGGTGCCGGATCGCGCTGCTCTCGCCCTGCTGCCCGCCACGCTGCTGCAGGAGATCCGCGAATCTGGCCGGATTGCCCAGTTCAACGGCAAGGTGCTCGATGCTCAGGGGGCTGCCAGCGAGCAGTCGCTGACCCGGGTTGGCAGCTTTGCTCTGCTGGGGCGTGACGGCTTTCTGCAACCGACCGCCGAAGGCTTGAGCCCGGTACTGGGTCTGCCCGGTAGCGTGCTCTCTGCCGTTGCGGCTTATCAGGGTCAGGAAGGGGAAGCGCTGCCGCTGGATCCTGCTCATGGCACTCTGCTGGCGATGCTGGCACAGGCACCCACCTTCTGGCAGCAGGTACAGCAAGGTGGTCAGGTTGGCGCCATTATCGTGTTGCTGGCCGCTATCGGTCTGGGAATTGCGGCGGTACGGCTGTGGAGCCTCTCCCGCGAACTGGGTCGGGTGCGCCGCCAGCTCAAGAGCGGTGAGTATCACGCCGACAACGCCCTCGGCCGGGTGCTGACGGTGGCGGACAAACACCCCGAGCTGAGCATGGAGACCCTCGAGCTGCGTCTTGATGAGGCGATCCTGCAGGAGACTCCTCGCATGGAGAGCGGCATCGGCATGGTCAAGGTAATCGCGGCCATCGCCCCCATGCTGGGTCTGCTCGGTACCGTGACCGGGATGATCGGCACCTTCCAGGCCATCACCCAGTTTGGTACCGGCGATCCCAAGATCATGGCGGGCGGTATCTCCATGGCGCTGGTTACCACGGTACAGGGTCTGGTTGCGGCCATTCCGCTGATCCTGGCCCACAGCCTGCTGCAATCGCGCTTCACCGAGCTTTCCAATGTACTTGAGCAGCAGGTGGCCGGCATTCTGGCCGAGCGCGCCGAGAGCAATAACGGCGGGATGGAGCGAGCAGCATGATGCTCGACATCTGGCAACAGCTGCAGAGCTTCATGGGCCGTGGCGGTCCGGTGCTCTGGGTCATTCTGGCCCTGCTGGTGCTGATGTGGATTTTGATGATCGAACGGCTGCTCTACCTCAATCTGGGTTTCGGCCCGTTGCAGCAACAGCTGCTCGGTCGCTGGCAGGCCCGCAGCGAGCGCCACAGCTGGCACGCCCGGGCGATCCGCAGCCGCTGGCTGGCGCAGGCGGAGCTGGAACTGAACCGTCATCTGATCTTCATCCGCACCCTGGTGGTGCTCTGCCCCATGCTGGGGTTGCTGGGCACTGTGACCGGCATGATCGGCGTATTCGATGCGTTGGCCGCGGCCAACCGCTTTAACCCGGAGAGCATGGCGGGCGGGATCTCCCGCGCCACTATCCCCACCATGGCAGGCATGGTGGTGGCGCTCTCCGGCGTGTTGTTACTCAGTCGGCTCGAGAGTCAGGCCAAGCGTGCGCTGGCCAAGACCCGGGACGGCCTGCGAGAAGAGAAGGTAATGCAATGAGACGGCAATCCAAACGCCAGCGTGACGAAGTGCAGATCGACATGACCCCCATGCTGGATATCGTGTTCATCATGCTGATCTTCTTTATTGTCACCACCTCCTTCGTGCGCGAAGCAGGGCTCGAGGTGCACAGACCCCAGGCCAGTCAGGCCAAGGCGCAGAAATCTTCCAGCATCATGCTGGCGATCGGGGCTCAGGGTCAGATCTTCCTCGACCGCAAGCAGATCGATGTGGAGCGGGTGCAGGCCACCATCGCCCGTCTGCTGGCGGAGCAACCTGATGCCAGCCTGGTGATCCAGGCCGACGAGCGAGTGCCCCATGGCAAGGTGGTGCGGGTGATGGATGAGGCCAAGGCGGCAGGCATCGCCAATATCGCTGTGGCGGTGGCGCTGAAATGAAATACAAGCTGATGAGCCTGGGGCTGGGGGTTGCCCTCAGTCTGGGCATCCTGCTGTTTATGGCCACACTGGTTGAACCGCCCCGGGGCGAGAAGGTGGCGAGCGAGCAGAAGCCCATCGTCATCAATATGCAGAACGAGGTGACCGAAGTGCAGGTACGCGAGCGTCTGGTGCCGCAGGAGCCTGAACCTCTGCCAGAGCCTCCCGCCGCATTGGCCTCGACACCGCTGCCGATGCCCGCCGCGGCCCCCTTGGCGGCCGTTGAGCCGAGTCTGGATCTGGTCTCCAGCCTCAGCGCGGTGCAGGTATATGCCCCCGGAGTTGCGACCAGTACCGCACCGGTATTGAGTGGCAACTATCACGGCCAGCAGCAGGGGGCGAGTATCGGCGCCGGTGACATGCTGATGCCGCTGCAACGGATCGAGCCGGTCTACCCCTATCGTGCCCAGCAGTCAGGGATCGAAGGATTCGTCACCCTGCGCTTTAGCGTGAATGCCGAAGGGGGCGTGCAGGATGTGGAAGTGGTCGAGGCCAAACCCAAGCGTCAGTTCGAGCGGGCGGCCATTCAGGCGATCAACAAGTGGCGCTATCAGCCGAGACCGGGTGCCACCGACAAGCTGGTGCAAGTCATCACGCTCAAATTCAAACTGGAGTCTTAACTATGTTGCGGATCTGGATCTGTCTGCTGGCCCTGGTCGGCCAAGCCTGTCTGGCGATGGAGGTCAGCCCTCACTTCTCCCGTCAGCTTGAACCCGTGATGAAGCTCTATCAGTCTGGTCAGTGGCAACAGGCCCAGAGCAAGGCATCCGGCCTCAAGCCAAATAGCGATGCCGAGCGTGCCTGGCTGGCGCAGCTGCAAGCCTCGCTGGCGGCCAATCTGCAACAGACCGCCCAGGCGAGCCGTTATGTCGAACAGGCCCTTGCCTATAAAGAGTGGCCCGAGCAACAACAGCTCCAGCTGCTGCGACTGCGCGGCGATATTCAGGCCCAGCAATCCAACTGGTCTGGTGCCATCACCAGCTACAAGGCGGCACTGGCACTGAAGCAAGACGATGGGCTGCGCCTGCGTCTGGCCGGCCTCTATTACCACAACAAGCAGTACGGTGACGCCGCCAGCCAGAGCGAACAGTTGCTGAAGAAGGGTTGGCAGAAGCAGGCCGCCATCATTCGTCTCTCCGCCCTCACCGCCCAGCAACGTTATGGTATGGCGGCCGATCAGGCGGCCGAGCTGATCCGTCACGAGCCGACAGAGAGCAAATGGTGGCAGCAGGCGGTGTCGCTCAACCTCTCCGCCAAGCGCGGCGATCAGGCGTTGGCATTGCTGCAAACAGCTATCGACAGAAAACTGATGGATGACGCGTCAGCCCGCAATCAGCTGATCCGCCTCTATGCCTGGCAAGGGCTGCCTTATCGTGGTGCCCGTCTGCTGGAAGCGGCCATGGCCAAGGGACAGATGAAGCAAAGTGCTGAAAACCGCCAACTGCTGGCTCAATTGTGGGAAGGTGCCCGGGAGTGGTCACAAGCTGTTGATAGCTGGCAGCAGCTGGCCAACCAGCATGGTCAGCCCAAAGCTGCCATGCGCGCCGCCGAACTGCTGCTGCAACAGGGCAAGACAGATGCCGCCATGACCCAGCTTGCCGCCATCAAGTCGGTGAAAGGCGAGCAAGGCAATCGTGCCAAAGCGTTGCTGGTGCAGGCACACCTTAATAAGGAGCAGTATGCCCAGGCGCTGGAACTGGCCCGTGAGCTGCAGCAAAAGGATAACTGGCAACAGAAGGCAACCAGCTGGGTCAACTATATCCGGGCACAAAGCGAAGAGTTGAGCAAAAAAGCGGCGTAAATGTGGTGCCAAGTGGCAGTTTTGGAGCGTTCAGTTCGCTTTTTCAGCAAACGAACGCATTTTTGCAAAAATCCCTTGTCATCCCGGCGCCGCTCCCTATAATGCGCCCCTACCAGCACGGCGGAACACGCTGGACTGATGAGCTAGCTTCCTGGTGAAGCGGGCGCCGAAAGAAAAGCGAAAACAATCGCTTGACTCTCGAAGTGAGGGGCGTATTATACGCCACCTC
>NZ_CDBO01000070.1 GCF_000819885.1 Aeromonas fluvialis
GTGTTGTAGCCAGCGTAATTGCTTAATCTTTGGCTTACATAAATAAAGCAAAGCCCCTATAATAGGGGCTTTCTTGTGTAGGGGCGTAGTTCGAATTGGTAGAACAGCGGTCTCCAAAACCGATGGTTGCGGGTTCGAGTCCTGCCGCCCCTGCCATATACCTCGTCTCGTACGGGGCTTTTGTGTCTTTGGTTACGTCAGATACAGGTGGGTTGTATGAGTGTTAGTACTGAGAGCCAGGGCGGAAGCAAGGATACCCTGCTGTGGGGCCTGGTTTTCATTATCCTGGCGGCCGCTGTAGTGGGTAATTACCTGCTCAACGATGTGAACGCTGCCGTCCGCGCCCTGGGTGTGGTCGTTGTCATTGCTGCTGCTGGTGCAGTGGCCCTGCAAACCACCAAGGGAAAGGCAACACTGGCATTTGCCCGTGAGTCTCGCCTGGAAGTCCGCAAGGTCGTGTGGCCAACCCGTCAGGAAGCCATTCAGACAACCCTGATTGTGCTGGCGGTGACCGCCGTGATGGGTTTGTTACTGTTCGTTCTGGACGGTGCCTTGGTATGGTTGGTCAACCTGATTACCGGTGTGTAAGGATAAGCCATGACTGAACAACGTGAACAACGTATGAGATGGTATGTCGTGCAGGCGTTTTCCGGCTATGAAGGCCGTGTAGCCAAGTCCCTGCGCGAGCATATCAAGATGCATGGCATGGAAGACATGTTCGGTGAAGTCCTGGTCCCGACCGAAGAAGTGGTCGAGATGCGTGCAGGCCAGAAGCGCAAGAGTGAGCGCAAGTTTTTCCCGGGCTATGTCCTGGTCCAGATGGTCATGGATGAAACCACATGGCACCTGGTACGCAATGTGCCGCGTGTAATGGGTTTTATCGGTGGTACCTCCGACCGCCCGGCACCGATCTCCGATAAAGAGGCCGATGCCATCCTGAACCGTCTGCAGGATGCCCACGACAAGCCGCGTCCGAAAACCCTGTTTGAACCGGGTGAAATGGTGCGGGTTGCCGATGGTCCGTTTGCCGACTTCAACGGTACCGTTGAAGAGGTCGATTATGAGAAGAGCCGCGTGAAGGTCTCGGTACTGATCTTCGGTCGCTCTACTCCTGTTGAACTGGATTTTGGTCAGGTCGAAAAGGGCTGATTGAATTCTGTACGTTTAACGGTTGTCAGGGGCAGCGAATATCTCTATAATTCTCTGCCCCTTTATTAGTTGGGGAGCCGTTTGCAGGAGCAAGTCTCCGAGGCGCTAGAACCCATTTTTGAGGTATTTTCCTAATGGCTAAGAAAGTCACAGCTTATATCAAGCTGCAGGTTGCTGCTGGTGCAGCCAACCCGTCCCCTCCCGTTGGTCCTGCACTGGGTCAACACGGTGTTAACATCATGGAATTCTGTAAGGCGTTCAACGCTCGTACAGAGAAGCTGGAAAAAGGTTCACCGACTCCGGTCGTGATCACCGTTTACAGTGACCGTTCCTTCACCTTCGAAACCAAGACTCCGCCTGCTTCCTTCCTGCTGAAGAAAGCTGCCGGTATCAAGTCTGGTTCTGCCAAGCCGAACAAAGACAAGGTTGGTAAGGTGACCGTAGCCCAGCTGCAAGAAATCGCCAAGACCAAAGAACCGGATATGACCGGTGCCGATCTGGATGCAAAAGTACGTTGCATCGCAGGCTCCGCTCGTTCCATGGGTCTGGTAGTGGAGGATTAAGACAATGGCTAAACTTTCCAAGCGTATGCGCGTTATTCGCGAAAAAGTTGACGGTACCAAAGAGTACTCCATCAACGAAGCCATTGCCCTGCTGAAAGAACTGGCTACTGCCAAGTTCGTTGAAAGCGTTGACGTTGCTGTCAACCTGGGTATCGACGCTCGTAAATCTGACCAGAACGTACGTGGTGCAACTGTACTGCCGCACGGTACCGGTCGTGATGTACGCGTTGCCGTATTTACTCAAGGCGCCAACGCCGAAGCAGCGAAAGCTGCCGGTGCTGACCTGGTAGGTATGGATGACCTGGCCGAGCTGGTCAAGAAAGGCGAAATGAACTTCGACGTCGTTATCGCATCCCCGGATGCCATGCGCGTTGTTGGTCAACTGGGTCAAATCCTGGGCCCGCGCGGCCTGATGCCGAACCCGAAAGTGGGTACTGTAACTCCTAACGTTGCTGAAGCGGTCAAGAACGCCAAAGCGGGTCAGGTTCGTTACCGTAACGACAAGAATGGTATCATCCATACCACTCTGGGTAAGGTTTCTTTCGACGAAGTTCAGCTGAAAGAAAACTTGGAAGCTCTGCTGGTTGCCCTGAAAAAAGGCAAGCCCTCTTCCGCCAAAGGCGTATTCATCAAGAAAGTCAGCATCTCCACCACCATGGGTGCCGGTGTTGCTGTAGACCAAGCTTCTCTGGAAGCTCAGGCCTAATTGATGGGTTTTACAAGGCGCAAAATTTAATCTATAATTTTGCGCCTTGATTGGTTGGGGGTTTCGACCTCCGTCCAAGACCGCAGGTGGCTGCAAAGCCTTAATGTTTCCTGCGTAGACGGTGCCGGAAACCCAGCGAGAAAGTTTCTTTCTCTTCTGGAATCCTGCTACCGCATCGTTCCCCTCTGTTGTAAAGGTAGGGGGGATGTGTCTGTACTGGGTCAATAGACCCGGATTCAATCCAGGAGTTAAGCCAATGGCATTGGGACTCGAAGACAAAAAGGCAATTGTTGCTGAAGTCAACGAAGCTGCCAAAGGCGCTCTGTCTGCAGTTGTAGCCGATTCACGCGGTGTGACTGTAGATAAGATGACCGTCCTGCGTAAAACCGCTCGCGAAGCTGGTGTGTACATGCGCGTTGTGCGTAACACCCTGCTGCGTCGTGCAGTTGAAGGTACCGAATTCGAGTGCCTGAACAACGCATTTACCGGTCCGACCTTGATTGCTTTCTCTAACGAACACCCGGGCGCTGCCGCTCGTCTGTTCAAAGAGTTTGCCAAAGCGAACCAAAAGTTCGAAATCAAGGCTGGCGCTTTTAACGGTGAGTTTATCGCCGCAGCACAAATTGATCGTCTGGCTACGCTGCCGACCTACGACGAAGCGATTGCGAAGTTGATGGCTACTATGAAAGAAGCCTCTGCTGGCAAGCTGGTTCGTACCATCGCTGCTGTGCGTGATCAGAAGCAAGCTGCTGCTTGATTCTCGCCTAACTAGGCTGTTTGAGTTTATTCAACATCAGGAATTTTTGTCATGTCTATCACTAAAGACCAAATCATCGAAGCCGTTGCTTCCATGTCTGTAATGGAAGTTGTTGAGCTGATCGAAGCTATGGAAGAGAAGTTCGGTGTTTCTGCCGCTGTTGCTGTTGCTGCCGGTCCGGCCGCTGAAGCAGTAGAAGAGAAGACCGAGTTTGACGTAGTTCTGACCGCTGCTGGCGCCAACAAAGTTGCCGTCATCAAAGCCGTTCGTGGCGCTACCGGTCTGGGCCTGAAAGAAGCCAAAGATCTGGTTGAAGCTGCCCCGGCTAACCTGAAAGAAGGCGTGTCCAAGGACGAAGCCGAAGCTCTGAAGAAGCAGCTTGAAGAAGCTGGTGCTTCTGTTGAGATCAAATAATCTGCATTTATGTAGATTAGCCTGATAAAACAGGCTAGGGCTGGTGAATATTTGTTCACCAGCCTTTTTGCGCTGTAGACTGAGAGCATTTCACACCGTTTACGACTCTCGGTGCACCAGCAATCCGGACTGTTTCCATTCGTCCGGGCCAACATAAAACGGTGTTGAGACAGAGCTGTCCCGCGGGACAGAGTGGGTCACTTATCAGCGAGCTGAGGAACCCTATGGTTTACTCTTATACCGAAAAAAAACGCATTCGTAAGGACTTCGGTAAGCGAGACCAGGTACTGGACACGCCTTATCTGTTGTCCATTCAGCTGGACTCCTTCAAGCAGTTCATCGAGGCTGACCCGGAAGGTGAATATGGCCTAGAGGCCGCTTTCCGTAGCGTTTTCCCGATCACCAGTTACTCCGGTAGTGCTGAGCTTCAGTATGTCAGCTATCGCCTGGGTGAGCCGGTATTTGACGTAAAAGAATGCCAGATCCGTGGAGTGACCTACTCCGCGCCGCTGCGTGTCAAGCTTCGTATGGTTCTGTACGACCGTGAAGCAGCTGCCGGCACCGTCAAAGACATCAAGGAACAAGAAGTATACATGGGCGAAATTCCGCTCATGACCGAGAACGGCACCTTTGTAATCAATGGTACCGAGCGGGTTATCGTTTCCCAGCTGCACCGCAGCCCGGGCGTCTTCTTTGACCACGATAAAGGCAAAACTCATTCATCCGGTAAGGTACTGTATAACGCCCGCGTTATCCCCTACCGTGGTTCCTGGCTGGACTTCGAGTTCGATGCAAAAGACAACCTGTTTGTCCGTATCGACCGTCGTCGCAAACTGCCAGCATCCATTATTCTGCGCGCCCTGGACTTCACTTCCGAACAGGTCCTGGCCACCTTCTTTGAGACCATCGGTTTTGAAGTAAAAGATGGCAAGTTGATGATGGATCTGGTGCCGGAGCGTCTGCGTGGTGAAACTGCGACCTTTGACATCGTGGCCAATGGCGCCGTGGTGGTTGAGACCGGTCGTCGTGTGACTGCGCGTCACATCCGTCAGTTGGAAAAAGACGCCGTTACCCAGATTGAGGTACCGGTTGAGTATGTTGTTGGCAAAGTTGCTGCCAAGGACTACGCACATCCGCAAACTGGCGAGATGGTCGTGACCGCCAACCAGGCTTTGAGTCTGGAAGCGATCGCCAACCTGTCCCAGGCCGGCTTCAAGCACTTCGAGGTTCTGTTCACCAACGAACTGGATCACGGTGCCTACATGTCCGAGACCCTGCGTGTCGACTCCAGCTCCAACCGTTTGGAAGCGCTGGTCGAGATCTATCGCATGATGCGTCCGGGCGAGCCGCCTACTCGCGAAGCTGCAGAACAGCTGTTCGAAAACCTGTTCTTCTCCGCCGAGCGTTACGACCTGTCTACCGTAGGTCGGATGAAGTTCAACCGCCGTCTGGGTCGTGAAGACGAGACTGGCGCTGGCGTACTGACCAAAGACGACATCGTTGAAGTCATGAAGCGCCTGATCGACATCCGTAACGGTAACGACGAAGTGGACGATATCGACCACTTGGGTAACCGTCGTATCCGTTCTGTCGGTGAAATGGCTGAAAACCAGTTCCGCGTCGGTCTGGTGCGTGTCGAGCGTGCGGTCAAGGAGCGTCTCTCCCTGGGCGACCTGGACACCCTGATGCCGCAGGATCTGATCAACGCCAAGCCGATCTCCGCCGCAGTCAAAGAGTTCTTTGGTTCCAGCCAGCTGTCCCAGTTTATGGACCAGAACAACCCGCTCTCTGAAGTGACCCACAAGCGCCGTATCTCTGCGCTGGGCCCGGGCGGTTTGACCCGTGAGCGTGCCGGCTTTGAAGTTCGAGACGTACACCCGACCCACTACGGTCGTCTGTGTCCCATCGAGACTCCTGAAGGTCCGAACATCGGTCTGATCAACTCCCTGTCCGTGTACTCTCGTACCAACGAGTACGGTTTCCTCGAGACCCCGT
The DNA here is from genome assembly GCF_000819885.1 of Aeromonas fluvialis. Lineage (GTDB taxonomy): Bacteria > Pseudomonadota > Gammaproteobacteria > Enterobacterales > Aeromonadaceae > Aeromonas > Aeromonas fluvialis. The sequence continues at coordinate 5,585 of NZ_CDBO01000070.1, forward strand.
ACCGCAAGGTCATTGACGGTGTGATCACCGATGAAGTGGACTACTTGTCCGCTATCGAAGAAGGCAAGTACGTGATCGCACAGGCTAACGCCGCGACCACCGAAGATGGCCGTCTGAAAGATGAATTGATCCCGTGCCGTCACAAAGGTGAATCCACCTTTATGAACGCCGACCAGATCCAGTATATGGACGTGAGCCCGCAGCAGATCGTATCTGTGGCAGCCGCTCTGATCCCGTTCCTGGAACACGATGACGCGAACCGCGCATTGATGGGTTCAAACATGCAACGTCAGGCTGTACCGACTCTGCGTGCTGACAAGCCGCTGGTAGGTACCGGTATGGAACGCGCTGTGGCCGTTGACTCCGGTGTAACCGTAGTGGCCAAGCGTGGCGGCGTCATCGACTATGTTGATGCTTCCCGTATCGTCCTGAAGGTCAATGAAGATGAGCTGATGCCAGGCGAAGCCGGTATCGATATCTACAGCCTGACCAAGTACACCCGTTCCAACCAGAACACCTGTATCAACCAGCGTCCTTGCGTGATGTTGGGTGAGCCGGTCATGGCTGGCGACGTACTGGCTGACGGCCCGTCCACCGATCTGGGTGAACTGGCACTGGGCCAGAACATGCGCGTCGCGTTCATGCCGTGGAACGGTTACAACTTCGAAGACTCGATCCTGGTGAACGAGCGTGTTGTTCAGGAAGATCGCCTGACCACCATCCATATCCAGGAACTGGCCTGTATCTCCCGTGACACCAAGCTGGGTCCGGAAGAGATCACTGCCGACATCCCGAACGTGGGTGAAGCCGCGCTGTCCAAGCTGGACGAGTCCGGTATCGTCTACGTGGGTGCCGAAGTGAAGGGCGGCGACATTCTGGTTGGTAAGGTAACCCCGAAAGGTGAAACCCAGCTGACGCCGGAAGAGAAGCTGCTGCGCGCCATCTTCGGTGAGAAGGCCTCCGATGTGAAGGACTCCTCCCTGCGTGTGCCGAACGGTGTGTACGGTACCGTGGTTGACGTGCAAGTCTTTACCCGCGACGGCGTGGAAAAAGACAAGCGCGCCAAAGAAATCGAAGAGATGCAGCTGAAGGAAGCGAAGAAGGACTTGACCGAAGAGTTCAAGATCCTGGAAGACGGCATTTTCGGCCGCTCCCGCAACCTGCTGCTGGCCGCCGGTTACAGCGAAGATCGTCTGAACAAGCTCGATCGCTCCAAATGGTTTGAACTGGCCATCGAAGACGAAGGCAAGCAGACCGAACTGGAACAGATTGCTGAACAGCACATCGAGCTGAAAGCCGAGTTCGACAAGAAATTCGAGAACAAGCGTCGCAAGATTATCCAGGGTGATGATCTGGCGCCGGGCGTACTGAAAATCGTCAAGGTTTATCTGGCAGTCAAGCGTCGCATCCAGCCGGGTGACAAGATGGCGGGCCGTCACGGTAACAAGGGTGTTATCTCCAAGATCTGTCCGGTCGAGGATATGCCTCATGACGAGTTCGGCCGTCCGGTCGACATCGTACTGAACCCGTTGGGCGTTCCATCCCGTATGAACATCGGTCAGATCCTCGAAGTGCACCTGGGCCTTGCTGCCAAGGGTATCGGCGAGAAGATCGATCGCATGGTCAAAGAGCAGCGCGAGCTGCACGAGATGCGTAACTTCCTGCAACAGGTCTATGACCTGGGCGAGAAGGACACCCAGCAAGTGAACATCGCCGAACTGTCTGACGACGACGTACGTACCCTGGTGGGTAACCTGCGTAAGGGTCTGCCGGTCGCTACACCAGTGTTTGATGGTGCCAAAGAGCGCGAAATCAAAGCCCTGCTGAAGCTGGCCGATCTGCCGGAGTCCGGTCAGATTGACTTGTTCGATGGCCGTACTGGTAACCGCTTCGAGCGTAAGGTAACCGTTGGTTACATGTACATGCTCAAGCTGAACCACTTGGTTGACGACAAGATGCACGCGCGTTCTACCGGTTCTTACAGCCTGGTAACCCAGCAGCCGCTGGGTGGTAAGGCACAGTTCGGTGGTCAGCGTTTCGGTGAGATGGAAGTGTGGGCCCTGGAGGCTTACGGTGCGGCATATACTCTGCAGGAAATGCTGACCGTCAAGTCTGACGATGTGAATGGCCGTACCAAGATGTATAAGAACATCGTGGATGGCGACCACCGTATGGAGCCGGGCATGCCCGAATCCTTCAACGTATTGCTGAAGGAAATCCGCTCTCTGGGTATCAACATCGAGCTGGACGAAGAGTAAGAGCTCGCTCTTATTGTTCGAGAATTGACGTGGGCGCCCCGCTGTTTTGGCAGTAGGGGCGCCGAGGTTAGACTCCTGACAGGGGAAACACGTGAAAGACTTACTCAAGTTTTTGAAGGCTCAGACCAAGACCGAAGAGTTTGACAGTATCAAGATCGGTCTGGCCTCTCCTGACATGATCCGCTCCTGGTCATTCGGTGAGGTCAAAAAGCCTGAGACCATCAACTACCGGACTTTCAAGCCGGAACGTGATGGTCTGTTCTGCGCCCGTATCTTCGGACCGGTGAAGGACTACGAGTGTCTGTGCGGCAAGTACAAGCGCCTGAAACACCGTGGTGTGATCTGTGAGAAGTGCGGCGTTGAAGTGACCCAGACCAAGGTCCGTCGTGAGCGTATGGGCCACATCGAGCTGGCCAGCCCGACTGCCCACATTTGGTTCCTGAAGTCCCTGCCGTCCCGTATCGGTCTGCTGCTGGACATGACCCTGCGCGACATCGAGCGCGTGCTCTACTTCGAATCTTTCGTCGTTATCGAGCCTGGCATGACCAACCTCGAACGCAGCCAGATGCTCTCTGAAGAGCAGTACCTGGATGCGCTGGAAGAGTGGGGCGACGAATTTGACGCCAAGATGGGTGCCGAAGCAATCCTGGCATTGCTGCGTGCTATCGATCTGGAAGGTGAAGTCAAAACCATGCGTGAGGAGCTGGATCAAACCAACTCCGAGACCAAGCGCAAGAAGACTACCAAGCGTCTGAAGCTGATGGAAGCTTTCCTGCAGTCCGGCAACAAGCCGGAGTGGATGATCATGACAGTGCTGCCTGTGCTGCCGCCGGATCTGCGTCCGTTGGTACCACTGGACGGCGGCCGTTTCGCGACGTCCGATCTGAACGATCTGTATCGTCGCGTGATCAACCGTAACAACCGCTTGAAGCGTCTGCTGGACCTGGCGGCTCCGGACATCATTGTGCGCAACGAAAAGCGTATGCTGCAAGAGTCCGTCGATGCGCTGCTGGATAACGGCCGTCGCGGTCGTGCCATCACCGGTTCCAACAAGCGCCCGCTGAAATCCCTGGCCGACATGATCAAGGGTAAGCAAGGTCGTTTCCGTCAAAACCTGCTGGGTAAGCGTGTCGACTACTCTGGTCGTTCCGTTATCACCGTAGGCCCGACTCTGCGTCTGCATCAGTGCGGTCTGCCGAAGAAGATGGCGCTGGAACTGTTCAAGCCGTTCATCTATGGCAAGCTGGAAACCCGCGGTCTGGCGACCACTATCAAGGCCGCCAAGAAGATGGTGGAGCGTGAAGAAGCTGTCGTTTGGGATATCTTGGACGAAGTGATCCGCGAGCACCCGGTTCTGTTGAACCGTGCACCGACACTGCACCGTCTGGGTATCCAGGCATTCGAGCCGACCCTGGTCGAAGGCAAGGCAATCCAGCTGCACCCGCTGGTTTGTGCTGCGTATAACGCGGACTTCGATGGTGACCAGATGGCGGTCCACGTACCGCTGACCCTGGAAGCCCAGCTGGAAGCGCGTGCGCTGATGATGTCTACCAACAACATCCTGTCGCCTGCCTCCGGTGAACCGATCATCGTTCCTTCTCAGGACGTGGTCTTGGGTCTGTACTACATGACCCGTGCCCGTATCAACGCCAAAGGCGAAGGTATGGTGCTGGCCGGCCCGAAAGAAGCCGAGAAAGTATATCGCGCCGGTCTGGCCGATCTGCATGCTCGTGTGAAAGTACGCATTACCGAATACCTGCGTCAGGAAGACGGTTCCCTGCGTGAACACACCGAGATGAAGAACACCACCGTTGGTCGTGCGATCCTGAGCCTGATCCTGCCGAAAGGCATGGAATACGCCCTGATAGACGAGCCGAAGGTGCTGACTGCTGCAGAGCAAGCTGACCTGGACGCCAATCCGCAGAACTGGATCAAATCCGTATCCAACAAGGCGCTGGGCAAAAAGCTCATCTCCCGTCTGCTGAACACCTGCTATCGCAAGCAGGGCCTGAAGGACACCGTTATCTTCGCTGACCAGCTGATGTATACCGGTTTCCACTACGCGGCCCTGTCCGGTGCTTCCGTTGGTATCGATGACATGGTCATCCCGGACGCCAAGAAAGAGATCATTGCAGCTGCCGAAGCCGAAGTTGCCGAGATCCAGGACCAGTTCCTGTCCGGTCTGGTGACAGCGGGCGAGCGTTACAACAAGGTTATCGATATCTGGGCCAGCGCCAACGAGCGCGTCTCCAAGGCCATGATGGAGAACTTGTCCAAAGAGCGTAACGTCAACTCGCTGGGTGAAGAAGAAGAGCAGGCATCGTTCAACAGCATCTTTATGATGGCCGACTCTGGTGCGCGTGGTTCCGCTGCCCAGATCCGTCAGCTGGCCGGTATGCGTGGCCTGATGGCCAAGCCGGATGGCTCCATCATCGAGACCCCGATCATCGCGAACTTCCGCGAAGGTCTGAACGTACTGCAGTACTTTATCTCTACTCACGGTGCTCGTAAGGGTCTGGCGGATACTGCACTGAAGACTGCGAACTCTGGTTACCTGACTCGTCGTCTGGTTGATGTGGCGCAAGACATGGTCATCACCGAGGACGATTGTGGCACTACCGAAGGTCTGTGGATGACTCCGCTGATCGAGGGTGGCGACGTGGTCGAGCCGCTGCGTGAGCGCGTGCTGGGTCGTGTGGTGGCAGAAGATGTCATCAAGCCGGGTACCGAGGACGAGATCCTGGTTGCTCGCAACACCCTGCTCGACGAGCAGCTGTGTGACCTGCTGGAGCGCAACTCTGTTGACCGCGTGAAGGTCCGTTCTGCCATCACCTGTGAAACTGACTTCGGTAACTGTGCTCACTGCTACGGCCGTGATCTGGCCCGTGGTCACCTGGTTAACAAGGGTGAGGCTGTCGGTGTTATCGCCGCCCAGTCCATCGGTGAACCGGGTACCCAGCTGACGATGCGTACCTTCCACATCGGTGGTGCTGCATCTCGTGCCGCTGCTGAAAGCAGCATCCAGGTCAAGAACACCGGTAGCATCAAGCTGCAGAACGCCAAGTTCGTTCACAACAGCGAAGACAAGCTGGTTATCACCTCCCGTTCTACCGAACTGACCATCATGGACGACATGGGCCGTACCAAGGAAAGCCACAAGCTGCCTTACGGTTCCGTGCTGGAAGTGAAGGATGGCCAGGCTGTGAACGCTGGCGAGACCGTTGCCAACTGGGATCCGCACACCCACCCGATCATCACCGAAGTGGCAGGTCGTCTGCAGTTTGAACACATGATCGATGGTGTGACCATCACTCGTCAGACCGACGAGCTGACCGGTCTCTCTTCTATCGTCGTGCTGGATGTCAACGAGCGTCCGAGTGCCGGTAAAGAGATGCGTCCGACCGTTAAACTGGTCGACCTGAACGGTAAAGACGTGATGATCCCGGGTACCGATGTAGCCGCCCAGTACTTCCTGCCGGGCAAGGCGATCGTCAACCTGGAAGATGGTGCCAACGTGGGTGTGGGTGACGCGGTAGCGCGTATCCCGCAAGAATCCGGCGGTACCAAGGACATCACCGGTGGTCTGCCGCGCGTTGCGGATCTGTTCGAAGCACGCCAACCGAAGGAACCGGCAATTCTGGCCGAGATCTCCGGTACCATCTCCTTCGGGAAAGAGACCAAGGGCAAGCGCCGCCTGGTCATCACCCCGACCGATGGTGGCAACGTCTACGAAGAGATGATTCCGAAGTGGCGTAACCTGAACGTGTTCGAAGGGGAAAAAGTTGAGAAGGGTGAAGTGCTGGCGGACGGTCCTGAGTCTGCTCATGACATCCTGCGTCTGCGCGGTATCAGCCCGGTCGCCAACTACATTGCCAACGAAGTGCAGGACGTTTACCGTCTGCAAGGCGTTAAGATCAACGACAAGCACATCGAAGTCATCGTTCGTCAGATGCTGCGCAAGTGCGAGATCCTGAGCGCTGGCGATACCGATCTGATCGAAGGCGAACAGGTTGAAGTTGCTCGTGTGAAGATTGCCAACCGTAAGCTGGTTGCCGAGGGCAAGACCCCCGCGACCTTCCGTCATGTACTGATGGGTATTACCAAGGCATCTCTGAGCACCGAGTCCTTCATCTCCGCGGCTTCTTTCCAGGAAACCACTCGCGTTCTGACCGAAGCCGCCGTTGGTGGCAAGCGTGATGAACTGCGTGGTCTGAAAGAGAACGTCATCGTGGGTCGTCTGATCCCGGCTGGTACCGGCTTTGCCTACCACCATAGCCGGATCAACCAGCGTGCCGCAGCAGCTCGTGCTGTTGGTACCCCGCAGGTGACCGCCGATGAAGCTCAGCAGAACCTGGCGGATCTGCTGAACGCAGCCGGTAGCTTCGACGAAGAGTAACTCGTCATCAGTGATTAAAAAGGGCTCCTCAAGGAGCCCTTTTTGTTGGCCAATTCCTCGGTAAAGGTAGACGCCGTGCGGGTTTCAGGATGATCCAGAGCAAAGTTGTAGAGTAAAAAATCAAAAAAAGTTGACTTTACTCCCCTGCAATTTAAAACTCGGGAAAGTTGAATGGTTATTACAGGGGTAGAACATGACTGTCGGTATCGAGGAAGCTATGCTTCCCGAAGAACAGCTGATCAGCCGCACTTTTACAGATGAAGACAGGGAATTGTTGCGCTCATACGATGGGCTCATCGATGGCTTGGCCGAATTGTTCGGTAAGCATTGTGAAGTGGTACTCCACTCCCTAGAGAATCTGCACGAGTCGGTGATCAAGATCGCCAACGGATTCAATACCGGACGCACCCTTGGGGCGCCCATCACCGATCTGGCTTTGCGCATGCTCAAGGATATCGAGAGCACCGGTCAGGATTATACCCAGAGCTATTTTGCGCGCAGCCGCACCGGTGCGCTGATGAAGTCGAGCACCATCGCCATTCGCAATAGCGAGCGGCAGGTAGTCGGACTTATCTGCATCAACCTGCATATCAATGCACCTTTCCACGAGTTTGTGGCCGAATTTTTCCCGACGCCCCAACAGGCGGCGCGCCAGTCACCAGAGACCTTCGCCAACAGTGTGGAAGAGCTGGTTGCCCAGACGGTGGACAACACCATCGACGAGATCAACCGTGACCCCACAGTGGCCAACAATGCCAAGAACCGCTTTATCGTGACCCAGTTGTTCGAGAAGGGGATTTTCGATATCAAGGATTCGATCAATTTGGTGGCGGATAAACTCAATATTTCAAAACATACCGTTTATCTTTACATCCGACAGCGCAAGCAGGGTGAAGACGAGAACGAGTAAATCATTGCAGAAGGGGATAGATGAATGGCTAAAGAAGTGATTGCAACCGACAAGGCGCCTGCCGCGATTGGTCCGTATGTTCAGGCGACCAAGGTTGGCGAAATGATCTTCACCTCCGGGCAGATCCCGCTCGATCCTGCCACCATGGAAATCGTGGCTGGCGGCATCGAAGAGCAGGCCGAGCGCGTGATGAAGAATCTGGTCGCCGTGTTGCACGCTGCCGGTGCCGATGCCTGCAAAGTGGTCAAAACCACCTGCTTCCTGAGCGACATGAATAACTTCGTTGCCTTCAATCAGGTCTATGCCCGCTACTTTGGCGATGTGGCACCAGCCCGCTCCTGCGTGGAAGTGGCCCGTCTGCCGAAAGATGTGCTGGTTGAGGTCGAGGCGATTGCCCACCTCTGATTAACAGATCGCATCAAGCCCCTCCTGGCAGGGGCTTTTTTGTTTTTGGCGTAAAATGGACCTGGTTAGCACAGGAGTCCTGCTATGAGTCTGAATTTTGCCATCCTGGTCACTGGGCCTGCCTATGGCACCCAGTCAGCCAGCACCGCCTATCGTTTTGCCCGCGCCCTGCTGGCGCAGGGGCATACCTTGTCCCATCTTTTCTTCTATCAGGATGGGGTCTGCAACGGCAACGGTTTGCATCTGCCTGCATCCGACGAGACCGACCTGGTACGCCTGTGGCGAGAGTTGGCACAAGAGCAGGGGATACGCATCGATGTCTGTGTCGCTGCTGCCATGCGCCGCGGAGTGCTCGATGAGCAGGAGGCCAAAGGGGCAGGGCAGACGCACTTCAATCTGCAGGCGCCATTTTGCCTCAGTGGCCTTGGTCAGTTGGCCGAGGCGGCGCTCACGGCCGATCGACTGGTTCAGTTTTAGGGAGTGACCATGAGCAAGAAAATCGCCTTTATCTGCCGTCGCGCCCCCCATGGCCATGCCGCTGGTCGGGAAGGACTGGACGCCCTGCTGGCCACCTCGGCCATGACCGATGAGCTGGCCCTCTTCCTGATTGGGGACGGCGTGCTGCAACTGCTCAAGGAGCAGCAGCCGGCGCCCATTTTGCAACGCCACTACGCGCCCACCTTCAAAATGCTGGAACTCTACGACATAGAAGAGGTCTATGTGTGTGCTGACTCGCTGGCAGAGCGTGGCGTGACCGTGGATGATCTGCTGATCCCGGTCGAGAGTCTGCCGCGCCAGGAGCTGGCTCGGCGCTGGGCACAATGTTCGACTCACATCAGTTTTTGAGGTCTCCATGTTGCATCTGATATTGCACTCCCCCTTTCAGAGTCAAGCCCTCGCTGAGGCGCTCTCATACTGCCAGCCAGAAGATGAGTTTGTGCTGATGCAGGATGCCGTGATTGCGGCGTCGGCCCCTCAATGGTGTGAGCGGTTGGCGGGTATCCCGCTGTATGTGATGCAGGAAGACCTGCAAGCTCGCGGTTTGCATCATCGGGTGGGCAATGCGCTCGATATGGCGGGTCTGGTGGCACTGATTGCGCAAAAAGGTTCCCCGCGTACCTGGGGTGGCTGAGAAACACATTTTCAAGATAATTCAAGGTGATGTCATGAAATCAAACGGATCCGAATTGCCCTTTTGTGACGCAAATTGTATAAATCTTGACTCCCCAGACAACAGGGCATAAAATTTCGCGTCCCCGTATCTGCGGGGAGGATTTTCCACACGTTTATGAAGTCATTATCAGGAGCCTTTTGATGGCAACTATTAACCAGTTGGTTCGCAAACCACGCATCAAGCTCGTTGTGAAAAGCAACGTGCCGGCGCTGGAAGCGTGCCCTCAGAAGCGTGGCGTATGCACTCGTGTATATACCACCACCCCGAAGAAGCCTAACTCTGCACTGCGTAAAGTATGCCGTGTGCGTCTGACCAACGGCTTCGAAGTCACCTCCTACATCGGTGGTGAAGGTCACAACCTGCAAGAGCACTCTGTTGTTCTGATCCGTGGCGGTCGTGTAAAAGACTTGCCAGGTGTTCGTTATCACACCGTTCGTGGTGCGTTGGACTGTGCCGGTGTTAAAGACCGTAAGCAGGCTCGCTCCAAGTATGGCGTGAAGCGTCCTAAAGCTTAATGGTTCTCCGTTAAGTAAGGCCAAACGTTAATTCGTTTCTAGTTAGATAGCTTTCTAGTTTTGGGTAATCCCTGAAGTTACGGAGAATTTGAAATGCCAAGACGTCGTGTTGTTGGTCAGCGTAAAATCCTGCCAGATCCCAAGTTCGGATCAGAGCTGCTGGCTAAATTTGTCAACGTAGTAATGGTTGACGGTAAGAAATCTGTTGCAGAAGCCATCGTTTATGGCGCCCTGGACATCATTGCCACCAAATCTGGCAAAGAGCACCTGGCCCTGTTCGAAGTCGCTCTGGATAACATTCGTCCGGCGGTCGAGGTTAAATCTCGTCGCGTCGGTGGTGCAACCTATCAGGTACCGGTAGAAGTTCGTCCGGTTCGTCGCAATGCTCTGGCAATGCGCTGGTTGGTTGACGCCGCTCGTAAACGTGGTGAAAAATCAATGGCTCAGCGTCTGGCTGGCGAGCTGCTGGATGCCGCTGACAATAAGGGTTCGTCTGTCAAGAAACGTGAAGACGTTCACCGTATGGCTGAAGCGAACAAAGCCTTCGCTCACTTCCGCTGGTAATCCGCTTGCGCAGAGTCTCTTGGCTCTGCGCACCTTTAATTATCTAGGGACAAGCGCCTTAGTAAGAGGATGACAATGGCTCGTACAACCCCCATTGAGCGTTATCGTAACATCGGTATCTCCGCTCACATTGACGCCGGTAAGACTACTACTACCGAGCGCGTACTGTTTTACACCGGTGTAAGTCACAAGATCGGTGAAGTTCACGATGGCGCTGCCACCATGGACTGGATGGAACAGGAACAAGAGCGTGGTATCACTATCACCTCCGCCGCGACCACCGCTTTCTGGTCCGGTATGGGCAAACAGTATCAACCGCACCGTATCAACATCATCGATACCCCGGGCCACGTTGACTTTACTATCGAAGTAGAGCGTTCAATGCGTGTTCTGGACGGCGCCGTGATGGTGTACTGTGCCGTAGGTGGCGTACAGCCACAGTCTGAGACCGTATGGCGTCAGGCTAACAAGTACAAGGTTCCCCGTATCGCGTTCGTCAACAAGATGGACCGTACCGGTGCCAACTTCCTGCGCTGCGTTGAGCATATCAAGACCCGTCTGAAAGGCACTCCGGTTCCCCTTCAGCTGAACATTGGCGCCGAAGAGAACTTCAAGGGCGTTGTTGACCTGGTCAAGATGAAAGCCATCAACTGGAGCGAAGCTGACCAGGGCGTATCCTTCGATTACGAAGACGTTCCGGCTGAGCTGCTGGAACAGGCGCAAGCAATGCGCATGGATCTGGTTGAGGCCGCCGCTGAAGCGTCTGAAGACCTGATGGAAAAATACCTGGGCGGCGAAGAGCTGACCGAGGAAGAGATCAAGACTGCTCTGCGTCAGCGTGTGCTGAACAACGAAATCATCCTGGTAACCTGTGGCTCCGCGTTCAAGAACAAGGGCGTACAGGCAATGCTGGATGCCGTTGTTGACTATCTGCCGGCTCCGACCGACGTAGCAGCTATCGACGGCCTGAAAATGGACGGCGAGACCAAAGACGAGCGTCATGCTTCTGATGACGAGCCGTTCTCTGCGCTGGCGTTCAAGATCGCTACCGACCCGTTCGTTGGTAACCTGACCTTCTTCCGCGTCTACTCCGGTGTGGTTAACTCCGGTGACACCGTGCTGAACTCCGTCAAGGACAAGCGCGAGCGTTTTGGCCGTATCGTTCAGATGCACGCCAACAAGCGCGAAGAGATCAAAGAAGTTCGCGCTGGTGATATCGCGGCTGCCATCGGTCTGAAAGACGTGACCACTGGTGACACCCTGTGTGACCAGAGCGCCCCGATCATCCTCGAGCGTATGGAATTCCCGGAGCCGGTAATTTCTATCGCGGTTGAGCCGAAAACCAAGGCTGACCAAGAGAAGATGGGTCTGGCTCTGGGCCGTCTGGCTCAGGAAGATCCGTCCTTCCGCGTATGGACTGACGAAGAGTCAGGTCAAACCATCATCGCCGGTATGGGTGAGCTGCACCTGGACATCATCGTTGACCGTATGCGTCGCGAGTTCAAGGTTGAAGCGAACGTAGGTAAGCCGCAGGTTGCCTACCGTGAAACCATTCGTAACACCGTCAAGGATATCGAAGGTAAGCACGCCAAGCAGTCTGGTGGTCGTGGTCAGTACGGTCACGTTGTGATCGACATGTACCCGCTGGAAGAAGGCAAAGCCTACGAATTCGTCAACGACATCAAAGGTGGTGTCATTCCTGGTGAATTCATCCCGGGTGTTGATAAAGGTATCCGCGAGCAGCTCAAATCTGGTCCGCTGGCTGGTTACCCGGTTATGGATCTGGGTGTGCGTCTGCACTTCGGTTCTTACCACGATGTCGACTCTTCCGAACTGGCGTTCAAAATCGCTGCTTCCATGGCCTTTAAGGCTGGCTTCATGAAAGCCAACCCGGTTCTGCTTGAGCCGATCATGAAAGTAGAAGTTGAAACTCCGGAAGATTACATGGGCGACGTTATCGGTGACCTGAACCGTCGTCGTGGCCTGATCGAAGGTATGGAAGATGGCCCGTCCGGCAAGATCGTTCGTGCTCTGGTGCCGCTGGCCGAAATGTTCGGTTATGCAACTGCACTGCGTTCCGCTACCCAGGGTCGCGCTTCCTACGCCATGGAATTCGCCAAGTATCACGATGCACCGACCAACGTTGCACAAGCCGTGATCGAAGAGCGCAAATCCAAGTAATTTAAGATTCCCCGCCTACGACGGTAGGCGGGTTTAACCTAGAAGGACTACGTCGTGTCTAAAGAAAAATTTGAGCGTAACAAACCGCACGTTAACGTGG
>NZ_CDBO01000071.1:0-28069 GCF_000819885.1 Aeromonas fluvialis
CCATGATAACCATTGCCCAACGCAACCAGCGACTGGGTGCCTATCGTTGCCACGGCCTGCTTGGCCTCGTTCAACGTGACAGGCACCCGAGTGACAAACAGTTGCTGCTGTTGCGCCAGCAGTTGCAAGGTGTCGGCACAATACAGCGCCGCATCGCCGACCAGATAACGGCAATCCTGCGCGGCCTTTAGGCTGCTCAAGTGGCCGCGTACGGTCTGGGCAAAGGCCTTGGTGTCGTTACTATTGCCGCTCAGGGCCTGCATATAGATGGGCAGCCCGGCCTGATTTTCACCAAGGCTTCACCGTGTGAGACCTTGAAAGGCGGCGTTTTGGGGAACACAGCATCAATCATGCGGGCGATCCCCAGTTCTTGGCAAAGTGCAGCAACCAAACCAAGGTGATCGAGCTTACGGATAGAGATAGCGGGAGCGGCCATGATGATCTACCTGCAAAAGAGAGTAATAGATCAGAACGGCCGATCGCTGTTAAGCATTGAAAATGCCAAAATCAGGTGCGGAATGACGGCTGAACCATTGCTTCGCCAATTTTTAGGGATTTCCGCTTCAAATCAGCGGGAGCGCAAGGGACTGGTTAAACAAAATTTCCGAGCGCCATAGCATGAGCGGGAGAGTATCGCCCCCCCCCTGCGGGGAGAAAGGATCGCCCTGCCTCACTCCCTGGGTCTGCTGGCGCGCCGCACCCTGGTGTATACCGTACTGGCCCCACAGGGGATCGACTGGGGTAATGGGGAAACTGCGACACTCATCTTCGTGTTGGCCATCAGCAAGGCGATTACGAGGAGGCAATGGGCCTCTATGGCCTGTTCCTAGCGCTCATGAACGAAAAAGCCAGCAAGAATCTGCTGGCTTGTCAGGACTTTGCCAGCTTCAAAACGCTGGCCCGGACGGGGTCATAGCAGCGGCGGGGAGGTACTACTCCTCATTGAAACCCGAGGTGAACAACTCCACCACGGCGGCCAAGGCCTCCACCTCTTCGGGGCCCTCAACCTGTACTTCCACCTGCCGCCCTTGGGCAGAATCCAGCATCAGCAGACCTATGATGCTGTCAGCATCGGCTTCAACCCCATCTTCGTTGCGCAGCAGCACGTGGGCATCGAAACCCTGCACCAGCTCGAACAGCATCATGGCCGGTCTGGCATGAATACCCAGCTTGTTTTTCACTTCAACCGAGGCGGAAACAGTCATCGGGTCGTCCTATTGGTCCGTCAGGATTGGGGAGCATTCTTGTCGAGCGTGCGATGGCGGATCTGCACGTTCTTGCCAAGCAAACGGAAGGCACTGGCCAACCGTTCTGCGATAAATACCGAGCGGTGCTGACCGCCGGTACAGCCGATGCCAACCGTGAGGTAGCTGCGATTGTTGCGCTCCAGATGGGGCAACCAGGTGATCAGCATGTTCTCAATCTGCTGGGTAAACAGCATCACATCCGCCTGCGCCGAGAGGTAACTGGCGACCGGTTCATCCTTGCCGGTAAACGGCTTGAGCTCGGGGATCCAGTGCGGATTGGGCAGGAAGCGGGCATCGAACACGAAGTCGGCATCCTTGGGTATGCCGTACTTGAAACCAAATGACTCAAACACCAGCACCAGCTCGTTCTCTTTCTTGCCGAGCACCCGAGTCTTGATGAATTCGCTCAGGTCATGAATGCTGAGGGTGGTGGTGTCGATGCGCAGGTCAGCGGTCGAGGAGAGCGGTGCCAGCAGGTTGGTCTCCTCCCGAATCGCCTCATCCAGCGACAGCTTGTTGCGTGACAGAGGATGCAAACGACGGCTCTCGCCATAACGTTTGAGCAGGGTGGCGTTGTCTGCATCGAAGAAGAAGCTCGAAAACTCTACTCGCCCCTCATTGCGCACCTGAGCCAGCAAATTTTCCAGTTTTTCCGAATCATTCGGCAGGTTACGCACATCGATGCTGACCGCCAGCTTGTCGTACTGGCTCTCGACCGAGACGATCAGTTGAGGCAGCAGATTGACCGGCAGGTTATCCACACAGTAGTAACCCAGATCTTCCAGCACTCGAAGGGCTACCGTCTTGCCGGAGCCCGAACGCCCACTTACCACGATTAACTGCATCTTGTTCCCTCACGCCAAAACGGGTGTCTCATCCTTGGCCTGCTGTCAGGCCGAGGTCATGATCTGATAGAGCTCTTCATCGCTGGTTGCCTGGCGCAACTGACGACAGACCGCCTTGTCACCCAGCTTGGAAGCCATCAGGGAAAGGGTCTTGAGATGTTGCTTGCATTCGCTTTCCGGCACCAGCAAAGCAAACAGCAGGTCAACCGGTTGATTGTCGATGGCCTCGAAAGGGATGGGATCGGCAAACGTCATCAGGATCGCGGTGGGCGGGAATTCATCGTCGATACGACCATGGGGAATTGCAATACCGGCACCGATCCCGGTACTGCCCATTTTTTCGCGGGCCAGCAAACATTCGAACAGTGCCTGGCGGGAGGTGCCAAGGCGTTCGGCGGCCAGCTCGCTGATGATCTCGAGGGCGCGTTTCTTGCTGGTACAAGGGACTGCACTCTTGGTGCAGTCCCGACTCAGTATGTGTTCAAGTTGCATGGTTATTTTTTATTTAACTTATCTTTGTGCTTGATGATCTGCCTGTCCAGCTTGTCGAGCAAGGTGTCTATCGCAGCATACATATCAGCATGTTCAGAGTTGGCAAACACTTCTCCACCACTGACGTGCAATTTGGCTTCGGCAATCTGGTTCAGTTTTTCCACACTAAGCACCACATGAACATTGTTGATGTGGTCGAAGTGACGCTCGAGTTTGGCAAATTTGTTATTCACATAATCACGCAGAGCTTCGGTGATCTCGACATGGTGTCCGGTCAGGTTAATTTGCATAACATCATCCTTTTGTTTGCCTAAACCAGGCGTTTGCGCTGATTGGAAGGTGGGATAAACAAGGATTCGCGATACTTAGCGATCGTGCGTCTCGCCACCATAATACCCTGTTCGGCCAGCAAATCCGCGATCTTGCTATCACTTAACGGCTTGGCAGGATTCTCTGCCGTGACCAGCTTCTTGATGAGCGCGCGAATTGCGGTCGATGAGCACTCTCCTCCTCCTTCGGTGTTCACATGGCTGGAGAAAAAAAACTTCAATTCGAAGATACCACGGGGGGTATGCATGTACTTCTGGGTCGTCACCCGGGAGATGGTCGATTCGTGCATCTCCACCGCTTCGGCGATGTCATTGAGCACCATGGGCTTCATCGCCTCTTCGCCATACTCGAAAAAGCCTTGTTGCTGCTCGACAATGCAGCTGGCCACTTTCAGCAGGGTGTCATTGCGACTCTCCAGGCTCTTGATGAACCACTTGGCTTCCTGCAAATGGGAGCGGATAAACTGGGTGTCGGTGCTGCTGCGGGCATTGCGAGCCATGGCGGCATAGGACTCGTTAACCCGGATACGGGGGGCGGACTCGGGATTGAGCTCGACCACCCACTTGCTGCCCTTCTTGACCACGGAGACGTCGGGGATCACGTATTGGGAGTCGCTCTGGATGATGCCATTGCCGGGGCGCGGCTCCAGCAGCTGGATCAGATCCAGCACCTCCTTGAGGTCGCTCTCCTTGAGGCGCGTCTTGCGGGCGAGGGTGCGGTAATCCCGATTGCCGAGCAGCGCCATGTGCTCGAGGATCACCTCCTTGGCCTCATTAAGCCAAGGGGTCTGCGGATCATACTGGTCCAGCTGGATCAGCAAACACTCCTGCACAGAACGGGCAGCAATGCCGACCGGATCGAAATGCTGCACCCGCTTGAGTACCGCCTCAACCTCATCGAGTTCCACCTCTACGTCATCGCTGGTGACGGCAGACTGGATATCCTCCAGCGCAAGGGTCAGATAACCGGATTCGTCGATGGCATCGATGATGGCGAGCGCGATGGCAGCATCCACATCGCTGAACGGTGTGAGCCGCATCTGCCACAATAGATAATCCTGCAGGTTTTCGGTGGTCTCCCCCTGATAAACGCTGTCTTCCCCATCGTGGATGGGGCCCGCGCTCTGGGCGGTACCGGCAGAGTAAACCTCGTCCCAGGTGGTATCCACCGGCAACTCGTCCGGCATCTGCTCCTGGGCCATGGCATCGCTGGAATCCAGCTGGCTGGCATCGACCGGCGCTTCCGGGCTGGTTTCTTGTGCCTCGCTCTCTTCCTGCTCCAGCAGAGGGTTGTTTTCGAGCGCTTGCTGAATTTCCTGCTGAAGTTCCAGAGTGGAGAGCTGGAGCAGACGAATCGCTTGTTGTAATTGCGGCGTCATGGTCAGGGACTGACCGAGACGCAACTGTAATGTCGGCTTCATCTACGTCGGGATATCCTTATGTTCAGCGAGGCACTCGTCAAAGGAAATGAAGGCATGCCCCCTTACTATAGACTGAATTGATCGCCCAAATAGACGCGCTTGACCT
The DNA here is from genome assembly GCF_000819885.1 of Aeromonas fluvialis. Taxonomy (GTDB): domain Bacteria; phylum Pseudomonadota; class Gammaproteobacteria; order Enterobacterales; family Aeromonadaceae; genus Aeromonas; species Aeromonas fluvialis. Next base: position 4,441 of record NZ_CDBO01000071.1, read on the forward strand.
GTTCATCGGCGAGGATGTCAGCCGGGGCACCTTCGGCAATCATCTTGCCGTGGCTGACAATATAGGCCTTTTCACATACGTCCAGAGTCTCTCTGACGTTGTGGTCGGTAATCAAGACGCCAAGGCCCCTATCTTTCAGATGCTGAATGATCTTCTTGATGTCTATCACAGAAATCGGGTCAACCCCGGCAAAGGGTTCATCCAGCAGAATAAAACGCGGCTCGGCAGCGAGCGCTCGGGCAATCTCAACCCGACGGCGCTCACCGCCGGAGAGGCTCTGACCCAGGTTGTCGCGAATGTGGGTGATGTTGAACTCTTCCAGCAGTTGCTGAACCTTCTCCTCCCGCTCTTCGCGACTCAACTCCTTGCGAGTCTGCATCACCCCCATCAGGTTATCGAACACTGACAGACGACGGAAGATGGAGGCCTCCTGCGGCAGATAGCCGATGCCGTTGCGAGCCCGCACATGCATGGGCTGCAGGCTGATGTCCTGGTCGTCGATGGTGATGAGACCGGCATCGCGCTGAACCAGGCCGACGATCATGTAGAAGGAGGTGGTCTTGCCCGCCCCGTTGGGGCCGAGCAGGCCGACAATCTGGCCGGTGCCCACCTCAAGACTGACGTCACTCACCACCATGCGGCGCTTGTAGCTCTTCTGCAGGCCCACTGCTTTTAACACTGCCATGGCTTATTTTCCCTGCTTATTCTGATCGGCGGGCTTGTCGAAATTCTCTACCTGATCCGGCAGGAACACGGTTTTGACACGCTGGTTCGGGCTCTTGCTCTCGGCAATCATCTTCTGCGTGACGATGTCGTAGCGGATCAGGTCACCATTGACTTGACTATCTTCCTGCTTGAGCTGACCGTTGCCGGTGATGGTCACCAGCCGGTTCTTCAGTTCGTAGCGGATGGTGTTGCCGCGGGCGTTGACCGGCTTGCCGTTATCCAGGATCTGAAAAAAGGTGGCGGGCTTGCCGTAGGCAGTCATCACCTCGGCCCCTTTCTCGCCGGAACGGGTTACGACCACCTTGTCCGCCTTGATTTGGATGGTGCCCTGATTGATGGTCACATCCTCTTCGAAGGTGATACGGTTATCCTGCATCTCGGCCACCTGTTTGATGGCATCGACGTAGACCTTCTCGGCAAAGTCGGACTCTTTGGCAGTCACCGCGCCACACAACAACAGGGCTGCGAGGGCCAGATTAGCGTTTTTCATTGAAATAGATGGCATGGCCTTGATCCAGTAACTCAAAATATTTGCGGTCCAGATGGCCCTTGAGGCCAACCCCTTGGGTCTGGAAATCCTGACCCAAAATCTTCACTTCCCGGTTGCTGCGCACATCCTGAGTCACCAGGTCCAGCTCCAGATAGGGCGTATCCAGCGTGGCGATAAAGGAGGTGGGCAGCAGCCCATCCAGATGCACCTTATCCCGCAGAATGACGTTATCATCGGTGTTGAGCACGCCGGTTTCGGCGGTGACACGCCACTCGGCGGTCCCCTGATCGTCATACATGTAGACCACCGGCTTGTCGAAAGTGGCCTGCTCGAGGATTTGATAATACTCGGCGTAGGTCGATTCCAATCGTTCGGTACGTTGACCGTTCAGATCAAAACGCGTGGTCACCAGATCTTTGGCGACAAAATCCGGCTGATAGTTTTCGATTTTGACGGCGCTCTGGGGCACCCGCTCCACCTTGCCCAACTGCCAGGCAACCAGCGCGACCAGAAACAGCAGGGCAAATAACAGGGTCTGTCTGCTCATACCGAGGCCTCGGGCTGATAGTCGTCATGGCCCTGCGCCTGCAGAATGAGATCGCATACCTCGCGCACCGCCCCCATGCCCCCACCAAGACGAGTCACCATATCGGCACGACTCAACACCAGCGGATGGGCATCGGCCACCGCGATACCCAGACCGCAAGCGGCCATCACCGGCAGATCGATGGTGTCATCGCCCATATAGGCTGTCTGTTCCGGGGTCAGCCCAAGCTTGGCCAGCAGCGCTTCGAAGTGAGGCAGCTTTTTATCTGCCCCCTGCACCACATGAGCCACCCCCAGGCTTTTCATCCGATCGCTGACGATACGGGAGTTGCGCCCCGTGATAATGGCAATCTCGATCCCGGCATTGAGCAGCGCTCGCATGCCGGCACCGTCGCGGGTGCAGAAGGTCTTCAGCTCTTCGCCGCTGTTGCCCATATAGATGAGGCCGTTGGAGAGCACACCGTCCACATCACACACCAGCAGACGGATTTGCGCCGCCTTGTCATACTGGCTGCGCATCACCGGACCATAGAGGGTCGGTACGTTTTGCATCAAATTACTCCGGCTTTCAACAGGTCGTGCATGTTGAAGGCGCCGAGCGGGCGCTTCTCTTCATCCACGACCAGTAATCCGTTGATTTTTCTCGTTTCCATCAGCTTGACAGCCTCTGCAGCCATCATCTCAGGGCCTACGGTAACACAGTTGGCCGTCATCACGCGGCTGATGGGGGTATGATGGATATCGATCTGCTGGTCGAGAATACGGCGCAGATCGCCATCGGTGAACAGCCCGGCCAGCAAGCCATGACCATCGACCACCGCCGTCATGCCGAGCCCCTTACGGCTCACTTCCAGCAGTGCCTCACTGATGGTGGCATTGATCCCCACCCGGGGCAACAACTCACCGCTGTGCATCAGGTCGCCCACCCGCAGCAGCAGACGCTTGCCCAGGGAACCGCCCGGGTGCGAGAGGGCGAAGTCATCGGCGGTGAAACCGCGCGCTTCCAGCAGGGCGACCGCCAGTGCATCGCCCATCACCAGAGTGGCCGTGGTACTGGAGGTGGGTGCCAGGCCCAGCGGGCAGGCCTCTTTCTCCACCTTGATGCACAGGTGTACATTGGCCTCTTTGGCCATGGTGGAGGCCGGATTGCCGGTCATGCAGATGAGCGGAATGCCGCGGCGCTTGAGCACCGGCAGCAGGGCCAGAATTTCGTCGCTCTCACCGGAGTTGGAGATGGCGATGATAAGGTCTCCGCTGGAGATCATCCCCAGATCGCCGTGACTCGCCTCCCCCGGGTGGAGAAAGAAGGCAGGGGTACCGGTACTGGCCAGCGTCGCGGCAATCTTGCTGCCGATATGGCCCGACTTGCCCATTCCGGTGACCACTATTTTGCCACCGCAGCGCAGTACCATCTCGCACGCCTTGTCGAAGGCCTCGTTCAGATACTGATAAAGTCCATCAATGGCTTGCTTCTCTGTGTCCAGCACCGCGCGGGCACTGCGACGAAAATCGAACAGTTCAGACATTTTCTCAGGCTTTACAGACATAAAGACACAGCTCCGGGCCGAAATTAGCTGCGGGATTATAAAAAAGTCTGCCCGGATATGCGAATCGGATGGCAGGTCCCGCTCTCAATGACGCACTTTGTTACAGAAAACTGTCGTGCAAATGGGCTTGCAGCCTGTTCAATAGTTGTTCCTTGCTGTTGCTTCGACTTAGACTACCCCATAAAATTCGCACCTTATTTACACCGGATGGACAATTGTTTGAACAATGACCTGATCACCATCTCCGATCTGACCTTCAGTCACGGAGATCGGCTGTTGTATGACGAGATCAACCTGACCATTCCTCGTGGCAAGGTGACCGCCGTCATGGGCCCGAGCGGCATCGGTAAAACCACCTTGCTGCGGCTGATCGGTGGCCAGCTCAAGCCTGAGTCCGGTCACATTCTGTTTGACGGGGAAGATATCCCCACCCTCTCCCGTTCGCGCCTCTATGAAGTGCGCAAGCGGATGAGCATGCTGTTCCAGAGCGGCGCCCTGTTTACTGGCATGACGGTCTACGACAACGTGGCCTTCCCGCTGCGGGAGCACTCCGGCCTGCCGGAGGAGCTGATCCACACCATCGTCATGATGAAGTTGCAGGCGGTGGGCTTGCGCGGGGCGGCGAAGCTGATGCCCTCCGAGCTCTCCGGCGGTATGGCGCGTCGGGCGGCGCTGGCACGGGCCATCGCCCTTGACCCCGACCTCATCATGTATGACGAGCCGTTTGTCGGACAGGACCCCATCACCATGGCGGTGCTGGTCAAGCTGATCAAAGAGCTGAACGATGCCCTTGGCATCACCTCCGTCATCGTCACCCACGATGTGAAGGAGGTGCTGAGCATCGCCGATTACGCCTACATCATCGCCAATCGCAAGGTGGTGGCCCACGGCACACCGGAGCAGTTACGCGAGGAGCACAATCCCGAAGTCGAGCAGTTCCTCAAAGGATTGCCCGACGGTCCTGTTCCGTTTCATTTTCCGGCAGGCGATCTGCTACAGGATCTGTGATGTTGATAAGTCAAATAAGCAAGCTGGGGCGGATCGGAGTGCGGTTTATCAGCTCCGTCGGTCGCGCCACCATCATGTTGTTTCACGCGCTGGCGGGCAAACCCGAGCCGCGCAAGCACTTCCCGCTGCTGATCCAGCAGTTGTATGTGGTGGGCGTGCAGTCGGTGGCTATCATATTGGTCTCCGGCCTGTTCATCGGCATGGTGCTCTCGCTGCAGGGGTACAACGTATTAAAGGATTTCGGTGCCGAGCAGAGTCTGGGGCCGCTGGTCTCTCTCTCCCTGTTGCGGGAGCTGGGCCCTGTGGTCACGGCGTTGCTGTTTGCCGGCCGTGCCGGTTCAGCACTGACCGCTGAAATTGGCCTGATGAAGGCCACCGAGCAACTTTCGAGCCTCGAGATGATGGCAGTCGATCCGCTGCGCCGGGTGGTTGCCCCCCGTTTCTGGGCTGGCGTCATCAGCATGCCGTTGCTGGCCTTTATGTTCAGCCTGATCGGCATCTTCGGCGGCAAGCTGGTCGGTGTGGACTGGCTCGGCGTTGACGAAGGGGGCTTCTGGTCTGCCATGCAGGCCTCCGTCGACTGGCAGGAAGACATCATGCAGGGCGCCATCAAGAGTCTGATTTTCGCCCTGGTGGTTACCTGGATTGCGCTCTTTAACGGCTATGACGCCAAGCCAACCTCGGCCGGGATCAGTCAGGCCACGACCCGTACCGTGGTCCACTCATCCCTCGCCGTGCTCGGCCTGGATTTTATACTCACTGCAGTCATGTTTGGATAAGGTAAAGATGAAGTTCAGCAAAGTAGAATTCCTGGTCGGCACCTTCATGCTGGCTGGTATCGGTGCCATTTTGGCACTGGCACTGCAAGTGGCCGGTTTGAGCTTCAAACCGGAGGGAGAAACCTATACCCTGCGCGCGCATTTCGATAATATCGGCGGCCTGAAAGTCCGTTCGCCGGTCAAGGTCGGTGGCGTGGTAGTGGGGCGGGTCAGCGACATCGTACTGGATCCGACCACCCAGGTACCCGAAGTGACTCTGATGATGCAAAAGAGCGCGGGCCAGTTTGCCGATACCAGCTCTCTCTCTATCCTCACGTCCGGCCTGCTGGGCGAGCAGTACATCGGTCTGGCCCCCGGCTTCAGCGATGAAGAGATGGGGACCGAGATGCTCAATGATGGCGACCTGATTGAAGACACCAAATCCGCCATCGTACTGGAAGATCTGATTGGCAAGTTCCTCTACAGCCAGTCTTCCGACAGCAAATCAGACAGCAAGAAGGAGTAATCATGTTCAAGAAAATCGCCCTGCTGCTGGGTCTGATGACCAGCATGCTCTTTTCCCTGTCTGCCCAGGCCGCAGTAGATGCCACCGATCCCAACGCGCTGGTGGATCAGGCTGCCAAGCAGACCTTTGCCCGCCTGAAGGCCGATCAGGCGCAGGTGAAAAGCAATCCGGAACACCTGCGGGTGATCATCCGCGAAGAGCTGCTGCCCTATGTGGACAACCGCTTCGCCGCCTACAAGGTGCTTGGCAACCAGATTAAAGAGACCACCGAAGCGCAGCGCAATGCCTTCGTCGAGGTGTTCACCGAGTACATGGTGAGCTCCTACGCCGATGCACTGGCCCATTTTGACAAGCAGACTGTCAAGGTCGAGCCGGGCAAAGCCCCCAGCGGCAATATCACTACCGTTAACGTCAGCGTGAAAGAGGCCGGCAAACCGGACATTTTCCTCGAGTTCAAGCTGCGCAAGAACAACAAGACCGGCGAGTGGAAAGCATTCGACATGGTGGCAGAGGGGATCAGCCTGCTCTCCGCCAAACAGAACGAGCTCGGTGGCTTGATCCGCCAGAACGGCATCGATGCGGTCATCGCCCAGTTGCGCGAACACAATGCCAAGCCGCTGGTGCTCAAGTCATGACCCTGAGCGGAGATCTGCAGGCACCACAGGTCAATGACCTGTGGCAACGCCGCACCGAATGGTGGCAGGACGATCAGCTCAACCTCGGCAACGTCACCACCCTCGACTCTGCCGGACTGGCCCTGCTGGTCAAATGGGCCAAAGCCGTATTGGCACGAGGCGCCACACCGCAACTGGTGGGCGCCTCCAGTGATTTTTATACCTTGGCCAACCTCTACGGGGTGGCCGATTTGTTTCAGTCAACCCCGCTCACAACTGAGGACGCATAATGCAAGTCTCTGAAATTGAATCGATACTCCTTGAGGCTCTGCCATTGTCCGAAGTCCATGTCAAAGGGGACGGGAGTCACTATCAGGTGATCGCCGTCGGTGACATGTTTGACGGCATGAGCCGGGTCACGAAGCAGCAGGCCATCTATGCCCCGCTGATGGACAAGATCGCCAGCAACGCCATTCATGCCCTCTCCATCAAGGCGTTCACCGACGCCGAGTGGAAACGCGAACGTAAATTCCTATTGCCCTCCTGATTTGGTAACGAAGTAAAAATGGACAAATTCAAAATCGATGGTCGTTGTACTCTCAGCGGCGAAGTGACCATCTCTGGCGCCAAAAACGCGGCCCTGCCGATCCTGTTCGCCACCCTGCTGTGCGACGAAAAGGTTCAGCTCTCCAACGTGCCACGCCTGAAAGATGTAGGTACCACCATCAAGCTGCTGGAGATGCTGGGCGCGACCACCAAGGTCAACGGCAACGTGACCGTGCTGACCGGGGCGGTGAACAACCACGTCGCCCCCTACGAACTGGTGAAGACCATGCGTGCCTCCATTCTGGCGCTGGGCCCGCTGGCCGCCCGTTTCGGTGCCGCCGACGTCTCCCTGCCCGGCGGTTGCGCCATCGGAGCCCGTCCGGTCAACCTGCACGTCCACGGCCTGGAGCTGATGGGTGCCAAGATCACTATCGAAGATGGTTACATCAAGGCCCGTGTCGACGGCCGTCTCAAGGGCGCCCACATCCTGATGGATATGGTCTCCGTCACAGGTACCGAAAACCTGATGATGGCCGCCACCCTGGCGGATGGCCGCACCGTGATCGAAAACGCAGCCCGCGAGCCGGAAGTGGTCGATCTGGCCAACTTCCTCAACACGCTCGGAGCTAACATTCAGGGCGCGGGCACCGATACCCTGACCATCGACGGTGTCGAGCGTCTGCACGGAGGCAGCTACAGCGTGCAGCCAGACCGTATCGAAACCGGCACCTTCCTGGTGGGCGCAGCGGTTACCGGCGGCAAGATCACCTGCCGCAAGACCGATCCGACCCTGCTGGAGGCCGTACTGGTCAAGCTGGAAGAGGCTGGCGCCCTGATTGAGAAGGGTGAAGACTGGATCACCCTCGACATGACTGGCCGCACCCTCAAGCCGGTCACCATCAAGACGGCCCCTTACCCCGCCTTCCCAACCGACATGCAGGCACAGTTCACCGTGCTGAACACCGTCGCCAAAGGCACCGGCATGGTCACCGAGACCATCTTCGAGAATCGCTTCATGCACGTGCCCGAACTGGTACGAATGGGCGCCGACATCGAACTGCAGGGCAATGTGGCCATCTGCCGCGACGCCGAACAGCTCAAGGGCGCCCAGGTGATGGCAACCGATCTGCGCGCCTCCGCCAGTCTGGTGCTAGCCGGTTTCGTAGCCGAAGGCTCCACCATCGTCGACCGTATTTATCACATCGACCGTGGCTATGAAGACATCGAGCACAAGCTGCAGGGTCTGGGTGGTCGCATCGAGCGCATCAAGGGCTGATAAGCCCCAGATCGCTGGCCGATAAAAAGGCCCCCTCGCGTTGGTGAGGGGGCCTTTTTCACATTCCCCATAGCTGTCTCAATGTTAACGAGAGTGTGGTCCGTTGCATGCAGGGCCGTTTACCTACCCTCCGGTCTGTCGACGCACGCTGGCTCTAGCCTCATCACAGAGCCAAAAAAGTGGGGTGACATCTCCATGTCACCCCCTCGCAAATAGCATGTTCCATATTGGAGTCCGGCTACACCGGGTCTCTGTTTCACTTTCCAACAGTTAGCGACCCATCTAAAGTGCGCGCCAAGTGCAGCGATGCAAATGGCCAGCAACCCGTTACAACCCTCGTCCACACGGCAGACAAGCCGCCGTATTTGTCCTTGCAACTGAAATATTACGCATAAAAATATAATAAAAAACGTTTTTATGCTCACGCCATTCACATCAGGGTACAAAAAAACAGCCTCATCATCACCAATAAGTTGTTATAAAACAAAAGTATAACCTCATCCATGGTCGCTCGCCTGCAAGATTCATCTGCAATGGCTTACAAGGCTTTGCGATATCTCGCACAAAAATTGGCCGTCTCACAACCAGCGACGCAGTGGCAACCAGTCGCTCAGCCGGGCTATCAGCCGCCTTGACCATCCTTCGGGTTTACGCGGCGCGCTATCGGCCTGCTCCTGCCAACGAGCCAACCACATGTGCAGCGCCTCGCAGATTGGGGGGCAGTGCAGATGCAGCATCAGCTCGGTATTGAGAAAGAGCGAGCGGGGATCGAGGTTAAGGCTGCCAAACAGCGCCCGATCCTCCCCCAGCAGGATCAGCTTGGCATGCAGGCTGCCGTGGCCATGGTCAAACTCGGCAACCCGGATCCCGCGGCGCAGCAACCAGCCGAGATAACGCTGATAGGCGCCATAGACCAGCGGCACATCGGTGCTGGCCAGCGAGTTGGTGAGAATGTCGATGGCGACACCCTGCTGGCGCAGCCGCGCCAAGCGGTGCCGAAACCCGCGGGTGAGGATGAGGTAAGGGGTCACCAACCCCAGCGAGCCGGGATGATCAGCCAGCTGGCGCCACAGCTGACGGGCGGTGGTGGGGCGGGAGATCAGCCCCTTGCCTGGGCGGTCGAACCACACCTCGCCCCACCCCTCCTGCCACTGCAGAGGCAGGTCGACCCCGTCAAACAGCGCAGCGGGCAGATCGTAGACCCTTGCCACGGCCGGATCCGTCATGGTGAACAGGAAGTCGTTGACCACCTGGATTTCGGCGGACAGCGGCTCACGGCGCAGCAAGTGGCGGATGGGGTGGCTCCAGCGGCTGTGCCAGAACAGCTCGAACCCCTGCACCATCTGCTGGCACAGCCCCCCCTGACAGGCGAGATCGAGATCCACGAAGGGGGCTTGCAGATCCAGATCGAAGTAGCGATCGCCAATATTGCGCCCGCCTATCAGCGCCAGCTTGCCATCCACCAGCAACAGCTTGTTGTGCATCCGGTGGTTGATGCGGCGAAAGCTGAGCAGCCCCTCCAGCAGCAGTGCCAGCGGGCGCCAGCCCCTCAGCCAGAAGGGATTGAACAGCCGTACCTCGATCCCCGGGTAGTAGGCCACCATCTCCAGAAAGCGGTTGTCACCGGCATAGAGATCATCCACCAGCAGTTGCACCTTGACGCCGCGCCGGGCGGCATGGAGCAGCTCGCTCAACAGCAACTTGCCGCTGCTGTCCTCCTCCCAGCTGTAATACTGCGCCTGGATCCGCTCGCGGGCATGACGGATCCAGTGGCAGCGCACCTTGAGTGCCAGCCGGGGATCATCGATCAGGGCAAAGGATCCGGGGATCATCGTGTCATCCTGCTGTCATGGCCGGGTGTCATAACGCTGGTGAGCCTCTTCACATATTCAAAAGGAGTTGCTGATGGAACTGCATGATACCCCGATGTTGCGCTATCTCGGCCAGCTCAGCCAGCCAGATCTCATCCCGGCCACCGGCCCCGCCCACTGGTTTTTACAACACAGGGACGGTGGCTGGCAATTGCCGACCGTACAGGCGACCCTGCCGGTCAACCGGCTCAGGGCTTAGCCGCTTCGATAGCGGCAGCCTTGCCCTCGATCTGGGGCAAGCTGAAACGATAGGCCACGTAGTACTTGTAGATGGTGCCGACATAGTTGATCGGCCCCTGTCCGACTTCGTTGGCCACCAACTGATCCACGTTACCGAACCAGACATTGGGATCGAGCCCCAACTTTTCTGCCTTGCCCCGCAGGGCCTGAACCCGGTTTGGCCCCGCGTTGTAGGCGGCGAGGGCAAACAGGTGGCGATTGAGCCGATCCAGCTTGGGATCATTGAAGTAGGTATCGAGGATCAACCGCATGTAGCGGCAAGCGGCCTCCACATTCCCCTCGAGGGTAGTCAGCCTGGCGCCCTTGATGCCGACCTCCCGCCCCGTGCTGGGCAGCAGTTGCATAATGCCCACGGCCCCCTTGTGCGATAGCACCTTGGGATTGAGGCCGGACTCCTTATAACCGAGCGCAGCCAACATCAGCCAGTCGAGATCGTATTGATTGGCGTACTTCTCCAGCACCTGGCGAATGATCGCCAGACGCCCCATGGGGTCCGGCGCCAAAATATTGCTCATCTGATCGCTGTGAACCAACAACCGGCGCAGGGTCATGTCGCTGTAAAGGCTGTTGCGGCTGACACTCGCCAGATAGCCATTGACAGCTTTGAGCAGTTCGGGACTGTTTTTGCGCAGCGCCCAGGCGCTGGTGCCGTTGCTGCGCAGGGGGATCAGCTTGTGGGCCTTGAGGCCGGAGATCATGCCCCCCAGCCAGATCCGCCCCTTGAAGCTGTCGGTCACCGTCAGGGGAATAATGCCGGCGGCCACCATCTCCAGCAGATCGCCATCCTGCAGGTATTCGGGCACCGTCTCGATATAGACTGGGGGCAACCCCAGCTCGCGAAACAGCCAGTTGAGCTGACGCAGGCTCTCGTAGTAGCTGGAGCTGGCGCGCACCCAGACCCGTCTGCCGGAGAGCTGGGTAATGCGGCTGAAGGCGGGCAGGCTCTTCTGGCTCACCACCCACTCCTCAATGGAAGAGATGAGTGGCCGGGAGAAGGCCACCTGTTCACGCCGGGTCGGGGTCACCGTCATGGTGGCCGCCACCAGATCGCCACGCCCCTCAGCCAGATAGTCCAGCAGCTTGTCCTGCCGCACCGGGATGTAAACCACTTTGAGCTTGACCTTCTCTTTGGCGAGATAGGAGTTGTTCAACCAGCGTTCGAACCCTTGCAGCTGATTGACCAGAATGCCGAACTGGGATCCACGATCGAGAAAATAGAAGCCGCGCTCATAGACCACCAGAGCCCTGAGTTCGCGTTTTTGCAAAATGCTTTCGAGGTCCCCGGGTTGGGGCAGACGCTGTGGCTTGAGTTCAGCCGCCAGCAGGGGAAAACAACAGAGGGCCAGCAGAGCCCAGAGCCAGCGCCGCATCAGGATGGCTGCCCCTGCGCTGACGTCACGCCTGCTGCAGGTTGGCAGCACAGATTACGATAGAAAGTGGGATTGGGGGCCGAGACCCATCGCTGCGTCATGATGTTTGCACCTTCTGTTGGCCGACTCGCGCCGGGCAAAAACGTCTGTGGGATAGAGTAACTATAGAACGCCGCCCCACAGCAGAAGGGTCAACACGGCAGGCAAAGCTGCCGCGTTATCAGACAACTCAGATAGAGCGGGCCCGCATTTCGAAAATCAGTTTTTCAGCGGTACAGGTGAATTGCAGGCGGGCTTTCAGGATCACACCGCTTTCACCCTGGGTCAGTTCACTGCTCACTTGAGCTTCGGCAGTGACCTGCCTGGCCAGAGCTTCATAGGCAGCCAGCTTGGCGTGGGCATCAGCCTCGGCCGCGGCTTCAATAACCAGCTCCATCACATCGTCGCCTTCGCCGATGATGGTGCCGATCTCGGCAAAACAGCCGCAGCTGTCACAGGTTTCGTTCAGTTCAACTTTCTCGTCTACAGACATTTTCTACTCCTACTGCTTATTTCGGATGATTTTCGTCGTCACGCATCGCCTTGCGAAAATCTTTGATGGCGGTCCCCAGATCCTCACCTGCACTGGCAAGACGCTTGCTGCCGAAAACCAGCACAGCGACCAGCAAGAGGATCAACATATGCCAGACATGAACTCGACAGAGACCCCTACGGGCACCCACCCACAAAAAGATATCTGGTACTTGTATCAAAATAGAGCGCAGGGATTGTTGGGCAAAATCAAGGCAGGTGCAAGTGACCAAATAAATCATAGCAAAAAATAGGGCGACCATGAGGTCGCCATATTGATTGTGCTACGTGTCCCCTCAACCGCTACATCCTGTACCAGTGGTTCATGCGAACCTGAGACCATTCGAGGATAAGATCACCAAGATATGAAAACAAATGGTATAAATTCATCTTAGAATTGAAGGGGATTCATATCATGCTGTTGGAACAACTGGGTCGCATCGACCTCAATTTGCTGATTATCCTGCAAGTGCTGCTGGAGGAGCGCAACGGCAGCAAGGCAGCACGCAGACTCCACTTGAGTCAGTCCGCCGTCAGCAAGGCCCTCGGCCGTCTGCGCGATACCTTCAACGATCCCCTCTTCATCCGCTCCGCCTTCGGACTGGAACCCACCGGCCGCGCCCTTGCGTTGCAGCAGCAGTTGCAACCCATCCTGCTGTCGCTGGACAACCTGATCCAGCCGCCCGAATTCGACCCCGCCAGCTCGGAGAGAGAGTTCGTCATTGCGAGCATGGACAGCGCCTTCACCCTGTTTGCGCCGCTCTACCTGAGCGAGCTGAAACGGCTGGCTCCACGGGTTCGCTTGCGTTATGAGGAGTGGAACGAGCACAGCCTGACCGAGATGAGCCAGGGGCAGGTGGACATCGCCTTCGCTGTGCGGGAGAACTGCATCAGCTCCGATTACCGGCTCGATACCCTGCCCGGCAGTATCTGTCAGCACCTGCTGGCCATCGATGATCTCACCTGTCTGGTGCAACAGCACCACCCCGCCTTGCGGGAACCCTGTTGGAATCTGGATCACTACCTGAGCTATCCCCATGTGCAGACTTACTGCGAAGGGCGGGATCGCTGGATGCTGGATCACAAGCTGGCGGAGCAGGGGCTCTACCGGCGCATCGATGCGACCGTACCCTCCTTCGAGGCCGCACTGCGGATCGGGATGCACTCCGACATGATAGTGACCCTCTCCAAGCTCTATGCCCGTCACGCCACCCAGGTTTACCCGCTGCTGCAGCTACCGCTGCCCATAGGGCTGGACAGCATCTCCCACCTGCTGATCTGGCATCAGCGTCACAACGAAGATCCGGGCCACCGATGGCTGCGGGATCTGCTGTTGACCCAGATCATGAGTCAGCTACCGCCCCCCCAAGGGCAATGAGGATCAGGGGATGGCGGTCACCGCCAGATAGTGATGCACCCCGTCCAGCAGCATCTGGACCGAGATCATCACCAGCAGCATGCCCATCAGCCTCTCCACCGCAGTGAGTCCCCGCTCACCCAGCAGCTTGTTGAATACCTCGTAGAACATCAGGATCACCGCACTGGCGGCCCAGGCAATAAAGAGCGCCAGCGACCAGTCCACCATGCGGGTGGGCTCCTGATTGGCCAGCAGCATCAAAGAGGCCAGGATCGAGGGACCGGCAATCATCGGGATCGCCATCGGCACCAGGAAGGGCTCCTCGCCCGCTGCCAATCCGGTCACGCCCCCTTCACTGGGGAAGATCATCTTGATGGCGATCAGGAACAGGATGATGCCCCCCGCGATGCTGACAGCTTCCTGGCGCAGGTTGAGGAAGCCAAGGATCTGCTGACCGACGAAGAGAAACAGCATCATGATGGCCAGCGAAAAAAGCAGTTCGCGGATCATCACCTTGCGTCGCCGCTTGGGATCGATATGACGCAGGATGGAGAGAAAGACCGGCAGATTGCCCAGCGGGTCCATGATCAGAAACAGCATGACTGCGGCAGAGAAAGCATCCATACAACGCCCTGGCTACGCCTTGAAGAGGGAAAAGAGAGGGGGCGAAATATAGCAAAGGGTGAAGAATTCAGCGAGCGCCATGATGCGCTCGCAGCAGGGTTAACCGTGGTTGCAGATCTTGTCAGCGCGGGTCTGAAAGCCCTCTGCCGAGTCGATGAATTTGCCGCGGGCGGCCAAAAAGTCGATCAGCGCTTCTGCATCCATCTCGCTGGCGCTGCAGGTATGAAAACGGGCTTCGGCACCAAACCGCTCGGCCATCCCCAGTTTCAGGCTGGCACGGGTAAATTGGCCACCTTGCGCCAGCATCATCTCCATCACTTCGTGACCATGAATCGATTGCGACATCTCTCACCTCATTAATGAACATATTTAATGCCAATTAAATATCGCTCGGCCAGAAGGGATCTTGATATAAGCCAATAAATCGTGCATTACCTGGCCAGAGGAGTGGTCAGCACCGCCGCTTTGTCGATAATGTGGCAACCCGCATCAGGGATCGCTACACTGGCGCCCCTTTTTCGCCATCGCAGACCATTTATAAGGATATTGGCGTCATGCTGTTCCATGGAGAGGCTCTCAAGCCCTGGCAGATCTGGACCCGCCGCCCCCTCTGGCTCAAGACCCTGATCGGCATGCTGATCGGCGTCGGGCTGGGTGTCGGCTTTGAGGAGCAGGCTCTGCTGCTCAAACCCCTGGGCGTTTTGTTCGTCAATACCATCCAGATGCTGATGGTGCCCCTCATCTTCTGTTCGGTCATCGCCGGTCTCACTTCTCTGCTCAAGGGCAAGGGACTGGATCGCATCGGCAACAAGGCGATCTGCCTCTACTTCTGCTCTACCGCCATCGCCATCTGCATCGGTCTGATGATGGGCTGGCTGCTGGAACCCGGCATGGGCGCCAATATGGACCCTCATCAGCGACTCGGTGTAGCAGCCCAACCAACAATGGCCAGCGTACTGAGTCAATTAGTGCCGAGTAACCCGGTACCGGCGATGGTGGATGGCAAGATCCTACAGGTGATCGTCTTGGCCGTCGCGCTAGCGGTGGCCCTCAATGCAAGTGGACGCCGCGGTCGGCCCGCCATCCTCTTCTTCACCTCGCTGGCAGAGGGGATGTTCAAGCTGACCCAGATGGTGATGGCGCTCGCCCCCTATGGCGTCTGCGCCCTGATGGCCTGGATGACCGGCAAGTATGGCCTCGACCTGCTGCTGCCGCTGCTCAAGGTGATCGGCGCCGTCTACCTCGGCTGCCTGCTGCACGTGCTCGGGGTCTACAGTGCCCTGCTACTCCTGCTGGCACGGCTCAATCCCTTGCACTACTTCAAGAGCATCGTCGATGCCCAGGCGGTTGCATTTACCAGCAGCTCGAGCAGCAGCACCCTGCCCATCAGTCTGGCCTGCGCCGAGAAGCGGCTGGGTGTCTCTCCCGCCATCACCGCCAAGGTGCTGCCCATCGGCGCCACCATCAACATGGATGGCACCGCCCTCTATCAGGGCGTCACTGCGCTGTTCGTGGCGCAGGCATTCGGGGTGGATCTGCACATGGTCGATTACCTGACCATCATCAGCATCGCCACCCTGGCCAGTATAGGCACGGCGGGCACTCCCGGCACCGGGCTGATGCTGCTGACCCTGACCCTGACCGCCGTGGGGTTGCCACTGGAAGGGGTGGCGCTGATTGCAGGTATTGACCGGATCCTCGACATGGCGCGCACCACGGTCAACGTATCGGGGGATATTCTGGTGTCAGTGCTGATCGCCCGCAGTGAAAACGAGCTGGATCTGGCGACCTATCACGATGCCAGTGCGGGGGAAGATATCGAGTTCCCGCCACGCTAGCAGAAGATCAGCTGTCGTGGGGATCGTGATGACAGCGCCAGCAGAGGTCAAAATTAGCGCCGTTCTCCTCACCGCACTGACCGCACAGCCAGCTGTTACCCTGACGCTGCTGGTAACGCTCGATGACCCGTCCTGCTCTGCTGCGATCCTCAGCCCGTACCATCAAGGTCACCTGCAGCAGGTCAACCGGCAGCTCGCCCAGAGCGCCGGAGAGGCCATCACCATTGAGTCGCACCAGCAGCCCTTCTGCCTCCAGCGCCCCTTTCAGGGCGTGTGCCTCCAGCGTGTGTGAAGCGCGATAGAGATTGATCCAGTTATCCATAGCTTCCCCTTATAACATTTTCTCGATACCGAACTCGGCGCCGCTCTCTACCATGAAATCGATGAATGCCCGCAACTTGCGCGGCATCAGCCGCTGCTCCGGAAACAACAGATAGATGGGCACTTTGGGTTGCTGCCACTCTGATAACAACCCCACCAGTTCGCCACTGGCCAGCTCCTCCTGACAGAGCATAGCGGGTAACGACGCCAACCCCAGCCCCGCCTTTGCCGCCTCGCGGGCACAGGTAATATTGTTGACCCGAAAACGGGATGGGGGGTCGACCAGCACCTCTTTACCCGCTCGCTCAAAGCACCAGTGGGAGGCGAGAAAACCGCTGCTGACCGTCACCCGCTCATGATGGGCAAGATCCTCCGGCCGGGTGATGGCAGGTGTTCGCGCCAGATAATCAGGGCTGGCACAGAGCAGTCGGCTGGCGCTCCAGAGTCGACGCGCCGCCAGATTGGAGTCGCTCATGTCACCAATTCGTACCACCGCATCCAGTCCTTCGCTGATGGGGTCCACCACCCGGTTGGTCAGCTCCAGCTCGACCTGCAGGCCGGGATAACACTGCAAAAATTTGGCGACCATGCGGCCGATCACCAACTGTCCCGTCTCAATGGGCACTGCCAGTTTGAGGGTACCGGTCACTTCCTGCTGGCTGGCACTCAGCATCAGCTCGGCCTGGGCCAGCTCTTCAACCGCCTTACTGCAACGCAGGTAGTACTGCTCCCCTTCCTCGGTCAGAGTGAGCTGACGGGTGGAGCGATAAAGCAGGCGAACTCCGAGCCGCTGTTCCAGCTCGGCGATCCGGCGACTGACCATCGCCTTGGTCATCCCCAGCTCCCGGGCGGCCCCCGTAAATGACCCCTTGTCGACGATCCGCACCAGAATTAACGCGGCATTGAGATCCATTGTTGCACCAGTGAAACTGTATATCTCGTGAACCAATACTAATCGAAACAGTTGACCAGTGTTAGCCTGCGCCCCTTAAGTTCAGGAATCACAAAAATGAGTCAACACAAAAAAATTCCCCTGCTGGCAGCCATGATATTGGCGCTGCTCGGTCTGCTGCTCGCCGGTTACTGGTATCTTCACGGCCGCTATTTTGAAAGCACCGACAACGCCTATCTGCAAAGTGAAGTGACCGGGATCAGCTCCAAGCTGCCCGGCTATATCCGCGAAGTGCTGGTCACCGACAACCAGCCGGTCAAAGCGGGCCAGCTGATCGCCCGTCTCGATGATCGCGAATACAAAACCAGGGTCGCGGAGGCCGAAGCCGACCTGCGCCTCAATCAGGCGACGGCCGAGAATCTGGCCGCCACGCGCACCCAACAACTGAGCCTGATCCAGCAGGCCGAGGCCAAGGTCGCCTCCGCCAATGCCGAACAGCTGCGCGCCAGCCAGCAGGTCAACCGGATCAGTCAGCTCAACCAG
The DNA here is from genome assembly GCF_000819885.1 of Aeromonas fluvialis. GTDB lineage: Bacteria > Pseudomonadota > Gammaproteobacteria > Enterobacterales > Aeromonadaceae > Aeromonas > Aeromonas fluvialis. The sequence continues at coordinate 22,104 of NZ_CDBO01000071.1, forward strand.
CGCCACTACAGCTCGCAAGACAGTCTGGACGAGGTGCGTGCCGGCCTGCAGGTCAATCAGGCGCAAGCTCGGGAGGCCAAAGCCGCCCTGCAGGCGGCCCGTGAGCGACTGCTGGTACTGGATGCCGAGCGCAAACAGAACTTGGCCAAGCTGGCATTGAGCGAAGCCCAGCTGGATCAGGCCAGACTGGAGCTGGGTTACACCGAACTGCGGGCGCCTGCCGACGGCATCATCGGCAAGCGCAGCCTGCGGGAAGGGCTCTACGTCCAGTCCGGTATGCAGGTCGCCAGCCTGGTACCGCTGCAACAGGTGTGGGTCGAGGCCAACTTCAAGGAGACCCAGCTCGCCCATATGCAGCCGGGCCAGAAGGTCGAAGTGGTGCTCGATGCCTATCCGGATCAACCGGTCGAGGGGATCATCGACAGCCTGGCCCCGGCCACCGGCGCCAAGTTCGCCCTGCTGCCACCGGAGAATGCCACCGGCAACTTCACCAAAATCGTGCAGCGGGTACCGGTCAAGATCCGCATCCCCGAGCCAGGCCCGCTGGCAGGCAAGCTGCTGCCGGGTCTCTCTACCGAAGTGATCGTGGATACCCGCACTCCTGATCCCGTGGTTGCTGCCAACTGATGGAACCCATTCCACGTCGCAACTGGATCGCGGTCATGGGGGGCCTTATCGGCGCCTTCATGGCCATCCTCGATATCCAGATCACCAATGCCTCCCTGAAAGACATTCAGGGGGCGCTGTCGGCTACCCTGAGCGAAAGCTCCTGGATCTCCACCTCCTATCTGGTGGCAGAGATGATCGCCATCCCCCTGAGCGGCTGGCTGAGTCGAGGGCTGAGCGTGCGCCGCTACCTGCTCTGGACCACCGGCGCCTTTATTGTCGCCTCCGTGCTCTGCTCATTCAGCTGGAACCTCACCAGCATGATCGTCTTTCGGGCCTTGCAGGGCTTTACCGGCGGCGCACTGATCCCGATGGCCTTCTCCCTCATCGTGACCTTGTTGCCGCTCCAGAAGCGGGCCACCGGCATGGCGCTGTTCGGCCTCTGCGCCACTTTCGCCCCCGCCATCGGCCCAACCCTCGGCGGCTGGCTGACCGAGCAGATGTCGTGGCACTACATCTTCTATCTCAATGTGCCGCCAGGATTGCTGGTGATGGCCATGCTGGCCCACGGGCTGGACAAGAAACCGGTGGACTGGGCGGTGATCAAGCAGGTGGATCTCATCGGCATCATCACCATGGCGCTCGGCCTCGGCTTGCTGGAGGTGGTGCTGGAGGAGGGCAACCGGGAGGACTGGTTCGGCTCAAGCTTCATCATGCGACTGGCGGTCATCTCGGCGGTGGCGCTGGTGTTCTTTGTCATCAGCCAGTTGATCCGCCGTCACCCGCTGGTCAATCTGCGGCTGCTGCACAACCCGCGCTTCGCGCTGGCCTGCTTCGCCTATCTGATCCTCGGCATGGCGCTGATGGGCTCCATCTATGTGCTGCCGCTCTACATGACCCAGATCCACAACTACAACGCGCTGGAGATCGGCGAGGTACTGATGTGGATGGGGCTGCCGCAACTGCTGGTGCTACCGCTGGTGCCCAAACTGACCCACAAGATAGACCCGCGCTATCTGGTGAGCTTCGGCTTCCTTATCTTCGCCGTCAGCTGCTTCATGAACGTCAACATGAGTGCCGACTACGCCGGGCCGCAGCTGATCCATTCGCTCATCGTGCGGGCGCTGGGGCAACCCTTCATCATGGTGCCGCTGTCACTGGTGGCCACCGCCAGCCTGACCCATGACGAGATCCCCTCCTCCTCGACCCTGCTCAACGTGCTGCGTAATCTGGGGGGTGCCTTTGGTATCGCCATCATCGCCACCCTGCTCGACAACGATACCCGCACCCATGTAGCGCAGATCAGCAGCACCCTGGCCGCCAGCAGCATAGAGGGACAGAGCTATCTGCTGCAACTGGCCCAGAGCATGATGGCGCAGGGCTCAGGCCCCGAGATTGCCCAACAGCAAGCGCGAGCCATGCTGGCCAATACCATCAACCGGGAGGCGGCCATCATGGCCTATAACCAAGTGTTCTACATCATGGGGATCTTCCTGCTGATCGCCAGCGGCCTGATGCTGTTGCTCAAATCCCCCGCCCCACGGGCAGCGGATGCCGAACCGCTAGAGGCTTGACGCTCTCGGGATATAAAACCAAAAACGGGCAAACGCCCGTTTTTCTTTATCTGTTAGCTGTAATCAATAACTTGCTGTTATCCCGCCAACGATCCCGCAATCAGGAATTGCGCGGCGAAGTAGCTGCTCATCACCCAGGCGCTGGCGTGGGGAAAGGGGCGGCGGAAACGATCGAGCGCCAGCATGCTGTCGGAGAAGAGGAACATCAGTGCCCCCACCAGAGCGGCGGCAGAACCGGCGGTAAGAGAAGCGTGCCAGGCACCGGCAGCCACCCAGGCCATGCCGATGATCACCAGCATGTAGCAGAAGACCGGGATCCGCATCTCCCCCAGCTTGCCCCACAGCAGGCCGAATACCATGCCGGCGATCAGCAACAGCAGCAAACCATCCACCAGATTGAGCAGCAATGGCCCTTGGGCAAAACCGACGATATAGCAGAGATGCGCGACAAGAAATGCCGCTAACCCCTGAATGAAGCGATCGCTTGGCAACATCAGCAGCACATCGCCCGCCAGCGAGAGGCAGAGGCCGAGCAGGATCCAGGCGTGTGAACCATCGTGGTCATAACTCTGGTAGCCAAACGCCAACGCGATGATAAGCAGCATGGTCAGCGGCTTGCTGATATAGAACTGGCGGCTGTCTGAACCGTAGGCCGCACGGATGTGCCACCAACCTGAAGCGATGATCAAGAAACTCAATAACATGCCCTGCTCCTCACCTGTTGCTCGCAGTCATACGGCAACCGTTTTTATCATGGTGCAGGGTAACAAATTCCCTCCCCCAGTGGCAGGGGTGCTTATCAAATGGACAGACTAAGCCTAAAGTCTAATTGCCGCCCCGAGTGGTTCAGGGCATAAGTGACGGGTCTGAAGGATCACCATGGAAGAAGCTATGAAAAACTATCTGCCCGCCATCGATATCATGATGTGCCATCTGGGGATCAGCTTTGAGCAGGCCTGCGAACAGCTGGGTCTCAGCCAGCAGGAGCAACAGGCACTGGATCAATTGCAACAACAGCAGAGCCAAGCCAACTAGCCCTCCCGTTATTGACATCATGATGTGCCATCCGGGGATCGGCTTTGAGCAGGCCTGCGAACAGTTGGGTCTCAGCCAGCAGGAGCAACAGGCACGGGATCAGTTGCAACAACAGCAGAGCCAAGCTAACTAGCCCTCCCGTTATTGACATCATGATGTGCCACCCGGGGATCAGCGTTGAGCGGGCCTGTGAACAGCTGGGACTGAGCCCACTGGAGCGGCAAACTCTGAGCCTGCGACAAGAACAGGATCGACCCGGGTAGCAAACAACCTGCAGTCTCCACTACACAAAAGAAGACCGCCTGACGGCGGTCTTCTTTTTCATCCAGCTAGGCTGCCCGGGTAGTGATGCCAGCCAGCAGACGGCTCCAGTTACGCTTACCAGTGATGAAGCCGTCTCTTAGAGATCGATACTCCAGTTGCAGCTTGAGCCGATCATAACGGGCCAGCGCTTTGCGTTTGCGCAGCTCCAGCAGTCGTTTGCGACTGGCGTAGTAATGCTGCAGCTGCTGGCTCAACTTCGCATACTCCTCCTGCAACAGTGCTTGCCACAACTCGCGATCATCCTGTTTGCAGAGTTGCGCTTGGGCCCGTTTCAACTGCATCTCCAGCCTCGCCAGTTCAATCCGCTCTTCCGGCGCAGAACGAAGGTCTGCCGCCAAGCCACACCAGGAGGCGAGCCGGATCAACCACTTGGTCGGATCGAACTGCCACCAGTGAATGCCGTTGCGGTAATCATGCTCGAATAGGTGGTGAAAGTTGTGGTACCCCTCGCCAAAGGTAAAAAAGGCCAAAATGCCGTTGTCGCGCGCCGAGTTACGGTCGGTATAAGGCTGACTGCCCCAGATATGTGCCAGTGAATTGATAAAGAAGGTGGTGTGGTGAGTCATCACCATCCGCAACACCCCTGCCAGCAGCAGCATGCCGAGCAGGTCACCGTGCCACAGGCCAAGCAGCAGCGGCAGCCCCAGGTTGGCCCCCAGCGCCAACATCAGATAGTGGCGATGCTGAAAAGCGACCACGGAGTTATTATGCAGGTCCCGTACATTGCTGTAATCGCCATACGCCTCTCCCTGATACTCCCGCAACATCCAGCCAATATGGGAGTACCAGAAACCGCGCTCGGCACTGTAGGGGTCCTTATCGTTGTCATCCACATGGCGGTGATGACGACGATGGTCGGCAGCCCAATGCAACGCCGAATTCTGTAACGCCAATGCGCCGCCGAAGGCAAATAACCCCTGCAACACAGGGTGCGCCTTATAAGCCTTGTGTGACCAGAGACGGTGATAACCCGCGGTGATGGATAAACCACTCAAACAGAACAGCAGCAGGAAGCTGCCCCACTGCCAGATATCGTAACCGTGGCTCATGCCATACCAGGGCACAGCAACCAGTGCGACCACCCCAGAGAGGGAGAACAACAGGGTATTGGTGATAATAATCGGAGGTCTAGCCATCTTCTTGCATCCTTTCAGCGAACAGCTGTTCGCCATTTTCCATGGCAACTTCGCCATGGTCAATGGTAAAAAGTAGGATACAAACCTGATCCGAAGGCGCCTTCGGGTTATCATTTGGCCTCGTTAAGCTGAAGGTGACTGATTTCGTGGGTATTCGCGCTCAACAAAAAGAAAAAACTCGGCGTACATTGATTGATGCTGCATTCAGCCAACTGTGCGCTAACCGAAGTTTCTCCAACCTCAGCCTGCGGGAAGTTGCCCGTGAAGCGGGTATCGCCCCCACCTCTTTCTATCGCCACTTCAGCGACATGGAAGAGCTGGGCCTGACCCTGGTTGACGAAGGGGGTCTCACCCTGCGCCAACTGATGCGCCAGGCGCGCCAGCGCATCGCCGGTGGCGGCAGTGTCATTAGCACCTCGGTACAGACCTTTATGGAGTTCGTCGAGAACAACCCAAACATCTTCCGCCTGCTGCTACGGGAACGCTCCGGCACCTCGGCCGCGTTTCGTCAGGCGGTGGCTCGCGAGATCCAGCACTTCATCGCCGAGCTGACCGACTACCTCGAAGCGACGACTCGAGCGCCCCGGGAAGATGCCTACATCCAGGCCGAAGCCATGGTCACCATTGTATTCAGTGCCGGTGCCGATGCGCTCGACATGACCAGCGAAGAGTGCCGGGCACTCTCCGACCGTACAATTCGCCAACTGCGGATGATCGCGATGGGCGCCGAGGTGCAAAACCAGAAGCGCCGTGAACCTCACCCATTACCACAGGATGGAGAACGACATGTCTGAACAGCTTATGATCCCCAAAAAACCGCTCGTCATGGCCATGCTGATTGGTATCTGTGGCGATGCCTCTCTGGCCATGCTGACCAATTCGGTCGTGCCGTTCTCCTTCTTTCCGCTGATTGCCCTCTGGCTGGCGGCCTATCAGCAGTTCCAGCACTATCGCCATGAACCCATGGTGGGCAATATCCCCATCTGCACCCTGCTCTGCTTCTTTATCGGTATCTTCGGCCACTCCGCGCTGCTCAAGGTGCAATACCCGGAACTCGGCAGCAACTTCTTCTCCCTAATCATGATGCTGCTGCTACTGGCCGCCCTCTCCATCAAGCTGGGTCTGAGCATTGGCAAGAAGCAGCCCTGATCAACCGATAGCGTGATGGCAATCACCTTATCGACAACGAGACCATGAAAAGAGGCCTTCCCAACGGGAAGGCCTCTTTAACCTGATAAATCCTGTATGACCATGTGGCTAATAACATCATGCCGATCAGCCAATAACATCA
>NZ_CDBO01000071.1:28352-64939 GCF_000819885.1 Aeromonas fluvialis
CCGCGAACGTTGCCTCTCCAATCATCCCATACCATTTGTCTACCGGCAGTTGGCTCGCCACTCTTCCCGCTCCCTTGCCAACAAGCGTTTGTACCACCCGTTGCGGCAACCATGCTGTGCATTGGAAGGGCACCACTGAGCTCCATCTGCGGTGATGAATAAAAAAACGGAACCCGAGGCTCCGTTTTTCAATTCAGTATCAATCCCTTACGCAGCGCCCTCGCGCTCTTCCCGCTCCCTTGCCAACAAGCGTTTGTACCACCCGTTGCGGCAACCATGCTGTGCATTGGAAGGGCACCACTGAGCTCCATCTGCGGTGATGAATAAAAAAACGGAGCCCGAGGCTCCGTTTTTCAATGCAGTATCAATCCCTTACGCAGCGCCCTCACGCTCTTCCCGCTCCCTTGCCAACAAGCGTTTGTACCACCCGTTGCGGCAACCATGCTGTGCATTGGAAGGGCACCACTGAGCTCCATCTGCGGTGATGAATAAAAAAACGGAACCCGAGGCTCCTTTTTTCAATGCAGTATCAATCCCTTACGCAGCGCCCTCGCGCTCTTCCCGCTCCCTTGCCAACAAGCGTTTGTACCACCCGTTGCGGCAACCATGCTGTGCATTGGAAGGGCATCACTGAGCTCCATCTGCGGTGATGAATAAAAAAACGGAACCTGAGGCTCCGTTTTTCAATGCAGTATCAATCCCTTACGGAACGCGCTTCGCGCTCTTCCCGCTCCCTTGCCAACAAGCGTTTGTACCACCAGCTACTGCGACGACGTTGTGCATTGGAAGAGCGACGAGCCATTTCTTAGGTTCCAGCCAAGAGAAGAAAGGAGCAGCATTATGCGACAGGGATCACGTCCATGTCTTTAGCTGGATCAAGAAAAGCCTCACTGACCCACGGAAATCGTCTTCTGATCTTTCGCCCCCCGGGTGGCAGGCAATACCGCCGCAGGCGAGCGCCAGGCCAGCGGGCCATTGCTCTCGAGGTCGTTCAGCGGGCCACACTCCAGCCAGATATCTCCCTGCAGAATGCGGGCTCCTTCGGAATACTTCTGACCCGCAAACCAGCAGACCCGCTCGGGCAATGAGCCCAGCGGCAACACCAGCTCGGGACTGGCAGAGTCGCCCACCACAGTGGTTTTGGACACGGCCTGGGCGGGCGCAAGCCAGAGGGAGGCCAGCAGGCAGAGCAGTAAATGTTTCATGGGAGGGATCCTGTTTCGATGCGGGGCACTCTCGAAGAATCGACCAGCCCCGGGGTTTACTTGACTGACAATCATACGGCCTGCTGGCATTGTGGTGCCAATATGATAGCCTGCCAGCGCCAGCGGGCAGTCTCTCGCTGCCACGCGCAAATCCCCGGTGAATTTGTCACGTCCTGACAAAATATAACCTTATTTATCAAATCGTTATTTGGATATTATCCCAATGCGTATCATGCCGTTGCTCAAGGCGGCCTGCCTGAGCCTGATGTTGTCCGCCTGCGTTGCCCCCTTGCTGATGATGAGCCCCACCAGCCAGCTGATGTGGGCCCTGCTCAAGCCGCTGGTCGGCTTTGACCCGAACGAGGTCAATCTGTTCGAACAACCCCTGATCAAGGATCGGATGACTGCCATTCTTGGTCCCAACTACGACAGCACCATGCAGCTGCTCAAGACGGCCAATGAATTGCAGCAGGAAGGCCCGCTGTTTTACGTGGTCTCCCGCTATGCACCCGTGCCGGACGTTGCCAAGCAGGCCGGCATGGTGTGGAACTCACAGACCAACCAGATGTCGGTATTGCTGCAAAAAGGGGATGGCACCACCCAGACCTTTGGCGAGAATCTGGCGAGCACCGCACCGACCTGGCCAACCGCCATGCAGGGCTGGCAACCCCCCTCCAGCCAGCTCATCCCGGTGACCGGCTCGCTGACCGACAGCGCCAGTCAAGTCATCAGCGGAGCCGCCACCAAGGCCACCGGACAGGCCACCCAAGCGGTGAATCAACGCGCGACCGACCTGACCCGTAGTGCAACCACCGCAGTTGCCACATCTGCCAAACAGGCTGTCAGCAGTGCCACAGCGACCGTGACGCAAGAGGCCACCCAGGCAGTTGCCGCACCCACCCAGCAGGCCGTCAGTGCCCCCTCCCATACGGCAGGAGGGAGGATCGCCGATGCCGCCAGAGCGACAGAAGCCGAGGCGCGCGCCAAGGCAGAGGCGGAGATGGAAGCCCTGCTAAAATAAACCGACAGGTCACCGCGAGGTGACCTGTGCGTTATCGGCGATCAGTGTATGGCCCAACTGGCGCAGGATGGCCTGCCGAGCTGCCCCATCGAGGGAGAAACGGATCTGGTGAACCTGCTGGTGGCGTGCGGCCTGGCGAATTCCAGGCGCATCGCCCGCGAGCTGCTGGCAGCGGGTGCCATCAGCCTCAATGGAGTGCTCAAGCAAGATGAGCAGCTGAGTGCCAATGAGTGGCTGTTTGGTCGCTACCTGCTACTGCGCCGGGGCAAAAAGCTGTATCACCTGGTGATCAGCACATGAAGGGGTGAGCAGGGGCCAACACTCGTGGCAGCCATAATCCCGGCTACGGGCTACGGATGGTGATAATTGGTTCTGCGCGGTTTTACCGTCGCCCCCCCAAGCCCTGGCTCTCTCAACCGAGCTGCAGACCCTGCTGTTCGTCGCCCTGGTCATCCTGATCGAATGCGTCAATCTGCTGATCTACGCCTACGGCTGGCAGCGGGCAAACCAACTGCTGCAAGGGCAGGGGCGCGGGGATCTGCTGGAGCGGGTCTCCTCCCTGCTGATGATGGGGGTCGCCGGCTACTGGCTGCTGACCTGATATGACAAGGCCCTCATGCGAGGGCCTTGAACCTTGATGTGGCTGCGCTTAGTGCGGCTTGTTGGCCCCCGGCAACGGCTGCCAGGTGAGGCGAGTCACCTGATTGCCCTGCACCTCGCACTTGAGGCTCAGCGCCTGCCACCCCTTATCCTGACGCAAAGAGACCTCCCCCTCGCACCCCTGCTCGCCAATCGTCAACTTCTCCTGCTCGAAGATCACCTTGTCGCCCTTGGCGAGTTCCATCAGTTTCCCGCTGCAAAGCCAGTGGGCGAGACCCGTCCCCTTCAGCTTGACGCCCCCCTTGGCCGCCTTCTGCTCGGCGGCGCCCGGCGCGAACAGCTGGCCCAGCTCGGCCGCCCGTTTGGTCAGCCAGGCTTCTCGCTGCTGCATGCTCATCTTGCTGACGAACTCGGCGGGCTGCCCCTTCTCGTCCAGCCACTGGGTCAGCTTGCCACTGTTGTCAAAGGCGAACTGGGCGGCGGGCTCTTTCACCCCGAACAGCTTGCCCCCCTTGAAGTAGTAGCGGCTCTCCCCTTCCTGCTTGCCCTGCTCGTTCATGATGGGTACGGCGATGATAACTGGCGCGCCGTCGATCCAGGCCTTGATATCGACGCCGTCGTGGCTGAAGAGACGGGTATCGAGGGCGCTCTCGGCCCCCTTCTCCATCAGGATAAACTGCTCGGCGAGGGAAGCCGCCATCGAAGGCAGGGAGCAGAGCCCCAGTCCCAAGCTGAAGCTAAGGGCGATCACGGTATTGCGCATAAGTGTCCTGTGATTGGCCAGTGGGCCAAGGTTAGCTTTCTATCAACCAGGCCCGCAGCCCCTCCCGGTGAGCTTCGCTCAGGAAGAGGGATTGTCGGGCCTGATAATCAAAGTGGATCAGGGTCGTTTCACCGGTGACAGCCAGTTCCCCCTCCTGCCAGGCCTCCTGCCAAATGGTGAAGGAGCTGCTGCCGATGCGGCGTACCCCGGTTTTGATCAATACCGGCTGGCCGTAGAACAGCTCCCGTTTGAACTGCACCGTATAGCCCGCAATGATCAGATGCCAGTTGTGCACATCCAGATCGGGCGAAAAGATCCGGAACAGGGGATCCCGCGCCGACTCGAACCAGACTGCCGGCACCGTATTGTTGATATGGCCCAGGGCATCTGTCTCCTGAAAGCGGGGTTGGATCTGCATTTCCAGCATGGCGGGTGACTCCTTGTCATGGGACCGCGCTCAGGCTAACGCGCCCCGCATCAGGACTCAAGCACCCCCGCCTTATCCCCGGCACCGACGGCCAGCTCCGGCCGCAGCCAGGCACTGCGAAAATCGAACCAGCCGAGCGCGGTCATGCGAACCCCGTGCACGCCGACCCGGCTCTCCAGCTCCAGCCAGTGATGAAACAGGGGCACAAACCAGCCCTGTTGCTGCACCCGGGCCAGCAGGGCGCGCGGGCCGGGCTCCTCACCGCAGGCACGCCACTGCGTCAGACCCTGCCACAGGGGTCGCTGGCTTGCCCACACTTTACGCAGCAGCGGCGTGCCCAGCAGCCAGGCGTAGGGGGCAAAGGGGCCGGCATGTTCGAGGTTGAGGGTGCCGAGCCAGAGATCCACGTCTTCATCTTCGCCGCTCACCCAGCGACCGTAGTCGAGGGTGCGCACCTCGAGCCGGATCCCCTGTTCGGCCAGCAGGCTGCTCATGGCGTTGGCACACTCGTTGAACTCCAGATGCTGGTTGAAACAGGCGAGCACCAAGGTCGTCGGCAACTGCGCCGGTGTGGGCAAGGGCACGGGCAGCGCTTCGCGCCAGTGGGGCAGCAGACCGAGGGCGCTGGTCCATCCCCGTTGCAGTTCGGGGGCGACCCGCCCCATCAGGGCTACCGGATTGAGCAGCTGACCCAGCCACTGCCGCAGGGCGGGATCCTGCAAGGACCCGGAACGATCGTCCTGCAGCAGGAAGTAGCATCCCGATTCCAGCTCCGACTCGCCGCGCATGGTGCCGAGCTCGGGGCTGTCGCGTCCCAGCTGCAGGTGGGTCTCCAGCCGCTCAGCAAGCTCCGGCAGCATCCAGATATCGATCTCGTCGAGCAGGGCGCGCAGGCCGAAGTAGTCGTCAAACGCCGCAAGGCAAAGATGCAGGGGATCGTTGGCGGCCACCCGGTAAGGGCCGGTGCCCACCGGTTGCAGGGCAAAGCCCGCCTCCCCCTTGAGCTCCCGCGGCAAAATGGTCGCCACCGGCTCAGCCAGCAGGTGGGGCAGCCAGGGATCCGGGCTGTCGAGATAGAGATCCAGCGTGCGCGGCCAGGGGCTCTCCAGCCGAGCCAGATGGGAAAACAGCGGGCGATCCCGCAGGGCCAGCAGACTCTCCATCACATCCTCCACCCCCAGCTCGCGGCCGTGGTGAAAGCGCACCGCCGGGCGCAGATAGAAGCGCCAGTGGCAAGGCCCCAGACACTCCCAGTGGTGAGCCAGATCCCCTTCGATTTCCCCATTTTCCTCATTTCGCCGGGTGAGACCGTTGAAGATCTGACGGCTCAGGTGGATTTCGGAGCGGCGCATCGGGCCGGTGGGCAGCAACTGTGGCAACGGCCGATAGTAGGGCACCCGCAGGATCTGGCGCCCCTCGCGGGTGGCCTGACCAAGCTGTTCGATCAACAGCGGAGTGAGCAGATCGAGGCGATCTTCGGCCAGCCGCACCGCCTGCGCCAGCTGGCCCTGACTGAGCAGATCCCGCAAGCGGCGCCGGGTCAGGCTCTCCTGACTGTCGAGCAGGGTGAGCCGGGAGCGCCGCCCCCGCCCCGCTTCCGCCGACCAGCTGAGCCAGCCCTGATCCTGCATCCGCCGCAGCAGCAGGCGGGCGTTGCGCGGGGTGCAGCAGAGCAGATCCGCCACCTCGGCGAGGCTGATCTCTCGCTCATCGCAGCCAAGCTGCTGGGCGAGTCGTTGAAATTGCAGGTAGAGGCGACCGGTCGGCATAAAAGAGGAAATCCTGTTGCTGTAAGTCATCAGTTTTTACTTCCGCATTTTAGCTCAATACTGCTGATGAACGTGAGAACCCCAGCAGAGGAGCACCATCATGAGCCACGCCAACCCACTCAAACCGAACCGGATCCAGCAGACCTTGCGCCGTTACTTCAAGCGGATCCTGCCGCGCCCGCTGCAACTTATCGAAGATCCCATGCAGCAGCTCAACCGCCTGATGCAGTGGGACATGAACCAGATCGACGACAAGGAGTATCGCCGCCGCCTCTGAGTGCGAGCCGTGCCAGCCACTCGGGACGCGCATCCCCTGCGGGCGACATTGCTTTGCCGGATCTTGCTGTTTACATCGGCCACGGGCCTGATAGATTGGACGTCTATCCATCTATAAATGCCATAAGCAACATCCAACAAGGAGTGTGTGATGAAAGATGCGACCCTGGCCCTGCACCATGGCTTTTCCAGCGACCCCACCACCAAGGCGGTCGCAGTGCCCATCTACCAGACGGTGGCCTACGAGTTCGAGAGCGCCCAGCACGGGGCGGATCTGTTCAATCTGGCGGTGCCGGGCAACATCTACACCCGCATCATGAACCCCACCAACGATGTGCTGGAGCAGCGGATGGCTGCGCTGGAAGGGGGGATCGCCGCGCTGGTGGTCTCGGCAGGTTCCGCCGCCATCACCTACGCCATTCAGGCGCTGACCGCCGCCGGTGACAACATAGTCTCCACGCCCCAGCTCTATGGCGGCACCTACACCTTGTTCGCCCACATGCTGCCGAGTTTCGGGGTCGAGGTGCGCTTCGCCAAGGATGACAGCGCCGAAGCCATCGCCGCCCTTATCGATGACAAGACCAAGGCGGTCTACTGCGAGAGCATCGGCAACCCGGCGGGCAACATCGTCGATCTGGCCGCGCTGGCCAAGGCCGCCCACGCCCGTGGTGTGCCGCTCATCGTCGACAACACGGTCGCCACGCCGGTGCTCTGCAAGCCCATCGAACACGGCGCCGACATCGTCGTACACAGCCTGACCAAATATGTCGGCGGCCACGGCAACTCGCTGGGCGGCGTGGTGGTCGACTCGGGCAAGTTCCCCTGGGCGGATCACGCCGAGCGCTTCCCCCAGCTGACCAAACCCGAGCCCTCCTACCACGGGGTGGTCTACACCGAGGCCTTTGGCCCGGCCGCCTTTATCGGGCGGGTACGCACCGTGCCGCTGCGCAATACCGGCGCGGCGCTGGCGCCGATGAACGCCTTCCTGCTGCTGCAAGGGCTGGAGACCCTGAGCCTGCGCATGGAGCGCCACGTGGATAACGCCCTGCGGGTTGCCAACCACCTCAAGCATCACCCCAAGGTGGCCTGGGTCAGCTACGCCGGTCTGCCGGGTCATCCCCACTATCTGCTGGCGGAGAAATACATGGCCGGCCGCCCCTCGGCCATCCTCTCGTTCGGTCTGAAGGATGGCTACGAGGCGGGCGTGCGCTTCTACGATGCGCTGAAGATCTTCAAGCGGCTGGTCAATATCGGCGATGCCAAGTCGCTGGCCTGCCACCCGGCCTCCACCACCCATCGCCAGCTGAGCGAGGAGGAGCAGGCCAAGGCTGGCGTGAAACCCGAGATGATCCGGCTGTCGGTGGGGATCGAGGCCATCGAGGACATTCTGGCGGATCTGGATCAGGCGCTGGAGGCCTGAGTCAGTCAACGAGCGAGCGGGCATCAGCCCGCTCTTTTTTAGCCATCGGTGAACCGCCCCCCCTCGCCCGCTCGTATATCCCATCCTGCCACCGAATCGAGGTCGTTATGATAGTCCTGCACCACCTGAACAAATCACGCTCTCAGCGCATCATCTGGTTGCTCGAAGAGCTGGGCCAGCCCTATGAGATCAAGGCGTATCAGCGCGATGCCGCCACCTTTCTGGCGCCGCCCGAGCTGAAAGCCATTCACCCCCTCGGCAAGTCGCCGGTCATCGAGTTCGACAGCCGAGTGCTGGCGGAATCGGGCGCCATCACCGAATACCTGATTGCCCGCTATGCCGCCGAGCGGCTGGCTCCGGCACCAGATAGCCCCGACTATCCCGAATACCTGCAGTGGCTCCACTTTGCCGAGAGTTCCGGCATCCTGCCGCTGCTGCTCGACATGTTCGTGCGCAAGGATGGCAGCCCGATGCGCTTCCTGCCGGACTACGCCAGGGCGGAGTGTGCCAAGGTGCTGGGCTACCTCAATGAGGTACTGGCAACTCGCCACTATCTGGTGGGGGATCGCCTCTCCGGCGCCGACATCATGAACTCCTTCCTGGTGGATCTGCTGGCACGAAGCGGTCAGCTGGCCCACTTCCCGCACCTGCAAGTCTACTGGGAACGCCTCAATACCCATCCGGCTCGCCAGAAGGCCATGGAGCTGGAGCGCGAGCTGGATCAGCGCCCCTGATCAGAACCGCTACCATGCAAAACGCCCCGACAATCGGGGCGTTTTTGCTATGCAGCGAGCGCGGTTTACTTGGTCGCTGGCACCTTGTCCCGGCGCGACTTCCACCACCAGCGCAGCCGGATTTGAGAGATAAGCATCCCTGCCAGCATCAGGGCGCAACCGGCGATGGCGCGCTCGTCCAGCGTCTCACCCAACAGCAACACGCCCCCCACGGCGGCAAAGACGGTCTCCAGACTGAGGATGATGGCGGCGTGGGCAGGATGGGCCCCTCGCTGCCCCACCACCTGCAGGGTATAACCGACCCCGACCGACACCAGCCCGGCATAGAGCAGCGCCTGCCAACCGGCCACGGCGCCGCTAACAGTCGGAGTTTCAATAACAAAAGCAGTAGCTAGGCTGAGCAGGCCGCAGACCACAAACTGCACCCCGGCCAGCTTGATGGGGGCAACCCGGTTGGAATAGTGATCCACCAGCAGCAGATGGATGGCCCAGAACAGCGCCCCGATCACCTGCAACAGGTCGCCAAAGCCGATGGTGAACTCGTCGGTGACGCTCAGCACATAGAGCCCGCTCAGGGCGATAATGGCGCCAATCCAGGTATTGAGGCCACTCTTGTGGCGCAGCAGCAGCCCCAGTACCGGCACCAGAATGATATAGAGCCCGGTGATGAAACCGGCCTTGGCGGCAGTGGTATAGAGCAGCCCCACCTGCTGCAGGGAGGCGGCACAGAACAGCACCAGCCCGGCCAGCACACCACCGATCAGCAGTTGGCGATGGTCGCCCGCGGCGGCAACAGGTTGTCGGGATTTGAGCCACCAGAGCAGCGGCAGCAGGGAGAGGGCGCCGAGCAGAAAGCGCAGGCCATTGAAGGTATAGGGCCCCATATGATCCATCCCGAGGCGCTGGGCGACAAAGCCCATACCCCAGATGGTGGCAGCCATCAGCAACATCAGATTGGAGCGCATGGCGATTCTTCCTTAAATCGGCGCGTAACGGGTTATTCGATCCAAGATACCCGTCTCGCTACCCTCTTGTCTTTAGAGCGACAGCTGTTTTGTCAGCGCGGCGAGCAGAGCGACCAGCAACAGATTGCCCCGCAGGATCCAGACTACCCGGAAGTGCTGCTGGATGGAGATCATCGGCGCCTTGCCCAGACGCAGGGCACGACGCCAGCGATAGAAGAGGCGGCTGGGATAAACGAGGGAGCCGACAATCAGCAGAAACAGCACCATCTTGAGGCCGTGGGCAGGATGAGCAAAGAGCTGCGCCACCGAGCTGGCATGTTCGAGGGCCAGCAGACATCCGGTCGCAAAGATGGAGAAGAGCGCCAGCGCCGCCACCCCATCTGCCAGCATCAGCCACAACGCCGTCAGCAAAAAACAAAAGAGAGAGGCACCTGCCTCTCTCTTTGTTTTTCGTGCGTCTTGCCGCACGTTAAGCCAGTGTGGCGCGCGACTCAGCGCTGCCACTCCCACACCGGCCAGCCCAGCTCCGAGGCGCACTGGCGCAGTGCGGGGGCCGGATTGACAGCATGAGGATGGCTCACCATACGCAGCAGGGGGAGATCATTGTGGGAGTCGCTGTAACCATAGCTCCCCTGCCAGAGGTGCTCCCTGCCGGCAAAGAGCTGGTTGACGCGAGCCACCTTGCCTTCGCGAAAACTGAGGGTGCCGCAGGTCTGGCCGGTCAGCATCCCCTCCTCCTCGTCGAGCAGGATGGCGACGCAGTGATCCATCCCCAGCATCTTCGCCATGGGGACCACCAGATGCTCGCCGGAGGCGGAGATAAGCACCAGATCGTCGCCCCGCTCCTGATGCCATTCGATACGCGCCAACCCCTCGGGGTAGAGGCGATCTCGCAGCACCTGCTCGGCAAAGCGGGTAGAGAGCGAGTCGAGCCACTGGCGCGACTTGCCCGCCAGCGGTTGCAGGGTGAAGGCCATGTACTGGTGCATGTCCATCTTGCCCTGATGGTAGAGGGACATCATGGCCTGCTCCTCGGCGATCATGCTGGCCGGAGCCAGCTCCTCGGCCACCATGTACTCCAGCCAGAGGCTGGCGGAATCCCCGGCAATCAGGGTCTCGTCCAGATCAAACAGTGCCAGTGCCATGAGGGCTCCTTGCGGTAACAACGAAAATGAAACGAGGCGTCATGCTACCTCACAGAGTTGATCCCGGGCCACCGCCAGGGTCACGGCACTGCCGGTGGCCAGCAGATCGCCAGCCGAGCGGTTGAGGCAATCCACCGTCAACAGCCCTGCCTCGCACTCCACCTGATAGCGGATCACGTTGCCGAGCAGCTGTTGCTGGCGAATGATGCCGGGCAGGCTGGGCTCGCTGCTGGTCGCCCCGGCGGGCAGCAGGGTGATGGACTCCGGCCGCAGTGCCAACTTGCCCTGAAAACGGGGGCCAAACAGCGACTTGCCCTGCTCGGCGCCAAGCAGGTTGTAGTTGCCGATAAAGCTCGCCACAAACTCGCTGGCGGGACGGGTATAGATCTGCTCCGGCGTGCCGCTCTGGACGATGGATCCCTTGTTCATCAGGAAGATCCTGTCCGACAGGGTGAGCGCCTCCTCCTGATCGTGGGTCACGAAGATGGTGGTGAGCTCAAGGCGCTGCTGGATCTCGCGGATCTGCTGGCGCAGGCTGCGGCGGATGCGGGCATCCAGCGCCGAGAGCGGCTCGTCCAGCAGCAGGATCCGGGGTTGCACCACCAGGGCGCGGGCCAAGGCCACCCGCTGGCGCTGGCCACCGGAGAGCTCGGCCGGATAACGGCGCTCGAAACCGGTCAGCTCCACCAGTTCCAGCGCCTCCTGCACGCTGGCCGCCAGCTCCCGTCCCGGCTGGGGCTTCATCTTGAGGCCGAAGGCGACGTTGTCCCACACCGTCATATTGGGGAACAGCGCATAGCTCTGGAACACCATGCCGATGCCCCGCTTCTGGGGCGCCTGCCAGGTAATGTCTTCACCGGCCACCCGCACCTGACCGCCATCCACCGGGGTGAGCCCGGCCAGCGCCCGCAGCAGAGTGGATTTGCCGCAACCGGAAGGGCCGAGCAGGGTCACCAGCTCCCCCTTGCGAATGCCGAATTCGATCCCCTCGAACACCTTGGTCTCGCCGTAGGATTTGTGCAACTGATTGACTTCTAAATGAAACATCTTGGATCACCGATGAAATCTGTTGGCCGCCCAGGTGAGCAGCAGGGTCAGCAGGAAGTAGCTCATCACCAGCGCACTGGTGAAGTGGCCCGAAGTGGCGCGCATGTTGTAGAGGTAGACCTGCAGGGTCTCGTAACGGGTGCCCACCAGCATGTTGGCAAACACGAACTCGCCGAGCAGGAAGGAGAGCGAGAGAAACAGCGCGGCCAGCAATCCCTTGCGCAGGCAGGGGATCACCACCAGCAGGAAGGCGCGGGCGCTGCTCGCCCCCAGCAGGTGGGCGGCATCCATCAAATCCTTGAGCGGCACCCCTTGCAGGCTGTTGGCCAGTGCCCGGTACATAAAGGGGAGCACCACGGTGAACCAGGTGCCGATCAGGATCCACGGCGTACCGATAATGGGCAGGACGCCGTCAGCGTAGATCTGCAGCAACCCCACCGACGAGACCACAGGTGGCACCGCGAAGGGGAGCAGGATCAGCAGGTTCATCCAGGGATCCAGCTTTGGGAAGTAGTAGGCCACCACCAATACCGTGGGCACCAACACCAGCACGCTCAGCAGCAAAGTAGCGAAGCAGACCAGCAGGCTGCGACCAAACGCCGCCAGAAAGCGCGGATCGCCCCACAGCTTGAGATACCAGTCGAGGGTGAAGCCGTCCGGCAGCAGGGTCGCCCCCCAGCGGGTGGAGATGGAGTAGAGAAACGTGGCCAGCAGCGGCAACAGCAGGGTGGCGACCAGCGCCCCCAGCACCCAGCGCGGCCAACTCGGTTGCAAATCACGCATGGGACTGACCCTTGTTCACATAGCTCTTTTTCAGCAGCCACTGGTTGGCGGCTGTCACCACCCCCAGCAGCACCATCAGGATCACCGCCAGCGCCGCCGCCATATTAGGCTCGAGGAAGATGTCGCCGGCGACCAGACTGGCCACCCGGATGGTCACCAGATTGAAGTTGCCGGTGGTGAGGGCGTAGGCGGAGGCATAGGCCCCCACTGCGTTGGCAAACAGGATGATCAGGGTGCCGAGCAGCGCAGGCGTCAGCACCGGTAGCGCCACGTGCCACACATACTGACCCTTGCTCGCCCCCAGCAGCGCGGCGGCCTGCGGCCACTCATCCTGCAGCGCATCGAACGCCGGGTAGAGCAGCAGCAGGGCGAGCGGGATCTGGAAGTAGGTGTAGATGAGGATAAGGCCCGACCCCGAGTAGAGGTTGAAGCCGTCGATCAGCCCCCAGGATTTCAGCAGCAGGGTCACCGCACCATTGATGCCGAGAATGATGATAAAGGCGAACGCCAGCGGCACGCCGCTGAAGTTGCCGGTCATGGTGACAAAAGCCAACAGCAGCCGCTTGACCCGCTCGCCACTGTGGCGCAGCGCCGCGGCCCCGAGGGTGCCGATGGCAAGGCCTGCCAGACTGGCGATACCGGCGATGCGCAATGAGTTGCCGAACGATTGCAGGTAGAAGGGGGAGCTCAAAATCTCCCGATAGTAGTCGAGACCCCAGCCATCGGGGGTCTGAAAGCTGCCCACCAGCACCCACACCATGGGGGCGAGCTGGAACAGGATCATCAACAGGATAAACGGCAGCAGCACCAGCGCGGGCAGCCAGTGACGGCGCGTCTGGCTCTGGGTTGCCACGGGTTGATCCGCAAGGATCTCGGTGGTTGCAGGCATCATCAATGCACCTCGCGCATAAAGGCAGCCTTGAGCAGCGGGGGCGCCACCGGCTTGTCGTGGGCAATGCCCAGCAGATCCGCCATCAGGGCGCAGAGCTGGGTCTGGGCAATCGCCACCCCATCCGGCCAGCGCTCGATAAAGGCATCGCCAAACAGCCAGAGTGGCACGGTGCGCTCTTCCGGCAGGGTGCCGCCGTGGCTCAGGTCGTTGTTCATGCCGTGATCCGAGGTGATCACCACCTGATACCCCTCCGCCAGCCACTGGGGCAGCAGATCGGCCAGCAGGCTGTCCATGCGGCGCGCCTGATTGCGGTACTGGCGTGAATCGAGGCCAAACTTGTGGCCCGCATCGTCCACTCCCATGGGGTGGATCAGCAGAAAATCGGGGTCATGTTGGATTCTGAGCCACTCCCCATCCATCAGCAGATGGCTGTCGGGATAGTTGTCATCCCAGTAGAAGCAGCCGTGCTGGATGGGCAACTGATCGTCGTGAGTAAAGCGATCACGGGCCGCCAGCCAGGGGCTGCGGTTATAGAGTTCGCTCACCCAGAAGTAGGCCGCCGCTGCGGTGCGTTTACCCGCGGCGCGGGCCAGATGGAAGATGGAGTCATGCAGACTGAGGCGACTCACCCCGTTGTGGGTGATACCGCTCGCCACCGGCGGCACGCCGGTCAGGATGCACTCGTAGAGAGGCCGGGAGAGAGACGGCAGGGCAGCATTCAGGGTCGTATGCAGGCCCCGCCCCGCCTCTACCATGCCACCGAGGTAGCCCATGGTGTGGGCTACCTCGGCTGCCAGACCATCCACAAGTACCACTATCACCTTGTGTTGCACTGGATTCCCTTACTGCATATTGATCATGACGGTTTCTTGCCACTGGCGCGGCAGGGCTTTGGAGCTCTGCTCCCAGGCGGCGTGATCCTGCACCGGCTTGGCATTGGCGTACTGCTCGGCGGGCAGCAGCTTGGCCTTCACGTCATCCGGCAGCGCAACGTTGCTGCGGATCGGGCGAGCGTAGCCACGGGCCAGGTTGATTTGACCGGCATCGGAGAGGATGTATTCACGGGCCAGTTTGGCGGCGTTGGGGTTCTTGGCCCACTTGTTGATGATGGTGGTGTAACCGGCGATGACGGAGCCGTCGCTCGGGATCACCACATCAAACTTCTTGGGGTCGATCTGGTCGCGGTAGTTGAGGGCGTTGAAGTCCCACAGTACCCCCACTTCCACCTCGCCCTTCTCGATATTGGCGATGGTCGGGTCGTTCAGGGAGAGACGACCCTGCTTGGCCAGCTGGCCGAACAGCTCCAGCGCGGGCTTGAGGTTCTGCTCGCTGCCGCCGGTGGCATAGGCCGCCGCCAGCACGCCGTTGTTGGCCTGAGAAGCAACCCCCACGTCCCCCAGGGTCACCTTGTAGTCGCCACCCAGCAGGGATTGCCAGCTGGTGGGCGCTGCCTTGACCAGATCCTTGTTGATCAGGAAGGCGATGGTGCCGGTATAGGCCAGCATCCAGTGACCGTCAGCATCCTTGGCCCAGTTGGGAATATCGGCCCAGGTGGAGGGTTTGTAGGGCTGGGTGACCCCCTGCTTGACCGCCACCGGACCGAAGGCACCGCCCACGTCGCCGATATCGGCGGTGGCGTTGGCCTTCTCGGCGGCGAACTTGGCGATCTCCTGCGCCGAGCTCATGTCGGTATCCTGATGCTTGATGCCGTAGATGCTGCCGAGCTGCTGCCAGGTATCCTTCCAGTTGGCCCAGCTGTCCGGCATGCCGACACTGCTGAGTTGCCCCTCACCACGGGCAGCCTTTTCGAGCTCCGCGATATTTTCGGCGGCATAGCTATTTGTGGCAAACAACGGTTGGCTGATGGCCACCAGGGCCAATGCACTTGCGATCACGCTTTTCATCATCCCATCCCTCTGGACTAGGTCAGTTAAGGTTCGAGAGGGATGCTAGAGGGGGAATATGACGGTGGCGGGGCGCTTTAATGGCAGTTTGATGACAATCACCCTGTCACGCCGCTGTCATCCGGTGCAGTTACAACTCTGAACCCGAGTGAGGCTGGACTATTCCAGTAAGGGATTGGCCAGCCACCCGCCTTCTGAATAAGCAACAGGGACAAGAGTGTGACCGAGCCGAGATTGAGCGAACGGGTAGCGGCAGATGGCCGCGCCTCCAAGTGTGAACAGATTTGTCAGACCCTGCGCCGCTATATCGGCAGCGGCCAATTGGGGGCCGGGCAGCAACTGCCCGCCGAACGGGCCCTGAGCGAGCGCTTCGCCACTACCCGCATCACCATCAAGGAAGCGCTCTCCAGCCTCGAAGCGGACGGCCTCATCTACCGGGCCGAGCGGCGCGGCTGGTTCGTGGCGCCACCCCGCCTCACCTACGATCCCGCCATCCACACCCACTTTCATCAGTGGATCGGCGAGCAGCAGCGCACCGCCGAGACCCGGGTGCTGGCCCATGGCAACCAGCTTGCCAGCAGTGAGCTCTGCCGCTGGATGGGACTGGAACCCTTCACCCCACTTTATGAAATCCGCCGCCAGCGACTGATCGATGGCCGCCCGGTGCTCCACGTCAGCCACCACCTGCTGGCCAGCCGCTTTCCCGATATCGCCAGCGCACCGCTGGCCAGCTCCCTCACCGAGCTCTATCAGCAGCGCTATGGCATAGGCCAGGGTGGGGCGAGTCTCGAGATCACCCCCTCGGCGGCGCGGGGTGCCATCGCCCGCGCCCTCAATCTGGCGGAAGGGAGCGCCGTGCTGCGGCTGGTGCGGGTCAATTACGACGAGCGGGGGGCGCTGGTGGATTGCGATATCGAACACTGGCGACCGGATGCCATCCGCATTTGTCTGGATACGCGAGCATTGCAGCCGCTCGCAGGCAAGCTGCAACAAACCCGGGTCGTCGATTAGGGAAAATATCCAGAGCACTGTCGAGCACTGTGGCGATCCGCATCTGTCTCGATACCCGAGCACTGCAACCAACGGCAGGCAGACTGCAACAAACCCGGCTCGCCGATTAGGCGCCAGCCAACAGAGCGGATCCCGCAGGATCCGCCGGGATCAGTTGTCGATATTGGGGATCATGTCGTCGAAGCTCTGGTAGCCGCAGTCGGCCAGTTGCAACGACATGGTGTAGGTCTTGGCATGCTCCTGCTGACCGATGGCGGGGCGGTTAAGCTTGATCTCCTGATGCCAATACTCCTTCATCCGCTCGATCAACGCCATCGCCTCGCTCTCGTTGAGGTGCAGCTGGCAGAGGGCCATATAGTTGTTCGACTTGTGCATGTTCTCCACCAGATACTCCCCCAGCACCGACATGGCTTGGCGCGCCTGCTGGCGGGCGAAGCGGCTGTGCTGCTCGAAGCTGATCCGCTCGCTGATCAGGAAGTGGTAACTGTTGTCGATGCCAAGCTGCAAGATGCCGAGCTTCTCCAGCTTGCGCAGATAGAGGTAGCAGGAGGCGTCGGTCAGGCCGTACTCCCGCTTCAGATCGATCAGCGTCTTGTCGCGCCAGAAGATATTGGCGAGAAAGGCGTAGAGGCCGGGTTCGTTGTGAAACGCCTCGTCCTGCTCCTGGGTAAAGACGGCGCGGCGGCTCTGGGCGTCCTGGGTTTTATCCAGCAGCTCCTCGAACGAAAGGCCCACCAGATGGCAGATCTCCAGCAGGGTATCGAACGGCAGGGAGGGCTTGTTCATCATCCGCTTCACGGTCGCGATGGAGACACCCATCGCCTCTGCCAGGGTCTGATAGCGGATCCCCTTGTCGGTCAGAGTCTTCTTCAGGGTGTCGAGAATGTTGTTGGCCAGGGTCTGGCTGTAGGTCATGCCACTCTTCCTTGTTATCGCACTTTGATTGCATGGTTATGCCGAGTCAGCTTCTGACCTGTTTTCAGGTTCAAGGCTCAGATATTGACACCAAAAAAACAGCCTGGAGAAAAAATTGCGGTAAATTAGCGCAAGGACAGACCAGTATGGCGACAAGGTCGCAGAATGTGACACCAGACAGCGCACATCCTTCAACTCGCAAACATTTTGCTAGTGCTGCATAGCACATCGCGCATAATCGAAAGCATCGAATTCAAGACCCTTCCTGGTTGAGAAATCGATTGTTTGCTTCCAAATTTTTATCTTTTAAACCGCAAGGTTTTTTCTCTTTCCTGGCATTGGGCGGCGCTAACAGCACCGCCCTTTTCTTTTACCTCAATCCAATACCTCTGCGCCATACCACCAACGGCAACCATCCAGACCAAAGCGCACTCATGCACCAGACTGGGGCGCCCTATTGGGACAGCCATGTCCAACTTGGACCAGTCAGTCTGTCAAAAGAGAGCAGAAAAACATAACTAACTGAAATGTAATAACAAAAAAAACTGGCTTGATACTTGCCAATACCTTGTTGAACGACCATGGATTGGGGAATAAACATGAAACTGATCACTGCCATTATCAAACCATTCAAACTCGATGAAATTCGCGAAGCCATCGCCCAGCTCGGGGTCGAAGGGCTGACCGTCTCCGAGGTCAAGGGCTTCGGTCGCCAGAAGGGGCATACCGAACTCTATCGCGGTGCCGAGTACCAAGTGGATTTCCTGCCCAAGATAAAGCTGGAGATCGCCACCCTGAGCGAGAATGTCGAGCAGATCATCGAAGCCATCTGCAAAGCCGCCTACACCGGCAAGATCGGTGACGGCAAGATATTCGTCTATGACCTGCAGGCTGCCGTGCGGATCCGCACCGGCGAGACCGACGCAGAAGCCCTTTGATACAACAAAAATCGAGGAACACAACATGGAAGAGTTGCTCACATCTGTCTCAGAGCTGCGTTATGCGCTCGACACCTTTTACCTGCTGATATCCGGCGTGTTAGTCATGTGGATGGCCGCCGGGTTCGCCATGCTGGAGGCGGGCCTGGTTCGTGCCAAGAACACCACCGAGATCCTGACCAAGAACATCCTGCTCTATGCCATCGCCTGCATTATGTTCCTGCTGGTCGGCTACAACATCATGTACGTCAACAACGATGCGGGGGGCTGGCTGCCCAGCTTCGGGGCACTGATCGGGAGCCAGGCCGATGACGCGGGCCACTCGCTGCACTCCGACTTCTTCTTTCAGGTGGTGTTTGTCGCCACCGCCACTTCTATCGTATCGGGCGCCGTGGCCGAACGGATGAAACTCTGGTCCTTCCTGCTGTTCTGCGTGGTCATGACTGGCGTCATCTATCCGGTTGAAGGCTACTGGACCTGGGGTGGTGGCTTCCTCAAAGAGGTTGGTTTCTCCGACTTCGCGGGCTCTGGCATCGTGCACATGGCGGGGGCCGCCGCAGCCTTGGCGGCAGTGCTGCTGCTCGGCGCTCGCCGCGGTAAATATGGCAAAAATGGCGAGATCTACCCGATCCCGGGCTCCAACCTGCCACTGGCCACTCTGGGTACCCTGATCCTCTGGATGGGTTGGTTCGGCTTCAATGGCGGCTCCCAGCTGGTGCTCTCCACCGTTGCTGACGCCACCGCCATCAGCACCGTGTTCGTTAACACTAACGCCGCAGCCGCGGCAGGTGTGGTGGGTGCCCTGCTGGTCACCAAACTGACCTGGGGCAAGGCTGACCTCACCATGGTCCTGAACGGAGCCTTGGGTGGCCTGGTCGCTATTACCGCCGACCCGGCCTCCCCCAGCCCGCTGTTCGCCTCGCTGATCGGGGTGCTGGCAGGTGCGCTGGTGGTTTACGCTATCGTCACCCTCGACAAGCTGAAAATAGACGACCCGGTGGGCGCTATTTCGGTGCATGGGGTATGCGGACTGTTCGGCCTGATGGTCGTGCCCCTCTCCAACGAGAGCGCCACCTTTGCAGCCCAGCTGCTGGGCGCAGCCGTCATCTTCGGTTGGGTCTTCGGTGCCTCCCTTGTCGTCTGGAGTGTGCTCAAGGCGACCCTGGGGCTGCGTGTCAGCGAAGAGGAAGAGATGATGGGCGTAGATATGCACGAGTGCGGCGTCGACGCTTACCCCGAGTTCATTACCGTTAAATCCAGCCTCTGATCGACTGAATGGCGAAATTCGCCTTTAGCAGGGCCGCAGGGAAACCTCCGGCCCTGCGTTTTTTTGCAGTAGACGAGGCCCAACAAACAAGATGGTTACGTTGATGAAAAACAGTCAGCCATGTAGCGTCCATAAACCAAGCGTAACGGGTTGGTATCCGTCATTCCGCACCTAATTTTTGCATTTTAAATGGTGATGAATTTCACACAGCCAGGATTGAATTGAGAAAACCAGTGACTTCACTCATGTTGCCACGTAACAATGTTCTGTTGGGTAGCAGTTCACATCATTTCACGGGGGGCGAAAGAATGAATCTGAGCATTTTAGTTTTTATTCCAACCTCAACTGCCAACACCTCAATGTTGCAACTTGCTGTGAACGTGTAGGCATCATCGCCGAAAAAAAATCCCCAATCAGGTGCGGAATGTCGGTTTTATAGTCTATAGAGTTAAGCCCAACCTCAATATCCTCTGACATATTTGACAAAATTTCATCAAACCGATCATATTGTGACATCTGCAATAATTCACAAGCATGCTTAAATGCTAGAAAATCTGCATTTGTCCACGTGCCATTTCCAGCTTGATTATATTTCGACTGCACTATAACGATTTTCTTTTCTGCATGGTTGACACAAATAGCATCAATGCCGCCATCCTGACTGCTATCGCAAACACATTGACCAGCAAGGACGTCATCCACATCGGCCAAATATGATATTGAAAATGCAGCCAATGCGCGACTTGCCATTTTAACTTCATAGTCAGACTGGGTTGGCGCACACTCTCTTTTATGTATGTAATCTTGGAATCGTGCAGTTAAAGTTCGTCCTAATCGTTGAGCAACAAGCCTAGCTGTAGGTGCTGCTGGCGTTATATTATCCTGTTCAGACAACTCACTAACATATGCCATTGATAAAGATCCTTATTGCCTATTTGAATTCGTCACACCACAAATAATAAAAAGTTAATACGACAACCTCTCCGCCAATCCGGAATAACGCTCGGTCTTTTTCCGTACGGCCTGGGCCAGCAGGGCGCGATCGCCGTAGAGATCGAGTTTCGCCTTGGCGCGGGTGATGCCGGTATAGACCAGCTCGCGGGTCAGCAGCGGGCTGGAGCTGTCGGGCAGCACCAGCACGGTATGGGCAAATTCCGAGCCCTGGGATTTGTGAATGGTCATGGCGTAGACGGTCTCATGGGGCGGCAGCCGGCTGGGTAAAAGCGCCCGCAGGGTGCCGTCCGGCTGCTCGAACCAGACCTTTAAGCGGCCTGTTTCATCGGGCAGGCAGAGCCCCATATCGCCGTTGTAGAGACCGACCCCGTGATCGTTGCGCACCACCATCACAGGGCGACCTGCATACCAGTCGCCATCGCGGGCAATCAGGCCAGCCCGTGACAGGGCCAGTTCGAGCCGCTCGTTGAGCCCCTCAACCCCAAACGGGCCGTCGCGCAGGGCGCAGAGGATCTGGAAGCTGTTGAATGCCTTGAATACGGCGGCGGGATCCTCCCCCGCGCGGGCCGCCTTAAGATAGGCTCCGTAACCGGCCACCCCTTGGGCAATCAGGGCGTTGTAAGCCTCCCCCGCCCAGGGGTGCAGGCTGATATCGGCAAAGCCCATGCCCCAGACGGCCTCCACCGCCGTGGCATCGCCGCTGTTGCAGGCGCGCGCCAGCTGGCCGATGCCGGAGTGCTGATCAAAGCGCCAGCTCTTGGCCAGCAAACAGAGGCTGTCGCGCACCGGTGCCCCCGCGGGCGTACCCTGCAAGCGGTAGCCGGTCTGGTGGGAGAGCCAATCCGCCTGCGCGGGGCTGATGCCCTGTTCGATAAAGCTGCAGATATCGCCGAGCACGGCCCCCGCCTCCACCGAGGCGAGCTGATCCTTGTCACCGAGCAGGATCAGGCGGGCGTGGCTGGGCAACGCATCGAGCAGGCGCGCCATCATCGGCAAATCGACCATGGAGGCCTCATCCACCACCAGCAGGTCGAGGTGCAGCGGGTTGCCTGCGTGGTGGCGGAACTGGCTGCGCCCCGGAATGACCCCGAGCAGCCGGTGCAGGGTGCCCGCCTCGGTGGGGATCGCCTCCACCCACTCGGGGGGCAGATCGAGGGCCTGCAGGGCAGAGCCGATACTCTCGGTGAGGCGCGCCGCCGCCTTGCCGGTGGGGGCCACCAGCCGGATCGCCGGTGCCTTGCCTGCTTGCAGGCCGGTCTCCACCAGAATGGCGAGCAGTTTGGCCACCGTGGTGGTCTTGCCGGTGCCGGGGCCACCGGAGATCACCGCAAAGGGGCGCGCCGCCGCGGTGGCCGCCGCCAGCTTCTGGCCGTTGCAGCAGAGCGCCTCGGGCACCAGCGCATCCAGCTTGCTCAAGTCGCTCGCCGCCTGGGCGCTGGCCAGCAGCGTCTCGATGGCGGGCCAGTCCACTTCATTGGGGAACACCAGATCGAGATACTTCTCGATAAAGTGGCGGGCCGAAAAATCGGGGGCGAGGCGGGCCTTGAGCAGCGCCGCGAACACCAGCCCGTAGTCGCGGGCAAACAGCCGCGACAGGGCCGGGGCAATTTCAGGCCATTCGGCTCTTTCACTCAAGGCTCGAAGGTGGCGGGCCACCCCCTGCTCATGATCGTGGTAGCGGGTGAGGTAGAGCCGCCCGTGCCAGAGCCGCAGCGGCCAGCGCGGGGCGAGCCCCTCATGCTGCTCGCTGCCAACGAGCGGGCTTGCCGCAAACAGGGCGGGCCAGCGGGCAGGATCCGCCAGATCCCCCAGCAGATCCCGGCTCTGCTGGGGATCCAGCCCGAACGGCCGCAATGATCCGGCGATGAGCATCTCAAGGGGCAGGCAGACATGGCCGCGCCCCAGCTCGAAGCAGGCGAGCGCCGCCCCCAGCACCAGCTCGGGGCTGCCGCCAAGGTCGGCCACCAGCCGGGCAAATTGCAGATCCAGCTGGCGGATGCGGCCAGCCAGCGCCAGTGTTTTGAGCCGTTCAACCATCATGGCGCTGGTTGCTGTGCTGATCATGGTGCCGCTCATGCCTCTACCTCGTTTAATTCTGTTGATGACACACCGCCAGCGCGATCACCGTTTCTAAACAACTCATCGAGCCCCAGCACCAGTTCACGGCTCGGGCGGGTATGGAAAATGCCCCCCTGCGGCATGCCGCGCAGGAACAGATAGAAGACCCCGCCAAAGTGCTGCTCGAAGTCGTAACCCGGCAGGCGCAGGGTGAGCAGCCGGTGCAGCGCCAGCGAGTAGAGCTGGTATTGCAGGTCGTAGCGGTGCTCGGCCATCGCCCGCTCCAGCGCCGGACGGCTGTAATCGGCGGGGCTCATGCCGAGATGGTTCGATTTGTAGTCGAGCAGATACCAGCGCCCCTGCCACTCGAACACCAGATCGATAAAGCCCTTGAGCATCCCCTGCACGGTGGCAAAGCTCAGCGGCTTGTTGCCCCGCGACAGCGGGTCGTGGCGTTGGCAGAGCGCGGTCAGCGCCGGTGCCGTCACCCGCCCCATGGGCAGGAAGAACTCCAGCTCCACCTGTTTGCGCTTGGCACTCAAGTCCCGCAGCCGCACCGGATCACCAAAGCCGGTATCGAGCGGAGTATCGAGCACCGCCTCCACCTGCTGTTGCAGCACGGGAGCCCAATTCTCGTCGAAGCCGTCTTGCAGCAACAGACTGGCGATATGCTCTGCCAGCGGCTCGCCCGCGGCGCTTTGAAAGTCGATGGTCTCAAACAGGCTGTGCAGCAAGGTGCCGGGGCGCGCCCCTTTCGGGAAGGTGAAGATGGAGGGCTGGGGCGTCTCCTCCGGTTGCTCGGAAGCCAATGCAGCCGCCTCGGTGACGACCTCGTCATCGAAGCCGGGATTGGCGAGTACGCCCTTACTGTGACCGTGACCCTGCGCCGCCAGCCCGGAGTAGGAGCTGATCCACCAGTCCCGCTCAAGGGAACCGCTAAAGTGGCGCACCTGCGGCTCGCCCAACTGCTCCTCCTCTGGCGGCAGCGGGGCCGGACGGGTGAGCGAGGGCTCACCGACGGCCACCCCGGGCAGCGCCTGTGCCAGCTCGGTCAGAGCGGTCGCCAGCGTCTGTGCATCCCCCTCTTCGCCCTTTTGCAGCAGGTAGCCGATGGCGGTGTGGTGCAGGTCGGTCTTCTCCGACTTGCCCGCCCCCGCCCGCACCGGCGCCAGCCCCAGCCAGGTGGCGTAGACGCCCCGGGTCAACGCCACGTAGAGCAGCCGCAAATCTTCGGCAAGCCGCTCCCTGTCCGCTTCGGCGAGCGATGAGTCGGCGCCGGTCAGATCGAGAATGGTGCGATTGCCCGCCTCGTCCGCCTCGTGATAGAGCGGGGTCTCGGCGGTTCTGTGGCTGCAGATAAAGGGCAGGAACACCAGCGGGTACTCCAGCCCCTTGGACTTATGGATAGTGACGATCTGCACCAGTTTGCGCTCGGATTCGAGCCGCAGTACCTGCTCAGTATCCTGTCCGTTGGGGCGGCTCACCGCCTCCCCCAGCCAGCGCAGCAGGGCATATTCGCCATCCAGCTCGCTGCTCACCTGTTGCAGCAGCTCGCCGAGATGGAGGAAGTTGGTCAGCCGCCGCTCGCCATAGGGGCTCGCCAACAGCGAAGAGGCGAGATTGCGCCGGTGCAGCAGAGCCCGCAGCATGGCCAGCACGCCACGGCGGTGCCAGATCTTGCGGTACTCCATAAACTCCTGCACCGCGCTCTCCCACGCCCGCTCGTCGCTGGCCAGCCCATCGAGCGCCTTGGCGTCGAGATCAAACAGGCCGGTCGCCAGAGCCGCCCGCAGGCTGCGCTCCTCGCTCGGGTTCTGACAGGCGTGCAAAATCAGCAAAATCTCCCGCGCCTCCGTCTGCTCCAGCACGCTCTCGCGGTTCGACAGATAGACGGAGGCGATGGCGAGACGCGCCAGCTCCTGCTGCACCAGCTTGCCCTCGGCGCCGGTGCGCACCAGCACGGCGATATCCCCGGCCTTCACCGCCTGATCGCCTATCTTTGCCTTGCCCTCGCGGGCCAGGGTCAGCAGGTGGTGGATCTCGGCGGCGGTGGCGCGGGCCATCTTGCTCTGGTAATCCCCCCGATTGAAGGTCGGCTGGCCGGTCAGCTGCCAGCAGTGGAGCACAGGGGCGGTGACGCCATCGAGCAGCAGCGCCTTGCTCTTGCCCTGCGCCTCCACCGGCAGGAAGGGGATATCCGCCTCGTAGATAAAGGGATCCTTGGCCCGCTCGAACAGGCCGTTGACCGCCCCCACCAGCGCACTGCTGGAGCGCCAGTTGCGCCCGAGGGTGTAGTGGGCGCTCACATTTCGCCGCGCCTGAATGTAGGTAAAGATGTCAGCGCCGCGAAAGCCGTAGATGGCCTGCTTGGGGTCACCGATCATCAATAGCGCCGTGTCTTGGTGGCCGCCACTCTCTTGTGAACCATAGAGGCGGTGGAAGATGCGGTACTGCTGGGGGTCGGTATCCTGAAATTCATCGATCATCGCCACCCGGTAGGTGGCGCGAATCCGCTCGCAGAGCCGCTCGCCAAGGCTGGAACCGAGCGCACCGTCGAGGTCTTTGAGCAAGTCATCGAACGAGAGCTGATGAGCCTGCCGCTTGCTCGCCTGCATCCGGCTGCGCACCACCTTGGCCGCCCGCTGCAGGATCAGATCCCGAATACCGGGGCGGCTCGCCAGCAGTTCATCGATCTGGCGCAGCAGCGGCAGGGTCGGCACAGCGCCCCCCTTCTTGAGGTTCTCCTCCAGCACCGTCTGACCGAAGCGCTCCAGCTCCTTCGGGATGGCGTAGCCACTGCTCTCGTCCTGTGCCCAGTCGGCTATCTTGGCAAGCCACCCTTCGTAGTTCTTGCCGGTGTAGCGGCTGATCTGGCCGTCGGTCTGGCGGCGGATCTCGTCCGTCTGCGCCAGCCATTCGCGCTTTACCGCCTCGATGCGGGCCATAGCCGCTTGATGACGGGCGGCGAGGGTCTCGTCACCCAGCGCGGGGTGGATCTCCAGCTCGCTGTTGTCGAGCCAGCCGCCCATCTCCCGCAGCAGGGCGGCGGGGCTCGGCCAGAGCGCACGCACCGCGCTGGCGAGGGCTTTATCCACCGGATAGAACTCGGATCGCCAGTAGTCGCTCACCGCCTGCAGCCTGAGCTGGCTGTCGTCGGTGAGAAATTCGGTCTCGAAGAGGGCACCCGACTCGAAGGCGTTCTGCGTGAGCATCCGCTGGCAGAAACCGTGGATGGTAAAGACCGCCGCCTCGTCCATCTGCCGCTCGGCGGCCAGCAAGCGGCGGGCCGCCAGCTCGTGATCCTCCACCTCGTCCAACAATTGGGCCAGCAGGGTGTCACTGCTATGGCCGCGCATAAAGGCGAGCCGCGCCTCGTGGATGCGACCGCGGATCCGCCCGCGCAGCTCGGCGGTGGCCGCTTCGGTAAAGGTCACCACCAGAATTTCGGTCACCGAGAGCGGCCGCTCGTGGGCGCTCGGCTGACCGGCATCGGCGCCCTCTTCACCTTCTTGTTCGATAATCGGGCCGTGGCCCAGCAGCAGGCGCAGGTAGAGACCGGCGATGGTGTAGGTCTTGCCGGTGCCGGCGGAGGCTTCGATCAGTCGTTCACCATGGAGGGGAAAACGCAGGGTATTGAGCGGGTTAGCCATTATTGCAGCTCCTCCAGGGTCTTGAGCAGCAGGGTCAGGTGTTCGCGGGCCAGCGCCTGCAACTGGCCCAGCACCTCGTCATCGAGTTCGGGGAAGCAGCGCGCGACGTAAGGGTCTTGCCCCTCCCCATTGATCATCCAGCCGCCGTTGAAACGGGTGAGAGCCGCCTTGTCGGCCGCCTCCGGCTTGTCGGGATCCTTCTCGATCGCCTTGAGCCAATCCCAGGCGGTGTTGGGGAAGAAGGGCAGCGGCCGCTTCATCCCCTGCGCCCAGCAGGCCACCAGCGCCGCCAGCTTGGGCCGCGCCTCGTCGGCAGCGAGCTTGGCTAACCGCAGACTCTGTTTGGCATCGAACAGCAGGGTGTCGCCGGGGGCGTCGCTGAGGGAGAGGCAGAGGTGCTGGATCCAGCCCAGCAGCAGATCCTTACCGTTGAAGCTGCCGGGTTTGACCACCAGCAAGCGCCCCTTCTGGGTGTCGATCCACCCTTGCAGCTGGCCCTGAGTGAGGGAGATATCGATCTCCACCGCCTGCTTTTCTGCATCGCCATTGGCAACCCAAGGGCGCAGCCGATCCGCCAGCTTGCCCATCTCGGCATCCAGATCATCCAGCAGCAGGCTGCCGAACCACCCTTGCGGCAACAGACCGGTGAGCTGCAACCGCTCGCGCCGCTCGGTGCTATCCCCTTCTGCCAGATGGGCATCGAGCAGCAGATCTTTCAGCTGATAATGTTGCAGGCCATCCAGCTCGAACGGCTCGCTGTCCTCGATGCTGGCTTCGTTCAGCTCAAACCACACCTTGAGGCGACGGTTGAGGAAATATTTGGTGGGCTGGCGATAGAAGCGCAGCAGCTCCGCCAGCTCCAGCCCCTGCTCCTTGCCCCCCCCTCTGTTCCAATCTGGCGGGAGAGGCAGCTCGCCACTCTGGAAGTTGGCCGCGCCGCGCACCGGATTGAGGGCGGGCAGCCAGTCGGCGGCATAGGTAAAGAGGCGCGAACCCGCCTCCGGGTAGAAGTAGTTGCGGCTGTAGGGGGTGAGCGGGTGCGCCACCATCAGGTGGTTGAGCAGCCGCTTGCCGGAGGTTTCGTCGTCGAGCTCCTCATCCCCCGCCAGCACGAAGCCCTGCCGCACATAGTCGATCAGCTCCGCCAGCAGCACCGAGGGCACCTTGTCGCTATTGTCCTGCGCGCTGAAACCCTGATAACTGATATAGAGCCCCTGCTGGGCGCTGAGCAGCGCCTCGAGGAAGAGGTAGCGGTCATCATCGCGGCGGGAGCGATCACCGCGCCGCGACGCCACCGCCATCAGATCGAATCCCATGGGGGCCAGGGTGCGCGGGTAGACACCGTCGTTCATGCCGAGCAGACAGACCTGCTTGAAGGGGATGGAGCGCATCGGCATCAGGGTGCAGAAGTTGACCTGACCGGCGAGGAAACGCTGGCTGGAGCGGGACTCCCCCAGCACGCTGCCGAGGTAATCCTGCAGCAGGTCGGCGGTGATGGGTTGCTCGAAGCGGGCCTCGCCAAGCTGGCTCTGCCACTCGACCAGCTGGCTGCGAATGAGCTGGAGCTGACGCTCTTCATCCTCGTCGGCCAGATAGAAGCGCTCCAGCAGCGCCAGCAGGCAGGCGTTCCACTCGGCCAGCGGCTGCGCCTGTTGCAAGCGGGGCAGGAATTCGGCCAGCGAATCGACAAACCAGGCGAGCTTGCCGAGCGCCAAGCCCTGCTGACCTTCGATATCGGCGTAGGGCAGAATGCCCGCCACCGGCTCGCCGTCGCCCATGGCAAAACCGAGCAGCATGCGGCGCAGGCCGAACAACCAGCTGTTGCCGGACATGGGTGGCAGATCGAAACGGACGGGGTAGCCGTCATCCAGCCCCCAGCGGATGCCGGTCTCCTGCACCCAGACCCGCAGCTGGTTGAACTCGTCGTCATCCAGCTCGAAGCGGCGCAGCACGGCGGGCACCTCGAGAATGGCCAGCAGCTCCCCCGCCCCGAAGCGGGCATTAGGCAGTCTGAGCAGGGCGAGGAAGCTTTGCAGCAGCGGGCTCTCCTGACTCGCTGCCCGATCCGAGACCGCAAACGGGATCTGGCCGCGCGCCCCACTCTTTTCTTTACCAAACACGGCCTGAATGTAGGGGCCGTAGCTGTTCACATCCGGCATCATCACCACCACATCTTTCGGGGTGAGGGACGGGTCCTGTTCAAACAGCGCCAGCAGCCGGTCGTGCAGCACCTCGAGTTCTCGCATCGGGCCGTGGCAGGCGTGGATCTGCAAGGATCCATCCGCCGGATCGATGGGGCTCTTGTGGTGGCTGCTGTCGAGATCAAATTGGTCCGAGCCCCGTTCTGCCAGCTCCAGCACATCCTTCTGGATGGCGCGCAGCAGGCTGACATTGCCCTTGCCATCCACCTCGTCGATATCGACGAAGGCCTCGATTTGCGGCACCTCCAGCTCCATCAGCTGATGCAGGTAGTCGCGTCCCAGCTTGCCCATGGAGGCGAGCAGCGGGTTGGCGGGGCCCTGCAATGTCTCGATATCGGTACCGGGTTTGAGCTTGTTCTCCAGCCGTGCCAACGTCTTGCGATCCAGCAGATCCCCCCAGTAGTAACGGCAGGGGTTGGTGACGAACAGGTGCACCTCCACCTCCGGCCGGCTGCCGAGGGCCAGCAGCGCCTCCACATAGCGCGGTGGCAGCGCCGAGATGCCGAACACAAAGACCCGCTGCGGCAGCTTGCCCGGCAGATCGGCAGTACGCGCCAGCTCGTGGATAAACTCCTCGTAGAGATTGGCGCGGTGGTAACCGCTCGGAGAGAGCGCCAACGTGCGGGCCACCAGCTCACGCCACAGCTCCGGCTGCCAATCCTGACCGCTCACCCCGGCCAGCTCCTGACTCAATCCTTCCCCCTCTTCCCAACGGGCGATCCAGTCCGGCCGGTAGACCAGATACTGGTCAAAGAGATCCGCCACCTTCTGGCAGAGCTGCCACAGCCGCACTTGCTCGGGATCCCGGGCTGGATCCTTCTCATCTCCCCCGCCCAGATAGGCGGCGAGCGGGGCAAAGGCGGGGCGCTCCAGCAAGGCAGGCAGAATGGTCATCAACTGCCAGCTCATGGATCCCTTGTTGTAGGGACTCTGACGCGGCACATCCGCCAGCACTTGGGTGAACATCTCCCAGATAAAGCTGGCGGGCAGCGGAAAGTCGATATTGGCGGCGATGCCGAAGGCTTTGGCCAGCTCCAGCTTGAGCCACTGGGCCATGCCCGGGCTCTGCACCAGGATCTGTTCCCGATCGAAGGGGTGAGAGAGAGGGGCCTGCCGGATGCGGCTCACCAGCAGCTCTTTGAGCAGATCCAGCTGATTGGAGTGGTAGAGGGTAAACATGAGCAATTCCCGCCTGTGGATGAGAGGGGGCGAGGGAAAAGGCGAGCCATTTCCGTCACTTCACAAGAGAGGGAATTGTCGGGGATCGGGGGGGAAGATGCAAAAGGCACTTGTGGCCAGCAGGCGGGTAAACCGCTGAACCATGAGGGGCGCCGCAGATTTGACGCGCCACCTCACCTATCCGGAAAACGCAGACAGAAAAAAGCCGGTGCAGTTGCACCGGCCAAAAGGCATTGGAAAACTCAAACTGTCTGGCTGTTACCAGTTTTTGCCAAGACGGGCATCCACACTGAATGCACCCGCACCAGCCGCCGCCAGCGCCAGGAAACCACCGGCCACTGAGACGTTCTTCATAAACATCAGCATCTGCATCTGTTCGGCAGGCTGGTAGTGGAAAATAAAGGCAGCCATCAGAGTGAAACCGGCCAGCAACACGGAGAGGCTGCGGGTAAAGAGACCGAGCACGACGGCAAGGCCACCACCCAGCTCAAGCAGGATCACCAGCGGCAACATAAAGCCCGGCACGCCCATCGCTTCCATATAACCCTGAGTACCGGCGTAACCACCGATCTTGCTCCAGCCCGCCATCACGAACATCAGTGCCAGCAGTACACGACCCGCCAGTAGCGCAACATCTTTCATCTTGTCCATTTTACTATCCTCATTTATCTCGTATCGCCACTGACCAATCAGGGCAGGTCAAACAACAGGGCTTGAGTGGCACTGGTTGCGACCAACTCCCACCGGTATTCATCACGACTGAGTACCCCGTCGCCGGGCCGGGCAGCCAGACCGTTGGCGGTCAACCCCCCTGACATCATCTGCAGGTAACCGTGTCGGCCAGCCAGTGCCCATTCGAGCGTCTCGCCCGGGGCCAGCTCCAGCCGCCATACGCGGGCCTGTTGGCGGATCCGCAGCGATCCCGCCTCGCCATCCGGTGACGCTACCAGCGTCATGCCCGGTCTGGACTCGATCTTCTTCTGCTGGTATCCGGGTGGCGTGCCGAACTCGTTCGGCTCAATCCAGATCTGCAACAGGGAGAGAGGATCCGTCTGCGAGGGGTTGTACTCGCTGTGGCGGATCCCGCTGCCTGCGCTCATCAGCTGGAAATCCCCTGCCGGGATCTGCTCGGCATGGCCGAGGCTGTCCTTGTGCTCAATGGTGCCTTGTAGCACGCAGGTGAGGATCTCCATATTGGCGTGAGGGTGGGTGGCGAATCCGCCACCCGGCGCAACCCGATCCTGATTGATCACCCGCAGTACCGAGTGCCCCATCCACTGTGGGTCATAGTAGTGACCGAAAGAGAAGCTGTGGCGCGCGTCCAGCCAGCCAAAGTTGGCCTTGCCCCGCGCTTCTGCGGCTCTCAATTGCATCATGGTCTGCTCCTCATCTATCCGGGGGGCGACTTAGCGGTCTTTGCCACCACCGATGCCGAACGGAATACGGTATTCGCTGCTCTGGCCAGCCAGGCTGATGGTCAGGTTGCCCTGGGTACGGCTCGGGATCCGCACCTGCTGGGTGCCTTCCAGATTGGCGTGGACTGATGCCAGCAGATGGCCAGACTCGTCACGCACTTCCAGCATCGAATTGGCTTTGCCATCCAGTGCAGCAGTGGCATTCCACTTAACAAACAGCACGCCGGGCATGGCATTGAAGTCAGCCGGTACGGAAGCCTGGGCGAAACCTGTGGTCATCAGGCCTGCAATGGCCAGCATCTTGATTACGTTTTTCATGTTCTTTCACTCTCTTGTTTTATATGTGATTGCCAAGGCCTTTTCGGCCTGAATCAATGCGTCCATGCAAGAGATTATTCAAATAGTGTGTTGTTCTTTCACCGACATCAGACAGACCGATTTGGTGTATCACAGTGCGTAAATTCCTGCATATTTGGCCGCTCGACGCTCCTGCCTAAGCATTGATTGAATAGTAGAGTCACTTGGCCTAACTTGTTAGCGAGATATACTGGCAAACATATTCAAAAAAATTGAAGGTAAGGAATGGCCAAGGTATCGAACAAGGAACGGGCACTGACCCTGGAGGCAATCCGGGTGCTGGACGCCATCGACCGCCGCGGTAGCTTCGCGGCGGCAGCCGATGAGCTGGGCAAGGTGCCCTCGGCGCTGAGCTACACAGTACAGAAGCTGGAGGACGAGCTGGATGCCATGCTGTTCGACCGCAGCGGCCACAGAACCAAGTTCACCCCGGCGGGCCGCATGCTGCTGGAGCGAGGCCGGATGCTGCTGGAGGCGGCCGAGCATCTGGTGGGCGAGACCCGGGCCCTGGCCCGTGGCTGGGAGACCGACATCACAGTCGCCGTCGACGCGCTGGTTCCGGTACAGGCCCTCTACCCCTTGGTGGAGAAGCTGGCCGAACAGACCGATACCCGACTCAGGTTGCGCGCCGAAGTACTGGCGGGCAGTTGGGAGTGTCTGGAGGATGGCCGGGCCGACCTGCTGATCTCCGCGATCAATCCGGACATCATGATGGCTGGCATCAAGCATCAGGTGATCAAGGAAGAGGTCATGCTCTACGTCGCTCATCCCGAGCATCCGCTCCATCAGGAGCCGGAGCCTCTGGCGGACGAAACCCTGCGCCGCTATCGCGCCATCGCGGTCGCCGATACCGCGCTGCGCAAACCGGTACTCACTTATCGCCTGCTAGACAAGCAGCCGCGCCTCACCGTCAGCACCATGGCGGAAAAACACGATGCCCTGCTGGCGGGGATCGGTGTCGGCACCATGCCGCAGAGCTGGATTGAGGAGGACATCAGGGCCGGGCGGCTCAAGGTGATCTCCCCGGAATATCGTCATCAGTTGCAGGTGGTGATGGCCTGGCGGCGGGATACCATGGGCAAGGCCAAAAGCTGGCTGGTACGGGAGATCCCCAAGCTGTTCCAGACGCAATAGGGGCAGCAGCGCTGCCAGAAACAAGAAAGGAGAGCCTCAGGCTCCCCTCTTTACGACTGACTGTCGGCGATGGCGCTTACTGGTTAGCTTCGGCGAACTGCTTCATCGCTTCGGCGTGCTTGGTCATGCCAGCGGCACGCTCGCCCAGGTTCTTGATAAACTCCGCCTTCTTGGCCGGATCTTCAATGCGGTCATAACGTTGCTGCAGGTTGGCCTGGATCTGTTCCGGGGTCATGTTCTGCATGCGTGCCATCTTGTCGTGGCGACCACCGTGGTGCTTGCCACCCATCTTGCCACCGCCATCCATCGGGCAATCCATCATGGCACCGGGCTGGCCGGTAGGGGCGGCTTCACTGGCGGCATAGGCGCCCAGCGGCAGGCCAAGGATCAGGGTGGCGGTCAGCAGGGTTTTGGTCAGCTTTTTCATGGTCTATCTCCTGTAGGGGTGATTCTGATTCGGCGCTCTTGCCTTGCCCTCAAGTAAACACCCTATCGGTGTCTGAACTATGCCAGTATCACCCTTTTTTGTAGCAGAGTGTGGCATGGTGCCGATCTGGCACACTTTGACACAAACCGCCGGTCTGATTTTCGTATACTCGTGCCAACGTCAAGCAGGAGCCCTCCCCATGAATCAAGGCAACACCCATATTCTGGTGGTCGACGACCACAGCGAGATCCGCGATCTATTGAAGCGCTTTCTGGAACAGCACGGCCTGCGGGTCAGCTGCGCCCGGGATGGCAAAGAGATGAAGCGGCTGCTGGAGGAGCGGGAGTTCGACCTGCTGGTGCTGGACCTGATGATGCCGGGTGAAGATGGCCTGACCCTCTGCCGCGAGCTGCGGGTCAAATCAAATCTTCCCATCATCATGCTGACCGCCATGGGGGAAGAGACCGACCGTATCATAGGGTTGGAGATGGGGGCCGACGACTATCTGGCCAAGCCTTTCAATCCACGCGAGCTGCTGGCACGCATCAAGGCGGTGATGCGCCGTACCCAGGCGGAAACCCAGCCCGCCCCCGAGACCCTGACCCGGGATCTGCGCTTCGATCGCTGGCTGCTCGACATCAATCGTCGGGAGCTGGTCGATGAGGATGGGGTGGGCCTCAGCCTCTCGACCGCCGAATTCGATCTGCTCAAGGTGTTTCTGGAGCGACCGCAGCGGGTGCTAAGTCGGGATCAGCTGCTGGATCTTGCCCGCGGGCGCGAGGCGGTGGCCTTCGATCGCGCCATCGACACCCTGGTGAGCCGACTGCGTCGCAAGCTGGAGCGGGATCCCAAGAATCCGGAGCTGATCAAGACTATCTGGGGTGGTGGCTATATGTTCTCTGTCAACGTGACGCAGGTCTAAGCAGTGGGCGCCTTGCAACAACTGTGGACACGGATGTGGCCCAAGGGACTGACCGGCCAGATCATTCTGGTGGCTCTGGCGGGATTGATCCTGATCCAGCTGCTCAGCATCCAGATCTACCGTTCGGATCGGGAGGAGGCACTCGGCTTCGTCAACAGCCGCAACGCCATGCAACGGATCATCTCGGTGGTGCGGCTGCTCTCCCTCTCGCCCCCCTCCCTCTATGACGAGATCCTCAAGGCGAGCCGCAGCGAGACCCTGCTGCTAAGACTCTCCGACGAGCCGCTGCAACCGGACAACCGCAGCCCTCGCTTCGAGAAGCTGGTGCGCTCGCGCCTCAACTATCCCCCCGGCCTCACCGTCGAGATCAGCGCCGAGCTGAAAGAGGATACCCAACGTAGCAAGGCATGGGAGCATCACGCCCGCATGATGCGGGATCGCAAGGGGCCGCCCCCGCCACGGGATATGCGGCTCTATGGCTCCATAGAACTGCCACAGGGAGGCTGGCTGCAGTTCAGCTCGCTGGTCGACAAGGAGGCAGGTAGCTGGTCGTGGCAGACTACTCTCAACCTGATGCTGGTCGCCAGTCTGGTGATCGGGCTGATGGTGCTACTGTTTCGCCGTGCCACCCGCCCGCTCAAGCAACTGGCGGGCAATGCGGAGCGGCTCGGACGGGGCGAGGATATCGAACCCTTGAAAGAGGAAGGGCCCACCGAGATCCGCGAATCGATTCAGGCCTTCAACCGGATGCACGCTCGGCTCGACCGCTTCGTGCAGGACAGAACCCAGATGCTGGCGGCCATCTCCCACGATCTGCGTACCCCCATCACCAGCCTGCGGCTGCGCACCGAGTTTCTGGCCGATGGCGAGGACAAGGAGCGCATTCAGCAGACCCTGCAACAGATGGAGCAGATGTTGGCGGCAACCCTCAGCTTTGCCCGCGAGGAGGGGCAGCAGGAGGCGACCCGCGAGCTGGATCTGGTCAGCCTGCTGGTCAGCCTGTGCGATGACTATGCCGATACCGGCCAGCCAGTCACCTGTCTGGCGGAGGGCAAAGAGGTCTATGCCTGCCGGGCCAATACCCTGCGCAGGGTGCTGCAAAACCTGATTGGCAACGCCATCAAATATGCCGGCAGTGCAGAGGTGTCGCTGGAGCGCGACAAAGAAGAGTTGTTGATCCGGGTCCGCGACAACGGGCCGGGGATCGATCCGACGCGGCTGGAGGATGTGTTCAAACCCTTCGTGCGGCTGGACGAAGCGCGCAACACCGAGTCGGGCAGCGTAGGGCTCGGGCTCTCCATCGCTCGCACCTTGGTCCATCAGCACGGCGGCGAGCTGACCCTGCTCAACCGGCCGCAAGGCGGCCTGGAGGCGCGGATCAGCCTACCGCGGTAAGTGCTGTCGTGATCCATTGAAACGACACTAGCCACCTCTGTTTCTGACCCATGGTAGAGCCCCATAGCCACGCAGGGAAATTGCATCACGAGTATCGCGCCTCAACTAGACTCATTTAATGGCAGCCCCATTTCGGAGTCAGAATATGAGTGTTCTTAACCGCTTGGCAGGCCTGTTTAGTTTGCTGCTCCTCGCTTTGCCCCTGAGCAGCCCTCATGCCGCCACCCCCGCAGAGGAAACCGCTCGCGAGCAGCTCACCCTCACCACAGACGATCTACTGCAGCCCTGGAGCGGTGATTTACCCGGGATGCTGGATCGCCGGGTGATCCGGGTGCTCACCGTCTACAGCAAGACTTTCTACTTCGTTGACAAGGGCACCCAGCGCGGAGCCACCTATGACAGCCTCATGGAGTTCGAACGCTACCTCAATATCCAGCTGGCGAAAGAGAAAAAGCTCACGCAGCGCCATCTAAAGATGCGGGTTATTTTCATCCCTGTGGCTCGGGGGGAACTGTTCCAGGCCCTGCGGGAAGGCAAGGGCGACATTGCGGCTGCCAACCTCACCATTACGCCAGCACGACTGGAGTTAGTCGACTTCACTCAACCTATCTACAAGGGGGTGAGCGAGCTGCTAGTGAGCGGGCCAGACTCCCCTCAGGTTGATACCCTGGAGGATCTCGCGGGCAAGACAGTGTTCGTGCGCTACTCATCGAGCTACTACGAAAGCCTGCAAGCCCTCAATGCACGCTTTGTCCAGGAGGGACGTCCGCCCGTACGCCTCAAGGAGGCACCCGATGCCCTGGAGGATGAGGATCTGCTGGAGATGCTAAGTGCAGGCCTCATTCCCCTGCTCGTAGTCGATAGCCACAAAGCCAACTTCTGGAAGCAGATCTTCCCCACCCTGCGGGTGCATGACAGGGTCACCCTTCGCCGCGATGGTGAAATCGCTTGGGCCGTGCGCAAGGAGAGCCCCGAGCTGCGAGCCATGCTGAACAACTACATCAAGCTGCATGGCCAAGGCAGCATCACCGGCAATACCTTGCTGAATCGCTATTTCAAGAGCAGCAAATATGTAAAAAACGCCAACTCAGAACAGGAGCGAGTGAAATTTCTAAACATTATCAATCTGTTCAAACAATATGGGGACAAGTATGACGTGGACTGGTTGCTGATGGCTGCCCAAGGCTACCAGGAGTCACGCCTCAATCAGAAGGCCCGCAGCCATGTAGGTGCCATCGGAGTGATGCAAATCATGCCTGCGACCGGCAAGGATCTCAAAGTAGGAGACATTCGCCAGCTTGAGCCCAATATCCATGGCGGAATCAAGTACATGCGCTGGATGATTGATAACTACTATGGGGACGAGCCGATGAGCCGGCTGGACAAGGCCCTCTTCTCTTTTGCCTCCTACAATGCGGGACCCGCCCGCATTGCCAAGCTACGCAAGCTAACCGAGCAACGCGGCTTCAACCCCAACGTCTGGTTTGGCAACGTGGAGCACATTGCCGCCGAGAAGATTGGCGCCGAAACCGTGACCTATGTGGGGAACATCTACAAATATTATGTGGCCTACAAGCTACTCATGGACGCACAGGCTGAAAAACGGCAGGTGACCGAAGAGATTAAAAAGAGCACGAGTCAATGAGATGCGAAAGGCAACATGATAGCCTCTCTCTCCGTCACACCTCCTGCGTAAAGGCGCGCTTGGAGAATGTTCGAGTGAGATAACAATATCAGCATTCAAATTCTGCAGACGAAAAAAAGCCCAGTCTTTCGACTAGGCTTTTTAATCATTGGCGGAGCGGACGGGACT
>NZ_CDBO01000072.1:0-24290 GCF_000819885.1 Aeromonas fluvialis
AATTCACTATGCCACTACATATTGCCGTTCTACTCCCCCCGCTCCTGCAGGGCAGAGAGGGCGTAACGGGCCTGATCCTGGCTAAAACCGCGTCCCAACAGATATTTGAGCCACTTCATCCGCAGCTTGAAATCCGCCAAATCGGCCACCCGGGCGCGCCGTTCTAGCAGGGCAAACGCCAGTTCGAACCAGTCCAACTCAGGTTGATCGAATGCGGCATCGATCTGCAAATCGTCGAGCCCCTTGCGGCGCAGATCGAAGCGGATCTTGATAGGGCCATGCCCCTTGGCGGCACCGGCCCGCACCGCCATGGCACCATATCGCTCGTCATTGACCCAGTTGTAACCGCGGCAATACTCAACGACTGCTTCAATCACCTCCTGGCTGAACCCCTGCTGGCGCAGCCGGTTGGCCAGCTCCGACTCGGCACTCTCGCGGCGGGCGAGACTGCGCATGGCAAAGGCGCGCGCGGCTGCCAGCTGCTCTTTGAAGCTGGGCGGTGCGGGTTCGGTAGTGGATTCATCAACCATCATAAATAACAAGGCCGGGTATCTACCCGGCCTTCCTTTGTTCCTTATTCGAACTCTTGTTCGCTTTCGGCATCGAACTCTTCTGCCTCAACCGGTGCCGCCTTGTCATCGACAGGTACGGCACCGGAGAGCAGCAGCTCGCGCAGGCGGACTTCCACTTCGCCAGCCATCACCTTGTTCTCGGCGAACAGCTTCATGACGTTGGCCTTGCCCTGACCGATCTTCTCGCCGTTGTAGCTGTACCAGGCACCGGCCTTGTCGATCAGCTTGTGCTTGACGCCGAGATCCACCAGCTCGCCCTCTTTGGAGATACCGGCACCGTAGAAGATCTGGAATTCGGCCTGCTTGAAGGGCGGGGCAACCTTGTTCTTGACCACTTTGACGCGGGTCTCGTTACCGACCACTTCGTCGCCTTCCTTGATGGCACCGATACGACGGATATCCAGACGCACGGAGGCGTAGAACTTGAGCGCGTTACCACCTGTGGTGGTCTCCGGGCTACCGAACATGACGCCGATCTTCATCCGAATCTGGTTGATGAAGATACACAGGCAGTTGGCGTTCTTGATGTTGGCGGTCAGCTTGCGCAGCGCCTGAGACATCAGACGGGCCTGCAGGCCAACGTGGGAGTCACCCATCTCGCCTTCGATTTCCGCTTTCGGGGTCAGGGCCGCCACGGAGTCGACGATGATGACGTCAACGGCGTTGGAGCGCACCAGCATGTCGCAGATTTCCAGCGCCTGTTCGCCGGTATCCGGCTGGGAGATCAGCAAGTCGTCAACGTTGACGCCCAGTTTGGCAGCATAGATGGGGTCGAGGGCGTGTTCCGCATCGACGAAGGCACAGGTTTTGCCTTTCTTCTGGGCTTCCGCGATCACCTGCAGGGTGAGGGTGGTTTTACCGGACGATTCCGGGCCGTAGATCTCGACGATACGGCCACACGGCAGACCGCCAATGCCCAGCGCCACGTCCAGCGAGAGGGAACCGG
Source organism: Aeromonas fluvialis (assembly GCF_000819885.1). Lineage (GTDB taxonomy): Bacteria > Pseudomonadota > Gammaproteobacteria > Enterobacterales > Aeromonadaceae > Aeromonas > Aeromonas fluvialis. The sequence continues at coordinate 1,519 of NZ_CDBO01000072.1, forward strand.
TAGAGATGGCTTCGATATCCATGGTCTTGCTGTCGCCCAGACGCATGATGGAACCTTTGCCGAACTGCTTTTCAATCTGACCCAGCGCAGCCGCCAGTGCCTTCTGTTTGTTCTGATCCATGCCAATCTCCGCTGGAAATCGTGAGTAATTTAAGTGAAGTTGGGCTAAGTATACTGTCTATTCATACAGTATCAAGCCCAATTTATCTGAGCAGGGCCAACAGACCCGACAAGGCCTGTCTCACCGCCTGCTGGCGCACCTGCCGGCGATCCCCGTCGAAGCGGGCGAGCAGGGAGTGGTGACGGCCATTGCGGTCAGCCCAGGCGAACCAGACGGTGCCGACCGGCTTGCCCTCGGTGGCGCCGCCGGGGCCGGCAATGCCGCTGATTGCCACACTGATGGCGGCCGACGAGTGGGTCAGCGCGCCGCGGGCCATCTCCAGCACCACGGCTTCGCTCACCGCGCCATGCTGTGCAAGACTCTCGCCGCTCACCCCCAACATCTGCTGTTTGGCCTCGTTGGTGTAGGTGACAAAACCGCGATCGAACCAGCCGGAGCTGCCCGCGATGTCGGTGATAGCGCTGGCCACCCCGCCGCCGGTACAGGATTCGGCAGTCGCAGCCAGCCAGCCCCGCTGGCCGAGAGCCCGTCCCAGCTCGATGGCAAGGTGCTCTATCTCTGCATCCAGTTTCATCACGACTCCTTCTGATCCGCTCAAGAGGCACATTATGCGATCCCGCTACCGCCGCCCGCAACAACGGCAGACCGCCCTTGCCTGCCGCAATGTGAGGTGCCGCACCGGTGTCATGCCTTTAATAGTGCAGAGCAACCGCGCCCTGAACACCCGCTCCCCCGGCGCGCCGCTTATGTGTAGAATGGCGCCATCAAGCTCAAGGCTCATCACCGCAGACACTGGCCCGCAGAGGCCCCTTCTGGAATAGCACATGACCGCACAACACCAAGCAACTGGCGCCACGCCAGGCGCCAATCTCAGCGCCCATACGCCCATGATGCAGCAGTATCTGACCCTCAAGGCCGAGAACCCGGAGATCCTGCTGTTCTACCGGATGGGCGACTTCTACGAGTTGTTCTATGACGATGCCCGCAAGGCCTCCCAACTGCTCGACATCTCCCTGACCAAGCGCGGCCAGTCGGCGGGCAGCCCCATCCCGATGGCCGGGGTGCCCTATCACGCCATCGAAGGCTATCTGGCCAAGCTGGTACAGCTCGGCGAGTCCGCCGCTATCTGCGAACAGGTGGGGGATCCCGCCACCAGCAAGGGGCCGGTGGAGCGCAAGGTCATTCGCATCATCACCCCGGGCACCGTCTCCGACGAGGCGCTGCTCAGCGAGCGACAGGACAACCTGATCGCCGCCGTCTATCACGATGGCCGCCGCTTCGGCTATGGCACCATGGATATCGGCTCCGGCCGCTTCTTCATCAACCAGTTCGAGAGAGAAGAGACCCTGCTGGCGGAGCTGCAGCGCACCAATCCGGCCGAGCTGCTCTATCCCGAATCGTTCGAGTTCCTGCACCATATAGAGGGTCGCCGCGGCCTGCGTCGCCGCCCGGAGTGGGAGTTTGAGCTGGGCACTGCCCGCAAGCTGCTCTGCCAGCAGTTCGGCACCCAGGATCTGGTGGGCTTTGGGGTCGAACAGAGCGAAACCGCCCTGTGCGCAGCCGGCTGCCTGATGCAGTACGTCAAGGACACCCAGCGCACCGCCCTGCCCCACATCCGCAGCGTGCGCCTCGAGCAGCCGGATCACGCCGTCATCATGGATGCCGCCACCCGCCGCAATCTGGAGCTGACCCAGAATCTGGCCGGTGGCTATGACAATACTCTGGCAGAGGTGCTGGATCGCACCGCCACCCCCATGGGCAGCCGGCTGCTCAAACGCTGGATCCACCAGCCGATCCGCGATCGGGTGATCCTCAAAGGTCGCCAGAGCACCATCAAGGAGCTCATCGAGCAGAACCTCTACGACGAGTTGGGCAACCTGCTGCGTCAGGTGGGGGATGTGGAGCGGGTGCTGGCGCGCCTCGCCCTGCGCTCTGCCCGCCCGCGCGACCTCACCCGGCTGCGTCAGGCGTTCGCCCAGTTACCCGAGTTGCAACGCCTGCTGGCGGATAACGAGCACGAAGCGGTGCAGCAGCTGGCCGAGCGCGCCAGCACCTTCCCCGAGCTGCTCGACCTGCTGGAGCGTGCGGTGATGGAGGTGCCACCGGTGCTGATCCGCGATGGTGGCGTCATCCGTGACGGCTTCAATCAGGAGCTGGACGAGCTGCGGGATCTCGCCAACGGCGCCACCGCCAGCCTCGCCCGCATCGAGGAGCGGGAGAAGCTGCTGACCGGCATCAACACCCTCAAGGTGGGTTACAACAAAGTACACGGCTTCTATATCGAGGTGAGCCGCGCCAACAGCCATCTGGTGCCGGCCCACTACATCCGCCGCCAGACCCTCAAGAACAACGAACGCTACATCATCGATGAGCTGAAGAAGTACGAGGACAAGGTACTCACCGCCCAGTCCCAGGCGCTGGCGCTGGAAAAACGGCTCTACGAAGAGCTGCTCGATGCCCTGCTACCGCACCTCGGCGATCTGCAGGATTCCGCAGCCGCACTGGCGGAGCTGGACGTGCTGGCCAATCTGGCCGAGCGGGCCGAGACCCTCGACTATCGCTGCCCGACCCTCATTGATGAGGATCAGATCATCATTGAAGCGGGCCGCCATCCGGTGGTGGAGCAGGTAATGACCGACCCCTTCATTGCCAACCCCATCCGGCTGGAGCGGGAGCGTCGGATGTTGATCATCACCGGCCCCAACATGGGCGGTAAATCCACCTATATGCGCCAGACCGCGCTGATCGTGCTGCTGGCCCATATCGGTGCCTTCGTCCCGGCCGACAGCGCCCGCATCGGCCCCATCGACCGCATCTTTACCCGCATCGGGGCATCGGATGATCTCGCCTCCGGCCGATCCACCTTTATGGTGGAGATGACCGAGACCGCCAATATCCTCAACAACGCCACCGCCCGCAGTCTGGTGCTGATGGACGAGATTGGCCGCGGCACCAGCACCTACGACGGTCTCTCGCTGGCGTGGGCCTGTGCCGAACAGCTGGCGAGCAAGATTGGCGCCTACACCCTGTTTGCCACCCACTACTTCGAGCTGACCCGCTTGCCGGAGCTGATGAGTGGGCTTGCCAACGTCCATCTCGATGCGGTGGAGCACGGCGACACCATCGCCTTTATGCACGCGGTGCAGGAGGGGGCGGCCAGCCGCTCCTACGGCCTGCAAGTCGCCGCACTGGCGGGGGTACCGAAATCAGTGATCCAGCAGGCCCGCCACAAACTGCACGAGCTGGAAAGCGCCACTCCGGTGGCCGCTGGTGAAAGCCGCCCGGCTCCGGTGGCCATTGCGCCCCAGAGCCATCCGGTAGTCGATGAGCTGGAAGCGGTGCACCCGGACGAGCTCACCCCCCGTCAGGCGCTGGATCTGCTCTATCGCCTCAAGCAGATGCTGTGAACCACCGCTGCCTCTCAGGTATGAAACCACCGGTCTGACGCTATCAGCCTCAACAAGAGAGCCGCCCATCGGGCGGCTCTTTGCATCGGCTTGTATAGCACCGTCAATCGACGCGGGGCGGTACCGCGATCCGGGCCCCCTCAGGCTGGGGATCGCCCTCCTTGATCCAAGCATCCAGCAGGGTGTAGCCCACCGCCAACACTACCGGGCCGATAAAGAGGCCGATGATCCCCATGGTCAACAAGCCACCGATTACCCCCACCAGAATGAGGATCAGCGGCAGGTCGGCGCCCCGCTTGATCAGGAAGGGGCGCAGGAAGTTGTCCATGGTGCCCGCAATCAGCGACCAGACCAGCAGGAAGGTGCCCCAGGTGGTGTCGCCGCTCCAGTAGAGGTAGCCGATACAGGCCAGCAGCACCGGGAAGGGGCCGATCTGGGCAACGATCAGCAGGAACATCACCACAACCAGCACCATGGTGTAAGGGATACCGGCGATCCACAGCCCCACCCCGGCCACCGAAGATTGCACCAGCGCCGTCACCACCACCCCCATGGCCACGGCGCGGATCGCCTGTGAAGCCAGCACGGTCGCATTGTCACCGCGATCCCCAGCCAGCCGGTGGGCAAAGCGGCGAATGCCGGTCGCCACCACTTCTCCCGAGTGATAGAGCACGCCGCAGATACCCACTGTCAGCAGGAAGTGGACGAATAGCAGCCCCAGATTACCGGCCTGAGAGGCCAGCCAGCGGGCCGTCTGGCCAAAGTAGGGCGCCAGCTTGGCAAACAGCACCTGACCACCGCTCGCCAGAATCTGCTGCCAGAAGTCATAAAGCTTGTCGCCCACCAGCGGGACCTGTTGCAGCCAGAGCAGCTCCGGCGGCGGCGAATGGCTGATATGGGTACCCAGCTCGATCAGCATGGGGGCCTTCTCCGCCACATTGGCCAGGGTCATAAAGAGCGGAATGACAAACATCAGCAACAGTACCAGCGTCATAAAGAGGGCTGCCAGCAAACGCTTGCCCCACAGCAGGCGCTGCATCATCCGCATCAGCGGCCAGGTCGCGATGGTGATCATGGTGGCCCACACCAGCGCCGGCAAGAACGGCTGCAACACCATGAAACAGGAGATAATCAGGATACTGATAAACAGCACCCCCAGGGTTATCTTGGCCAAATCCACTTTTTTCACATTCATAGTGTTCCCTTGTCAGAGCCGTTGCCCTTGGGTCGTGTGTCGCATTTCAAGAAAGAGAGTATCCACCAGAGGCCAGCGCTCAACCAGAGCCCCAGCCCGAAAAAGAGCACAAACTGACTAAGCAATATGGTCAGCGAACTGCTGGTCAGCAGCGGCAGCACCCACAAGCCAACCCCGATCAGGGCGCCACCGGCCAGCGTCACCGCCCCCGTCAGCATGGGGGGAGTGCCGTCGCGGGTCAGTGAGAACACGCCGCCAACCCAGAGCCCGAGCGCCATCAGGCCAATTCCAACCAGATGAGCCGACTGGGTCAGTCCCCCGAGCGCCAGTGCAGATGCAATCAACAGCAGCCAAGCCGCCGAATGCCTGTCGGCACGCCAGCAGGGACGTGCGGCCAGCAGTAAGGCGCCAATCAGCAGGCCAACCGCTACATCGGAGATAAAGTGCACCCCGAGCCAGACCCGCGCCAGACCTGTGGTCAGCGCCAGCAGCAAGGCCAGCGAATAGGCCAGCCCGCGCCGGGCAGGCCACAACCAGCCAAGCAGCGCGCCCCAGAACAGCAGGGTCGAGGCGGTGTGGCCACTCGGTATGCCAAAGCCTTGCGCACTCTGGGTTGCCACCAGTGGTTGCAGATGGAAGGGGCGCGGCCAGCCGAGCCCCTCCTTGCTTGTCTGCACCAGCAAGCCGAGCCAGAGCATGGCGAACAGCAGCTGGCGCAGCCGCGGCCACCCCAACAGCGGGAGCAGCAAAGGTATCAAGGCAAGCTGAAAGCCGCCTGAACCAAACAGATTGCTGATCGACAGCCACCAGACATCGGGCCCCAGCCACTGCTGCAGACGCAACATCAGCGGGATCTCGGCCTGATGCAGCCCATTGCCCTGCGCCACGAAGTTGGCCTGCCAGCGCACCTCGCTCTCTGGCACCTGATCAAGCCGGGCTTGCAGCCAGTCGAGCTGATCCGGGAAGCGACGCTGCTCGCGGGGCAACTTGTCCACGGAGAGCAAGCGGGCATTGAGGATCTCTCCCCCCAAATTCGGTGCTTTCAACTGCGAGACAAAACCGGAATCTTGCTGGGCGACGATAGGGTCAAGGGTGCGGCAGGCGAAGATAACCGCCCGCTGCCAACGGCCAAGATCCGCGACAATTTCACCGCGCAGACCAGTCTCTTCATACAGCTCGCGCAGTGCAGCCTGCTCGGGGCGCTCGCCGCCATCTATGTAACCGCCGCTAAGACTGTAGCGGGAGGAGAGGCGATCCTGCACCAGCAGCAGTTGATCCTGATGGCGGATGGCGCAGACTGCCGCCGTCGGTGCTGCCGGTTCGGCTCCCAGCGCAGGCACCGCGACAACCAGCGTCATCAACAATAAAAAGAGGGTTCTCGACATCAATTGGTTTTCCCTATGCACAATGGCGACAAGCCTCCCAGAAATCAGATAGTTGGGCAATGGTGGCGGCGGGAGCGCCGCCCTTTCCGCCGCAGTGGAGGCACACGCAAGATTGCGATGAGGCAGGGCACTCCCTACTATTGGCGGCTATCTTCAATTTCATGCAGCAAACGCTGGAGCCCTCCATGAGACAGTTCGGCTTTTTCCTCGGCATCGCCATCGGTGTCATTTTGATCCTGTTCGGCAGCATCGTCATCTTCCAGGCGCTCCCTGCCGCACTGGATGTACTGGAGATGCCAAGCCGCATCCCGTTCGTGCGCGAGGTCTACACCTGGCTGATGACCAGCGCCAACGGCCTGACCGCCCAGCTGGAGCAGAACTTCCTGGAAGCCTTCCAGACCGTGCTCAAGCTGATCCTGCTCATCACCTTCATGTGGGTCTGTGTCAAGCTGGTCAATATGGGGGTGCTGATTATCCGTGCCGGGGTTGATCTGATCCGTACCGCCATCGCCCATAGCGAGGGGCTGAGCGACAGCAAGAAACCGGAACCTCGCGATCACTTCTGACTCAGCCGTGGTCGACGGATGTGAACGCTGCCGCCCCCAACCGGGGCGGCAGCTTTATATGCGCGGTATGAAGGACCTTCCCTGCCCCCATGAATACCCGATAAAGCAACAGCTTTCTCTTGTGAATCAGCAAACTGCCCATATGTTGCACCACCTTGACATGGTTTGCGCCCCGCGTGGCGGCTGCCCGGTTTCTATCCCGACCCCGTGCTCTGGTATAATCGACCACCTCTTTTCCCCGTTATGGAGCCTGTTCATGCCCAATCATGCAGAAAATGTCCTCGAGGTTCGTCTCGACAAGTGGCTGTGGGCGGCCCGTTTCTACAAGACCCGCTCCATTGCGCGGGATCAGATAGACGGGGGCAAGGTGCACTACAATGGTCAGCGCAGCAAACCGGGCAAACAGGTGGAAGTGGGTGCACTGATCCGCTTCTGGCAGGGGCAGGACGAACGCGAAGTGCGGGTGCTGGCCTTGAGCGAGCAGCGCAAGTCGGCCCCGCTGGCCCAGCAGCTCTATGAAGAGACCGCCGAGAGCCTGAAAAAACGGGCCGAGAACAGCGAGGCGCGCCGCTTCAACAGCCAGTTTGCCCCCAGCCCCGAGCGCCGCCCCGACAAGCAGGAGCGACGCCAGTTGCTCAAGGTCAAACAGTACTGACCGACCCCGATTTGATACCGGGCTGGCATCAACCCCAGCCCGCCCGATTTACCTCACCGAAAAGCCAGGAATACATGATGAGCAACCAAGATCTGCTGTATCGCTATCTGTTTGAAGAGTACGAAGTGCGTGGCGAGCTGGTCCAGCTGGATCACACCTACCGCCACGTGGTGGAAGCCCAGAACTACCCGGTGCAGGTGCAAAAACTGCTGGGCGAGCTGCTGGTCGCCACCAGCCTGCTGACCGCCACCCTCAAGTTTGAAGGTTCCATCACCGTTCAGCTGCAGGGCGATGGCCCGGTGCGTCTGGCCGTGATCAACGGTGATAACAACCAGCAGCTGCGCGGCGTGGCCCGCTATGAAGGCGAGCTGCCGAGCGATGGCAAGCTGCAGAGCCTGATCGGCAATGGCCAGCTGATCATCACCATCACCCCGGAGCAGGGCGAGCGCTATCAGGGCATCATCGCGCTGGACGCCGATACCCTGGCAGGCTGCCTGGAGCACTACTTCGCCCAGTCCGAACAGTTGGCCACCAAGCTGTGGATCCGCACCGGCTACCACGAGGGCGAACCGCGCGCCGCCGGCATCATGCTGCAGGAGCTGCCCGCTCAGAGCGAGGATCACAGCAACGACTTCGACCACCTGACCCAGCTCACCAGCACCATCAAGGATGAAGAGCTGTTCGGTCTGGAAGCCGAAGAGATCCTCTACCGTCTCTACCATCAGGACAAGGTGCGGGTATTCGATCCGCAAGCGGTCTCCTTCCGCTGCACCTGCTCCCGCGAACGCTGCGAAGGGGCCCTGCTGCAAATAGAAAAGGAAGAGGTGATGGAGATGGTGCAGGAGCTCGGCAAGATCGACATGCACTGTGATTATTGCGGCGCCCAGTACCAATTTAATGGGATCGATGTCGAAACCCTGTTCAGCAGGGCTCCCGGCAATGATGCAAACAAGTTACACTAATTAAAGGCGGGCAAAACCCGCCTTTAACTTTAATAACAAAAAAATACCCTATTTTATAAAGTTTGATGGCGATCGCTAAACTCTACCACCTAAGTGATAGGATGACCGTCAGATAGAACCCTACCAACCTCTGAACCCAGGAGAATACAATGACAATCGTGGCAGAACCCACCCTGGCCCAACAATTAGGACTGGACCAATACAGCATCAAAAACAGCCAAGAAATCGTTCGCAACCCCTCTTACGAGCAGCTTTTCGCGGAAGAGACACACCCTGACCTGGAAGGGTTCGAGCGCGGTGTGGTGACCGAGCTGGGCGCCGTCAACGTAAACACCGGTATCTTCACCGGTCGCTCCCCGAAAGATAAATATATCGTCAAAGACGGCACCACCCAGGATACTGTGTGGTGGTCTGACCAGGGTAAAAACGATAACAAACCGATTACCCCTGAAGTGTGGTCACATCTGAAAGGGCTGGTCACCAAGCAGCTCTCCGGCAAGCGCCTGTTTGTGGTCGACGGTTTCTGCGGTGCCAACCCGGATACTCGCCTGGCCGTGCGCATCATCACCGAGGTGGCCTGGCAGGCACACTTCGTGAAAAACATGTTCATCCGCCCGAGCGAGGAAGAGCTGAAAACCTTCAAGCCCGACTTCGTGGTGATGAACGGTGCCAAGTGCACCAACCCGAACTGGAAGGAGCAGGGTCTCAACTCCGAGAACTTTGTTGCCTTCAACATGACCGAGAAGATGCAGCTCATCGGTGGCACCTGGTACGGTGGCGAGATGAAGAAGGGCATGTTCTCTATGATGAACTACTTCCTGCCCCTGCGCGGCATGGCCTCCATGCACTGCTCCGCCAACGTGGGTCAGGACGGCGACGTCGCCATCTTCTTCGGCCTCTCCGGCACCGGCAAAACCACCCTCTCCACCGATCCCAAGCGTCAGCTGATCGGCGATGACGAGCATGGCTGGGATGACCACGGCGTGTTCAACTTCGAAGGGGGCTGCTACGCCAAGACCATCAAGCTCTCCGAAGAGGCCGAGCCTGACATCTACCACGCCATCCGTCGCGATGCGCTGCTGGAGAACGTGACCGTTGCTGCCGATGGCACCATCGACTTCGATGATGGCTCCAAGACCGAGAACACCCGCGTCTCCTACCCCATCTATCACATCGACAACATCGTCAAACCGGTCTCCAAGGCGGGTCACGCAACCAAGGTGATCTTCCTGACTGCCGACGCCTTCGGCGTGCTGCCCCCGGTCTCTAAACTGACCAAGGAGCAGACCAAGTACCACTTCCTGTCTGGCTTCACCGCCAAGCTGGCCGGTACCGAGCGTGGCATCACTGAACCGACCCCGACCTTCTCCTCCTGCTTCGGTGCAGCCTTCCTCTCCCTGCACCCGACCAAGTACGGTCAGGAGCTGGTAAAACGGATGGAAGCGGCAGGTGCAGAGGCCTATCTGGTCAATACCGGCTGGAACGGCACCGGCAAGCGCATCTCCATCAAGGATACCCGCGCCATCATCGACGCCATCCTGGATGGCTCCATCGAGAAGGCCGAGACCAAGGTGCTGCCAATCTTCAATCTGGAGATCCCGACCGCGCTGCACGATGTGAACCCGGCGATCCTCGACCCGCGCGACACTTACGCCGACAAGGCCGAGTGGGATGCCAAGGCCGTCGATCTGGCAGGCCGTTTCATCAAGAACTTCGAGCGCTTCACCGATAACGATGAAGGCAAACGTCTGGTTGCGGCAGGCCCGCTGCTGTAACAAGCTCGCTTCGTATCAGTGACATCATGCCGGTCAGCTACGCTGACCGGCATTTTTGTTTTTATGACAACCCCGAACGCAGCCATCAGTCCCGTTAAAGGGGCCAAAACCTTGCCTTTGTCTATTGTGACAGGTTAGATTCAGCCAAACTTTATACAATATACAATTCTGTAACGCCCAATCGTGACCCGACCATGACCCCACCCTACCAGACCCGAACCCAGATGGTGATGGAAAACCTCCGTGGCCGGATCCTCCGTGGGGAGTTCCCCGCCGGCGCCCCCTTGCGTCAGGATGCCATCGCCCGGGAACTGGCCGTGAGCCGCATTCCGGTGCGGGAAGCACTGATGCAGCTGGAGGCCCAGGGACTGGTAAAATTCGAGGCCCATCGCGGCGCTGTCGTCACCATGCTGGACGCCTCGGCCATCGACGAGCTCTTTTATTTGCGAGCCTTGCTGGAAGCCGATACCCTGTTTCACGCCGTCGACATGATGACGGAAGCCACCTTCGCACAAGCGGAGGCCATTCTCGCCCAATTTGATCACGCCCTGGAGTCAGGCACCCAGATCGAGGAGTGGGCCGAGTTGAATCACAGCTTTCACGCCACCCTCTATCAGGCAGCCGGTCGCCCCCAGGCACTGGATCTCATCGCCCAGATCAATCTGAGCTGTGACCGCTATGTCCGCTTCGAGTTGCTCTTTGCCCAGGGCGGCGTAGACAAGGCCGAGCGTGAACACGCCCAACTGCTGGCGTTGTGCCGCGCCCGGCGCAAGCACGAGGCGGTGGTGCTGCTCAAACAGCATATCGAGGCGGCAGGGCAGTCGATCAAACAGATCTTGGCCAGCGGCCATCAAAACTGAACACTCATATAGCAACCATCTGGCACTAACGACATGAATAATTTCGAGATAATTGAAACCCGCGTCGCCCAAGTCAGGGCCGAGCTGGCCATGCAGGAGCTGGACGCCTTTATCGTCCCCCACGATGATGAGCACCTCGGCGAGTACATCCCCGCCTATGCCGAACGGCTTGACTGGATCACCGGGTTCAACGGCTCTGCCGGGGTCGCCATCATCATGGCCCAGCGAGCAGCCCTCTTTGTCGATGGTCGCTATACGGTGCAGGCGCGGATGCAGACCTCCGCCGAGCTGTTTGAATTCCTCCACCTCAATGAAGATCCCCACGTACAGTGGCTAGCCGAGCAACTGCCGCCAGGTGCCCGGGTTGGCTTCGATGCCCGTCTGCACAGTCTGACCTGGTACAAGAATGCCCAAGCGCTGCTGGCGGAGCGTGGTATCGAGCTGGTGCGGATGGAACAAAACCCCATCGACCTGCTCTGGAGCGATCGCCCCGAGCCGCCAAAGGCACCGGTCACCCTCTACAGCGAGGAGCTGGCTGGCCAGTCCAGCCAGGCCAAACGTGAAATGCTGGCCAGCGACCTGCGCAAGCGCGGGCTGGATGCGGTGCTGCTGACCCAGGCCGAGCCCATCAACTGGCTGCTTAACCTGCGTGGCCGCGACATCGACCGGCTGCCGGTGGTGCTCGGCTTTGCGGTGCTCTACGCCAACACCACCATGGATTTCTTCGTCGATACCGACAAGATCGACTGCTTCGCCTTCAGTCAACATGTGGGTCAGGATGTCTCCGTCTATCCGGTCGACAAGCTGGAAGATGTGCTGCTGCGCATCGGTGAAGATCAGCAGAAGGTACTGGCCGATCCGGACACAGCCAATGCTTGGACCCAGCTCATCATGGAGGAGGCGGGAGCCATTCTGGTAGCAGGGCAAGACCCGACCATGCTGCCGAAGGCGTGCAAGAACCAGGTCGAGCTGACCGGTATGCGCGCCGCCCATCTGCGCGATGGCGTGGCCATGACCCGCTTCCTCGCCTGGCTGGATCGGCTGGTCGCCTCCGGCGAGTTCGAGGGGGTGGATGAAGGCACCCTGGCCGATCAGGTGGAAGCGTTCCGCCGCGAGCAGGAGCACTACGTCGAGCCGAGCTTCGACACTATCTCGGCGCTCGGCCCCAACGCCGCCATGTGCCACTACCGCCACACCAACGGCACCCCGCGCCCCTTCGGTCAGGACAGCCTCTATCTGCTGGACTCCGGCGCCCAGTATCTGGACGGTACCACCGACATCACCCGTACCATTAAGGTGGGTGAGGTGACCGACGAGCAGAAGGCAATGTTTACCCGGGTGCTGCAGGGTCATATCGCGCTGGATCAGGCCCGCTTCCCCCGTGGCACCGCCGGTATCCAGCTCGACGTGCTGGCCCGGATGCCGCTGTGGCAGGCCGGTTACAACTACGACCACGGCACCGGCCACGGCGTCGGCCACTTCCTGAGTGTCCACGAAGGACCCCAGCGCATCGCGCCGAAAGGGAACATGGTGGCGTTGCAGCCGGGCATGGTGCTCTCCAACGAGCCGGGCTACTACCGGGAAGATGGCTTCGGTATCCGCTGTGAAAACCTGGAGGTGGTCACCGAACTGGAGCAGATCGGCGAGCTGCCGATGCTGGGCTTCGAGCGGCTGACCTATGTGCCGTTCGATACCCGCCTGATCGACCGCAGCCTGCTGAGCCCGGCCGAATTCCGCTGGATCAACGAATACCATGTCGAGGTATTCCGCCGCCTGAGCCCGCTGCTCGAGGGCGAGGATCTCGCCTGGCTGGAGCAGGCAACCAGCCTCATCTGATGACACAGGGCCTGCGGGCCCTGTTTTTTCTCCCCCCCTTTTGACCTGTATCAACACCCCGTCGGGGCTGGTCAGGAAAATGGCGGCCATGAAACATCATCACGCCAGCCCAGCAGGGGGCTCACCCGCCACAGTCAACAAACAGGCGGATGACCACCCCAGACTCATGCGCGAGAAGAGGACGGTCAACGCCATGATCCGTCTCTACTGCCAGCACCACCATCAGGATCCCCACTGCCGTCACTGTCGCCAGTTACAGGATTTCGCCCACCAGCGGCTCGCTCGCTGCCGTTACGGTCACGGCCACAAACCCACCTGTGCCAACTGCAACATCCACTGCTACGCTCCCGCTATGCGCAAGCAGATCCAGCAGGTGATGAAATGGAGCGGCCCGCGGATGTTGCTGCGCCACCCCTGGCTCACTCTCCGCCATCTGCTCGACGGCTGGCGCAAGGCCCCCAAACGGCCCCAGAACCGCCCGCTTCCCCCCTGATCGCTCATGCGGGATTCAGAAATCAATCGCTAAGATCCCCTTGCCTGGCGTAGACCCTTGTCTGCATTGAACAGTGGAAAAGTTATATGAGCTGGTTTACCCGTTTTAGCGAGCGTCGGGCCCTGCGCCGCTATCTGGCGATGTCGGCAATCCTGGCCAAAGAGTATGGTGCCTGCAAGCAATACAGCGCAGGACAGTTGTTGACCCAGGCCAGGATCCATAAACTGCCGACCCGCTGGCTTGGTTACTACTTCGCGCTCTATCGCCACGAAAGCGCACCCGAGCTGTTCAGCGGCTGGCAACTCGACGATGCACGGCTGCTCGCGCTGCGCCAGTCGCTCGCCGAGAGCCTGTTTCACCACGACATTACCTATACAGCTCTGGATGTCCGCGAGCTGGCCCGCCCCGCCCAATGGCGCGGTGGCAGCGATCACAAGGTACAGACCCAAGGCATCACCTTTCGCCAATATTGACCAGAGACGCCCTGATGCACCACAACCAGCCCCGGCTGCGCCCCGCGACCCATGCCGACATGCACGCCATCTGGCAGATCGATACCAAGGTCTTTGGCGACGATGTCTATCCCGCCTTCTTCTTCCGGCAGGCGATGGATCTGTGGCCCGAGCTGCTGCTCGTGGCCGAGTACGAGGGGCATCTGGTCGGTTATGTGCTGGGTGGATTCGGTCAGGAACGGTCGCAAGGCTGGGTGCTCTCGCTGGCGGTACTGCCCGAGGCGCGCGGTTTTGGCCTCGCGGACCGAATGATGCGCCAGATGGAGGCCAACCAGCAGGCGCTGCAGATCCGCGAGCTCAAGCTCACGGTCGATCCGGTCAATCCTGCTCAACGCCTCTACTATCGCCTTGGATATCAACTGGTTGAAGAGGTCAAAGACTATTTCGGTGCAGGCGAACACCGGATGGTACTGGTCAAGCGGCTGACAGAGTAGCCCACCATAGAGGCATTTCGCCGTAATAGGTCACATAATTGGTTACATTTCGCTGATTTAATGTCTGGGAAGCTTGGAGTAAAGTGCACATCATCATCTAGATTGTTCGAATTATATGCAGCCCCGGAGGCCCATCATGTTGAAACGTATGACCCTTATTGCCCTGCTGGCCGCCACTACCATCACCGGTTGCGCCAACAGCGATGTCTACTCTGGCGATGTCTACACCAAAGACCGCGCCAAACAGGTACAGACCGTGAGCTATGGCACCATCATCTCCACCCGCCCGGTGAAGATCCAGGCCGATGAGAACTCCCTGCTCGGCACGGTTGGCGGTGCCGTGGTCGGCGGCCTGCTGGGTAGCACCATAGGCGGCGGCACCGGCCGTAATCTCGCCACTGCCGGCGGCGCCATTGCCGGCGCGGCAGCTGGCAAGGCGGCGGGCGACAAGCTCAACCAGGTCGACGGGGTCGAGCTGGAGATCAAGAAAGAGAATGGCGAAGCCATCGTGGTGGTGCAGAAAGCCAGCCCCTCCTTCGTGCCGGGGGCCCGCGTGCGCATGACCCAGGGCAATGGCAGCATCAACGTGGCCGTCGTGAACTAAGCGTGTGAACTCAGGCTTTGCAGCTTTAGTGTCATAAAAAAACCGCCGATTCCGGCGGTTTTTTTGTTGTCTGGCGTTCGGGGTCACATGCTGTAAGCCTTCTCGCCGTGGGAGGTGACATCCAACCCTTCCCGCTCGGCATCGCCATTGACCCTCAGCCCGATCAGCATGTCGACCGCCTTGAAGGCAACTGCCGCCACGGCACCTGACCAGAGGAGAGTGATACCGACCCCGATCGCCTGGATCTTCACCTGAGTCAGGATGGAGTAGCCATCAGCTACCTGATTGGTAACATAGTCCCACACCCCGGTACCGCCCAGATCCGGGCTGGCAAAGACGCCGGTCAACAGGGCGCCGAGAATGCCGCACACCCCGTGCAGGCCGAATACATCCAGGCTGTCATCGACCCCCAGCAGACGCTTGAGACCGTGAACCCCCCACAGACCCGCCACGCCACTGACAAGACCCATCACCAGCGCGCCACCTACACCGACAAACCCGGCCGCCGGAGTGATCATCACCAGACCGGACACAGCACCGGAAGCCGCACCCAGCAGGGAGGGACGCCCCTTCATCACCCACTCGGCCAAGGTCCAGGAGAGCGCTGCCGCAGCCGGCGCCACCCAGGTGTTGATAAAGGCGAGCGCAGCCACCCCGTTGGCTTCCAGCGCAGAGCCGGCGTTGAAGCCGAACCAGCCAAACCAAAGCAGAGAGGCGCCGATCATGGTCATGGTCAGGCTGTGGGGGGTCATGGGGTCACGACCATAGCCCAGACGCTTGCCCACCAGATAAGCCCCCACCAGACCCGCCACCGCGGCATTGATGTGCACTACTGTGCCGCCAGCAAAGTCCAGTGCACCATGCTGGAACAGATAACCGGCCGTCGCAGTCGCCGTGGCGGCGGCTTCGGCGCTGGTGTAGGCATCCGGACCCGCCCAATACCACACCATGTGGGCCAGCGGGATGTAGGCAAAGGTGAACCAGATGACCGAGAAGAGCAGCACGGCGGCGAACTTGATGCGTTCGGCAAAGGCACCGACGATCAGACCGCAGGTGATGGCGGCAAAGGCCCCCTGGAACACCACGTAGATGAATTCGCTGATGCCTACCCCCTTGCTGAACGTGGCGGCGATGGAGTCAGGAGTCACTCCCTTGAGCAACACCTTGCTGAAGGAGCCGTAGAAATTACCCCCCTCGGTAAAGGCCAGCGAATAGCCGTAGATCACCCAGAGCACGCAGATGAGGCAGAACAGGGTAAAGACCTGCATCAACACGCTCAGCATGTTTTTGGCCCGCACCAGGCCACCGTAGAAGAGGGCCAGGCCGGGGATCGACATCAGGATCACCAGCGCCGCCGAGAGCAGCATCCAGGTGTTGTCGCCCTTGTTGATTGTCATGGCGGCAACCGGTGCCACCGCCGCCTCTACCTGAGCGACCTCTTCGGCCCAACTTGGGGTAACCAGCAAGGCTGGCAACATCGTCAGACCTGCCATCATCCATTTTTTGACCATAGAGCACTCTCCTTCCCTGTCGTACCGGTACAAGACCGGCTCCGTTTCCCTGATTGAATCTGTGGCGAGCCGCAAGGTGTTGCTGCAACCCGCCAGAATCACCCCCGTGCCTGACACGGGGAGCTCTCTTGCCACTGCCTCATCACAGCATCTGCCGCCGATGACAGCAAGAGACCGTCTGACATGTAAAAAGCATAAAGCGGGCCAAAAGATTAAACTATTTAAAATCAATTAATTAAACATCTTACCTCTCGTTTTCGCACCAAAATGGCGCACAGTCTGCGCTAACCGCCCCGCAACCGCCCTGTCACAGGGCAAGCGATAACTGGCGCACCACAAGTGCACAAACCCGGAGCCAATCCACAAGCTGAAGCCCTCGTTATCGCGCTGTGCAGGTCAGCTCGTTTACACTGTCAGGCCATAGCAGCGCCCTTACGAGGAACTCCATGCAACTTGAACGCCTCGATATCAGCCTCTCTCACTACCATCAGCTCGATCGGGAGCATCGTGCCCACATCCTGCTGCTGGGGGGATTGATGCTGGCCATCATGGCCCTTCATCTGTTGCTGCTGCCCCACTTCCCTTACGAGCGCGTTCACGCCATCAGCTTAGGCTTCGAGGTTCTCAACTGGATCATCATGCTGTTCCTGTTCTGGGTGGTGCAGTGTGCCCATCTGCCCATCTGCCCACCCACACCTACCGCATGCTCTCCTGTGGCCTGATGTTGTGGATCATGGGGCCACCGCCGACATCATGGATGAACTGGTAGCACAGCCGCTCTGGCTCGCCATTTATGCCGAGGATCTGCTGCGAACCAGCGGCATCCTACTCAGCAGCATCAGCATCCTGAGCACCATGCATCACCTCTTTCACATCAATACCCGGCTCAGAGAGCAGGCCCTGTTCGACGATCTGACCAAGCTGCCAAACCGGCGTTACTTTCATCAGCAGCTGTTCCTGGCGCAGGGTGGTTGCCACGCCCTCATCCTGCTGGATCTGGATCACTTCAAGCGGATCAATGACAACTACGGCCACGATATCGGGGATCGGGTGCTAAAGCAGTTTGGTGAGCTGTTGCAACAGCACTGCCCACCGGGAGCGCTGGCGGCCCGCGTGGGGGGAGAAGAGTTTGCCCTGCTGCTGCCCGTCACCAGCGAAGCCTACTTGCAGCAACTGGCCTGCACCCTGCTGGCGGCGACCCGCACCATAGTCTCAGATTCTGCTCACCCCCTGACAGTGAGCCTAGGAGTGGGGATCCGCGAGCCCGAGGAGCCAGCCGCCTCGCTGTTCAAGCGGGTGGATCAGGCGCTTTATGGCGCCAAGGCGGCAGGCAGAAACCGCTATATGTGGGCTCCCCCTGCCAACCACGGGGAGGGATGACGTGCGGGGGGATTATCGGCAAAGGCGCAACATGATTACTGATACCGTCACTTTAAAAGCACGATAGCAGCATGCTCGAGGTAAATGCGAATAAACCTTACTGATCCCCTCATTTTTTGAGACTCATATAATGAGGGGAACACGTCACGGGAACAGCGCCCCATTTATTCTTGGGTTGTGTACTTAATGAGCAAAAATCGGGCTTGTTACTTGATTTAACAAAGTGTGCTCCCGCCCTGGGGGTGATGAACTTCTTATTTTTCTAGCTAACCCCCCCCCCTGATTAATGATTGCCAATAACTTATCAAGGTCTAGTTCAGGTTCCTTTCGGTATTGTAGCAAAAAACTATTTGTATACTTTAGTGAATGTTTTAGGGCAAAACTGGTGAAAGCCAGTGACGCAAAGCTTCCGGTCTAAGGAGTTATCTCTAAGATAGCGGGGTTGCACAATGTTAATTTAAAAGCAGCCTTGTTGTGGCTTATTGGCCACAGCGGAAAATTCTTGCGTCCTATTTCATTTGGTTAATGACTAGAAGATATAGGGATATTTATGAAATATATTATTGCAAGCGCTTGCAAAATCGCACCATTGGCGGCAGTTGTTTCGGCATTGTTATCCACACCGGCTATGGCGGCTGCGCCTGGCAAGCCATCCATAAACTGGATGAATGGTTCATTTTCTTTGCTGGAGCGCAATGAGAGTGCAACCTCATACGCGCAAGCCATTAAGCTGCACGATTCAATAACTATTCCAGTCTCATGGCAAGTCTGGAGTGGGGAGCCAGCCACATCCACAAAAATTTATTTCGACGATAAAGTCGTATTTGAAGCGAGCGGGAATCCTGGACAAGCTGATGTTGTTGTGACTGAAGGCGGTTTGCCCAAGATGACCGTTGAGTTGTGCAACAACGACGGCTGTAGCAAAAGTGACCCAAAGGATTTGGTCATTGGCGACAATAAAGGCTCTCACCTGACTCCTCTCCATGTTGAGTTTGGTGGAAACCATAAACCTTATGAAAACAAAAGTGGTAAGGTCGTCGGTACCTACTTTGTCGAATGGACTGTTTACGATAGAAAGTTTTTTGTAAAAGATATTCCAGCACCTAACCTCACGCATATTCTATATGGTTTTGTCCCAATGTGTGGGGGTGAGGGCATTAATGATAGCCTCAAACGTGACAACCCAATTGGTTATTCCGCCCTGATGCAAAGCTGCGCAGGAACACCGGACTACGCCGTTGTGCTTCATGATCTCTGGGCGGCAGTCAACTCTAACTACGAAGGTGGTTTCCCCAATTATGATGCCCCTATCAAGGGTAACATGGGGCAGCTGATGCGCCTCAAGAAGGCTTATCCACACCTGAAAATCCTGCCCTCGGTCGGCGGTTGGACTCTTACCGATCCTTTCCACCATTTTAATGATCCCGCCAAACGCGCTGTCTTCGTCAATTCTGTCAAAGAATTCTTAAAAGTGTGGCAGGTATTTGATGGTGTTGATATCGACTGGGAACATCCGGGCGGTGGTGGTCCCAACCCCAACCCTAATCCGAATGATCCGACATGGGATCCCTCCAAGGAAGGGGAACTGTACGTCACGCTCATGAAGGAGTTGCGTGATGCGCTGGATGAACTGAGTGCGGAAACGGGTAAATCCTATGAGGTGACATCCGCGTATATTGCCAATGAAGAGAAGCTTTCACGCATTAAATGGGATGATGCAGCAAGATACATGGATCACCTGTTCCTGATGAGTTACGACTACTACGGAGCATGGAGTAATAGCGAGCTGGGCTACAACACCTCTCTCTACGCACCACAAAACAAACCAAACGCATTTAATACTGATATTGCGGTCAAAACCTTGCTTCAGAGTGGGATGCCTGCGGATAAAATCAACGTCGGCGTAGCCAGCTATGGCCGGGGCTGGACGGGGGTGAGTGGTTACCAAGGCGATAATCCGTTTACCGGAACGGCGACTGGCCCGTTTAGAGGAATGGGTGGATTTGGCCACTGGGAGCCAGGCATTGTTGATTACAAGGCTATTGCTGCGCTCTACTCCGACAAGAACGGTTATGAAACCGGCTACGATGATATCGCTGAAGCGGCTTATGTATGGAACCGTGAGAAGGGTGACCTGGTCACTTATGACAACGATCGTTCTATTAAAGCCAAAGGCAAATATGTGCTCGACCATGGCCTCGGCGGTCTTTTCTCCTGGGAGTTGGATGGCGATAATGGTGATAACCTCAATGCCATGCATGAAGGTTTGGGCCACGGCGAGGATGGTATCACTCCTCCTCCGGTTAATAAGCCACCCGTTGCCAATGCAGGGAAAGATCTCACGGTGACAGGGCCAGCCGAAACGACTCTCGATGGTTCTGCTTCCTACGATCCCGAAAACAGTGCGCTGACCTATCGCTGGAAACAACTCTCAGGGCCACCCGCCAACTTGATGAATGCAGATCAAGCCAAAGCAACCGCGATGATCGATGGTGTTGAGACAGATACCGATCTGTTGTTCGAACTGACAGTCACCGACGATCAAGGTCTGTCAGCGAAAGATACCGCCAAGGTGCTCAATAAGGCACCCGCTGGTAATCAGCCCCCGGTTGTGACGGTACCATCTTCATTTACCATCAAAGCTGGGGAAAAAGTGAGTATCGAAGCGACGGCATCCGATCCTGATGGTGATGCACTCACTTATCACTGGACTGTCCCGGCAGAACTCAACGCCACTGGCCAAGATACCAGCACCTTGGTGGTCACTGGACCGAATGTGACGGAAGATACGCGATACCAGATCTCGGTGATGGTTTCAGATGGTTCATTCGATGTAACTGCAGAAACCACTCTGCTCGTGACGCCTATCCAAGATATCGGGGACTGCGAAACCACTGATCCAGAAGCGGGTAAGTGGCCTGCCTATCAACAAGGCACCGTTTACAACTCTGGCGACACGGTGAGCCACAACAGCCTGGTATGGAAAGCCAAGTGGTGGACTCAAAATGTGGCTCCGGGCGTCGGTGTCGACGTATGGCAGCAACATAGCCAAGTGGAAATGCCGTGGTCTGCTCTGGCCGTCTACACCGGTGGCTCAGAAGTCAATCACAAAGATCGTCGCTGGAAAGCACGCTGGTGGACCCAAGGTGCCGAACCTAAGGTCGGCAGCGATGTTTGGCAAGATATCGGCGAAAGCACTTGCGATTAATGAGGTCTTCGATGGGGTGATGACATCGCCCCATTCGAAACGCGTTGCAAACGAGTGCATCATGGCGCTAAAAGCTGCCTCTTATATCGAAATCCCCATCCATTGCGTGGGGATTTTTTACATCTGCCATATTGATGATGCGAAAAAATACTCGTAATGACAGTCGGTCGCGGTAGGAATAGCGATCACCGCCCCCCCTGCACAGATCCGGACGTGCGCAACGAACAGATCCGGCTCTTACCGCGAGCCCTACCGTCAAACCGATCCGGGTACGGAAGCATCACTCCTAGGCTCGGGATCCACAATTTGAGGCATCCCTTGACCCCCCTCCCACTGCATCCGCCTCCCCCCTGTTTCACCAGTAACATCCCCGCAGCCTAATAGCGGAAGGTGAGTCCTATATTGGCTTGCCACTGGGTCACCAGCTCGCCCCGAACCTTGAACATGCACTGTTCCGGGTTGCAGAGAAACTGGTTGTTGTCGTTGACCAGCGAACCATAACCACGCACCTCGGCCCGTAGCGCCAGATGATCGGCGAGGCGCGGTTGCACCCCGAGCGCCAGCGACATGGAAGGGGTCACCTCACTGTCGTAGGCGGCAAAGCGGGTCGCGCCGATACCGGCGCCGATATAGGGGGCCATCAGGTTGTCAGAGAGAGTCAGCGCACCGGCAAAATGCAGGATATCGACCGTCAGGCGATCCGGCTGGTCAGGGGAGAAGGTGGTGGACTGATGGCTGTAGAGCAGCTCAATCATGCCCGGATCATCCACCTCCTTGCTGAGAAAGAGGCCCCAGCTGCCGGAGCGCTGCCCCTGCAGTGAATCGAACGAAGCCGAGCGCGGCACCGGTTGCTCCTCCTCGTCGCTCTTCTCGAAATCGATGGATGAGCTGTAGCCGAAAAATGGCGTCACCTGCCAACCGGATGTGGTTGTTGCCTCGCCACTCCAAGCCTGCCCGAGTGGTAGTAACAGTCCCATTATCGCAATCCCACCTCTCTTCATCATCGCCCCCTGCGCCCTGTTAATCCCTGTTTATTTAGCAGAAAGTAGCAGAAAGCATACCAGATGCATTCTGCGCCCATCCTAAATCGCGGCGGTACCTGTTCACTTTCATAGCAGTGATCACACTCGGCGATGGCACTGCAAAGCAATAGCCCAGTCACCTTGCCATGCCCCCCCACCATTCATCGACGGTTAACCTCTGCCACGTCCCGCCAAGGCTGCGGCATCGCCAGACAGGCGGTCGTCATGGATGGCGAACTGCTCCAGCTCCTCTGCATCTCCCTCGGCATAGCCACCCGGCTGGGTGCGCGACTCGGCCGACATCTGTGTCATGATGGGAGGTCAGATCTTTCATTTTGACTTTGGCAAAAAAACCGTGCCCCCACCTTACGGAGCAAGCCTCCAAAAACAAAAAGGGGGGTGTCCCAGATTTTTCGTCATGGGCCAACACCTTACCACCACAGCAGGGGCAATCCGCAGGCGGATAGTAAGAGACTACGGACAGGCGGGCATCGGGTGGATGGCGTTCCCACCGCTGGCCTTTATGGCCAGGCTGAGCGCCACGTTTTTACCGGAAGCCGGACGCTGCCGAGCTGGCGGAGCACTTCCAGGCCCGTCACTGAAGGGGGCTTGGAAGAGTTGCCGCTGTGCTGGTTGAAGCGGTCCTCCAACTCGGTTATACGGTCCAGCAGCTTATGTATGAGCTCGTGGGCCTGGTCGAGGGTCAGAGAGTTAACCGCCGGTGTCGTGTGCTTTTTGGTCATGCCAGCGATGATGCAACAGGCAGATGGGGAGCAAGAGACGATCACCCCATTTTTCATGTCAATCCGCTCTCGGTGAACGGTTACCCTGCGGCCGAGGTGTTGG
>NZ_CDBO01000072.1:24365-28131 GCF_000819885.1 Aeromonas fluvialis
GGTCGCTGACCAGCAGCACCGACGTGGCCCCCCCGGCATTGCCGAGACCGAATTTACCCTGGTGCGGACCAAGGGCGATCAGGCCGCCTCGGACCGTCTCTACCAGGGCACCACTGCGCTCAGTGCCGAGGATATCGCCGAGCAGATGTTCTATATCGCCACCCTGCCGGATCATATCTGCATCAACCGGGTGGAAGTGATGCCCACCCGCCAAGCCTGGTCCGCCTTCGCCATCGATCGGGATTAAGAAGCGGATAGGCGCGGCCCTCTCACTATCTGCTCCGCATAGTCGATCACTCACGACATCGACTTAGGTAACCCACCGCGCCAGGGATGGCGCGGTGGAGCCCCATGGATGAGTTCACGACGTATCGACCTGTGTTACCTTGTCGATGTAGCACAATGAGGATCGGTTAATTAAGTGATCAGCCATTCGCAACCCTTGATTAGACGGTAAATTGGGCTAATTGGCCATTGAGCGCGATATTTTGCCCGCGCACCTGCTGGGCCTGCTCTGTGACCCCCAGACCCAGCTCGCCCAGTTGGCAGGAGAGCACCTTGACCGACTCCACATTACGGCTGATTTCCGCCGCCACCGAGCTCTGCTCGTGGGCAGCCGTTGCCACTTGGGCATTCATCGCATTGACACTCCCAATGCGGGATTCGATCCCCTGCAGCACCTCTTGCAGTGACGCGGCAATATCATTGGCGCGCAACACCGCCTGCTGGTTCTTCTGCATACCGCCATAGGCAACATCTGATGCCTGCTGCAACTGACGGATGATGACCTCGATCTCCTTGGTGCTCTGCTGGGTCTTGCTCGCTAGCGCCCGAACCTCATCGGCAACCACGGCAAAACCTCGGCCCTGCTCACCGGCGCGAGCAGCCTCAATGGCGGCATTGAGCGCCAGCAGATTGGTCTGCTCGGCAATACTCTGGATCACCACCACAATGTTACCAATCTCCGCCGAGGTCTCGCGCAGGGTCTGCAGTTGGGTGGCCGAGCCATCCATGTCGCTGCGTAACGCCGCAATCAGCGAGAAGTTCTCCTGCACTCGAGCATAACCTTCGCTGGCAAAACGATTCGCCTCATGGGTCGCTTCGGCTGTCGTCTCGGCGTGCTGGGCCACCTCATGGGCTGTCATCGACAGCTCGTGCAGTGCCGTGGCGACCTGTTCGATCTCCTGCTGCTGCTGGTCAATGTGCGCCTGGGTATCGGTGGCCACCTGTTCCAGAGTATCGCTGGAGCCGTTGACCTGCTGCCCGATATGGGTCAGGCCGGATACTAGCCCGGAGAGGGTGACCATAACCGCATTGAAAGCGCGCGCCAGGCGGCCTAGTTCATCGGCACTACGCTCCGGTAGACGCTGGGTCAGATCACCTTGACCCATGGCCATCTCCTCGAGCAGACGGGTCACGGCATTGAGCGGCGTGACTACGATGCGCTTCATGGTAATGAAGATCAGGGCCGAGATACCGACCAATAGCAGCACTATCAGGCCGATCAGCACCTCCATCAGCGCCCCGAGGCTGGCGGCTATGGAGCCGCTGTCATACTGGATCTCCATCTTGCCAGCTACCGAGTCGGCATGCCGGATGTCGGCCTGCGCCGCCACCAGATCCCCCGTGGCGGGACGTTGCGCCTCTGCGAGCAATTTGCCTCTATGGTCTGTGATGCGGATGCTGGCGATCTGCGGCTGATTGATCAGGGACTCTGCCAGTTTCTTACTCTGCTCATAGTCATAGGTGAAGACGGGTTCATCTAATGCAACCTGCGCCAGCGTCCCTAGAGCTGTGGTCTGATCGGCAAACTCAGCCTCCAGATGGCGGGCCAATACCCAGCGCCCTCCCGTCAGCGCAATCAAAGTACCGAGTAGGCCTGCGACCAGCAGCAGACAAATGATCTTGGAATTCAGTGTTTTTGGCATTACTCAGTTACCTCACGGGTGTAATCAAACCAGAGTTCGGGGCGTTGCAATGGCGTGGCCGCCGGCAGGTCGGGATTCTCCAGACGCAGGGCGGTACGCTGCCGCATGTTTGAGCGTTCCAGGACGGACTTGACGATCGGATGGGCATAGAAGTAGCGGTCGAAGCTGCCATCGGCGATGGCCTGCTCCAGACCCTGTTCGATACGCTGCGCCAATTGCGGGTTCTTTTGGCTGACAAAGAAATAGAGAGGCATCTTGTAGATCAGCATTATATGAGGCTCAACCATTACCTGGAACCCGCGTAGCTTCTCGACTTCGCTCCATGCCTCGCCGGCGCCACGCGGGTAGTAATCGAAGCGGTCGCCATCGAGCATCGGGTAGAGGCTGGCTGTCTTGACTGCTGTCACCACGTTAAGACCGGACTTTTTGAGAATTCGGGTATCGGTCCAGAAACGCCCTTGACCCGCCTTCAGGTTGGCTAGCTCGCTCAGGGTTCGGATCGAGGCAAAACGAGCTGCATCCTGCTGACGGATCACCAGTAACCGATGGCCAAGCAGCCCCTTGTAGAGCGGAATTCGAATCGGTGCCAGGCGTCGTTCAAGGTCGGAGTTGGTTGCCGACCAGAACAGATCCAGATCCCCTTGCTCGATGGCGGCAACCCGCATTTCGTCATTTTGCTCCTCGGCGGCAAAGGAAAATTGGTAGGGCTCATGGCTATAGGAGAGCGCCAGCTTGAGCAGGCCGAGCTCGTAGCTCTCCTCCTGATTGGGCAGGTAGGGCAATTTAAGAGTGGCAGCCATGGCGCTGGGCGAAATAATCGACCAGTAGCAGAGCAATGCAAATAATATTCTTTTCATAATCGTCTTCGCTTCTAAAATATAAATCCCGAGGTGATGACTCGGGATAATTAAATTTATTACACAGCCGGCAGATAGGCTGGCACCAGCATAAAGGAGATACATTTTTTCAGCAAAACATCCGGGGTTAAATTATTCAAGTAATTTTTCATGTACAGGACATCAAGAAAACACGTCAATTAAAATACCTTACAAAATCCTGTTTTGTATCGATTTTCCCTGCTTTGTCCGGCGGCGTTTTTTGACAGAAAATCAACGCCCATTCCAGTCGCTCCCTTATTTCGCTGATGGCTCGGTGCGCTATTGCTTCCAATATCGGCAGCCACCATGTCACACCACTCTTCGCCTCCTTCAGCGTCGATAGACCCTCTTTCATCAGCGTCTGTGCCACTCGTCGTTTCAGCACCAGCGACAGCAGGCTGGCCCATACCAGACCCTCGGCGATCGCTTGCTGGCCCGTCACGAAGCCCTTGAGGTTGTTGTGCGATGTCCACTCCTTGAACAGCAACTCGACCTGCCAGCGACAGCGATACAGACGCATCACGCGCTCTGCTGGCCATGCATCACGTGGCAAGTTGGTCATCCATATGCAGAATCGCTTCTCCTCGGCGAACCAGCGCCGGATCAATCGATACTCGTACTTGCCCGATCTCACATCCATATCCAGCACTTCTGCCCGGCAGTGCCGCCGTCCGGCCTCCTTGAGTGACATGCCGGTCAGCTTGGGGGCTGTTCGCCCATCATCGCGCCAGGCACTGAGGATCTCCGGGTTTAAGCTCTTGCTGCCCCGCACCAGATAGAAGCCGCCTGCCTTGTTCACCTCGGCAAAATAGGCGTGACTGATATAACCCGCATCCGCCAGCAGCAGGCTGCCGGTCAGCTCTTTGGCATCTGGAAGGAACTGACGCTCTGACGCGGTATCGGCTGAGAGCTGCATACAGGCCGGCTTTTGCTCCAGCAGTGACATGAGCATGTGGCATT
>NZ_CDBO01000073.1 GCF_000819885.1 Aeromonas fluvialis
ATGCGCTCAAGCTCGGCGGGAGCGAGGAGTTGATTGAGATAGTGGTTGGCGTGGATAATCGTCATGGCTTCGGGCGTGGCGATTTTGTTTGGCGATAGAATCAGATCACAAACGAAGCCTTTTTCATATCTATTTCAATTGGTTGCCGCTAAAGATCCTGTATATGTGGACCCGTTATTCCGCACCTAATTTTTGCATTTTAAATGGTGATGAAGTTCACACAGCCAGGATTGAATTGAGAAAACCTGTGACTTCACTCATGTTGCCACGTAACAAGCTGCGCCCGGCGGATATTTCTGCACATCTTGCCGAAGCGATTGAGCTCGTCGAAGGAGGGGGGAATGCCGCGCTCAATCTGAAATTGCCAGTAGCAGAGCTCGGTATCCACCAGCTCCATGAGCTTTTTAGGGCAACCGATGCAGGTGTTGTTAGGGCCGCACTTGAAGGTGTCTGGCTGATAGAGCGGAAATTCTGCCTTTACGGCATCGATAATCTGCTGCATGGCGGTAATGCGATCGGGTTTACGACTCACGGCCATCTCTTCGCAGTTGATAGAGAGAGGGGCATTGTAGCGTGGCAGGGGGAGTCGATCACTTCATCCGTGGCGTGATCCCGGGTGATGGGGGCAGGTGGCAGATATAACAACGCCCGGCAGGCCGGGCGTTGTGGTGCGACTGATGGGCGGCGAAAGCGGCCTTAGAAGTCGTGGTAGAGCGGCCAGCCGAGCAGGGGATGCTTGAGCCCGGCGCGCATTTCCATGTTGTCGAGCTTCTCCGGTGAGGCGTTCTCTTTTTGCAGCAGCTGGTACTGGCGCACGAAGCCAAGGGTGTGGAGCAGGTTGGACACAAAGCCCGGGCTCAGCTCCTGGCGCAGGGCAGCGGCCATGTCGGCGGGCAGCGCGCTCAGCATCAGGGCGAGTTGGGCAGCGAGATAGTCGGTGTCATACCAGCGCTCGTCGAGCTCAATCTCCCGCGCCAGTTTGCGCTTGAGATCCTGCTTCACCTTGAGCGTGGCGGCGCCACTGCCTTTGCCGCAGAGGATGCGGTAGAGCAGGGCTTCTGCCAGCTTGTCCTCCATGGTGGGGTGGTCGCTCTCGCAGGCGAAGAAGTGCTGGTCGATGAGTTCCATCAGGCGGCTCTTGTTGTGCTCGGTCAGCGCCTTCTCGTACTCCTGCCACCCTTGCCACTCCTCCACATCGGGCGGGCTCGAGATCTTGTCCAGCAGGCGGGCATCCACGTCACCGTAAAGGCTGTTGCCTGCCTGCTTGGGGCTGACGGTGATGAGCATCGACCAGCCCTTCTGGAACGGCTTGATGGGGCCTTCCGGCGCTTGCAGCAGGGCGAGCGCCTTGGTCGTGTCACGCTGGGATAGCTCCTGCAGGCCGAGGCTCACCACCCCGATCACGTCGTGGGCGGCCTGTTCGAGTAAATGCATCTTGTACTTGTTGTAGTACTTGTCGGCGAACTTCAGGCTCATCAGCGCCGCCTTGCCCTTGATGGCAGCGAGCTGCTGGTCGGTCAGCCGCTCATTTTCACGGCCAAAGCGCAGCACCTGAGTGAGAAAGGGGCCCTGATTGACGTCGCGTATCACTAGTTGCATGGCAGGGTTCCTCAATCCAGAAAGCTGAACATGTCGTCGACTTCGGCGTACTCGTCCTCGACCTTGTTCTTCTCTTTGGCCTGCATCACCAGCTCGCTGGCGAACTTGTTGATGATCCCTTCCCAGCTGGAGTGCTCATTGCGCAGCAGCGCCTTGATGGATTTCTCCACTTCGGGGGTCAGCTCGCGGATCAGCATCAACAGGCTGCGCGGGTCATCCAGCGCGTAGTCGTGGGCATCTTCGCTCTGTTGGCGATTGCTGTAGGAGAGCGCCTCTTCCAGATCTTCCTCTTCCGCGTGCAGGGTGTCGTGGAACCCTTCGTCATCATCAAAGCGGTCGCCACGGTAGAACTCGATAAAGGGGATGGCGAGGTAGAAGAGACCGGCCGGATCGTCGGCGACGCACTCGAGGATCTCCCGCTGCTTCGCTTCGCTCTCCTGGGTGCGGATCAGGTAGTTGAGGAAGTCGAAGGTGTGCTGCTGAAGCTCGTCGGCGTTGTTCTTGATC
The DNA here is from genome assembly GCF_000819885.1 of Aeromonas fluvialis. Lineage (GTDB taxonomy): Bacteria > Pseudomonadota > Gammaproteobacteria > Enterobacterales > Aeromonadaceae > Aeromonas > Aeromonas fluvialis. The sequence goes on from NZ_CDBO01000073.1 coordinate 2,107, forward strand.
GCCTCTTCCCAATAGAGCGGCTGCTGGCAGACGATGTCGCGGATCCGCTCCGGGGTCATCAGCTCAGCGATGATGGAGGGGAATGACATGTCATGCTGGCCGTTGATCTGGGTCAGGGTGACGATATCGATCTGTTCAATGACTTCGCCCAGCTGCTCGTCAGACATGGTCTTGGCGATCAGCTCGAACTTTTCGCTGGCCTGCTTCGGCTCGATAACGGCCAGCTCTTTGATCTCGATGGCGGTAATTTCTATCAGACTGTTGTTCATGCGTTGCCCCAATTAGAAACGTACTTCGTCGTACATATCCTGATCGCCGTCGTCGTCACCATCACCGTTGTAGTCGGCGTCGGCATCTTCCCCGTCTTCATCTTCGTCGTCACGCAGTTCATAGTCGTCATCGGCACGGCGGCCACCGCGCGGCAGCGGGTTGTCGAGCTGGAACAGCACGGCGCAGGCTTCGATCAGCTGCTCTTCGCTCTGGGCTCGCACCGCCTTGACCAGCGGCAGGTCGCCATTGTTGAACGCCACCGACACCTTGAATTCGTCCCATGTGGGTTGTACGCCGTTGGTAAGCCATTTGTTCCACTCGGGCTTGGCCTTGGCCGGAAACTGCACCCGGCCATAGAGGGCCAGCGGCAGGTATTCGGGCATAAACTCCAGCATGCTCATGTCGGCCAGCAGCAGGGTCTTCATCTTGCCGGTGAACTGCTCCAGCGCCTTGGGGTCGTCCTGATCCCGGTAGGATTCGATGTTTTCACTGGCGTCGCTTATCAGTGCTTTGATACGCGCCTGATCCCATTTTTTTTGCATAGTGGCTCTTTTGTCTTGTTCCGGCATCAGGGGTAGAACTGATCCCACATCTCCTGCATGGCAGCAGCGGGATCGGTCACGATGACATTGTTGAAATCCTTGATAAAGGCGGCGCGCTGTTTCGGATCGGACAGCACTTCATAGGCCTGCTTTATCTGGTGCAGCTTGATGGCTGCCAGCTCTCGCTCTTCTTCGCTCGCCCCTAACAGCTTATCGGGGTGGTACTGGTTCGACAGCCGGCGATAGGCTTTTTTGATGTCGTTTTCGTTGGCATTGGACTTGACGCCCAGCACCCGAAAGTAGTTGTTCATGGCAGATCCTGCATCACTGGCATCATCGGATTCATACTGCGGGTGCCTGAGGGTGGGGATTGGAAACCCGGGCACGGCAAAAACCCGTCATTTTAACGGAAACAGATCCGTACCGCCATGAATTGCAGGCGATATGGCGAGCAAGTTGCGTCCAGGGTGTCGTGGCCCCTGTTTCTTGTCGGCATCTTCTTGGCAGAGGCGGGGGTAGTCGTAGCTGGTGATTATTTTGTCAGCAAAATGGAGTGCCAGCTGTGACTGCTGTTAAAAAAAACGCCCGGCATGGCCGGACGTTGTCGTAACAGAGGGGCGGATATCAGCTCAGAGCGGCCCACCACAGGCGCATTTTCAGCCCGAGTCCCGAGCTCCAGCCGGTGGTGCTGCTCACCAGCTGGCCATCCTTGATGATGAGGAAGGTCGGGGTTACCCCCACCTGCCACCGGGCGGCCAGATCCCCCGACTCGTCGTTGTGGGTCGGGAAGGTGAGCCCCTTCTTGCTCATCCCCTTGCCTAACTGCTCCGAATTGCCGGAGCGCAGCGCCACCGTCAGCACGTTTTCACCCTCTTGCCAGAGCTGCTTGACCGTCGGGGTGGTGAAACGGCACACCCCGCACCAGCTGGCCCAGTAGTAGACCAGCAGCGGCTTGCCGCGGCTCAGGGTGGCGAGATCCGTGTTGCTGCCATCCTGCAGGGTGAAGGGGGCGCTCATGGCCCCCGCCGGCAGGGTCGGGCTGCGCCAGAGATCCAGCAGGGTGGAGATAACCAGCGCCATCAGCAGCAGCCAGATCGCCTCCTTGCCCCAGCGTCGCCAGCGGGGAGTTGTCGTTTCTGCCATGGCTTAGCTCCGTTTAGCCAGCTCGGTCTGCACCAGCAGCTCCAGCTCCTCATAGGGGATGGCGCCCGGTACCAGCTGGTTGCCAATCAGGATCGCCGGGGTGCCCTGCACGCCTAACAACGTACCGATACGCAGGCTATTGCGCAGCTCCTCGGTCGCCTTGTTTTCCGGTTTGAGAGTGGTGTTGCCGGTGGCCGCCAGCGCCTTGTTGATGTCCGCCTCGGTCAGCATCCCCTGCTTGCTCATCAGCTTGTCGTGCAGGGCGAGGAAGCGGGCGGGATCCTGCTGCCACAGGGTCAGGCTGTACTGGGCCGCCTTGGCGGAGGTCTGCCCCTTGAACGGCAGCAGCTTGATCACCAGCCCCAGATCATCGGGGTAGGCCTTGAGCAGCTTGGTCAGCTGGGGATCGAACTGCTTGCAGTAGGGGCAGTTGTAGTCGGTAAACAGCACCAACGTCAGCTTGGGATTCTTGGCGCCGAGGCGGGGGCTGGTGGCGCTGTTGAACAGCACTTCCTGGTTGCCCTTGATGAAGTTGCCAAGCTGCGCCTCCTGGGCTGCCGCGTTCTGCTTCTCCCAGGATTCGGCCGCTTCGTCGAGGATCTTGGGGTTGGCGATCAGGGTCTCGCGGATCAGCTCCTTGATGCGCACTTCTTGCTCCGGAGTGAAGGGGGCGGCATGCAGGGCAGGGGCCAGCAGGGCGGCAGAGAGAGAGGCCAGCAGAGTCAGGGTGCTCAGAGTCGGTTTCATGGTTACTCCTTAAAATCGGGTGGTGCCAACCTGCAGCAGGCCAGCCTTGTGCAATGTGGTCAGCAGGTCAGCTTTGTCGAGCAGGGGGGACAATGTGACCCCTTGCGGCAAGCCCGGACCATAGATCTGGTTGAAAGGCACGGCGGCCGCGTCCCGCTGGCGCAGGAAGGCTGCAATGGTCTCGTTTGGCTTGCTCCAGTCGCCGCGCAGGGCCACCACATCGGGGGCCGAGAGGGCCTGTTGCACCTCATCGCGCAGCAACACGTTGTATTTGTTGGCCTTGCAGGTGACACACCAGTCGGCGGTGACATCGATAAAGACCCGCTTGTTCTGGGCCAGCGCATCGGTGATGGCGCGTTCAGAGAGCGGCTGCCAGACCACCTTGTCAACGCTGGCCGAGCCCTGCGCGCTAAAGGCTCCGCTCAGCAGCAGGGGGCTGCCAATCAGGGCGGCGAGGGCGATAGCCAGTGTGAAGCCGCGCATGCCGTAACGCCAGATGATGCCAGTCAGCAGTGCCAGCAGCATGGCAACCATCAGCCAGCCGGTGGCATAACTGCCGAGATGGTTGTCGAGCAGGCTGGTGAGCCAGAGGCTGGAGCCCAGCATCATCAGCCCGAGCAGAATGCGCAGGTGATTCATCCAGCGGCCCGGTTTTGGCAGCCAGAGGGCGAGCCGTGGCAGGGCAGCCACCAGCAGCCAGGGCAGGCTCATGCCAATCCCCAAAGCGGTGAAGATCAGCCAGAGCTGACTGAGCGGCGCCGTCAGCGCAAACGCCACCGCGGTGCCGAGGAAGGGGGCCGAACAGGGTGTAGCCAGCAGGGTGGCGAAGCTCCCCTGCAGGAAGTGACCGCCGAGGCCGTTGCCGCCGCTGGTGGCGAGGCGGGTGCTGAGGGCGCTGGGCAGGCGGATCTCGAACAGTCCCAGCAGGTTGGCGCAAAACAGCAGGGTGACCAGCACCATCAAGCCGATAAAACCGGCGCTCTGGAACTGGATGCCCCAACCGACGGCCCCACTCATTCCAAAACTGGGGGCGCGCAGCAGGCTGCTCATGGCCGCCAGCACCCAGAAGGAGGCGATGATCCCGGCGCTGGCGGCGAGGAACTGTTTGCGCACCGCTCCCTGTTCACGATCCTGATGTTGCAGCACAGTTCCCAGCTTGAGCGCCAGCACCGGCAGCACGCAGGGCATCAGGTTGAGGATAAGGCCGCCGAGCAGCGCCGCCCCCAGCAACCAGAACAGCGAATGGCTCTGGTTGGGCAGCGCGATCGGCGCGCCGATCGTCTCCTTGCCCTGCCACGCCTGTTCGCCGCTGGTGAGCAGCAGGCCGAGTGATTGGCCGCGCAGATCCGGCGCATCCCCCTGCCAGCCATCGCTCACCGGCACCCGGGCGATCAGGGTGATGCCCTCGACCTCAAGCGCAGGTTTGCCAAACGCGGCGCCTTTCAGCCCGTCGATAAAGAGTGCTGGTGATTGCCAGCCCTCTGCCCGCTCGGCGCGCAGTTGCAGCTGGTTGTACTGATAACCGAGCTCGACCCGGGTTTCGGCGGGCAACTGCTGGGGCAGGGTGCTCATCGCCTTCGCCCAGGCAAAATCGAAGTCGGCTGGGGCCTGCCCATCCACCGCGAGGGTAAAGGGGAAGTCGGTCAGGATGCAGACATTGCTGCAGGTCGATAGGCGCAGAGTTCCCTTGAGCGGTTGCCCGGCGGGATAGTTGAGGCTCAGAGGGAAGGTCACCTCCCCCTGATAACCCTGGGTGCTGAGCCCGGCTACCTCGAAGTGACGTGGCACCGGCCAGCGCCACTGAAAGTCTCCGACCGGCTCGTCCCACAGGATCTGGGGCGCTATGCCCCCTTCTCCAGGGCTATGCCAGTAGGTCTTCCAGCCAGACTCCAGCTCGACATCGAGCAGGATGCGGGTCTGATCTGCCGTGCTGCGGTCGGCCTGCAGCCGTACCCGGGCGTGATCATTCTGTGGGCTGGTGAGCCAGCCCGTGTCGCTGGCCAATCCCATGGATTGCCACAGCAGACCGCCCAGTAGCAGGGCCGCCTTGAAGAGATTTGACATCTTTTTGGTCTCGCAAAAATGAGTGATAGCTAACGTGTGAACGCAGCCGAACTCATTCCCGCCAGACACACAGGGTTAGGTGCAGACGCCGCTCGGGCGGCGAGATGACTCTGGGAGGGGGCAGTGGCGGTGTGTAGCGCCAAAGGGGGGCAAGCAGGGCGATCAGCACGGCCACGGCAAAGAAGAGCTGTTCGACGCAGAGCAGGGTGGCGGCACTCAGCCACTTGCCATTGAGCTGGCAGCTGCTGGGCTGCGGGCTGGTCTGGTCATCAGCCTGATCCGTCACTGTGCCTGGCACGGGCAGAACCTGACAGCTGAGGGCGTGATCGAGCAGGGCCAGCCGGGCCAGCGGCTGGGCTGCACAATTGAGCACCAGCAGGCAGAGCAGCAGCAGGAGATGTTTCGCTACCCGTTGTTGCAAAATCATGTTCGCCCCGTCCATCAAGATGGGGCCATCCTAGCGACCAATGGCGGGTGGGGCAAGTCGGCGGCGTATTGATGAGCAGTACGGTGGGTGGCGCGACGGGGAGGGTGGTCGGTTCTGTTTGGCGAACGCTTGTTCGCTAAAAGGGGGATCAGTATACTGCGCCGAGTTAAAACTCGAGGTGTTCGATGCTCAAAATTGCCCGTGTGCTGCTGCTTGGTCTGCTGCTCATCTTCTGGTTCCTGTTCGGCCTGCTGCTCTGTCTGGTTCGTCCGCGCCATCCCAACAACGTCTATGTCTTCGCTCGCATGTATCACGCGGTTTGCCCGCTGATCGGCTTGCGGGTCAAGGTGACGGTGGCCGACGAGGTCCAGTCGGTCGGCCCGGCGGTTTACGTCTGCAACCACCAGAGCAACTTCGATATCTTCACCGTGACTGGTGCGGTGCAGCCCGGCGTCGTTGCCGTGGGCAAGAAGAGCCTGCTCTGGCTGCCCCTCTTCGGCCTTATCTTCTGGCTCTCCGGCAACGTGCTGATCGACCGCTCCAACCGCTCCCGTGCCATCGGCACCATAGGTCAGGTGGTGGATCGCATCAAGAACCGCGGTACCTCCATCTGGATGTTCCCTGAAGGCACCCGCTCCCAGGGGCGTGGCCTGCTGCAGTTCAAGGCGGGGGCCTTCCACACAGCGGTGCAGGCTGAAGTGCCTGTGGTGCCCATCGTCTGCTCCAGCTATTTCGGTCAGGTCGACCTTAATCGCTGGGACAATGGCGAAGTGCTGGTGGAAGTGATGGCGCCGGTCTGCAGCAAGGAGCACGGCGCTGCCGGCATCCGTGAGCTGTCAGAGCTCTGCCGCAGCCGGATGGAGGCGAAACTGGCCGAACTGGACAGTCAGCTGGGCCACAGCCACGCCGCCTGACAGATATCGCAGATGAATCGACAAGGGAGCCACGGGCTCCCTTTTTTGTTAGTAAAAATCACCACTATATTGGCGAATTTAACCAGAAAACAGTATTTAAATTCCTTAGGTAAATAACTATCTATCTGTAAAACAACAATAATTTTTCTTGGCACGGCTCTTGTACTGTCTTGAGAAGAGATTGTCATTCCATCAACAAGGAGCTAGACCATGAGCGTATTCAGCCGCCTCACCGACGTGATCAATGCCAACCTGCACAGCCTGCTCGACAAGAGTGAAGAGCCGGAGAAGATGTTGCGTCTGATGATCGAAGAGATGGAGCAGGTACAGGTCGAGATGCGCACCCAGGCCGCTCGCATCATTGCCGAACAGAAACAGTTGGATCGCCACCAGCAGGGATTGCAGGTACAGATCCGGGAGTGGTCGGCCAAGGCCGAGCTCGCCATCCAGAAGGGGCGTGAGGATCTGGCCCGTGCCGCCCTCACCGAGAAGCTGGCAGAAGCCAAGAAATATGAGCAACTGGAGCAGGACAAGGCCCGGGTGGCCGAGGTGCTGGCCCAGCTCACCGCCGACAGCGAGCGATTGGCAGCCAAGCTGACCGAGGCGCGCGAGAAGCAGAAACTGCTGACCCTGCGCGAGCAGACTGCCCACAGCCGCATTCGTGCCCGCGCCCAAGTGGACAACCAGCGCATGCATGAGCTGATGGCGCGCTTTGACGGTTTTCAGGGCCGGGTCGATCAGCTGGAAGCCCAGCTGGAGGCGGCCACCTTGGGGCAGAATCCCTCGCTGGAAGCCCAGTTCCGCGAGCTGGAGCTCAATGACGAGATCGAGCGCGAGCTGGCTCGCCTCAAAGGCCAGAAGGTGGAGGTGTAATCATGAGCCCCTGGCCCAAGGATCTGCTGCATCGCAAGCTGACCGGGGTCTGCGCCGGTATTGCCAGGCGGTTGGGGGTCTCCAGAGTCACGGTGCGGGTGGTGGCACTGCTCGCCCTGATCCTGATGCCGCCGCTGGCTCTGGCCGCCTATCTGCTGGCGATGCTGGTGATGCCGCCCCGTTATGAATTGAAGCGCTGGCTGGATTGACCGAAGGGTTGCCCAGTCGGCAGACAAGGTACTGATAAGGAGCAAGTTATGCTGGAATTTTTCATATTGCTGGTGGTGCTGCTGGTCATGGCGCTGACCGGCTTTACTCTGGTAGCCATGTTGCTGGTGAGCGGCCTGTTTGTGCTGCTTGGGGCGCTGGGCGGCATGCTTGCTCTGATCATCAAGCTGGCCCCCTGGTTGCTGCTGGTGCTGGCTGTTTGCTGGCTGATCAGCCACCGTCGTCAGCGCAATAATACCTATCTGTAGTTGTGCAACGGGTTGTGTGATGCTCCCTGGATTCCCCTTTTCGGCCACTCATCGAGTGGCCTTTTTTGCCAGCAACACTCAGGGGCTGGGCGCTTCGGTTAACCACTGTGGGCTCCAGCTCTGCCAAATCGCGGGATGCTGGATCAACTGCTCCTTGAAGGATTTTGGCTGTTGCTTGAGGCGATATTCGAGGCGCAGGGCTACCCCTTTCTCACCCACCTCCTGCTGCCACGCCAGCGTCAATGGTCCCTTGCCGCGCAGGGCGCGGGCCCCCTTGCCACACTGGTGCTGACGCAGACGACGCAGTGGATCCGTGCTGATCCCGGTATAGAGCAGGCCGGTGGCAGTGCGCACCATATAGATAAACCAGCAAGAAGAGGCTAGTGAGGTGTGCGGGGATATCCCGTCAGACGGTTTTATCATTTGTACTTCTCTGTGCCAAACTCAGAGGCAGCTCAAGGAGGTGCGATGAGAGTCTGGTTTTGGTTGTGGTTACTGTTGTCGGTCCCGGCTCTGGGGGAGACGATCCGTCTCTACGATTATCATCAGCATCCCCCCTTCAATACCGGTAGGGATGCAGGGCTGAGCCGTGAGCTGGTCAAGTATCTCAATGAAAAGCTGGGGGGTGAACCCAGAATCGAGCTCTGGCTGGTCAATCGCGCCCGGCTGGCGCTGGAGATGGCAGCTCCCGACTTCGACGGTCTGGTGGTCTGGGTCAATCCTGCCTGGGTGGGAGATCCTCATCGCGAGCGCTATCTCTGGACTTTTCCGGTGATGCGCGACACCAACGAGCTGGTCTCGAGTATCGACAAGCCGATCACCTATCGCGGGCCCGACTCCCTCAAGGGGTTGGTGTTTGGCGGGGTGGAGGGCTACCGCTATCAGGGGATCGACGATGCAGCCAGCCGGGGCGAGCTGGTGCGCCACGATGCCAAGAAGGTAAAGACCAATCTTGAGCTGCTGGTGCGCGGACGCATCGATGTGACCCTGATGAGTGGTTCATCGCTGGGCTTTTTCATCGACTCACAGCACTATCGGGGCAAGCTGTTTATCTCGCCCTTCCCCCAATCCAGCTATACCCGCCATATCCTGCTGCCCAAGTCTCGCCCCGAGCTGCATGCCACCCTCAACGACATCGCCGAGCAGATGGACAGGGATCCCCGCTGGCACAAGGTGCTGGAGTCCTATCGCGGTAGGCTCTGAGGGCGGCGCTTGATCCGATGCAGTGGTAACAGGCTCACTAGCAAACCGGCCCAGACGAAGGCGAAACCAACCGCCTTGATGGGGTCCGGCGCCTCACCAAACCAGTAGATGGCGAGCAGGAAGGCGAGGCTGGGTTCGATATATTGCAGCAGCCCCATGGTGCTCATCCGGGTTCTCGCCACTGCGTAGCAGAACAGCCCCACCGGCAGCAGGGTGGCGGGCGCACTGCCCATCAGCAGCAGCTTGTCGGCCAGATCCCCGTTCACGAATGCCCCTTCCCCGTGCCACGCCAGCGTGCCGATGATGATCAGCGCGACGGGCAGTTGCACCATGGCTTCCAGATAGAGGCTGGTGCCGGTGTCGTAGTGGATCTTCTTCTTGATAAGGCCGTAGCAGGCGAAGTTGGCCCCCATGACGAGAGAGAACCAGGGGAGCTGGCCGTAGCAGAAGAGCATGTAGGCGAGACCAGCCAGCGCCAGGGCGACCGCCAGATGCTTTTGCGGGGTGAGCCGCTCTTTGAGGAACAACACGGCGAATACGATATTGAACAGCGGTGTCATAAAGAAGGCGAGGCTGGTGGTCAGCACCTGTCCGGTCGTGAGGCACCAGGTGAACATGCACCAGCTGATGGACATCACTGGGCCCGCCAGCAGAATGAGGCCGAGCTGGCGCGGCTCACTGCGCAACCGTGCCCACGGCACCTGGTGGCCAAGCAGCAGAAACAGGGCGCCCACTAGCACCACAGACCAGAGTACCCGGTGGGAGATCAGCTCCCACATGTTGACCTCGGGCATAAATTGATAATAGAGCGGCAGCATCCCCCACAGGATGAAGGAGAGGGTCGCGGTGCCGGTACCTAGCCAGTTTTTCATTATTGTCCGTTTATTAAATTAAACACTCATGGCGATAGTAGGGGGCGTGCCCTGTTTCCACAAGAGGGAAAACAGAGAAATGCTGTTACTATCAACGTCATGCAGCGAATCGATACCTTGTTTGAACAAATCAGGGCCTGCCGTCTGTGCGAGGCTCATCTGCCGCTGGGGTCTCGTCCGGTGATCCGCGGGGCCGAGAGTGCCCGCTTGCTGATCATCGGTCAGGCGCCAGGCACCCGGGTACATGCCAGCGGTATCCCGTGGGATGACCCCTCCGGTGACAGGCTGCGCCAGTGGCTCGGTGTCGATAAGGCCACCTTTTACGACGAATCCCGCATCGCCATCATGCCGATGGGGCTCTGCTATCCCGGCAGGGGAAAATCCGGCGATCTGCCACCCAGACCCGAGTGTGCGCCCACCTGGCACGACAAGGTGCTGATGCTGTTGCCCAACATCGAGCTGACCCTGCTGATCGGCCAATATTCACAAGCCTACTATCTGCGGGGGGCAGCCAAAGGGTCACTCACCAAGACGGTACGCAGCTGGGCCGACTATGGCCCCGCCGGCTGGCTGCCGTTGCCGCACCCTTCACCGCGCAATACCCTCTGGCTCAGGAAGAATCCCTGGTTCGAGCAGGAGATTGTCCCCCATCTGCAGCAAAGGGTCGCCCCTTTGCTGGAACGACCCTGAGCGTTTAAACCGCCGCTTCGGCCAGCGGTTTGGGTTTGCTGCGGGCCATGGCGATGAGCGGCAGGACGATGCAGATACAGCCCAGCAGCAGCGGCAGACCCGGCTGCTCGTCAAACAGCCATACCCCGATGGCGACGGCCATCAGCAGACCGGTGTACTCCGCCGAGGCGATCTTGCTCGCCTCCGCCTTGCGATAGGCCACCACGCACAAGCCCGCATAGACCATGATCAGCGCTGAGGAGCCGAAGGCGGGCCACCACATCTGCCACTGCCAGTCGCCCCCTTCCCACAATGCCAGCGCCAGAATGAAGGGCATGCTCAGCACGTTGGTGAAAAACAGGGTCTGGGCGATGGGCTGCTTGAGCGGGATCCGCTTGATCAGCAGGTTGTTGAGCGCCATCGACAGCGCCACCCCGAGCGCCGCTAGCGCGGCCCAGTTCACTTCGGTCGGGCGCAGCACGATCAGTACCCCGATAAAGCCGATCAGCGCGGTCAGCACCTTTTGGCGGGAGATCGCTTCCCCCGCCATCCACACCGCCAGCGGCACCATCATTAAGGGGGCGGCATAGAAGAGGGCATTAGCGGTGGCGAGCGGCAAGCGAGTGAGGGCGACCACCATCAGGCAAACGCCGACCGCCCAGATATGGGCCCGGAGCAGATGCCACTTGATGGCGACCGGCGGGTTGCAGCGCCATGACCAGAGCAGCCAGGGCATCAGCAGAATGGCGGCCGAGAGCTGGCGAAAAAAGACAAACTGGAAGATGGGCTGGCTCGGCTCCAATACCTTGACTAGTGCATCGGAAAAGACCGCCACCATATTGCCCAGCACCAGATAAAGGATGCCGATCCCGACTGCATTCATACCACCTCCCACTTCAGATGAGGGGAGGGTAGCGCGGGGTACGTTATCCAGTAAAATGATAAAAAATAACCACTCATGAGATATTTAGATAATGAAGCTGCCCCCCCTTCGTGCCGTGCAATATTTTGAAGTGGTCGCCCGGCTGCTCAGCTTCTCCCGCGCCGCTCTTGAACTGAACGTCAGCCAAAGTGCGGTCAGCCACCAGATCCGTCTGCTGGAGGATTTTCTGGGGGAGCGGTTGCTGCTGCGTCAGGGGCGGCTGCTCTCGTTGACGCCACAGGGAGAGATCTACTTCGAGGGGATTGCTGCCGGACTCAGCCAGATAGCCCAAAGCAGCGAGCAGCTACGTGGTGGTGGCGAGATGCGGCTACGCCTCGCGGTCTACAGCTCGTTTGCGGTGAAGTGGCTGATCCCCCGGTTGGCCGGATTGCGCCAACTCTACCCCGAGCTGGATCTGAGTCTGGAGATGGTGGCGGAAGACCCGGAGCTATCTGATCGGGTGGCGGACTGCTTTATCACAGTCTCACCCCACGGGCGTGGCTACTGTCATGATCTCATCTACCGGGAGCGGCTTTTTCCGGTCTGCAGTCGCCGCCTGTTACAGCAAGTCAGCGGGGAGTGGCCAGGCGCCATCTGGCAGTTGCCGCTGCTGTCGGTGCAGTCCATCTACAAGGCGCGGGGTGAGGATTGGCAACGCTGGGCCAAGGCGGGTGGGTTGGTGATCCCGGACGAAGCGCGGATACACCACTTCAGCCATGTGCTGCTGGCGATGGAGGCGGCGGCCTGGGATCAGGGGGTGGCGTTTGTGAATGACTACATGCTGCGGCCTGATGATCCCCAGCTGGTGGCCTTGCCGGTACACCAGCTGGAGACGGGGGATGCCTTCTACTTTACCTGCAAGCGCTCGCGGGCCCATGAGCCTGCCATCAGCCGTTTGCGCCAGTGGCTGATGATGGAGACACGCCAGAGCATGCCGCTCTAACTGCTCGTATTATCAGGCTTTCTTGAACTGGCTCAGCACAAACAGGCTGGTGGCGCAGACGACGACCGAGGGGCTGGTCTGGGGAGTGTCCTGATAGCGTCGAAGAAACCACCGCTATCAGGAGGTTTGATTTTTAAGCGCGTTTGAACTGGCTCAGTACAAACAGAGTGGTAGCACAGACTACCACCGAGGGACCTGCCGGAGTATCTTGATACCAGGAGAGGGTCAATCCACCCAGCACGGCGAGACAGCCGATCAGCGCGGCAAAGCCGGCCATCTGCTCCGGCGTCTGGCTGAAGCGGCGGGCGGTGGCGGCGGGGATGATCAGCAGGGAGGTGATGATTAGCGCGCCGACAAACTTCATCGCCACGGCGATCACCAGTCCGATCAGCAGCATCAGCACGCAGCGCATTACATCGACTCGGATCCCTTCTACCCGCGCCAGCTCTTCTGAAATGGTCATGGAGAGCAGGGGATCCCACAGCCGCCACAGGGTGAGCAGCACCAGCGCGCCACCGCCGTAGATCCAGAGCAGATCCATGGGTTGCACCGAGAGCAGGTCGCCAAACAGGTAGGCCATCAGATCCACCCTCACGTTATCCATAAAACTCAAGGTGACCAGACCGAGGGACAGGGCGCTGTGGGCCAGGATGCCGAGCAGGGTGTCGGTGGCAACCTGCTGGTTGCGGCTCATGATCACCAGCAGCATCGCCATGGCGAGGCAGCAGACCACCACCGCCAGGGTGAGATCGACCTGCAGCAGGATGCCCAGCGCGATGCCGAACAGGCAGGCATGGGAGAGGGTATCGCCAAAATAGGCCATCTTGCGCCAGACCACGAAGCTGCCGAGAGGGCCAGCCAGCAAGGCGATGCCAAGACCGGCCGCGAGGGCGTATAACAGAAAGCTGTCCACTTGAATGTCCTGTTGCGTGCGTTATTTGTGCTGAGCGTTGTTGCGAGAGGGCAGGCGGATGACGGGGGCCTGCGGTTCATGATGATGGTGTTCGCCGTCGCAGTGGTGATGGTGGGTATAGACTGCCAGCACCTCCTGCTCCGATCGCCCGAACAAACGGGCAAATTCCGGGTGGCGCGCAACGCTCTGCGGCTCGCCGTGGCAGCAGACGTGGCGATTGAGGCAGATCACCTCATGGGTGCTGGCCATCACCAGATGCAGGTCGTGGGATACCATCAGTACGGCGCAATTGAATTCGGCTGCGAGCTGGCCGATCAGGGCGTAGAGCTCGATCTGGCCATTGATATCCACCCCTTGTACCGGCTCGTCCAGCACCAGCAGCTCGGGTTTGACCAGCAGGGCGCGGGCCAGCAGGACTCGTTGCATCTCCCCGCCGGAGAGCTTCTGCATCCGGTTTTCCTGCAATCCCTCTGCACCCACCCGGGTCAGCGCTTCCTCAATGGATAGACGGCTGTTCTTGCCCAGTTGCAGAAAGCGGCGCACCGTCAATGGCAGAGTGGGATCCAGATAGAGGCGCTGGGGCACATAGCCGACCCGCAAGTCGCCACTACGGGTGATCTTGCCCGAATCGGGCGTGAGCAGGCCTAGCACCAGCTTGCTCAGAGTACTCTTGCCTGCCCCGTTGGGGCCGACCAGGGTGGTGATTTTGCCTTTATTGAGGGTAAAGGAGACCTTGTCGAGCACAGGGTTTCCATCAAACGAGAGAGAGACCTCTTTCAGCTCCACCAGTTGGGTCATGACAACTCCGGGGTTTACAGCCAGGGACAGTTATAATATAACAAAAAGCGGCTGTTATATTATCACATACTCACCCCCTGACGAGATTCACCAATGAGAATAATTGCGCTTTTCACTGCCTTGCTGGCGGTGAGTTTGCCCGTTCGTGCCCTTGAGGTACTGACGACCATCAAGCCGCTCGGCTTCATTGCAGCGGCGATCACCGACGGGGTGAGCGAGCCCAAGGTATTGTTGCCGACCGGCGCCTCTCCCCACGATTTCTCCCTGCGTCCGTCCGATATTCGCAACATCAACAGTGCTGGTCTGGTGGTGTGGGTCGGCCCCGAGCTGGAAGGTTTTATGGCCAAGCCGCTGGCCAACCATCCTCATGCTTTGACCCTGACTCAGGTTGAGGGGATGTCGCTGTTCAACTACGGGACTCAGGATAGTCATGACTCCCATGACCATGATGATCACGATCATGCCGCCCACGAGCACGGTGACCATGATGAAGGACATGAGGGACATCATCACGAAGGGGTCGATCCCCATATCTGGCTTGGCCCGACGCAGGCCAAAGTGATTGCCAAGGCGATCGCAAGTGAATTGGGCAAGCTGGATCCGGCCAATCAGGCTCGCTATGACGCCAACCTCGCGGCATTTGATGCCAAGGTGGATGCCAAGGACAAGGTGATTGCCGGCCAGATGAAGGCAGTGAATGAGAAGGGCTACTTTGTCTTCCACGAGGCGTATGGCTACTGGGAGCGCCATTACGGCATGAGTTCAAAGGGCCACTTCACCGTGAGTCCGGAACGCCGCCCGGGCGCCAAGACGCTGGTGGATATTCGCAAGGCGCTGGAAGAGAAGCAGGCCAGCTGCATCTATGCCGAGCCGCAATTCTCACCCGCCGTCATCGAGTCGGTGGTGCGCAATACCGGTGCCAAGGTGCTGTTGCTGGATGAGGTAGGTGAACAGGTGCCGCTGGGCCCGGATGGTTATCCCCAATTCATGCAGCAACTGGCAGACGCATTCTCCCAGTGTCGCTGATCACCGGCTGAGCCTCTCATCCGGACGGTCTATACTGACCTCCAGCATCTGACATGGAGTGTCTGGTATGAAATGGTTGTTGATCCCGGCCTGCACGCTGGCACTATGTTGCGCCAGCGTGCAGGCATCGCGTCTTTCCGAGTACATTGCCAGTCCAGATCTGCGGGCCAAGCTGCAGGAAGTGTATGGTGGTCACGCCATTCAGCGGGCCGAGGCTTTTTCTCGCCTGCTGACCCCCAGGGCGGGTACTACGGATCAGCAGAAGATCGAGCTGGTGAACAACTACTTCAACAATCTGACCTACAGCGAGGACCCCAGGTTGTGGGGGGATGAGGATTATTGGGCCAATCCGCTGGAGTTCATCGGTGCCCGCGGGGGGGATTGCGAGGATTACAGCATCGCCAAGTACTACACCCTGATGGAGCTGGGAATAGATGAGAAGAGGCTGCGGCTGGCTTATGTCAAGGCAGTCAAATACAACCAGTTTCACATGGTTACGCTCTACTTCCCGACCCCTAAATCTGACCCGCTGGTGCTCGACAACATCAACAGCCGGATCCTGCCCGGTAGCAAGCGTACCGATCTCATCCCCGTTTACAGCTTCGATGCCAAAAGCATCTGGATCATGAAGTCACGCCGGGAAGGGACGCTGGCGGGGAGCGCCGATCGGTTGGCCCAGTGGACATCGATGAAGACCCGTTTCTCCAGCGAGCAACTGCGCTCTCCCCGCCGCCAGCTATAGCTTTCCCGCCGCTTTCAACTCCTCGAAATACCTGGCCGCGCCCGGATGCTGTTCAATGCTCAGCACCGGGCCGGTTTTATTGCGTGCCCGGTGAAACATATTGGCGTAGCCATAGGTCTGCTTATTGAACTGGGTCTGCCGGGCCAGCATGGCCTTGGTCAGGCGATAGACAGACTCTTCCGGCATGGTGGCATTGGTGACCAGAGTGGCGGCAATGGCAAAGGTGGGGGTCGCTTTAGGATTGCCAGGGTAGATGCGGGCAGGCACTTGACTGCGTTGGTAGTATTTGACCCCTTTAATCAGCTGATCCCGGATCGCCCCTTCAATGGGAAGGAAGCTGGCGGCACAGCGTTTGGCGGTATCCAGTACGATCCGGTTGGGATGCCCCATCACCAGTGCAAATGCATCGATCTGCTTGCTGCAAAGGGCATCTGGCAGGTTGGCCATGTTCTTCAGGTCGAGATCCTGCTCTTTCGCTCCCAATATGTTGAAGAGCGCTAGCGCCGTCTGGCGGGTCCCCGAGCTCTTCAACCCCATATCGATGGGGGCGAGCTTGAGCTGTTCCAGTGAGGTGATGTCGCCATCTGCGCGGATCACTATGGTGAAGGGCTCGGCATGGCTAGCAAACAGCGCGCGCAGCTCAGGTTGTGGTTGTTCTGCAAAGGGGCCCAATCCCTTGCTGGCTTGATAGAGCCAGTCTGACTGTACCATGGCATAGGAGACCTCGCCGCGCTTCACGCGTTGCAGGTTTTCTATTGAGCCTGATGTAGTCTGTTGTTTGCACTCAAGTTGTTCATCGACCTCATGAGCCAGACGGCAGTACTCTCTGGTTATCTGATGATAGATACCTAGTTCACCACCGGTACCAATAGTGACTGTTTCTGCCATCAACCCAGGTTGCCAGAGCAGAGCCAATAACATGGCGAGTTTTTTCATGATTGAGTCTCCTTGGCATAACCATCGATACCCCAGGTCCTCAGTTTGTCGATATCGTGGCACTCTCCGGCTTCCGCCAGCAGGGTATAACCGGCGGCATGCATGGTTTGGGAGATCAGATGCCAGTAGAGCGGCTCATCCGTCAGCTGACAGCTGATAAAAATGGGGTTGAGTGGGTCAAGCATGTTGAAGGTGTCCGCATTAAGGGGGATGGCACTGAAGGCTAATTCACATCCCTGTTCCTGTAGTGTGGCCAAGGTGGACTGGCCGTGGGAGGGGAAGGACATGAGGTCCCAGCGCCAATCCAGCATTTTGCCTCGGCCCTGGCTGAGCAGAGGGGCGATCTCTGACCATTGCGGGTGATTGAGCAGGGAGAGGGGCAGCAATATCCCCTCTATATGGGAGTGCTGCCATAGCGCCAGGGCTCTCTGGATGGTGGAGAGTGAACTTCCTGCACCGAGGGGGGGATCGGGCAAGAATCGTTGGTAGAGGGTGATATCCCCCTGAGTAGAGAAAAATCTCTGCAGTTGCCCCCCCTCAGGCAGGGGGCTTAGCCCTTGCAGCGGCTGTGGTTGGGTTGGGGCAAGCTGTTTGCCCAGCTGAGTGATCTTGAGCCGCTGTTGCAGCAGATCCCGCTTGCGCTCGGAGATCAACTGATTGATTGAGATCGCAACCTCTTTAAGATCCTGTAACCAGGGGGTGGGTAGCGAGTTGTTGAACTGATGTTTGCGCAGCCGGATCAATATCACATTGATCTGCTCCAGTGGTTGCAGCAGACGCTTGCAGACCAGAGAGATGACCAAGGTAAATAGGGCGAGCCCCGCAAGCAGAGCCGTGCCAGTACGACTGATGGCATTCCACAGGTGCTGATAGGCGTAGCCGCGGTGACCCTCCAGCGTCAGGGTGCCCAGCATGCGCCAGCCATCGGTCAACTCCTGCTCAATCTTGACGGGAGGCATGTCGATAACAGAAGGAAGCCAGCCCGGTACATTCTGCTGGGTCGCGTGAAAGACCTTCTGAAACAGCAACTGGCCATCCGGATCAACCAGAATGACCGAGCTGACGAAGCCACCGTCAAACATGGCATTGACAATGGTTTCGGCTAGCACCTGATCGTCATTGAGCAAGGTGCCTTGCAAGACCAGCCCAAGAGCGGTAATGGAAGTTTCCAGATTGGCTGACATCTGATCGAGGATCGACTGGCGAACCGTGGAGACCTCAAGAACGAACAGCATAACTGCACCAATCAGGAACAGCACAAGGATTATCCAACGCAACAGTTTTGATAACGTCATGTCCACTCCATGGAAAAATTATCGCAACATTTTTATTTTTAATGCCGAATCGAATCCGCTCCGGTTCTTAAAAATAGGAGAAAATGGTTAAAAAAGGCGATCATTTCTGCCCATCCGGGCGTGTTATGCATAAAATGTGAGGTTCATGCAGATTGTGATGAACTATTTGAAGTTTGTTTTGTCTAAAAAACAGTTTTATAAGGTTTTGTCACAACTGACATTGCAACTCACACTCTTTAGATCTAAATACAGGATAGCGGATGAAACGTCTCCGTCCCTTGGTAGTACAGGCTGCCAATTGGGAACCACCGGTTCCCCGCAAACACTTTTACGCCATGCTGATGCTGACGGCCATGACCCTGTCAGCAGTGGCATTATTGCCAGCTCCGGGTGACATCCTCGAGCGGCCGCTGCGTCTTGAGTTGCCCATTGATACCGCAGGTACAGCAACCAACGAAAACAACACCGACTTTAACGAAATTCCCGATCACGAACTGGTTGATCAGAGTGCGCCGGATGACGATATCCCGGTCGACACCACCCCCCAGTGGCAGGATTACCGGGTCCGCAACGGCGAAAACCTGACCGCCATTTTTAACAATCTCGGTCTCTCCACTACCACCCTCTACAAGGTGCTGGACGCGGACAACAAGAACTATCTGGCGCGCCTCAAGCCGGGCCAGAATATCGAGCTGCTGATCGATCAGGACAACATCCTGCAGCAACTCAAAATCCGCCTGAACATCAAGCAGACGCTGGTGATGTCGCGTAGCGATGATGCGTATACCGCTTCCATGATCAACGAGAAGGTCGAGTGGCAGCAGCAGCGTTACAACGGGGTGGTCAATGGTAGTTTCTCTAGCAGTGCCCGCAGAGCCGGCATTTCTGCCGCCCATATCCAGAAGATAGCCAACCTGTTCCAGTGGCGGATGAACTTCGCTAAAGATCTAAAGAAGGGTGATAGCTTCAAGGTGCTGGTGCGACAGGAGACGGTGGAAGGCAAGAGCACCGGCAACAGCCAGCTGCTGGGCGTGGAGATGACCAGTCAGGGCAAGACGGTGTCGGCCTGGCTCTCCGATGATGGTAACTATTACGATGGAGAGGGCAACAGTCTGGAACGTGGCTTCCGTCGTTATCCGACCCACAGTCGCTACCGGATAAGTTCAAATTTCAACCCGGCGCGCAAGCATCCGGTGACGGGGGTTATCCGTCCTCACGAGGGTACCGATTTCGCCTTGCCGGTCGGCACCCCGGTAATGGCCACCGGTGACGGTGTGGTTCAGAAAGCGACCAGGCACCCGTTGGCAGGTACCTATATCGTCATCAAGCATGGCCGTACCCTCTCTACCCGTTATCTGCATCTGAGCAAGCTGCTGGTCAAAACCGGTCAGCGGGTGAAGATGGGCGACAAGATCGGCCTCTCCGGCAATACGGGCCGCTCGACCGGTGCTCACTTGCACTACGAGCTGCGGATCAACAACCGCCCGGTCAATGCCATGACCGCCAAGCTGCCGATGGCTGAACCGCTCAGCGGTAAGGATCGTCGTCAGTTCCTCGCCAAGGTGAAGAGCTACCGCAAGGAGCTGGCCGCGGGTTGATTCCTGTTGTCACAGCCTGATATGAAAAGGCCCCGCCAGATTGGCGGGGCCTTTTTACATACGTAGTGAGGGTCAATAACCCTTGTCGAAGTCGATCTTGCCATCCAGTGGCTGACCGTCGATAAAGCGGATGTAGTTGCGCACGAAAATCTGGGCCACATCCTCGGGAAAGCTGTAGGCGCTGTTGTGAGGTGTGACGATGAGATTGGGTTGCCCCCACAGCGGACTGTCGGCAGGCAAGGGCTCCTGCTCGAACACATCGAGCACCGCCATCGCCAGCTTGCCGGTACGCAGTGCAGTGAGCAGGTCACCCGAGTGAACGGCGCTGCCACGGCCGACGTTGAACAGGATGGCGTTCGGTTTGCAGTGTTCGAAGCGCACGGCATTGAACAGATGACGGGTATCGCGGGTGGCGGGTAGCACGCTGACAATGACATCGGCCTGCGCCAGCATCTTGTTGAGCGCAGGCAGCTGATAAACCTGGTCAAACCCGGCTCGCTCACGGCCACTGCGGCTGATGCCGAGCACCTTCATACCAAAATGTTTGCCGGTGTGGGCGATATGCTGGCCAATGCTGCCGGTACCCAGGATCAGCATGGTTGTCCCCTTGAGCCCCAGGTAAGGGTGACTCTGCCAGAGTCGTTGCCTTTGCTGTTCCCGATAGCGGGGAAGCTGGCGTGTCAGACTGAGTAAATGACCAAAGACATACTCGCTCATCAGCGGGCCGAAGATGCCACGCACGTTGGTGAGCTGGTAGTCGCGGCGACTGTCAGGGTCGAGCAGCACATCGACTCCCGCGTAGGTGGACTGGAACCAGCTCAGCTTGTTGGCTTTGGGCAGCAGCGGTTTGGCTCGGGCTGGCTCTGCCAGTATAATATGGGCCTCGCCGATCAGTTGTTCGGCATCGCTCGGGTTGTCGGCTCTCAGAATGCGCAGATGAGGGAGGTTGGCCGCTTTTAGCAGACGTTCGTAGTGAGCATTATCCTGGCTGAGCAAAAGAAGGGTACGTTGGCTCATACTCTTGTTCCTTATCAGAATTTGCGGCGCGACAAGATGCCGCTCTCGTCCCATCTTACCCGAGTTGCCCGCGCAACATAGCCGACCAGGGTGCTTTTTCGTTTTCGCCGCGCCCCTCGTGGGCTACAATCTGCCCCACATTTTGCAAAGGATCCGACTCCAGTGTTTGGTGACAAGTTTTATAAGCGACTGGCCGAGCTACAGCCTTGGCAACAGACCGTCTACACCCTGGCGCTGGCAGAGCGCATGTACCCCAACTATGCCCTGTTCTGTCAGGCCTCCGGCTTTGGCAATGCTGGTGCTTTCCGGCATGCGCTGGATCAGATGTGGGTCTACCTCACCGTCAAGGGATCCCGGGTCAATCTGGGTGCCATTCTCGAAGAGTTCGAGTCTCACATTCCGGATCCCCGCAAGTTTGAATCCTACGGTGCCTATCCCGCGCTGGATGCCTGCGTGGCGCTGGGCTGCGCCTACAACTCGGTGATCTGCCGGGTTGGTGAAGAGGCCAACGATGCCAGCCATGCCTCCGTCGGTACCGTGGCCGGTTTTATCGAACTGCTGGAGGAGCGGGATCTGACCGAAGAGGAGCTCTACGAGCACGAGTACATGGAAGCCGAGCTGGAGTTTCAGGTCGAGCTGCTCAAGCGAGTCGCCCACGAGCGCGACAGCGACCGCATCCTTGCCATCAAGGCCTTTGCCGCTCAGGATGGCGTCTCCAATATCGGGATCAGCCTGGAAGAGTAATCCTCTGCGGCCCCTGATAGACAAAAGCTCCCGTTCGGGAGCTTTTTTTATGTCTGAAATTGTTCAGCAGCTTATGCCTGCTCTTCGGTGAGCGGTCTGACGCTCAGCACCGGGGCCGCATCGATTTCGTCGGCATTCATCATGGAGGAGATGCGTTGCAGGGAGGAGAGCAGCAGGGTCTGTTCCCACGCTTCCAGCGCCTGAAAACGCTGAATGAAGCGCTCTTGCAGCGGGGTGGGGGCTTGGGCCAGCAGGGCGCGGCCTGCGTCAGTGAGTGTCGCGTGAACCTTGCGTTTGTCGGTATTGCTGCGAATGCGCTGTACCAGCTGGCGGCTCTCCAATCGGTCCATGATGGTGGTGGCGGTGGCCTGGCTCATGTTGGTGTGATCGGCCAGCTGACGCATGGAGATCTGTCCCAGTTCGTCGATCCCTTTGAGCAGCAAGAGTTGCGGGGAGGTGAGCCCGGCTTCTTTGATCAAGCGCCTGGAGTGCATGTCGATGGCACGAATAATCTGGCGCAGGGCGACCAGCACTTCATCATATGTTTCCATGGTGTGTGCGTCATTGGAGGGCAGTGGAGAGGCGCAAAATTTTCCACCTAATTCGTTACAAGGTCAATATGGTTTTTGCTGTAATTATTTCTGCTCTAATTAAATTTGTGTTAGGTTGTCGGGCATTTCACGGAATTCACCCTGACATTTGAGGAGCGAAATGATGAGCGACGAGCTGGATATCAAGTCTCTGGTGGCCGAGTTACGTGTGGTCAGAATTCGCTATGAACTGCCTGATACCTCGGCTTTTGTGCGCTATCAGCCTGCCTGCGAAGAGGACCCCAACATCCTCAAGGTACACCACTATTATGATGGTGAATCCCCCCTCTCTCGCAGTGAGACAGGTACTTTCAGCTTAAAGGAGTTGGTGAATGAATTGCGCTACGCCTATGTGCTGGTGCACCTCTTTCCTGACGAAAGTGCCATGAACTTCTATCTGACCGGCCTCGATACCGGCCTGGCCCAGCTGGAGTTCATCGGTGGCTCTTACGACTTCAACCGCCTCTGGATCACCAGCGGTGTCTCCAATCTGGGCGTCCCCATGGCGATCTTCCTTGGCAAGCGTCACGCCGTGAATGGCCAGCCCTCAGTTTCGCTGGTGGATCACCGCGAACAGGCGGCCGGCAAACTGGTCTATCGCGCCATCGGCGGTGCCGGTGATCATGTAGGCGAAGACTTTTTCAACAACGACTAAGGAGGCTGGATGCGAGCAAGCAAAGGGCTATTGAAAGGCCTCAACCCGACCATGGCCATGACGGCGTTGACCGTCATCAGCCTGTTTCTGCTGCTAGGGGTCTTTGTCCCCGAGACGGCCGCCAGCTGGTTTGTCGGGGCCAAGGATCAGATTATTGCCGGGTTCAAGTGGTACTACATTCTGGTGGTCGCCCTGTTCCTGTTCTTCGCTGTCTACCTGATGTTCAGCCGTTTTGGCACCATCCGGCTGGGTGACGACGACCAGGTACCGGAGTTCGGCTACTTCGCCTGGTTTTCCATGCTCTTTAGCGCGGGCATGGGTATCGGCCTGGTGTTCTGGAGCATCGCCGAGCCGATGAATCATCTGCAGGGCAACCCATTCATTACCGAAGGAATGACCCCGGAGGCGGCCCAGATCGCCATGCGGCTTACCTTCTTCCACTGGGGTCTGCACCCCTGGGCCATCTATGTGATCGTCGGCCTGTCGCTGGCCTTCTTCAGCTACCGGCGCAAGTTGCCGCTGGCGATCCGCTCTGTGCTTTATCCCATCCTCGGCGAGCGGATTTACGGTTTCTGGGGCCATGCGGCCGATGTGCTGGCCGTGTTTGGCACCGTGTTCGGGGTGGCGACCTCCCTTGGTCTGGGGGTCTCCCAGATGAATACCGGCCTCAACCAGATGTTTGGCATGGACGTATCGCAAGCGAACCAGCTCTGGCTGATTGGTGGCATCAGCCTGATCGCCACCCTGTCTGCAGTCTCCGGGGTCGGGCGCGGGGTGAAGATCCTCTCCGAGCTCAATATCTGGCTGAGCGTGTTCGTGCTCGCGCTCTTTCTGGTGCTTGGGCCGACTACTTACATCCTCAACGCGTATGTGCAGAATATCGGTGACTACCTGCAGAACATCATCCAGCTGAGCTTCTGGACCAACACCGAGGCCAACGGCACTTCGGCCTGGCAGTTGAGCTGGACGGCGTTTTACTGGGGCTGGTGGATAGCCTGGGCGCCGTTTGTCGGCATGTTTATCGCCCGCATCTCCAAAGGGCGCACCATTCGCGAATTTGTGCTTGGCGTGCTGCTGGTGCCTTCGCTGCTAGGCATGTTCTGGCTCACCGTGTTTGGCGGTACGGCGATGAATCTGGAGCTGTTTGGTGGCGCCGGCGTGGTGGCTGCGGTCAACCAGGATGTGACGCTGGCGCTCTACAAGACGGTCGAGCTGCTGCACTGGGATACCTTCGGCTGGATTGCCAAAGCTGTACTGACCCTGCTCATCTGCACCTACTTCATCACCTCCAGTGACTCGGGCACGCTGGTCATCACCACCCTGCTCTCCATCGGGGATCAGGAGCCACCGGTGCTGCACCGCGCCATCTGGGGGTTGGGGCAGGGGCTGGTTGCCGCTATCCTGCTGGTCTCCGGCGGCCTGGCCGCCTTGCAGGCAGCCAGCATCATAGCGGCGCTGCCGTTCTCAGTGATCATGCTGGCGATGTGTTATTCACTGATGCTGGGGCTCAAGCAGGAGAGTCAGCGCCAGTTCGAGTATCGCCAGAACCTCAAGCGTCACGATGGCTCATCCCATATGAGCCTGATGGAGCGCATTGGTCCCGCATAACAGCACCAGCAGGGGTTAGCGCCCCTCACATATAAATCTGGATGCAAAACGGCCGCCCTGGCGATGCACTCCTTGCGGAGCTCATCATCAGGGCGGCCGTCTGATATGGGGCCTGATTTACTCCTCGATAAAGGTCCACTCATCCTTGATGCGGCTGATGGCATCGGTCCGCTTTTTGGCTAACAGCTCCTTGATCTCTTCCCCTTTGAAACCGGCGGCCACGATCTCTTTGACCGGCACCGCCTGGGCGGCAGCCAGCGCCTCGGCCACGTAGTCCGGCTCGGCGTAGACCCGCTCCTCGAAACCGGTACGGCCGTGGAAGTCAGCGCGGCAGGCATCCAGCAGCTGGGCAAAGCGCTCTGGGCGACGCCAGGCATCTGCTTTATCGAACACCTTGAGCAGGGTAGCGGGCTTGAGCTCAAAAGCGATGTGGATGTGGGTGTGCAGATCGCTCACCAGCAGCGCCAGATCCCGGCACTCGTTGGGAACCCGGAACCGCTCGCACAGAGCGCGAATAAGCGGCAACCCCTTCTGGCCGTGACCATGATGGCTTGGCCAGAACTCTTTGGGGGTGATCCCCTTGCCAAGATCGTGGCAGAGGGCGGCAAAGCGGACGGTCAATTCCGGGGAGATCCGGCACGCCTGTTCCAGCACCATAAGGGTGTGGATGCCGGTGTCGATCTCCGGGTGCCACTTGGCGGGGGCGGGGACGCCAAACAGGGCATCAATCTCGGGGAAGAGCGCTTTGAGGGCGCCACACTGGCGCAGCACCTCGATAAAGATCTGCGGGGTCGGCCCCAGCAGCACTTTTTCCAGCTCCTTCCAAACCCGCTCCGGGGTGAGGTGGGCCAGCTCGTCGGCTGCCGTCATCTCGCTCATCAGGGCGAGGGTTTGTGGCGCGATGGTAAAGCCCTGAGCGTGGAAGCGGGCGGCGAAGCGGGCGACCCGCAGGATGCGCAGCGGATCTTCGGCAAAGGCAGGGGAGACGTGGCGCAGCAGCCGTTCTTCCAAATCCTTGATGCCACCGTAGGGATCATGGAGCTGACCCTGATCGTCCTCGGCGATGGCGTTGATGGTGAGGTCCCGGCGCAGCAGATCTTGCTCCAGCGTCACATCGGGTGCGGCGTGGCAGACAAAGCCGGTGTAGCCCTGACCCTGTTTGCGTTCGGTACGGGCGAGGGCATACTCCTGCTGGGTTTTGGGGTGAAGAAACACGGGAAAGTCGCGGCCGACCTGGGTAAAGCCCAGCGCCAGCATCTGCTCCACGGTGGCACCGACCACCAGATGATCCCTGTCGCCCTGCGGCAATCCCAGCAGGCGATCCCGCACTGCGCCCCCAACCAGATAAGTCTGCAAACCGTCTCTCCCGTCATCAATCGTGGGGCCGAGTATATCGTCTTTGTTACCGCTTTGCTGCCTGACCACCACCAGCCCGCAGCGCCAGTCAGCGCGGCTTTGACTTGGGCGTGGCGAGGCTTTACGCTGCCGCACCAGACAGCTGGCGCAGTGCTGCGGGATGGCGTCATGCCCGAGCAGGCAAGATGAGCCGAAGGAACCGCAGAGTTCCAATTATATCAACGACATGAGAACAACGTGAATCAATCAACCTTCGCCAGCCGGGTGCTGGAGTGGTACCAGCTTCATGGCCGCAAAACCCTTCCCTGGCAGCAGGAGAAGACCCCTTACCGGGTCTGGGTCTCGGAGATCATGCTGCAGCAGACCCAGGTCGCCACCGTGATCCCCTATTACCAGCGCTTTATGGCGCGTTTCCCCGATGTGGTTGCGCTGGCCGATGCGCCCGTCGACGAGGTGCTGCACCACTGGACCGGACTTGGCTATTACGCCCGGGCCCGCAATCTGCACAAGGCGGCCCAGCAGATCCGCGATCACCACCACGGCCTCTTTCCCGAGCATTTTGACGAGGTGATGGCGCTGCCGGGGATTGGTCGTTCTACCGCCGGGGCCGTGTTGTCGCTCTCTCTGGGTCAGCCCCACGCCATCCTTGATGGCAATGTGAAGCGGGTACTCACCCGCTGGCTGGCGCTGCCGGGTTGGCCCGGCCAAAAACAGGTGGAGAACGCGCTGTGGGAGATCGCCATCCGGCTCACTCCCAAGCTGGGCGTGGCGCAATACAATCAGGCGATGATGGATATCGGAGCGACGATCTGCACCCGCAGCAAGCCTGCCTGTGATCGCTGTCCGGTGCGGGCCGATTGCCAGGGGCTGTCGCAAGGCAAGCCCACCGCCTATCCCAACAGCAAGCCCAAGAAGAGCATTCCGGCCCGTGACGGCATCATGCTGCTGATCCGCCACGGCGATGAGTTGCTGTTGGAGAAGCGGCCGCCGCAAGGGATCTGGGGCGGGCTCTACTGCTTCCCGCAGGTGGCCTCACTGGCGGAGGTGGATGGTCTGTTGGCTTCCTTTGGCCTGAGCCATCACGGTTATCGGGTACTGGCCGGTTTTCGCCATACCTTCAGCCACTTCCATCTCGATATTCAGCCGTTGCTGATTGACATTGATGAGGCGCAGCCGCTGCGGCTCATGGAAGCAGATAACCGACTCTGGTATAACTTACGCCATCCTGCCGAGGTGGGACTGGCGGCCGCCACGGCCCGTCTGCTCGCCTATCCAGAGTTACAACCATAGAGGTCAACATGAGCCGTACTGTATTTTGCCAACGCCTGAACAAAGAGGGCCCGGGTCTGGATTTTCAACTCTATCCCGGTGAGCTCGGCAAGCGGATTTTTGACAACATCAGCAAGGAGGCCTGGGCCGAGTGGCAGAAGAAGCAGGTGATGCTGATCAACGAGAAAAAGCTCAACATGATGAATCTTGAGCATCGCCAACTGCTGGAAAAAGAGATGGTCAACTACCTGTTTGATGCAGGTGAAGTGCAGATCGAAGGTTACACCCCGCCTGCCCAGTAAGCTCTCCGGCTGTTGTACGTGTGAACAGGTGCGGGAATGGCGCCACACTGGCGTGACCGCTCCTGAAGTCGCAGCAAATGAATGATGGGCAGCCCGGCTGCCCGGTTTGAGGATCCTATGGGCCGAATTTTTTGGCTGCTGTGCACCCTGCTGCTTCTCTCTGCCTGCTCATCCTCCCCCAAGCCCAGCGGGAGTGAGGATGACGATCTGGTCAACGGCAAGGACATCCGCGGTTTTGAACACATGATCAGCGCGCTTTCCCATAACGTGAACGAGATATGGGGGCGGGAGGCGCTGTTTGCGGGCAAGTTTGACTATGTCAAATACACTGATCAGTACAAGAGCCGGGCTCACATCGATTTCTCCAGCGGCCACATCATGGTGGAGACCGTCTCGGGCATCGACCCGCGTGCGCACCTGCGCCGCGCTATTATCGAGACCCTGCTCACCCCGGATGACCCTGCCGAAGTGGATCTTTACTCCGACCGTGAAATTCTGACCGGCGGCGAGCCCTTCCTCTATGGTCAGGTGCTGGACAATCAACGCCAGCCAATTCGCGCCTCCTGGCGCGCCGAGCGTTATGCCGATTACCTGCTCAACACGGCGATGAAGAAGCGTACCCTTGGTATTCGTACCATCTTCTTTGTCGATATTCCCATGGTGGCCAACCATGAAGATCAACGGGGCTACAAGTATGCGGGGATCATCCGGGAAGCGTCGCGCAAATATGGCGTGCCGGAGAGCCTGATCTATGCGGTGATCAAGACCGAGAGCAGCTTCAACCCCTATGCGGTGAGCCATGCCAACGCCTATGGCCTGATGCAGGTGATCCCGGCTACCGCCGGTCGTGATGTCTATGTGCGGGTCAAGGGCAAGAGCGGCCAGCCGACCCGGGAGGAGCTGTTCAATCCGGCCTACAACATCGATGTCGGTACCGCCTATCTGCACCTGTTGCAGACCGTCTATCTGGCGGATATCGAGGACCCTCGCTCCCGTCGCTATGCGGTGATCTCCGCCTATAACGGTGGCGCAGGCGGGGTGCTCAACACCTTCTCCAGCGATCGCAAGGCGGCGCCGGGCCGGATCAACCGGCTCTCCCCCGAGGCGGTTTATCAGGTGTTGACCGAGCAACATCCGAAGGCAGAGGCGCGCCGTTACCTCTACAAGGTCAATCAGGCCGAAAAGGGGTTCAAAAGAACCTTTTCTGGCCGGGCCGGTTAAGCGATGACGCTGCGTTAACCATGCAAAAGGGCGCTTGATAGCAAGCGCCATTTTTACGTCTGGCCAATTCGTCGGTGAAGTGGCCTTATTTGGCGATAAAGCCACCCTTGCTCTGCGGGGCTGCGCCCACTTTCTCCAGGGTTTCCACTTCCACCTCGGTCTTGTTCCAGCTGTGGTCCACTTCACCACGGATGCGGATCAGGTCGTCCGGGCCCACCTCGGTGCCACCCCACACCTTCTCGTCCACCTCTACCTCTACTTCGCCACTGGCGTCGCGGAACAGATAGTTCTCGCCGCCCAAGTGTTTGACCAGTTTACCTTCCAGGGTAGCCCAGCTGTCATCGGCCAGATCTTTCAGTTGAGCAACGGAGACCTTGTTCTGCTCCTGTGGGCCGGTATAGGCCGCCATGGCAAAAGAGGAGACAGACATCAGGGTCAACAGTCCGATTACGCTTGCGCTTGCCTTGTTCATTTCATGCTCCTGTCGTTGGTATGAGGGCATTGTGCTGCGCAGGGCGTGAAACAAGTGTGAAAGAGAGGCTCACTGTGGTTGGCTGTTTTGTGAGCGCAAGCGATTTCATCGATGGTGAGACAAGTTTGGTTTCATACGGAGCTGTAATCTGTCGCCTTCATCAGAAGTCAGTGGCCGCAGACTCTTCCCATGCCTGTCGCCACTCGAGGCGAAGTCAGCAGGTCTCAGCTGCTTAATCGAAGAGCATAACAATATGAAAAAATGGCTTGTTTGTTTATTGGGGTTGATGGCATTGACCGCTCAGGCGGCAGAGAGACGCCAGCCTTTTTCCCGAGTCGTGATGTTTGGTGACAGCCTCTCCGGCACCGGCAAGATGTACAAGAAGATGCGGGGACATCTCCCCTCCAGTCCACCCTATTTCAACGGGCGCTTCAGCAACGGCCGGAGCCATTGCGTGACGAGCGTTTCCCCGGTCTGGTCGTGGCCAATGAGGCGGAAGGTGGTGCAACGGCGGTGGCCTATAACCATCTGGTGGCCCTGAACGGCTGGCTCGGTTTCTGGTCCTGGGATCGCAAATATCAGGTGATCAACAACCTCGATTACGAGATCGATCAGTTCCTGAAAAAGGACAAGTTCCGCCCAGATGATCTGGTGGTGATCTGGGTCGGTGCCAACGACTATCTGGCTTATGGCTGGAACACCGAGCGGGATGCGGATCGGGTGATCGAGACCATCCGGCTGGCATCCAACCGGTTGGTGCTCAACGGTGCGCAGCAGATCCTGCTGTTCAACATCCCGGATCTGGGGCAGACCCCGTCACCCGCAGCATGAAGGTGGTGGGGAAGGTGCGCCACGTCGCCAGCTACCACAACCAGCGGCGGCAAAACCTCACCCGCGAGCTGGCTCCCCTCGGCATCGTGAAGCTGTTCGAAGTGGACAAGCAGTTTGACGAGATGATGCGCGATCCCCAGCTGTTCGGGCTGAGTGACACAGAGCACGCCTGCTACGGTGGCGGCTATACGTGGAAGCCGTTCACAGGCCGCGCCACAGAGGTGGTGGCTCCCGCTTTGAGTTTCTCCGAGAGCGTAGCCATCGCCGGTAACCCGATCCTGGCGCAGGCGGTGGTGAGTGGGCAGGCAAAAGGGTGTGCGGCGCGCCTCAATTGCGATGAGCACATGTTCTGGGATCAGGTTCATCCGACCAAGACGGTACACAAGGTATTGAGCCAGCGTGTCGCTGATTTTATCGAGCAGCACTACGAGTTTGTCCGTCACTGATACTTGCCAGGGCTGGCGGAAGCTGGCCCTTTTCTCCCCCGCCAGTCTGGGCCGAACGCTCGCTTTGCAACATTGTCAGCTCAAATAACGGGCGTTTGTTGCTGTTTTTGTGAAATGTTTGCGTTACAGTGTTTTTTGTTAATTGATATCAGGGACTTGAAAATAGGCTAACTTTTATCTGCAGTGATCGCTTTTGGGTGATTGCGCCCAGAAGACGAGTTGATATCAATCAACCTACACCAACATAAAATTGCAGAGGTTCAGATATGAAAAAATCATTGATTACCTTGCTGGTTACCGGCTTGCTGGCGGCCAATGCTCAGGCTGCCGGTCAGGACAACACCTGGTATGGTGGTGCCAAACTGGGTTGGTCCAACTTCTATGGCATTGATGAAAGTAACGATTTTGACCTGAGTAATGAAACCAAGGATGCACTGGGAGCGGGTGCCTTTGCCGGTTATCAGGTTAACCAGAATCTGGGTATCGAGCTCGGTTATGACTATCTGGGCAAATATAAATATGATGGTACGACGGTTACTGGCGCCACTTTTAATGATGAGGTTGAGGCTCAGTTGGCTCAGCTTACCTTGAAGCTGGGGTTCCCTGTGATGGAGAGCCTGGATTTATACGGTCGTATTGGCGGGGGTTATGGTTGGAGTGATAGCAACCAATTTGACAAAGATAGCCGCTTCGTTGTGGTCGGTGCTTTGGGCGCGGAATATGCGTTCAATCGTGACTGGGCCGCCCGTCTTGAGTATCAATACACCACCCCTTATGGCGACCGTGATGACACCGGCGTGAGAATGGATAACGGCCTGCTCTCACTGGCTGCGGTTTATCGTTTTGGCCAAGTCGCCCCTGTCGCGCCTGCCCCGGCTCCTGAACCGGCTCCCGCGCCTGTGATGGTTGAAAAGCAGTTCACCCTGAGCTCCGATGTGCTGTTTGACTTCAACAAGGCGACCCTCAAGCCAGAGGCCAGTCAGGCGCTGGATAGCCTCTATGCCCAGATTGAAGAGGCTCGACCCAAGGATGGCGTCGCCACCGTGATCGGTCATACCGACCGTATCGGTTCTGATGCCTACAACCAGAAACTCTCCGAGCAGCGCGCCCAGAGCGTGGCCGATTATCTGGTAGGCAAGGGGATCCCGGCCGCCAAGATCAATGTGGAAGGGCGTGGTAAAGCTTCACCGGTTACCGGCGACAGCTGTGTCAGCAAGTCCAAGCGTGAGCTGATCGTCTGCCTGGCACCGGATCGTCGTGTTGATGTAAAAGTTGAAGGTGTCAGCGAGGTGCAGGAGTAATCCTTCGCACTGATCTGATCGCCACAGGGGTTGGAATAAACAGCCCCTGTTGGTGCAAGCAATAGTAAAAAGCCAGTCAGTTGATCTGACTGGCTTTTTACGTTGGCATGTACTATTTGATAGCCGAGTGGAGCTGCTTGTTAACTCAGGAAGGGAGCGGCATCACCCGGTTGCGACCCAGCTCCTTGGCCTTGTAGAGCAGCTTGTCGACACGCTCGACCAAGCCGTCGGCATTCTCCTGACCGTTGTACTCACCGACACCAAACGAGGCGGTGATGTGGTCGATGCGACGTCCTGATTTGCGATCGAGGATCGACATCCGCTCGATGGCCCGGCGCATGCTCTCCGCCAACTGTCTGGCCAGTGGCAGGGAGCGATGGGGGAGCAACAGGGCGAACTCTTCTCCGCCAATCCGGTAGGCGGTGACGGCATCCTTGCAGGCATCGCGCAGCCGTTTGCTAAAGGCGCGCAGCACCTGATCACCGAGCAGGTGGCCATACTCGTCGTTGAAGTTCTTGAATCGGTCTATGTCAGCGAGGATCAGCGAGAAGGGTTGCTGGCTGCGGATCAACCCTTCCAGCTCCAGATCGAAGGCGCGCCGATTGAGCAGGCTGGTGAGAGCATCCTCGTTGGCCAGCTTGCGGGTCTCGTTGAGTGCCTCACGCAGCACCTGGATCTCTTTCTCGGCATTGCTGAGCTGATTGCGAAAGTGCATGGTGGACATGCGCACATTCCGCGACTCGCGTACCAGCTCCCGCAGGATCCCCATGGTGTCTTCCAGGCTTAAACCCTTGTCGTCGATCTTGCTCAGCTTGTCGAAGTTCTTGTCGAGCATATTCTGAAACATGCCGGTATCGGAGATGGCATCCTGCATCGAGTGACTCAGTTCACTGGCCATGGCGGCAAGATTGAGCTTCATGGCCTCCATCTGCTGTTCACCCTGCGCAGCCAGATATTGGTGATAGAGCCGCTCGCAGGTAGTGAGCGAGCAGGTTCCCTGTTGTTTGATGGCTTGCTCGATCGCCTGGTTGAGTTCGGGCATGCTGGCCGAGACATAGTTGTACCAGAGGTGATAATTGTCCGGCGTAGTGGGGATTTGGTACTTGATCATCAGGGGAACCGCCTGCTTGAGATAGGCAGCAGATTGGGCAAATGTATCCTTACTCATGAGCGCTATGCCTCACACTTTTAGCGAACTGCACATAGTATGACAGAGAGAGTGGCCAAAAGGCAGCCGATGGATGCCATTCGCCCCCCCCTCCGATATAATGGCAGCGTTACCACCTACCCTAAGGCCTGCTTATGTCTCAAAAAGATCCTTTCCTCGAACGCGAGGCCGAAAAATACGATAACCCCATCGCCAGTCGCGAGTTGATCCTGGAACTCATCAAGGGCCATGAAAAGCCCATGTCCCGTGAAGAGTTGGCCAAGGTCCTCAAGCTGAAAGATGAAGAGCCGTTGGAAGCCTTGCGTCGTCGTCTGCGCGCCATGGAGCGTGATGGGCAACTGGTATTCACTCGCAACCAATGTTACGCCCTGCCGGATCGTCTGAATCTGGTCAAAGGTTATGTAATTGGCCACAAGGATGGCTTCGGTTTTCTGCGTCCGGAAGGTGGTGGTCCGGATCTGTATCTGAACAACCGAGAGATGCAGCGCCTGATGCATGGCGACTACGTGCTGGTGCAGCCGACCGAGATCGACCGCAAGGGGCGACAGGAAGCGCGCCTGGTGCGCCTGCTCAAGTCCCGTGAGGCAGACATTGTCGGCCGTTACTTTGTCGAGAATGGCGTTGGTTTCGTGGTGCCGGATGACAGCCGTATCGGCCAGGACATCATCATCCCGGAAGGGGAGAACAAGGGCGCTCGCCAGAGCCAGGTTGTCGTGGTGCGCATCAATCAGCGCGCCACCTCCCGCATCAATGCGGTAGGGACCGTTCTGGACGTGCTGGGCGAGAACATGGCGCCGGGCATGGAGATCGAAATTGCCCTGCGTACCCACGGTATCCCGCACACCTGGCCGGAAGAGGTGACCAAAGAGGTTGCCGGTCTCGGTGAGCAGGTGCCTGAGAAGGCCAAAGAGGGTCGTATCGACCTGCGCGCCCTGCCGCTGGTGACCATCGACGGGGAAGACGCCCGCGACTTCGATGACGCCGTCTTCTGTGAAGCCAAGCGCGGTGGCGGCTGGCGCCTGTGGGTTGCCATTGCCGACGTCTCCGCTTACGTGAAGCCCGGTACGGCGCTCGATGCTGAAGCGTACCAGCGCGGCAACTCCGTTTACTTCCCCGAGTTTGTGGTGCCCATGCT
The DNA here is from genome assembly GCF_000819885.1 of Aeromonas fluvialis. GTDB lineage: Bacteria > Pseudomonadota > Gammaproteobacteria > Enterobacterales > Aeromonadaceae > Aeromonas > Aeromonas fluvialis. The sequence goes on from NZ_CDBO01000073.1 coordinate 35,595, forward strand.
GCCGGAGGTGCTCTCCAACGGCCTCTGTTCCCTGAACCCGCAGGTTGACCGTCTCTGCATGGTGTGTGAGATGACCATCTCCGCCGCTGGCCGCATGTCTGGCTACAAGTTCTACGAAGCCGTGATGAACTCCCACGCGCGGATGACCTACAGCAAGGTCGCGGCGATCCTCGATGGTGAACCCAAGCTGCGTCAGCAATATGATCCGCTGGTCGGCCATATCGAAGAGCTGAACAACCTCTACAAGGCACTCAAGCATGCCCGTCACCAGCGCGGTGCGGTGGAGTTCGAGAGCGAAGAGACCCGCTTCATCTTCAACGCCCAGCGCAAGATCGACCAGATAGTGCCATTGGTGCGCAACGATGCCCACAAGATCATCGAAGAGTGCATGATCCAGGCGAACGTGGCGGCTGCCCGCTACATCGAGAAGAACGAAGCGTCCGCCCTGTTCCGGGTGCACGACCGTCCGGGCGAAGAGCGCCTGACCGGTTTCCGTGACTTCCTGGCCGAACTGGGTCTGGAGCTCAAGGGGGGCCTCGAGCCCGAGCCGAAGGACTTTGCCGAGCTGGCCGCCAAGTTTGAAGGGCGCCCGGATGCGGAGCTGCTCTCCACCATGCTGCTGCGCTCCATGCGTCAGGCCATCTATCAGGCTGACAACATAGGTCACTTTGGTCTGGCGTTGAAGTCCTACGCCCACTTCACCTCGCCAATCCGTCGCTACCCTGACCTCATCCTGCACCGCGCCATCAAATATCAGACGGCCAAGGAGCAGCAGAGCAACCTGCGCCACAAGTGGACTCCGAGCGGTGGGTATCACTACCAGATGGAAGAAGTGGACCCCATGGGCGAGCACTGCTCCATGACCGAGCGCCGTGCCGACGATGCAACCCGCGACGTGGCCGACTGGCTCAAGTGCGAGTACATGCTGGACCACGTGGGTGACGAGTTCGATGGCGTCATCGCCAGCGTCACCGGTTTTGGTTTCTTTGTCCGTCTGGCCGAGATCCACATCGACGGTCTGGTCCACGTCAGCACCCTCACCAACGACTACTACCAGTTTGATCCCCTGCACATGCAGCTGATCGGCGAGAACTTCCGCCGTCGCTACCGTCTGGGCGACAAGGTGCGGGTCAAGGTGATGGGCGTGAACCTGGACGATCGCAAGATCGACTTCGTGATGGTGGAAGAGCCGCTCAAGGCCACCGGCAAGAACGCCAAAGAGATGGCGCGCAAGCAGGCCGAGATCAAGAAAGAGAAGGCCAAGAGCGCCCAGCGCCACGAGAAACGTAAAACAGAGGGCAAGGATCACGGCAAATCCGACAAGGGTGGCCGCGCCAAACCGAGCAACAGACGACCGAGCAAAAAGGCTCGCGATAAGGCCAAGGGATAAGCCCTTCGGCCATGGCCTGGGTCCGGTGACCCGGGCTGAGGCCGTAAGGGGCTGATGGCCCCGGGTTATCTCCGCCAGCGCCTGATAGTCCTGGCGACGAAAAAAATCCGAACCCTGTTACCGGGGTTCGGATTTTTTATGGTCAGCGAAAAGGGGGGGACTTAGATTCTGGGCGGAGCTCGGCCAAGCTCCGTGCCTATGGCTAGGAGCACACTCCCTGCGCGATGGCCACACCATTGGCCGCTACGCGGCGCTCAGAAAGATGGGTGTCCCATTTTTCCATTGTTATTGTTTCTGGGTAGGCCAGTTTATCTAAGTTCATTCTGATTTCCTTGGATTACCTGCATAACGTAGTTTATGCGTTGTTCTGTTTGGCCAGCAGTTCTTTGGCCTTGGCAAGCCTTTCTGCCAACTTTTGAGGCCCTGCACCAGGTGCTTTAGGCTGAGCTGCGTAACGTTCAAGAATTTCAACCTCTTTCTGATATTCCTTTTCTTTGCGGTAAATTATAGCAAGCTGCTCATAATACCAAGGTGCCACTCCCCAGCCCTCGCCGGCAAACTCTGATTCTTTCTCTGTTGAGTCTACAGCCTTTAGCAAAATATTGATGGCATCATGGTTCTTTCCTTCCCGCTTCAGCTGCTTTACCTTTTCAACGCTATCAGTGTAGTGGTGACCATCTACTGAACCAGCTTGGCGTATTTCATCCATTTTTGAATTGATTTCATCTGCAGCTAACTGGAGATTGCCTTGCTCATTAGACTTTCCAAAGAGTTTTTTTATCCAATTCATGATTTCATCCAGTTGCATAACGCCGCCAGCACGCGCGGCTTTGTAGCGAAGGCGAAGCCGCAACGAAAAAGCTGTCGCAGTGCCTGGCCTTGTTAAATTTTTCCAATGACTAACCCTGCATACACGCCTGACATCCGTTTAGCGAGGTTTGAGCAATAGCCAAAATATTTCACGCACTCGTTCAGGTTCATTCTTTCAGTGCCTGGGTAGCAGAGGGATAAAAAATATACTTTTTTATCTGGCAATAGCGCTACTCGAGACACAAACTTCTTCGCTACTTGGTCTGCTCGATTCTTATCAAGTTCTATCGCCACTACAAAGGCTTCAGACTCGCCATAGATATCAATTGAATCCTTCTGATTTTTTGACGGCGCATATTCCATCTTCCAGCTCAAGCTAGGAATACTATCCTGTAATCTCTGAAATAAGTACTTTTGGAAATTAGCAACAATAATCTTCTGCGCATGCTGCGGTTGCCCAAGATGGCTTGAAAAATGATCTCGACAATCAAGTTCAGTAATAACATCCAGTATGGAGTTTAGCCACTCATCCTGATATGTAGATCTCACTTTAACTTCTGGCTTCATCCTCGATCTCGACTGAAATTTAACGCCCGGCTATGGCGCCGGAGTGCAGTTGGAATTTTTTGTGGTACTCACCACAAAAAAGGCCGACGGAACGGAGGTCGCACATGAGCCGATTGTTAGCTATTTGCTTGGCCACGCATTAAGTTCTTTTAGTTTTTCAATGAAAGGTGGGAATTTTGAATTAACTATCGCCCCAGAATTAGCTGAACCGAAAGACGACACAGAATAGGTATCTATCTGCATCACCTTCATTTTTACGTCTTTACCCGCAGCGATTTTTGAAAAATCTTTGATTGGTATAACTAGGCGCCGAGTAGACCAATCCCCGTACTTTGTGAGCGAACTAGCTTGCTTGACGTTCTCAATAATCTCTCCATCCACGTTGAAGGCCACACCCACAACATTTGTGATTCCGCTAACTCCAACTTCTATAAAAACCACATCTGGGAATTTCTGCACCCACTCAAACCCTAGGGTATGCCAAGCCTCTTTCATGCTTGACGCCGCGCTTACGGGGGATTGGGAAACGATCAGTGAGCCATCGAAATCGTCTTTCTGAACCTTCATGGACGGCGTCATCGAATCATTGAAGCTCGCACACCCATGAAGTCCAACTAATGCAAAAATAAGCACAATTATTCTGATTGTCATCGTATTTCCTCGTTTGGTTAGCTAACAGTGATTAGATAGAAGGCGGCACTAATCCGATAGCAGAGCCTTCCATATAACTCCGATCAGCCCTGATTTTTGCCATGAAAAAAATTACTGAAATTGGGACAGCCACCGTTTTGCTTCACTCGCTTATCCATTCCATCCGGCAAGGCTACCGCCCCTGAATGTCAGCCTCCAGTCTGCTGCTTTTTACCTGCGTGGTTTCGCTGGCCTGGCTCATGGGTGACTCCGACGAGGCTGTTGCCAAACGGATATATTAGCGAGCGATGCAGGAGAGGGAAGCGGGAGATGATGGTTTCCTGAGCAAGATCAATAAATTAATCATCCTGAGCCGTGTTGAAGTCGAACATCAACAAAGAAAGGGCTGTTCTTCTATGAGTTGAAATTGGGACATCTACCGTTTTGAGCACCGCGTAGCAGTGAACAGACCATGATTGGCTTGTCGCCACGTGCCGCCATGTGCCGCTGAAGGGTTCGACATAGCGGCAGGAGCTTGGCCGAGCAGCTTCCTCCTCCCTAGATGCCGGTCTCTCTGGTATGATGCGCCATCATTTAGCGACCGGTGACGACGCCAGCATCATGGTGGTCAGGCTGCCGGTAGGGACATTTTTCTTCGGGGCGCATTTATGCGAGCCGACCTACGGATCTTGAACATGAGCACTGAACTGATCTACGGCATTCACGCTGTATCCGCGCTGCTGGAGCGCACCCCCGAGCGTTTCATCGAAGTGTGGGCCCTCAAGGGTCGGGATGACGACCGGCTGCAACCCTTGCTGGCCGAGCTGGAGTCCCTCGGCCTCAAGGTGCAGAGCGTGAACCGCAAGACCCTGGATGACAAAGCGGAAGGCAACAATCACCAGGGCATCATGGCCAAGGTGATTGAAGCGCCCAAGCTCGCCGAGCACGATCTGGCCAGCCTGCTCGATAGCTTGGCGGTGCAAGAGACCGCCCCCTTCCTGCTGGTGCTGGATGGGGTGACGGACCCGCACAACCTCGGTGCCTGCCTGCGCAGCGCCGATGCGGCTGGCGTCCATGCGGTGATCGTGCCGCGGGACAAGGCCACCGGCCTGACCTCGGTCGTACGCAAGGTCGCCTGTGGCGCCGCCGAAGTGGTGCCGCTCATTCAGGTCACCAACCTGGCCCGCACCCTGCGCGAGTTGCAGGAGCGTGGCGTCTGGCTGGTGGGCACCGCAGGCGAGGCGGACCACGACCTCTATCAGGCCAAACTGACCGGTCCGATGGCGCTGGTAATGGGCGCCGAGGGCAAGGGGATGCGTCGTCTGACCCGCGAACATTGCGATGAGCTGGTGAGCATCCCGATGGCGGGGGCGGTATCCAGCCTCAACGTCTCGGTGGCGACCGGCGTCTGCCTGTTCGAAGCCGTGCGTCAGCGCCGTGCTTGATCATGCTGACTGCCAGACCCCCCTTCGATTGGGCGCAGGTCGCAGATAAAGAGGAGGCCGCGCGCCTCCTCTCTTTTGCCCGCTCGCGGACCCTTGCCCCCAGATCTTGCCTCTGGCATGCCGGCGACAGCCCGGATCTGTTGGTCAGGGTGGAGCAGGGGCTGTTGCGGGCCAAGGTGGTGCTGGCTGATGGTCGTGAGTGCATCAAGGAGTTCTACTGGGAGGGGGACGAGTTTCTCGACTTCCACCACCTGCTCAGCGGCGAGCCCGCCCGCTACAGCGTGGAGGCGCTGGAGCCCTGCCGTCTGCAACTGTTCCAGCTGGCCGACTTGCGTCAGCTCTCCTGCTGGCCCGTCTGGTATCAGCATCTGCTGGAAGTGCGGTTGCGGATCAAGGAGGAGAAAGAGCTGTTGCTGCTGACCGAGAGCCCGCAGGCCCGCTACCAACACTTCCTGCACTGTTTTCCTGCGCTGGATGCCAGAGTGCCGGATCACCAGATCGCGGCTTACCTCGGCATCACCCCCATCAGTCTTAGTCGCATTCGCAAGCGGCTGAAAGCGCTTAACAAGGAGTAGTGTCGCCGATGTGCCATGAGGGGCCGTGTGGCCACCAGATTTCAGGCCTTTCATACAGTCCGTCTCGGCATCACGCCAGCCAGCCAGTCTTAGTCGCATTCGCAAGCGGCTGAAAGCGCTTAACAAGGAGTAGTGTCGCCGATGTGCCATGAGGGGCCGTGTGGCCACCAGCTTTCAGGCCTTTCATACAGTCCGTCTCGGCATCACGCCAGCCAGTCAGTCTGAGTCGCATTCGCAAGCGGCTGAAAGCGCTTAACAAGGAGTAGTGTCGCCGATGTGCCATGAGGGGCCGTGTGGCCACCAGATTTCAGGCCTTTCATACAGTCCGTCTCGGCATCACGCCAGCCAGCCAGCCAGTCAGTCTTAGTCGCATTCGCAAGCGGCTGAAAGCGCTTAACCGCGACTAATGGCGTGCATGCACCCTATGTCTGGTTGGCAGAGATCGAACTTAACAAAGGTTAATGCAGGGCGCTGGAACCACGCTTATGCTGGCGGGCCGAATTGATAAGGAGTTGCCGATGAACTGGATCCTGAAACCCTGGTCAGAGTTGACCACAGACGAGTTGTACGAGTTGCTGGCGCTGCGGGCCGAGGTGTTTGTGGTGGAGCAGACCTGCCCCTTCCAGGATCTGGACGGGCTGGATCGTCGCGAGGGGGTTTGGCATCTGCTCGGTTATCAGGGGGATCTGTTGGCCGCCTATGCCCGGGTCATGGCCCCCGGCATCGGTGACGAGCGTGGTGCCGCCATCGGCCGGGTCGTCACCTCGCCCAGGGCGAGAGGGGGTGGCCTCGGTCACACGCTGATCGCGCAAGCGGTGAAGGCATGCGAGGCGCGCTGGCCCGCTCACAGCATCTGGCTGGGGGCGCAGGCCCATCTGCAAGACTTCTACGGTCAGCACGGCTTTGTCGCCGAAGGGGGGGGCTATCTCGAAGACGATATTCCCCATATGGGGATGCGTAAAATGGCGCAGTAAGCCCACTCGGCCCCATATCAGCGGGCAAGGCGATGGCATCTGCCGGTATATCAGCCATGAAAAAACGGCCACCCCTCGGGATGGCCGTTTTGCTATCAGTGGTGCAATGCGGTGCCAGGCTTACTTCTTTTTCTTCTTGGCGGATTTCTTCTTGTCGGCCGGTTTTTTCTTCTTCACCGGTACCCTCGCTTCCTTGTGCTTGGGGCGCAGGGAGTCGATCACCCGGCGCTTGAGGCGCTCTTCGGTGTAGCGTTCGATCTTGGCGACCATCGCCATGTCGTGGGCTTCCACCAGGCTGATGGCGCAGCCACGGTTGCCAGCGCGGCCGGTACGGCCGATCCGGTGGACGTAAACATCGGTGCCGTAGGGCATGTCGTAGTTGATGACATGGCTGACGTTCGGCAGATCGATGCCGCGGGCGGCGACGTCGGTGGCGATGAGGAAGGGCACTTCCCCTGCGTGGAATTTGCGGATCGACTCGATGCGTTTGCTCTGCTCCATTTCGCCACGGATCCAGGCACAGGAGACGCCCGCCGCCTGCAGCTGGCCGGAGAGCTCCGCCAGTCGCTCGCGGGTCTTGACGAAGACGATGGCCTTCTGGGTTTCCGGATCTTTCAGGATATGGATCAGCAGGGCCAGTTTGTGAGCAGCATCATCGGCCAGATGGATCCACTGGGTGATGGGACGACGCTCGCTGCGCGGCGGTTCGGCGTGCAGCTCGACCGGCTCCTTGAGGATCTCGTTGGCAAACTTCTCAAGGCCCGCCCCTTCCAGGGTGGCGGAGAAGAGCATGGTGTGCTTGCGGTAGCGCGCCTCGGCCACGATGCGGTTTACATCCTTGATAAAGCCCATGTCCAGCATGCGGTCCGCTTCATCCAGCACCAGCACTTCGATGTCGTGGCTCTCGAACTCCTCTTTCTCGATGTACTCGAGCAGACGACCCGGGGTGGCCACGACGATGTCGGTGGTCTTGGTCAGGGCGGGCAACTGCTCTTCATGGCTGACGCCGCCGATGATGGTCTCGATGCTGAGATTGGTGTGCGCCGCCAGCGCCTTGGCGTGGGCGGTAACTTGCAGCGCCAGCTCGCGGGTCGGGGTCAGGATCAGCATGCGGCAGGGGCCCGGCTTGCGGCGCGGGAAGTCCAGCAGATGCTGGAGTGCTGGCAGCAGGAAGGAGGCCGTCTTGCCGGTACCGGTCGGAGCGGATGCCAGAATATCGCGGCCGTCCAGGGCTGGCTCCAGCACCATCTGCTGGATGGTGGTGGGGCGGGTGAATCCCATCTCGGCCAAGGCCCGGTTGAGGGCGGGGTGCAGGTCGAAATCATCAAAGGACTGGCTCATGGCAATACTCGGTCATTAAGGAAACGGCAGATTATAGGCGATTATCTCGTCGGCTCCTATTGGTGAGTGTGTCTTAGCCGCTATAATCGCCCACCATTTTTGCAGATGACGGGGGTCAGATGGGGCGTAGTCGCGGATTTACCTTCAAACAGTTCCATATCAATCACGATCGCTGCGCCATGAAGGTAGGCACCGATGGCATTCTGCTCGGTGCCTGGGCGCCGGTCGAACAGGCGCACCGGGTGCTCGATATCGGCACTGGCAGCGGCTTGATCGCCCTGATGCTGGCCCAGCGCAGCAGATCTGACTGCCGTCTTGATGCGGTCGAGCTGGATATTAATGCGGCCAGTCAGGCGCGGGAGAATGTAGCTGCCTCTCCCTGGGCTGATCGGGTGACCATCATAGAGAGTGCCATTCAGGATTATCAGGCTGCCCCTTACGATCTCATCGTCTCCAACCCCCCCTATTTCTTGGCAGGCCAGTCATTTAGCGATCCGGCACGGGCGTTGGCTCGTCATACCGGCGCCCTCGATAGTCACGCGTTACTGACGGCCTGCAATCGTTTGCTGAGCCCGGTCGGGCAGGTGGCGCTGGTGCTGCCGACGGCCATGGCCGATGAAATATTATGCATCTCGGCGCATTATGATCTGCATTGCATTTGTTATGTAGCTGTTATCACCAGGGAGGGTAAAGAGGCAAATCGTGTTTTATTGCTACTTGGCAGAGGATTAAACAGGTGTGAGAAGGGTGAAATTATGATCCATTCTGCTGATGGAGCCTATTCCAACAGATATATCCAACTGACCGCCCCCTTCTATTTGAAGATGTAAATTTCGCCTTGAACTATTTTTTCACGCCATTATGCTGGTTGCAGATCGAGCGCCCGCTCCAGACCAGCTAAAACCACTGGTCGCGGTGAAAAAACCAGCGGGGCTCTTTTTTTTACCCCTGAACAACACCGGTCAATGACCAATAAAAAACTATAACAAGCAATAGTTTACAAGACAGACGAGGTTGAACTTGACGAAATCACTCACATTGTCCGATGTACTCGGATTGGGGTTTATGACCTTCGCCTTCTACCTGGGCGCTGGTAATATCATTTTCCCGCCGTTGGCCGGTTACATGGCCGGTGAGCATCTCTCTCTGGCGATGCTGGGCTTTCTGGTGACAGCGGTCGGTCTGCCACTCATCACTATCATTGCCGTGGCCAAGGCTGGCAATGGCTGGGCCGGCATGACCAAGCTGCTGCCTGCCGGCGTGGCGACCGCCCTGGCCGTTGCCATCTACATCATCATTGGTCCGGCATTTGCTGCGCCCCGTACCGGTCTGGTTGCCTACGAGATTGGCCTCAAGCCGTTCATCGGTGACATGGGTCAGGCCGGTTTGGCAGCCTATACCGTGATCTTCTTCGGCGTAGCCATGCTGGTCTCCATGAACCGGGGCAAGTTGATGGATGCCATCGGCAAATACCTGACTCCGGTACTGGTGCTGCTGCTGTTGGCCCTGGCGGTCGGGGTATTCGTAGCGCCGCAAGGCTCAATGCCTGATGCGTCCGGTGACTATCAGAACAGCCCCTTCGTGAAAGGGATCCTGGAAGGCTACAACACCATGGACACCCTGGCGTCCCTGATGTTTGGTGCCCTGATCGTCGACCTGCTGCGCCAGAAAGGGATCAACGATTACAAGAGCCAGTTCAAGTATCTGGTGGCTGCCGGCCTCATCTCTGCTGTTGGCCTGAGCGTGGTGTATGTGTCCCTGTTCCAGCTGGGCAACACCGCTGCCGGCGTTGCGACCGATGTCAGCAACGGGGGGGCCATCGTCAATGCCTATGTGCTGAGCCTGTTTGGTCAGCCCGGTCAACTGATCCTGGCGGCTATCATTACCCTGGCTTGCTTTACCACTGCGGTGGGCCTGATCTCCGCCTGTTCCGACTTCTTCCATAATCTCACTGGTATGAGTTACAAGAAGCTGGTGGTGGTGCTGGGTGTGATCTGCGCCGTGGTGGCCAACGTGGGTCTGAGCCAGTTGATCAGTCTCTCCATTCCGGTGCTGGTTGCCATCTATCCGGTTGCCGTGGCGTTGGTACTGGTCACCTTCCTGAAGGGTTACTTTGGCCGTCCCCGTCTGGTGTTCCGTGCGGTGTTGGTGGTTGCCTTCCTGTTCGGTTGCCTGGATGGTCTGGGTGCTGCCGGCATGAAGATGGATGCGTTTGCCTTCCTGCCGCTGTTCGATAAGGGGCTCGCCTGGCTGATGCCGACCCTGCTGGCCTGTGTCGTGGGCATGGTCGTTCGTCCGGCTGACAAGCTGGCCGCCGAAGCTGCCTGATCCCGCCGCCACTGAATAGCAAAGAGGCCAGCATATGCTGGCCTCTTCTGTTTTTGGTGTGCTGACTTGTTCGTACAGTCTGACCGATCAGAGTTGAGGGGCTGCCGGTTTGGGCTTTCCTGCCAGGCCGTACCAGTGAATTTCTATCCGTCCGGCATGCCACTCGAAAGTGCCCCATGGCTGCTTGGCTTCCCAGCGCGGGAAGTTGATGAGTACCCGGTTATCCTCGTACTTGTAGAGGGAGGTGCTGATCTGAATGTCCGACAGGATCAACAACAGGACCCAGCAGATGAAAATCCATTTCAATGCTTTCCACATAGGGTTACTCGAAGCAAATTTCGATGGTGGCGCGACCGAATTCGGATTCGAACGGCATCATTATCTTGGTGCCATCGGCACGGTGGGTGATGGTGTGATTGGGGCCGGAGACGATGATGGGGGTCGCCATGTCAAACTCGTATCCCTTCTCACCTAGCATCCGCTTGGCACCGCCGGTCACCATGTTGGTGATTTCACCCACCATGTCGGTTACTTCCTCGTTGATGTTGGCAGGGGCCTCCCCCAGCATACGGCGCATGATCTCCAGTGCCAGACCCTTCTCGAAGCTGATGGAGAGAGAACCACGGGTCTGCGGGCCGACCATGCCAATCAGACCTGAGACATCGCCACGCGCCAGCTCATCCATTTTGCGTTTCGGTTTGCCCGGCTTGAGTTCCAGTTGCGCCATGGTCGAGAGTACATTGAGCAGGGATAGCAGGAACGGATTGACAAAATCAGCCTTCATGATGACTTCCTACGGTGGGCGTACAACGAGCACATTGGCCATGTGCCTCTATCGTCTTATTGGTAATAGTAAAACCATGCAAATGGGCCTGCTCGGAAAACGCGCTATCGATCGCTGTATCGTGTAGCTCGACCACATCCCCGCACTCGTCGCAGATCAGCAATTGCATCGGATGGGCGTGATCGAAGTGGCAGCAGAAGATAAACGCGTTGAGTGATTCCACCTTGTGAGCAAAGCCCTGCTCCAGCAAAAAGTCGAGGGCCCGATAGACGGTTGGCGGCTTGGCATTGGCTTCGGTTTGTTGCAACTGGGCCAGCAAATCATAGGCACTGATGGCGTTGCCGTGTGCCGCCAGCAGGCGAAATACCTGGCGTCGGGTCGGGGTGAAGCGGATCCCTCGTTGTATACAGAGTCGCTCGGCTCGTTGTAAAAGTTGGTCTTGATTCATGATCGCGCAGATACCCTTTCTATTAGCCGGATACTATCACAGGGCCCCGCATGGCGCGGTGACAAAATTCATTTTCTGGGGCTGCTTCACGTTGTGATAAAATCCGCCCCTTTCTTTAGCCAACCCGGATGATTTTTATGCAGGCGCAGCGTTTTTCCATCGCCCCCATGCTGGACTGGACTGATCGGCATTGCCGTTACTTTCATCGACTGATGAGTCGCCAGACCTTGCTTTATACCGAAATGGTGACCACTGGCGCCATCATTCACGGCAAGGGGGATTATCTGGGTTACAGCGAGCAGGAGCACCCCATCTCCCTGCAGCTGGGTGGCAGCAATCCCGCCGATCTGGCCTATTGCGCCAAGCTGGCCGAGGAGCGCGGCTATGACGAGGTGAACATCAACGTCGGCTGCCCCTCCGATCGGGTACAGAACGGCCGTTTTGGTGCTTGCCTGATGGGGGAACCCGCGCTGGTGGCCGATTGCGTCAAGGCGATGCGCGATGTGGTCGACATTCCAGTGACGGTGAAGACCCGTATCGGCATCGACGATCAGGACTCCTACGAATTTCTGCAGGCCTTTATCGAACAGGTGCGCGATGCCGGTTGCGATACCTTTATCGTGCATGCGCGCAAGGCGTGGCTGAGTGGTCTGAGTCCGCGGGAGAACCGCGAGATCCCGCCCCTCGATTACCCCCGTGTCTATCGGGTCAAGCAGGATTACCCGGATCTCACCATCGCCCTCAACGGCGGCGTCACCTCCATGGAGCAGACTCTCGAGCATCTGCAGCATGTGGATGGCGTCATGATGGGGCGCGAGGCCTATCAGAACCCCTACATTCTGGCCCAGGTGGACAATCTGGTGTTTGGCCAGCACAACGCCGTGCCGAGCCGCCACGAGGTGGTACGGATGATGCTGCCCTACATCGAGCAGGAGCTGGCCAAAGGCAACTACCTCTCCCACATGACTCGCCATATTCTGGGTCTGTTCCAGAACATGCAGGGGGCCCGCGCCTGGCGCCGTCACCTGAGCGAGAACGCCTGCAAGCCGGGGGCTGGGATTCATGTGGTGCTTGATGCCATGGCCAAGGTGCCGGAGTTTCCCGGCAATGCGTTGCTGACAAGTCCGCAGGGTGAGTGATCCCTCGCAGCACTAATTGGCTCATGATGGGGGTCATCGTGAGCGGTTACGCCATGGGGCGATGAAAAATGCCAGTCAGGGATGACTGGCATTTTTTGTGGTGTATTGCGGTGATCAGCTTTCAGCACGGCATGGCACTGATCAATCCTTAGGGTTTGATCAGATAAAGCTGGCGGCTGTAGGCCACATCTTCCGGGTTGTTGATGGGGTAGCCCTTGAGCCAGGGTTTGATGAGGCGGGCGTTGGTGTATTGGTAGATGGGGGCGATGGGGGCTTGCTCCAGCAGGATAGCTTCCGCCTCGCCAAACAGCGTGCTGCGGCTGGCGGCATCCTGAGTGCTGGCAGCCTCTGCCAGCAGCTGGTCATAACGGGCATTGGCAAAGCCCGCCATGTTGCCGCTGTGACGCGAGCCCCACAGGCCGAGGAAGGCAGAAGGGTCGTTGTAGTCGGCCACCCAGGAGGAGCGGATCACCTCGAACTGACCGCTCTGGCGACTGTCGAGATAGGTTTTCCACTCCTGATTGGTCAGCTCGACCTCGGCGCCCAGCTTCTGCTTCCACATGCTGGCAATCGCCAGTGCCATCTTCTTGTGAATTTCCGCGGTGTTGTAGAGCAGGGTCAGCTTGAGCGGCTTGTCCGGGCCGTATCCGGCCTCTTTCAGCAGCGCCTTGGCCTTGCTGTCCAGCTCGGGCTGGCTGCTGGTGGAGAGCAGGTTGGCGGCCGGGGTGAAGCTGGCGGTCACATCCGGAGTGAAGTGATAAGCCGGTTTCTCGCCGGTTCCGAGCACCTTGTCGGCGATCAGGGCGCGGTCGATGGTGTAGGAGAGCGCCTTGCGCACCCGCACATCGTCGAGGGGCGCCTGACGGGTATTGAAGGCGTAGTAGTAGGTGCCGAGCTGATCCGGGGTGTAGACCTCATTCGGGATCTGCTGTTTCAGCTTGTTGTACTGCTCCTTGGGGAAGGATTCAGTGATATGCAGATCGCCCGCCAGATAGCGGTTGGTGGCCGCGCTCTCCTGATTGATCGGCATGAAGATCACCTTGGTCAATACGGTATGTGCCCGATCCCAGTAATAAGGGTTGGGAGTCAGCTCCAGCTTCTCGTTGACTACCCGGTTGTTCAGCACAAAGGCGCCGTTGCCCACCAGTTTGCCGGGCTGGGTCCACTGGTTGCCGTGCTGCTCGATGCTGGCCTGATGGAGCGGCGACAGGCTGGGGTGACTCAGTAGATTGAGGAAATAGGGAACCGGCTGGGAGAGGGTGACCTGCAGGGTGTGATCATCCAGCGCCTTGACCCCCAGCTCGCTGGCAGGCAACTTGCCCGCCACTATCTCGTCCACCTTGTCGAAACGGGCCAGTTGGGCAAACCAGGCGAAGGTGGCCGCCTCTTTCGGGTCGACCAGCTTGCGCCAGCCGTAGACGAAGTCGCCGGCCTTGACCGGATCGCCGTTGGACCAGCGTGCATCCTGGCGCAGATGGAAGGTAAAGAACTGATTGCCCTTGTTCTCCCAGCTGGCGGCCACCCCGGCGACCGGCTTGCCATCCGGCCCCTGGGTCAGCAGCCCCTCGAACAGATCCCGCAATACCTGCAACTCCGGCAGGCCGACCAGCTTGAGTGGGCTCAGGCTCGCAGGTTCATCCTTGAGGTGGCGAACGACAATCTGCTCGGCGGCGAGTTGTGTGCCGGCGGGAATATCGGCAGCCTGGACAGCAGCGCAGCCCAACAGGGCCAGCAAGGGGCTCCATCCTTTCATGGGTCGGATCCTTCAAATAGTGTGAGGCGGGGAGAAAACTCGGCGAGAAAATATCGCCGACAGATGGGAAATCATGATATCCCGTTTGCTGGTCTGACCGCCAGCATTCGACTCTCACTCCCAATCGGGGTAGAAGAGCGTTCCCGGCGTCTGTGCAGTTCAATGTGGTGAGGAGTGTCAAACGATGAAAGCATGGTTATTGCTGGCCTGTCTGTTTAGCCAGGGCGTCTGGGCGTTGGCCCCGTGCCAGAGCGACACGGCGGTGGGCAACTGGTGCGAGATCGGCATCGATGCCTTGCACCCGACTCAGGGGGGCATCGGCCAGATCCAGGTCGATGAGACCCAGGCCACATTGGCGGGCATGAGCGTAAAGCAGTTCGACAAGTTGATGAAAAAGAAAGAGATCCCGGTAGTGATTGCGCCGGATGGTAGTTACTGGTTGGTGGACAGACACCATCTCACCAAGGCGCTGTGGCAGCAGGGGGTTACCGAGGCCCGGGTCAAGGTGATTGGCCGCCTGCAGGACAAGGCCAACTTCTGGAGCCAGATGCAGAACAACCACTGGGCCTGGCTCAAGGATGAGAAGGGGCTGCCGCTGACCCCGGAGCAGTTGCCGACCCGCATCGACAAGCTGCCCGATTACCCCTATCGCACTCTGGCCGGACTGCTGCAGGATGCGGGTTACTTTCGCAAGGACAAACAGGTCTATTTCGTCGAGTTTGCCTGGGCCAGCTGGCTCGGCAAGCAGATGCAGTGGATGCCGGTCGACAGCACCAATCTGGCGGCCCGGCTGCAACAGGCCAAACGGCTCGCCTGCGGCAGCGATGCCAGTGACTTGCCCGGTTATCCCGGCAAGCAGTGCAGCCTCAATCAGTCCAAAAGCGCGCAGTGAGCGGATGTGCGATGACGCCATCCACTACCTGTCGGAGATAAACGAGGGCGGCCCCGGGGTCGCCCATTTTCTGTCTGGGAGTGAGCGTTGCGCATAGCGGTCATTGCAAGGCCCGGCCAAGGGCAGGGGAGATCCTGCTCTAATCCTCTGGTTGATATTTATTCTCAATTAGCCATGATAACACTCCCACCATGACGGACTCGGGAGAGCGAGATGACACCGCAAAGTGGGCAACGATACATGCTGGAGGCGGAACGAGCCTGGCAGGGCGGTTCGTTGGGGGCGGCGATCTGCTTGTATCAGCAGGCGCTGGGGGATGTTTGTGAGATGACCCGGGTCGTGTTGACCGAGCTGGCCACCATGCGGGTCGCCACCTGCCACCAGCTGGCCGACTTCTGGCGTGCGATGGATGAGCCGACTTACGAGCTGCGCTACCTGAAGCTCGCCTCTCTCAAGCGTCACCCCAATCCGGAAATGGCCCGGCTGATCCAGCTTCAGGACCAGGTACAGGGCTGCGAGCTGCTCGGCCGTTTTCGCCTCATCTGACCGTGGCTGAGCTGCAGCTCAGCCCCGCCGTTTGAGTTTCTGGGCGATCCGTTGCTGCGCCTCCTCCCCTTGCAGTGCCTGAGCGAAGGCGCGCGCCTCCAGATCGATGACAAAGTGCACCGCCTGTTTAAGTTCCTGCTTGAGCAGTGCCTTGCTCTTTTGCAACGCCCTGGGCGGTTTGGCCGCCAGCTTCAGCCCCTGCTCACGGGCAAAGGGGAGCAACAGGTCGGCGGCCACCACCCGATTGGCCAGCCCAAGCCGCAGCGCCTCCTCTGCATCGATCGCCTCGGCCAGCAGTAACAGCTCGGCCGCCTTGAGGTGCCCCACCAGGCGCGGCAGCAGCAGGCTGGAGGCAAACTCCGGCACCAGCCCCAGCTCGACAAAGGGAAGCTGCAAGCGGGCGTTATCCGCCAGATAGACCAGATCACAGTGCAGCAGGATGGTGGTGCCGATCCCCACCGCCGGGCCCGCAACGGCGGCGACCACAGGTTTGGGAAAATCCGCCAGAGTATGGAGAAACTGCAAAATGGGGTCGTCGGGCTCCAGCGAACTCTTGCCGACAAAATCGGCCAGATCATTGCCCGCGGTGAAGCAGTCGCGTTGCCCCTGCACTAACAGGACATGCACCTCGTCATCGGCCGCTGCCTTTCGCAGTGCTGCCACCAGTTGCTCATACAACTCGGTATTGAGGGCGTTGCGCTTGTCGGGGCGGTTGAGGGTCAGGGTGAGCAAGCCATCCTGCTGCTCGGCAATGAGAATGGGGGCCATCTCTAAATCCTTGCTATTGAAAGGTGCATAAAAGGTTGCCGCTGGGGTAACCTTGGGGCCGTTTAACAACATCATAAAAGGATTTCAACCATGTTTAAACGTGCGTTTTATTCTCTGCTGCTGGTTGGCATGACTGCGCCAGCACTGGCCAAGGTCGAGGCCGTCGACGGCTATGTGCGCCTGTTGCCGCCGGGTTCCCCCAACACCGCCGCCTTTATGGTGCTCAAGAATGACGCCGACAAGCCGATCAAGCTGGTGGCGGCGGCTTCTGCTGCGGCCGGGCGTGCCGAGCTGCATACTCACCTGCACGAAAATGGCGTCATGAAGATGCGTCAGGTCGAGAGCATCGAGATCCCGGCCAAGGGCGAAGCGGTGCTCAAGCCGGGCAGCCTGCACATCATGTTGTTCGAGGTGGGCACGCTCTCCGAGCAGACGCCTTTCCCGCTCACCCTCACCCTGGATGATGGTCAGAAGCTGGATCTGTCGCTACCGGTGAAGCCGATTGAGCCGATGGCAGAGATGAAACATACAAAGCACTGACATTTGTCGTCGCTTACTCAGGATTATCGCTGGGTATTTTGGCTGCACCGAGTAAAATAGCGCCCTTTTCCATGTATGCGAGAGGAAGTAACGCGATGAAAAAGATGCTGATTGCCGGTGCTGTTCTGACACTGTGCAGCCAGGCTGCGATGGCTGCCGATGACTGGCGTTTTGCCGCCGGTGCAGACGTATGGTCTGCTCAGGGTGGTGGTCATGCATATGGCCATAGTGCCAATCATTATGATGACAACTACAACTGGAACGGCTACCTGCAGCTGGAGCATGGCATCATCTTACTGCCGAATGCCAAGTTTGAAATCTCCGATTTCAGCACCTCCGGTGGCGCGTTCAAAAATGATCTGACCGCTTACGATCTGAGCCTCTACTACCGTCTGTTCAACAACGATCTGTTCAGGATCGATCTGGGTATGACCGGCCGTCACTACGATGGCGAGCAGGTAACCTGGGGTCGCAAGGGTTATGACGACGATACCCTGATGGCTTATACCGGCAGCGAAGTGAAGCTCCCGGGTACCGGCATCGCCTTCTTCGGCGATCTGCGTACTCACGATGCGGACAACTATGACTATCGTCTGGGTGGTTCCTACAAGTTCTCCACCATGCCGGTCAAGTTGCGTGCCGGCTGGCGTGAAGCCAAGATTGATTTCGCCAACATCGACCAGTCTATTGATGGCTGGTTCATGGGTGGCGAATTCACTTTCTAATCTGACGTTGTCTGGCAACTGGGAGTGATATGTTTCGCCAACATCTATCAGAGCGTTCTGTTGATGGCTGGTTTATGGGCGGTGAATTCACTTTCTAATCTGACCGTCAACTGACGACGAGGAGCGATAATGGGCCACATCATAGTGACAGGTGCCGGTTCCGGTCTGGGCCGGGCCCTGACCATCGGGCTGGTTGAACGGGGCAATCGGGTCGCCATGATGGGGCGGCGTTATCAGAAACTGCAGGAGCAAGAACAGCTGCTCGGCAAGGCGGTGATCGGTATCGCCGCCGATCTCTCTCACCACGAAGAGGTGGAGATGGCCTTTACCGCGGCGGTGGAGTGGGGCGGCCTGCCCGACCGGGTGATCCACTGCGCCGGGGTGGGCGAGTTTGGTCCGGTCGGTGTCTACACCGCCGAGCAGATCTGCCGGGTGGTGGAGAGCAACCTTATTTCCACCATTCTGGTGGCTCAGCAGACGGTGCGGCTCATCGGCGAGAAGGGCGGGGTGCTGGCCAATGTGCTCTCCTCCGCCGCGCAGGTGGGCAAGACCAACGAGAGCCTCTACTGTGCCTCCAAATGGGGGATGCGCGGCTTTCTCGAATCCTTGCGCGCCGAGTTGAAAGGCTCGCCCTTGCGGTTGGTCAACCTCTACCCGAGCGGGATCCGCAGCGAGTTTTGGGACAACTCGGATCACGTAGACCCGAGTGGTTTCATGACTCCGGAAGATGCGGCGGCCTATATGCTCGATGCGCTGGAAGCACGCAGCAGTTGCCACGTGACCGATCTCTATATTGGTCGCAATCCCTGAGTGTGACCCGGTTGCGGTCGTCAGCATACGGAAACAAAAAGCGCGCCAAATGGCGCGCTTTTCTATGTCGGCAAGGGGGCGAATTAACGGCCCAGCTTGCCCTTGATCATGGCGATAATCTCGCCGATGGCCACTTCCTGCTTCTCGCCGGTGCGGCGGCACTTGTACTCCACCACGCCGTTGTCCAGACCGCGATCGCCGATGACGATGGCGTGCGGGATGCCCAGCAGCTCCATGTCGGCGAACATCACGCCCGGGCGCTCTTTACGGTCGTCGAACAGCACATCAACACCGGCCGCTTGCAGCTCGGCGTAGAACTGCTGTGCCTGCTCGGCCACGCGCTCGGACTTGTGCATGTTCATCGGCACGATGGCAACGATGAACGGAGCGATGGCGTCCGGCCAGATAATGCCGTACTGGTCGTTGTTCTGCTCGATGGCGGCAGCCACCAGTCGGGAAACCCCGATACCGTAGCAACCCATCTCCATAGTGACGGACTTGCCAGCTTCGTTCAGCACGCTCGCCTTCATCGCTTCGGAGTACTTGGTACCCAGCTGGAAGATATGGCCCACTTCGATACCGCGCTTGAGCAGCAGCTTGCCCTGGCCGCATGGGCTCGGGTCGCCTTCTACCACGTTGCGCAGGTCGGCCACTTCATAGGTAGCGATGTCGCGATCCCAGTTGGCACCGGTCAGGTGGAAGCTGGTTTCGTTGGCGCCGCAGACGAAGTCCGCCAGGTGGGCGGCGCTGCGATCGACGATGATGCGACCGGCAAAGCCGACCGGGCCGATGGAACCTGCATCGCAACCGGCGGCAGCTTTGATCTGCTCGTCGTTGGCGAAGGTGAGCGGGTTGGCAACACCAGAGAGCTTCTCGGCCTTGATTTCGTTCAGCTCGTGGTCGCCACGCAGTACCAGCGCGATAACGGCCTGCTTGCCGTGCTCGTCCTCTTCACCCAGTACCAGCAGGGTCTTGGCAATGGCGGTCGGTGCCACGTTCAGGAAAGTAGCCACTTCCTCGATGGTGTGGACAGCCGGGGTGGCAACCTTGGTCAGGGCCGCGGTAGCAGCAGCGCGCTCGCCAGCCGGTGCCAGCGCTTCGGCCATCTCGATGTTGGCGGCGTAATCGGAGCTGTCGGAGAAGGCGATCAGATCTTCACCGCTCTCGGCCAGCACCTGGAATTCGTGGGAACCAGTGCCCCCGATGGAGCCGGTATCGGCCTGCACCGGACGGAAGTTCAGACCCATGCGGGTGAAGGCGGTGCAGTAGGCTGCGTGCATCTTCTCGTAGGTATCGACCAGGGATTCCTTGTCGATGTGGAAGGAGTAGGCATCTTTCATCAGGAATTCGCGGCCACGCATCACGCCGAAACGGGGGCGCACTTCATCGCGGAACTTGGTCTGGATCTGGTAGAGGTTGAGCGGCAGCTGCTTGTAGCTGTTCACTTCGTAACGGACCAGCGCAGTGATCACCTCTTCGTGGGTTGGGCCCAGCACGAAGGGGCGGTTGTGACGGTCGGTCAGACGGCACAGCTCGGGACCGTAGTCATCCCAGCGGCCGGACTCCTGCCACAGCTCGGCAGGCTGCACCACCGGCATGGAGACTTCGATGGCACCCGCATTGTTCATCTCTTCGCGAACAATGCTCTCGATTTTCTTCAGGACCCGCAGACCGGTTGGCAACCAGGCATACATGCCGGAGGCCAGTTTACGGATCATCCCGGCGCGCAGCATCAGCTGGTGGCTGACAACTTCAGCGTCGGAGGGGGTTTCCTTGAGAGTGGAAAGCAGATATTGGCTGGTACGCATCGCGGTAGACCTTAGCTAGAACGGGCGCGGGGCCCAGGATAATTTCAAGGGCGGAATTTTAACAGGCTGGGCGTTATGGCCCAAGGGCTAAATTTGCCGCAACCCGAAAGGTGGCAACGGCCGGCAGATGACCAAGGGGTAATGACCATTGCAACAAGCAGGCTTTTTATGCCTGCAATTTGGCCGGATCTCCGCTAAACTCTGCCACCTTTTCTCGATGGGCATGGCTTTTCCGCGTCCATCACCCCCCATTTTTAGTACTTTTGGAGCCGCTCATGCCGTTAGTGGGACATCAACACCAGATCGAGATCCTGGAACTGACCGACAAAGGAGATGGCAAAGGACGCCTGTTCGATCGCCCCCTGTTTGTCGAAGGTCTGCTGCCCGGTGAGCAGGCGCTGGTGGAGCTGACCGAGGTCAAGCCGAACTATCTGCACGGCAAGGTCGCCGAGCTGCTTCACCCCTCCGCCGATCGGGTTGCCGATTTCTGCCCCAATACCGAGTGCGGTGGCTGTCAGGTACGTCCGCTGGCCTATCCGGCCCAGCTCAAGCTCAAGCAGGCACTGGTGCAGAGCGCACTGGAGCAGGCCGGGCTGGGTGACACTCCGGTCAAGGATATCCTTGGCATGGCGAGCCCGTTCGCCTATCGCAACAAGGCGCAATATGCGGTGCGTGGCTGCGAGGCGGGCGCCGAGATCGGTTTTTATCGCAAGCACTCCCACGATCTCATCACCGCCGATGACTGCGCGGTGCAGGACTCGCTGCACGTGGAGCTGAACGCCCGGGTGCGCAACTGGATGCGTGAGCACGACATCAAAGCCTATGACGAGGTAGCCCACACTGGCTGCGTGCGCAACCTGATGACCCGCAAGGGGTTCAAGAGTGGCGAGCTGATGGTGGTGCTGGTGACCCTGGGCGAGGAGCTGCCGTTCGAAGCCGAGCTGCTGGCGGCCCTGCAGGATCTGCCGGTGACTACCCTGGTGCAGAACATCAATGATGAGCGCACCAACCGCATTCTGGGTGCCAGCAACCGGGTGCTGCTGGGCAGCGGGGTGATCCGCGACAAGATCCACGAGCTCGAGTTCGAGATCTCGCCGCTCTCCTTCTTCCAGAACAACCCGACCCAGACCGATGTGCTCTACTCCAGTGCCCTCGAGTATGCCGAGCTGACCGGCAACGAGACGGTGTTCGACATCTATTGCGGTATCGGCACCATCTCCTTGTTCCTGGCTGGCAAAGCCGCCAAGGTAGTCGGGATCGAGTCGGTGGCGAGCGCCATCAGCGATGCCCGTCGCAACGCCGCCCTCAACGGCATCGAGCAGACCGAGTTCCACGTCGGCAAGGCCGAGCAGCTGATGCCCGAGCTGCACGCCCAGGGTGTGACCGCTGATGTGGTGGTGATGGACCCGCCGCGCAAAGGCTGTGACAAGGCGGTACTGCAGACCCTGGTGGCCATGGCACCCCGTCGTCTGGTCTATGTCTCCTGCAACCCGCAGACCCTGGCCCGCGACCTTGCCTGGCTGGTCAAGCAGGGCTTCGTGTTGGACGAGGTACAGCCGGTCGATATGTTCCCGCACTCCATGCATGTGGAAGCGGTTGCCCGCCTGAGCTTGCCCGCCAA
Source organism: Aeromonas fluvialis (assembly GCF_000819885.1). Lineage (GTDB taxonomy): Bacteria > Pseudomonadota > Gammaproteobacteria > Enterobacterales > Aeromonadaceae > Aeromonas > Aeromonas fluvialis. The sequence goes on from NZ_CDBO01000073.1 coordinate 57,489, forward strand.
GGCGTGAGTCATCGCCTGATACTCGCCCATAAAAAAACGACGCCAGCTGGCGTCGTTTTTTTATCTCTGCAATCAGGGGTGGGGGCCGATTAGCTGGCGCTCAGGCGCACCTCGGTGGCGATTTGGTCGAGCAGTTGTTGCCACCCTTGACCCAGTTCCCTGACCAGCGCGTTGTAGCCATCGGCCGGCAGCACCCGCTCCTGACGGAAGGGGGCATCGCGCAGCACGGTGCCATCTTCCGCCAGCAGGCGCCAGCGACCGCTCAGCACTGCACTGCCATCGTGACGTCCCTGAAAGCGCTCCACCGAGATGCTCAGCTGCGGCCCCTTGCGGGCCCCGTCCTGGCGGACTACCCAGCCCGGCAGACGGGTCGAGAGACCATTGAGGGTGAGCTGGTTGAGCTGGTCATTGAGGGAGCCTGCCCAGCGATGGTGCTCGGTGAAGTGCAGCTCCTGCCCCTCCAGCTGATAGACCAGACTGATCCGGTCGAGTTGGCTAGCCAGCCTCACCGGACGCAGCACCAGCTGGTGCTGCGGTTGGGCCGGAGTCGCCAGGGGGGGCTGGCTGTCTCCGTTCAGCGAGTAGTAGTGCAGGCTGGGCTGAGTGCTGCTGCAGCCCGCCAGCAGGGCGAGCAGCCCCAGCGTCAGGATCTGTTTTTTCATTGTTTGCCTCGCTTGGGCTCAGGGTCCAGAGGACGGGAGCGGTCGAAGATCAGTGAACTGGGCTGTTCGTTGAGGGAGTGCACCAGCGGCTGCAGCTCGCGCATCAACTGGTTGAGCGTCTGTATGGATTGACGCAGGTCCTGATTGGTTTGCGACTGGGCATCATAGGCCTGCAAGGTCTCCTGCAACTGCTTCAGGCTCTGGTTAAGAGACGCGGGTAGTTGCTGGGTTGCATCCTTGCTGGTTAGCTTGTCCAGATTGGCGCTGACCGCATTGATGTTCTTCAGGGTGCCATCCAGGGTGGTGAGGGAACCGTTGACCTTGGTCAGGGTGGTTGCCATATCCATGTCGACAAACTTGTCGAGGATGAGGTTCACCTTGCGCTCGATCTGATCCAGCCCGCCGGCTACGGTCGGGAAGATATAATGATTGGCCACCTTGGTCTGCGAAAATTTTGGAGCATCCGGATAGAAGTTAAGATCGATGATCTTGCCACCGGTCACGATACTGGTTGTCTTCAGGCTGGCACGCAATCCCTCCTTGAAGCGCTGCTCGAGCAGGGTACGCCACTGATTTTGTTCTTTCTTGGTGTAGAGGTGGGAGATACGCTGCACCTCGATGCGGGCCAATACCGGGATCTTGCGACTATGGAATAGCTGACGTCCTTTCTGATCAATGAGATAGGGGGCAGAGATGACGGTGCCGATGCGGATGCCGCGATATTGCACGGCGGCCCCGGGGTGCAGGCCGGCGATGTTGTCATCAAACATGAAGACGTAGTCGATAAACTGATCCAGGTTACCGGCCAGCACGCTCGCCTCATCCTGAAACAGGGCGAACTCCTCGCGCTGTGTGACCGGATTACCGGGCGACCAGCCTGCGGGCAGACCCATGGTGATGCCACCATCGAGCAGGCTCTCCAGTGAATCCATTTTCACTTTCATCCCCTCGCTGCTCATGGAAACCTCGAATGCCGGGGTTAACCAGAAGCGAGAATTACTGGTCACCAGCACATCGTAAGGCGCGTTGATGAAGATTTGGTACTGCATCTCTATCTTCTCGGGGATAAATTTGGCCTCTTCCACCTGGCCAATGGTGAACCCCTGGTAGTTGATAGGTGAACCTTCTCCCAGTGCGCGGGCATCTCGGCTGGAGAGGACCAGGCGCAGCCCCTTGGCATCCTGCGAGGCGAGGGGGGGCTTCTCGAGCATGGTATAATGGCCACGGCTCTTGCCCTTCTTGCCGGGCGCCAGCTCGATATAGGCGCCGGAGAGCAGAGTCCCCAGACCCGATACCCCTTCCCGGCCGACCCTGGGCTTGACCACCCAGAACTTGCTGTCGCCGCGTAGCATGCCGGCGGCATCATTGCTCAGCCGCCCTTTGAGAATGGCATGGCTGTAATCGTCGCTCAGCCCGACCGTTTCGATGCGGCCGACCTCGACATCCCTGGAGCGGATTACCGTCTTGCCTGCCACTATGCCTTCGGCGGTGGCGACCGTCAGGGTGAAGCTGGGGCCCTGGGAGTACCAGTGCTGGAACAGCATCCAGATACCGATGACCAGCGCCAACAGCGGCACCATCCAGATTGCGGCGGCCGAACTCAGAAAATCAGAGCCCGGTTGCCATCTTTTTTTACGCTCACTCACGCTCGCGTTCTCCTTGTTGTAAATCCCAGATGAGGCGGGGGTCGAAACTCATGGCGGCGACCATGGTAATCAGCACCACACCTGCAAAGGCGACGGCCGCGGGGCCGGGGTAGATGGTCATCAGATTGCCGAGGCGAATAAGGCCCGCCAGAATGGCTACCACGAAGACATCGATCATCGACCAGCGCCCGACAAATTCGGTCATGCGATAGAGTTTGAGCTTGCTGAGGGGCGACTCAGCATGGCCGCGTTGTACCATGTAGCAGAGCCAGAACAGCGCCACTATTTTCACCAGCGGCACCACCACGCTGGCGACAAAGATCACCGCCGCAATGGGGTAGGAACCCATGGCCCAGAGTAGCACCACGCCGCCCAGGATGGTGGAGGGACTGTTATCGCCAAGAAACACCGTATCCATGATGGGATAAAGGTTGGCGGGAACATAGAGAATGGCGGAGGTGAACAACAGCGCCCAGGTGCGGTTCAGGCCACCCGGTTTGCGGGCGTGGAGATGACCGCCGCAGCGGGAACAGTGGTGGCTGCCCACTTCGCTCAGGGCGCCACAGATGTGGCAAGCCACCAGGCCGGACTCCAGCGCCCCGGCTTCAGAGTTGATCTCGCGCGGCTCGGTGGGGCCGAACAGCCGCTGCCAGAGCCACATCCGATCCAGTGACGAGATCATCTTGACCAGCAACAGGGTGTAGCCGACGAAAGCCCAGAACGACAGGCCCATATGGATGTCAGCCATCCCCATTAGCTTGACCAGCGAGATAAGCACCCCCACCAGAAAGACATCCACCATCAGCCAGGGTTTTATCCGGCACAATAGGCGGCCGAGGGAACGCAGCGCCTTGCTGTGGAGATCCTTGTCTATCCGCCACAGCACCAGCATGATGGAGCCCATATAGACCAGTGGCAGGCCGATCAGGGTGGTGCTCAGGATGGCACCGAGAAACAGGTATCCCTCGTCTACCAGGGTCGAGATGCACTGAATAAAGGTCATGTCCTGCCCGACCCCCTTGGCCGAGAAAGACATGAAGGTAAAGGTGTTGGAGAGTACAAACATGATGAGCGCCGCAACCCCGTAGGAGAGCGGCCGCAACTCCTGCTGCGGCAGATGGCAGCTCAGGGTATGGCCGCAGCGCGGGCAACAGCTTGCCTGCCCCACCTCGAGCTGCGTGGCCGGGATCAGCAGGTCACACTCTTCGCAGGCAGTGGCATCATGAACATAGCTGGCGTGGTGTTGGTGTGAAACCGAATGCAAGATAAAACCCCAGATTTGGCTCGCAAGAGAACCGGAAGTTGCGATTATCGCAGTTGTCCCGGTCTGCGACCAGAGCTAGTTACAATTGTCATGGTTCGGCGATCCGCCCCGCCGCTATTGCTGGCGGGAGTGAGAATGACTTTGACAAGCCAGTGACCATTTAGCACAATCAAGCGCCACTTTTTTTCCGCGGGACAATAATTTATGACAACTGAATCCCCAAGCTACTCCACCATTGAGCAAGCCTTCTCCCTCGGGAACGGGCAAGATTCTGCCCTCAACTGGTTGCGCAAGAACCGCAGTCAGGTCGCCATTTTTTTGGTGAGTGGCATCAAGCTGGAAGGCTCCATCAGCGGGTTTGATCAGTACAGCGTGCTGTTGACCGATGCACACGGCAATCAGCAGCTGGTCTACAAGGCCAAGATCTCCACCATCGCCATGCACACAGGCCGGCCGCAGGTGAACATCCAGCGCGCTCGCAAACCGCGGGTCTCCATGGCGCCGCGTCCACACGGTGCGCCGGGTCGCTATGATGACAATCAGGGCGGCGGTAACAACGAGTAATCGCCAGCCTCGCACTCCCCGCCGACGCGCCCTGCGTCAGTGGCTGACGGAGCTGGCGCTCATTCTCAACCCTGTCCCGTATGAGCGCCAGCTCCGGTTATCGCCCCCTTGTCGGGCGATATTTTTTTGCCTGCTACTCGACCAGTTCGACCGGCTTTCCCACCTTGACCAAGCAGGTCTGCATGCCTGCTGCCTCACCGGCCTGCACACCGATACCGGTATCTTCAAACACCAGACAGCCTGACGGCTCGACGCCCAGTTTGCTGGCCACCAGCAGGAAGGTGTCCGGGTTGGGTTTGTGCCGCTTCACGTCGTCGGCCGTGACCACCACGGAGAAGTAGCGATCCAGCCCGGTGTTGCGCAGCACCGCCTCGGCGTTACTGCGAGGAGAGCCGGTGCCTATCCCCATCGGAATGATGCCGTGATAGCGCTCGACCAGCGCCTGCATGGCGGGGAAGACAGTCGCCTTGTGCAAGTTGGCCACATAGTGGGCCGTCTTGCAGCGGGTCACCTCGAGCGGGTCGAGGGGGAGCTGCTGCGCCTGTGCGACCAGCAGGGCTATCTTGCGGCTCGGCATACCGCCCAGTTCATAGAACCAGTCGGCATCGAAGCGAAAGTCAAATTCGCGGGCGGTGTGTTCCCAGGCGGCGAGGTGGAGTGGCATGGAGTCGACCAGGGTGCCATCGAGGTCGAAGACCAGGCCTTGGAATCCAGAAAGTGTCATGGTGCGGGTCAGCCTCTGAAAAAAGGGAGTCCATTCTAGCCAGCGCCCTCCCGGCTCGCCATCACCTAGCCGGTGAGAAACGCTTGCCCCCACATTTGCGCCTGAAAATAGATGGGGGTGAGTTTGGTCGGATCCAGCTGATATGTCGGCGCCAGCTGCGCCAGCAGGGCCCAGTTGCCCTGTTCATAGGTCCTGACCAGCTGAAACAGATGGAACAGGGGCCCTTCATGCCGCTCGATGGCTCGCTTTACGTTATTGGGCAAGTGGGCCTTGAGCGACTCAGATAACAGGGAGCCATCGAGCACCAGTCCGACCAGAAAAGCCCAACTTGCTTCGCGCTTGTCGAGGGCAGTGAGGGCGAGAAGTTCGCAGAAACGGCCGCGGGCGATAGCCATGCGGGAGCTGGCCTCCGGCATATGCTTGCTCATTCGGGCAAGACCGTTGATCAGCACAAACTTGCGGATCTCCTGCTCCCCCAGATAGGAGAGGGCACGGGATACCGAGGTGATGGGTGCGGCATGATCGAAGCCGGGGGCGTTGACATAGGTGAGTAGCTGGCCCGGGAGCAAGGCATCCTGTTCCAGCAGACGGGCCACCTGGGCAAAGGAGAACTCCTCGTGGCAGATAAGCTGAAGAATCTGCTGTACCAGTGCCATGTCGGGCTGGGTCACCCGCTGATTGACCAGCTCGGGGCGGGCGAGAAAGCCGCCAGCAAAGAAGTCGACCCCGGCCTCTCGCAGCGGGAGAAAATCCGCCCAGGTTTCGATATCCAGCGCCATCCGCTTGTGTTCGGTGGGCTGGCAGATCCCCTCTTCGCCCATCCAGAATACCAGTAGACGGCTGGCGCCGAGCCAGCGTGGATCTCGGTTGACCCCATGAACGGCAAGCCGGCGTCGACTGTCTCGCCACTGTTCCAGCACAGGAAAGGAGGCGGGGAGCCGTTCGCTGGAAGCCTCGATCAGCGGGATCGCATCCTGATCTAACAGCAGGGGGAGCTGTTCATCGAGTTGTGCGTGGGTGAAGGGCACCAGATATTGGCGCCCCTGTGCCAACAGGCGGCAATGTTGCGCCAGTGCAGGCCATTCGGCCGGTGAGCTGAGCTGATAGTCTATGCCGTAGGCCACCAGAGCCAGGCGACGATTGAAGATGGGATAGCGACGCAACAGCATGGGATCACCGATAGGCCAGAGTACGGGCCCTCCCTTGTGACTTTGCGTGGTAGAGCGCCTGGTCAGCCTGCTCGGTCAGGGTCTGCCATGCTTCGTCCTGGGAGGGGACCAGATAGCTAAAGCCTATGCTAACCGTAATGAAATCAGCAACCCGCGAGGCGGGATGGGGCAGTTTTAAGCGGGCAAGCCCATCGTGGATCCGTGCGGACAGCTGTTCGGCCTCGCCGGGTTGGGGGGCGCAGAGCAGAATGACGAACTCCTCCCCGCCGTAACGGGCCACCAGATTGGTGCTGCGCCGCTCGGCATCCCGCAGCACATGGGCCACCTGTTGCAGGCAAACATCCCCCTTGGCGTGGCCGAAGTGGTCGTTGTAGGCCTTGAACTTGTCGACATCGATAATCAGCACCGCCAGCAGGTTTTGGGTGCGCCGTGCCCACTCCCACTCCCGCTGCATGGTGATGTCCCACTGGCGCCGGTTGGCGATGCCGGTGAGGGGATCTTCCAGCGACAGCAGGGAGAGGCGCTGATTGGCCTCCTCCAGCGCCCGGTTGGTCTCGGCCAGTTGCATGGTGCGCTCGGCCACCCGGGCCTCCAGCTGGCGGTTGAGGGTTTCCAGCTGCTCCTGAGTACGTTGGCGGATCAGCAGTTGTGACAGGATGGCGGCATACTGTTTGAAGATTTCGCTCTGATAGGCCTTGAGCGGCCGGTGCCAGAGCAGGTTGTCGGCGGCGATCCAGCCGATGGGGGTGGTGCCATCCCACAGCGAGACCATGGCGTTCCAGCCACGGCCCACCTGCTGCTTCTCGTAGTAGAGCGGGGTATCTTCCATCACCAGCACGTAATCCTTGCGCCTGAGCGCCTCTTGCACCGTCGGGTGATCCGGAATGGGGCTGATGAAGTTGTGTTCATCCACCAGCTCGCCCTCTTCGCTGGTGCCCCAGGTGCCGCGCATGGTCTTGCCGTCGGGCTCGAGCAGGAAGATGGCGACCCGATCGAACTGCAGCTCCTTGCGGGCCAGCAGTACGGCGTCCCGCAGCAGATCGTTCTCGCTGCGACTGCGGGAGAGGGTGACGCTGACCATGTGCAGCGCTTGCAACATGGTGAGGAAGGAGCCCTGCAATGCCTGGCTCTGTACCAGATCGGTCTGGGTATGGCGCCGTTGGTCTCGCTCCTGATTGACCTGGCTGGAGAGCAGGTGATTGCTCAGCTCGGCAGTCAGATAGTGGATAAGGAGCTGGATGCCCTGACGCTGGTGGGAGGAGAGGCGGTCGATGCGGCGGCGGGTCTCCAGATAGATGACCCCTTCCAGTTTCATGTGGCGTTTGAGAGGGAAACAGGCGCGTAGCTGTGGCTGGGCGGGTTCCACATGTTCGCCGGGAGCAGGTGATGGCTGGATCTGCTCGATCATCAGTTGCCCCTTGCCCATCGCCTTGTCGATCAGGTGGTGGGGCAGGGTCAGTTGGCCGAGATGGGCGAGATCCAGCGTGGTCAGCCCCTGATCGATCTGAAAGCTGTAGAGCTGTGGTTCGGGGGCTTTCAGCCAGAGGTAAAGGCGTTCGGCATCGGTCTTTTCACGGATGGTGGCGAGGCTCACTTCGCATAACTGAGCGAAGTTGGTGAAGTGTTCCGGGTCCCATTCCTGCATACCAATATCCCTTGGATTGTACCCAAGCGAGTATAGATATATTTCTCCTTGATTAATATATCAGAAAGGAGAGGTGGCGCACATAACGGTTGCTTTCAGTGTTAGGCGTGGAAACATTCACTGTGTTTTCTGCCAATCGCGGCGAAAACTGTGCTTATTGACGTGGCAGCGTGTAGGGCGGGATGTCTGGCCAAAAAGAGAGCCCGCACGATGGCGGGCTCTCGGACGTGTTGTTGTGCGCGGCTTACTCTGCCTTGGGGGCAGCGTCCGCAGGCATTTCATTGCTCTCGGCTGGCGCGCTCTCGGCCGCCGGGGCTTCCGGTGCCGGGCCCGGCACCAGCTCGACTGCCGGTTTGGCGATGAGGGAGCGGGTCTCTTCTACCGCTTCGCTCAGCTTGACCTCGATGAGCTGACCCAGTTCGTAGACCACTTCGGTCTTGTCCAGATAGACGCGGCCGTTGTCCCAGTTGCACTCCAGCCGATCCTTGTTGTCGAGGATATGGCGGGCAGGCATGAACACCACGGCACCGTTCTCCTGCAGGCGCAGCTTGAGACCGGCTCGCATCACGTCGATGATCTCGGCGTTGAACACCTGATCGGTGCCCGCGGCAGCTTTCAGGTAGCGGACATAGAGCCAGTCACCGATGTCGCGCTCGACCCTGCGGTGCAGGCGGCGGCATTCGGTCAGGTGCTCGGTCAGCTCTTCGCTTGGGCGCTCACCCGGGGTCTTGCCAGCGATGACCGCCTTGAGCAGACGATGGTTGACCATGTCGCCGTATTTGCGGATCGGGGAGGTCCAGGTGGCGTAGGCATCCAGACCCAGGCCATAGTGGGCACCCGGCTCGGAGGACATCAGGGCATAGCTCTGGAAGCGGCGGATTTTTCCATCCAGCCAGCGGGTGTCGAGGTTGTCGATCCAGCGACGCAGGGCGCAGAAGCCGGTCAGGCTGGCGATCTCATCGCGCTCGAACGGGGCCTCGGCGCTTTTCAGCAGGTCGATGGCGCCATCGAGGGACTCTTCGTCAAAGCCGGTGTGGACGTTGAAGATACCGTAACCGACGTGCTTGCCCAGCACGCGGCCGGCGCAGATGTTGGCGGCGATCATCGACTCTTCCACCATGCGGTTGGCGATGCGGCGTGGCTCGACGTGGATGGCCAGCACTTCGCCATTCTCACCCAGCTCGAAGTCGTAGTCGGGGCGGTCAGGGAACACCAGCGCATGCTCGGTGCGCCATGCGATGCGCGCTTCGGTCATCGCCTTCATCAGCGGCAGCTGGGCCAGTACGCCAGCGTCGATGGTCAGCGCTTTGCCATGCTCGGCCCAGTCGGAGACATCGTCATAGCTGAGACGGGCGTGGGAGCAGATGCGGGCGGCGAAGAATTCGGTCTCCTCCATCAGCAGGCCATCTTCGGCGATGTGCAGACGAGCACACAGGGTGTTGCGCTCCTCGCCCTCTTTCAGGGAGCAGAGCTCGTCTGAGAGGGTGCGCGGGATCATCGGCACGTTGCGGCCCGGCATGTAGACAGTAAACGCGCGCTGGGCGGCCTCTTTGTCCAGCTCGCTCCCTTCGGCCACATAGGCGGTCGGGTCAGCGATGGCGACCAGCAGCTCCCAGCCGTTATCCAGCTTGCGGATGGCCAAGGCGTCATCCATATCCTTGGTCTTGGCGCCGTCGATGGTGAAGAAGGGAACGTCGGTCAGATCGGTGCGGGGCAGCTCCTCGTCCTCGATCACCTTCCACTCCGGCAGATCAGCCGGTTCGACCTGGGCCAGATTGTGGCGCGCCAGCACCACCCACCAGGGCACATTGTGATCTTCCTGGGGGGCGATCTTCTGAATGATCTCGGCAGAGAAGTTGCCATCGACCAGCGCATGGCGCTTGAGGGTGGCGACCACCCAGTCCCCTTCCTGGAACGCTTTCTCGTCCAGACCCTTCTTGACGCGGGCCTTGATGGCATCCTTGATCAGCGGATGATCGGCGACCACGTTGAGGCGATCACGGAACATTTTTACGCGCGCCACGAAGCGGGTGACGGACTGCTCCAGCAGCGCATCCGGCTCGGCCACCTCTTTCTCTTTTTCGGTGCGGATCAGGGCGGTCACCCGGTCGCCATGCATCACCTTCTTCATGTAGGGCGGCGGCACGAAATAGCTGGTCTTCTCATCGACCTCCAGAAAGCCGAAGCCCCTATCGGAGGCGCGGATCACACCCTCTTTCTTGGGGATGTTTTCGCGGATTTGTTGCTTGAGCTGGGCCAGCAGCGGATTGTCTTGGAACATAAATAGGGAACCTGAGTGGAGACCTGATGAAGAAACGCCCAGCACTATACGTTTTTAGCCCTGCAAAGCCAAGGTGAATGGCCTGTTCAGCTTGGTTGCAGCTGGCAACGGGCGTAGTCAATCAGTCTCAGAGAGAGCTGTTTGTGGATGCCTTTTTCCAGTACCAAACGGTGCCAGTAGAGTCGCTCTGTCAGGCGCTGGTCCGGGCTGAGATTGACCAGGCTGCCCGTGGCCAGATGCTGGCGGATCTGCAACTCCGGGATGAGGCAACAAGCCAGCCCCTGCTCGGCCATGGCGACGAAGGCCTCCGACGAGTGCACCGTATGGCAGGGATAGCCGCCGGGCTCCAGCTCGAAATGGCGGCGCATAAAGCTGACGTGCATGTCGTCGCGCTGATCGAAGGCCACCGCCGGCGCCTTGGCCAGCGCTTCCCGGGTGAGACCGTGAGGGAAGTGGCGCGCGACGAAGGCGGGGCTGGCGGTGAGCAGATAGTGCATCTCGCCCAGCTCGTCGACGCAGCAGCCTGCCAGCGGCTGGGATTGCAGGCTGATAGCGCCAAACGCCTGACCCTCGCGCACCTTGTAGAGGGTGCGGCTCTCGTCATCCACCAACAGGTTGACCTCGATGGGGTGCTGCTACAGCATAGGGGCAATGGCGGGCAGGAACCAGGTAGCCAGGCTGTCGGCGTTGACTGCAATGCTGATGCGGATAGGGCCTTGCGGCGTGGCAGGGGTTAACTCGCCAGCCAGTTCGAGCTCGAGCTGATGTACCTGCCGATAGTGGGCCAGCAGCTTCTGGCCGAGTGGCGTAGCCAGCAGCGGTTGGCTGCGAATGAGCAGCGGCTCGGCAAATTGCTGTTCAAGCTGCTTGATCCGCTGCGAGATGGCGGATTGGGTGAGGTGCAGTGATCTGGCCGCCCGTTCGAAGTTCTGCTCCTGCAGTACCGCATCCAGTGCCCGCAGTAGCTTATAGTCCAGCCCTTTCATTTATCTCATCTCCCTATCTTGAGCACGGAGCAGACTCTACGTGAGCCGGATCCGGACAACAATGACCGGTTGCAATGAGAGTGGATAATCACCGCGATTGTGATTTTTTACAGTAGTGGTGAACCGGTTCAGAGAGGATACGGCACCTCGCAACACGGGCAGTGGCTGCCGGATGTGGCTCATTGTGATGCGTTTATCCCGGGTCTGTTTTTCCCATGATTTTTATGGATGTGGAGTCAGTGCCAGTGATGGTTGTTGCCGCGAAGAGTAGCTGGTTTTAGAGCGGCCCAGCTAGAGGTTGGGTGACGGCCTGAGCGAATCGCTCATCCAGATGAAAGCGGATGCCAACGCCCCGAATTGCGCCCAGATCGACCGCTTGATGCTCGGGATGGGTTACGACTACTACCGCTTCGCACTGATCCTGCCGATGTCAATGCAAAGACCCAAGGTGGTGCTGTTCAATCACTGCCCTGACTTCTGGGTGCTGGCTTATACCGAAAACAACATGCTGGCATGTGACCCCGTGATCCGGTTGGCGCGCAAGCAGATCCTGCCCATCTACTGGAACCGGCTGGACGGGCGCGCCCGTTTCCTGCAGAAGGGGAGCATGGACGTGATGGGGCTGGCCGCCGAGTTCGGTTTGCGCAACGGCTTGCGCAACGGCATCCTCTCCTTTATCACCTCCCAGCGCGCCTCGAGCGATCTGCTGCTGGAGTCCTCGCCGATCCTCTCCTGGATGTCCAGCTACCTCTTCGATGCGGTTATCCGAGTGGTGCGTTTCAGCATGCATGGTGGACAGTGCGGATGAAGAGCCCCTGACCGAACGTGAAATCGAGAGCCTGTTTTGGGCCTGCGAGGGAAAGACCTCCAACGAGATCGCCAGCATCCTGGGGATTCCCGAACGCACAGTGAATTACCACCTCAATCAGGTCACTCGCAAAACCGGCTCCAGGAACAGCTATCGGGCCGTGGCCAAGGGGGTGGGGACTGGTTTGCTGTTGCCCAATCTGGATCAGGTCATCGTCACCAATTTTCCCGGAGTGTTTCAGTAGTCCGAGCCTGCAGAGACCACAGATTCTCCTGCTGTGACCTGAGGGGCACAATTATTAGATCCGGTAATTGACACGGGGTTGAGTAGAAAACTTCATCATTAGAAAAATGAATCAATCAGTAAATCAATGAATTTCTAAGATGGTTCCGGGCTCGCTATAGTGCCGTTCATTCATCACTTCGCACGGAACTTTCCATGATGCTGACCACGACCCTGCAAGGCTTCACCATAGGTCTTGCCATGATCATCCCCATCGGCGCCCAGAATGCCTTTGTGCTGAGCCGGGGCATTCATCGCAATCACCATCTGCTGACTGCCACACTCTGCAGTTTCTGCGACCTCATCCTGATCGCCATAGGCGTGTTTGGCGGAGCCAATCTGCTGGCCGCCAGCCCCCTCGGCATGGCGCTGCTCACCTGGGGTGGTGTGCTGTTTCTCGGCTGGTTTGGTGGCCGATCCCTGCTCAGTGCCTGGCGCGGTAAGGGGGAGGAGCTTGCCGACTCGACTCAGCAGATGGGGGCCAGGAGCGTGCTGGCGATGACGCTGGGAGTTACGCTGCTCAATCCTCACGTCTATCTCGATACCCTGATGCTGCTCGGCTCCCTTGGCAGTCAGGTGAGCGACTCCCTGCGTCCAGCCTTTGCGGCAGGGGCCATGCTGGCTTCGCTGGTGTGGTTCTACTCGCTGGCGCTGGGGGCTGCGGCGCTGGCGCCCTGGTTGGCCCGCAGCCGGGTGCAGCAGGGGATCGATCTGCTGGTCGGCATCATCATGCTGAGTCTGGCTATTCAACTGGCCATAGGAAGTTGAGGAAGTTAAGGCGGCAGGAATGAGCGACCGGTAACAAAAAGATGCCACTCGCAGGGAGTGGCATCTTCGCTATTGGAGGGGGTCAGACTCGGAACTGGGAGAGCAGGCGCTGTTGCAGCAGGCAGGCTTGATGGAGCGAGGAGGCCAGCTGCAGGCACTCCTGCGCCTCCTGTTCGCCGGTTCTGGCTTGCAGACTGATGCCGGAGACTTTGTCAGAGGAGTGGCTCAGGGTGTGTGACAGTTGCCCGGTGGCTACGGCCACCTGCTGCACCATGTCGGCCAGCTGGTCGATAGCGCCTTCCACCTTGAACAGGATCTGCTTGGTGTTCTCGGAGTCCTGCATGCCGGACTCCACCGTCTTGAGGTTGCGCTGCATCATCAGGTAGGCGCTCTCGGTCTGCTGCTGGATGCTGCTGATCACCTGGCTGATCTCGGCGCTTGATGTCGCCGTGCGATTGGCCAGGGTGCGCACCTCGTCCGCGACCACAGCAAAGCCACGGCCCATCTCCCCCGCGCGGGCCGCTTCAATGGCCGCATTGAGGGCCAGCAGGTTGGTCTGCTCCGAGATCCCGCTGATGGTGGAGATGATCTGGCCAATCTGGCCCGCCTGCTCCTTGAGGGAGTTGATGGCGATGGCGCACTCGCTCACCTCCTGCACCACCCGCTGCATGCCCGCACTGGCAGAGGCGACATATTGGCTACTCTCGGTGGTTAGCTGGCGCACCTCGTTGGCATTGTGGGCCGCCATGCTGCAGTTGTCCGAAATGGTGGTGGCCACCTGCACCATCTGTTCACTGTCATGGTGCAGGGCCAGCGCATGCTCGGCGGTCTGGCGGCTGCTCTGGCTGATTGCCTCCACCCGGTTGACCGAGGTGTGAACGTGTTCACTGATGTGCTGGTTGTTGTCCATGGTGGAGCTGATCATCTTCTGCAGCTTCTCGATGAAGCGATCCACGCTGTTGGCCAGCGAACCTATCTCGTCATCCCGTTGCAGGTTGATGCGGGCATTGAGATCTCCCTCGCCGGCGGCGATATCCTGCATTCGTTTGTCTACTTGCAGCAGCGGGGTTACCAGTTTGCAGGTCAGCCAGAAGCCGCATAGGGTGACCATGATCAGGCTCAGCAACAGGCCACCCAGCAGCAGGGTGCGGGTCTGGCTGATGATGCCGTTGAGCTGGGTCACCTGATCCTCGACGGTGGCATCGCCGCTCTCCTCGATGGCAACCAGCTGTTGTCGCAGCTCATCGGCACTGACCTCATAGACGGACTGCTGGGCCTGATAGCTGCCGAGCGCATCGACCCACTGTCCCATCAGTTGCTGATGCCGGGCTAACAGGGCGCGATACTCTGTCGACAGAGTCTTGCCGGCAAATTCGCCGTTTCCCTCGATATCGAACAGCCCGGTGCCGAGCATGCTGTCGATCGCTTCGTGGTAGAAATCGGTCGCCTCTTTCAGCTCGACCTTGATCGCCTCCGTTACCCCCTGTCTGCGCATCTTCTCCAGCGCATAGAGCTGGCGCAAAAAGCCGATATTGGACTCCATTCCCCCGTCGGCCGCTTCCCAGCGGGTGGAGAGGCCGCTGTTCCAGCTGATGGTCTGGTCGGGGGATTGGGTCAGCACCTCTACCGCCCCATCGCCAATCACCTCCAGCTGGGTCGAGAGTCGTGCCATCAGCTCGGCGTTGTGATGCAGCGCCTCATCAACCTCGGTATAAGCGTGATAGAGCGCCAGCAGCTTCTCTTGTTGCTGTTGATAGGCCTGCTTGTGCTGTTCCATGGTGGCCAGGGCAGCACCATCAATGAGTTGCCCCTGGCTGACCCGGGCCAGCGCATCATCGGTCGCCGCCTTGGCTGCATCGAGTTCGGCGCGATTGAGCGGGGTGCCGTTTTGCATCTTCTGAATCTGTAGCTGTTGATTGCCCAGCTCTATGGAGCCCTCCATGGCACCGTCGGCGGTCTGCCAGGCAGCTCCCAGTACATAGGAGAGCAGATTGGCTAGCCTCTGGCTGCCATACCAGCCAACGACCCCCATGCCCAGCGTACAGCTGAGCAAGATGGCAAGACCCAGATTGGCGGTGGTAACAATTTTCATGTGATGGCCTTCCTTGGTATCGACATTGGCACCAGTTTCGGTTCCGAACGGCTTTAGTGTAGTGGTTTATCCCCCGCTAGGGGGCCGGTGCGGCGCTGAAACATCCTGTGCACTGGCTGCACCCGATCAAGCATGGTGGCAAATTGGATAAAAAGCCTCTCTGACCACGCGGGTGTCGCGGCCCTATGCTGGATACTTATCCAGTTATTCTTTATGCTATGAGCCAATTTACGAATAGTGGTATTGGTGAGGAGAGAGCCGTGATTGGTCGCTTGAGAGGCATTGTCATTGAAAAGCAGCCCCCCGAGGTCCTGCTGGAAGTGGGCGGGGTTGGCTATGAGGTACAGATGCCGATGAGCTGCTTCTATGATTTGCCGGAGATCGGCAAGGAAGCGACCATCCATACTCACTTCGTGGTGCGGGAAGATGCCCAGCTGCTCTATGGTTTTAACCACAAACAGGAGCGTGCGCTGTTTCGCGAGCTGATCAAGACCAATGGCGTTGGCCCCAAGTTAGCACTGGCCATTTTGTCCGGCATGACTGCCAGCCAGTTTGTCATCTGTGTCGAGCGCGAAGAGATAAGCTCGCTGGTCAAGCTGCCAGGCGTCGGCAAGAAGACGGCCGAGCGGCTGGTGGTGGAGATGAAGGATCGCCTCAAGGGGTGGGTCAGCCATGATCTCTTCTCGCCAGCCATGGTGACCCTGCCAGACACTGCTCCTGAATTGCGTGCGCCGGATGTGACCGAAGAGGCCGCCAGCGCGCTGGTGGCCCTTGGTTACAAGCCGCAGCAGGCGAGCCAGATTGTCAGCAAGGTCGCCAAGGATGGCATGTCGGTTGAAGCGATCATCCGTGAATCCCTGCGTAGCCTGGTGTGAGGTAGTTGATGATTGAAGCAGACCGCCTCATTTCGGCAAGCAGCGCCCGTGAGGATGAGATTATTGATCGGGCGATCCGCCCCAAGAAGCTGGCTGACTACACCGGTCAGGATACTGTCTGCGAACAGATGGAGATCTTCATCGAAGCGGCGCGCCAGCGGGGCGAGGCACTCGATCACTTGCTGATCTTTGGCCCGCCGGGTCTGGGCAAGACCACCCTCGCCAACATCGTCGCCAACGAGATGGGGGTCAATATCAAGACCACCTCCGGCCCGGTGCTGGAGAAAGCGGGGGATCTGGCCGCGCTGCTCACCAACCTCGAACCGAACGATGTGCTGTTCATCGACGAGATCCACCGCCTAAGCCCGGTGGTGGAGGAGGTGCTCTATCCGGCGATGGAGGATTACCAGCTCGACATCATGATCGGGGAGGGGCCCGCGGCTCGCTCCATCAAGCTGGATCTGCCTCCCTTTACCCTGATCGGAGCGACCACCCGGGCCGGTTCACTGACCAGCCCGCTGCGGGATCGCTTCGGCATCGTGCAGCGGCTGGAGTTCTACAACGTCAAGGACCTGACCGATATCGTCTCCCGCAGTGCCCGTTGTCTGGGGCTAGACATGACGGAAGATGGTGCCATTGAGGTCGCCCGTCGCTCTCGCGGCACGCCGCGGATTGCTAACCGTTTGTTAAGGCGGGTGCGCGACTTTGCCCAGGTGAAATCCGATGGCCGGATCGACGGCCCCATTGCTGCCCGCGCCATGGACATGCTGGATGTCGATAACGAAGGTTTTGACTTCATGGACCGCAAGTTATTGTTGGCTGTGATAGACAAGTTTATGGGGGGCCCGGTGGGCCTCGATAATCTGGCCGCCGCGATCGGGGAAGAGAAAGATACTATCGAAGATGTGCTGGAGCCTTATCTGATCCAGCAAGGGTATCTGCAACGTACACCCAGAGGACGGATTGCGACCACACGAGCCTACGCTCATTTCGGTCTTCAGCGACCAGATGAGAAGTAAAAACAGTCGTTTGAACATGAAACCGCCGTCAAAGGCGGTTTTTTATTATCCGGGCAAAAAAAAAGCCCACGGCGGATGCGGTGGGCAAAGACAATTCAGGATGGATGTTCACAGACAGTGAGCGCGTCTGGAAACAGACCGAAAAATAAACAGGTGAGCCGTCGCGAGCTCTCAGAGTCGGTTCAGTTGATAGAGCTGAACAAAGGAAAGCTTGTAGTAACGGATGGTTTTAGCAACAAACTTTTTCATCTTCAATTCCAATGCTCAGGTTCAAATTGATCGTCGAATACGTACCGTGAACCCGGATTAACCGGCCTGTATCCAAGGGAATGCCCTCACTGCGAGGCGCATTGTAGGTGTTCGAATCGACCCGGACAAACAAGAAAAATTACAGTGTTTCAATTAGTTTATCTAATGCATTTGTTGATGAAATTGGTTCACATGAGTATGCATTGCTTGCAGTGTAAAATTGAGATTTCCAATCAGCTTGTCCGTTCTGGATAACGTGGGGTAATGCGCATCTTTCACTTTTTTCAAATTAAACGGGGTGGCCGGGTGTTAAATTTTTAAATTGATTTAAATCAATGTTTTACGTTTTACCATCTTTTGTGATCTGGCTCGCTTAAATAATCGTGAAATAGATTAAACATGGCTTTCAAAGCCATGTATGGCGGGTCCTTTTACATTGATTTCAATCAAATAAAGGTGATATAAAAACACGGTCATCATGGGCGAGAATAAATTCGAGCAGATTGTTTTGTAATTGTTAAGCATTAGCTTTGTTTGTGTTCTCGTATTGCCTTGTTGTTAATGCCAATGGTTGTTGAACTCGTTTTGTTGTGACACGTCCCGACAAGGCTCATTCGATAACCTCCAACGGAAGCTTTGTGCTTAAAACTTAAAATAGCCGTGCCAATAATCGGTGAGGAAACATCATGATTGCTGAGCATGTGGTAGACCTATCGCGGTTCCAGTTCGCTGCGACGGCCCTTTATCACTTTTTGTTTGTACCCCTGACGCTGGGAATGGCCTTTCTCCTGGCGATCATGGAATCTGTCTATGTGATGACCAACAACACCATCTACCGGGACATGACCAAATTCTGGGGTAAGTTGTTTGGTATCAACTTTGCCCTGGGGGTCACCACAGGCCTGGCCATGGAGTTCCAGTTTGGGACCAACTGGGCTTATTACTCCCATTATGTTGGCGATATCTTCGGGGCTCCGTTGGCAATCGAAGGGCTGATGGCCTTCTTCCTGGAGTCCACCTTCGTCGGCATGTTCTTCTTTGGCTGGGATCGCCTGAGCAAGCATCAGCATTTGGCTGCCACCTGGTTGATGGCGCTGGGGACCAACCTCTCCGCCCTCTGGATCCTGGTTGCCAATGGCTGGATGCAAAACCCGGTCGGTGCCGAGTTCAACTTCGAGTCCATGCGGATGGAGATGGTGAGCTTTGCCGAGGTGGTGCTCAACCCGGTTGCTCAGGTCAAGTTTGTCCACACAGTGGCGGCAGGTTACACCTGCGGTGCCATGTTTGTGCTGGGTATCTCCTCCTACTACCTGCTGAAGAATCGTGATGTGGCGTTTGCCCGTCGATCTTTCGCCATTGCCGCCGCGTTCGGTATGGCTTCCATCGTGTCCGTGCTGATCCTCGGTGACGAATCCGGTTACGAGACCGGTGAAGTGCAGAAGGTGAAACTGGCCGCTATCGAGGCTGAGTGGGAAACTGAACCTGCTCCGGCTGCCTTTACCCTGTTCGGTATCCCGAATCAGGAAGAGATGCGTACCGACTACGCCATCAAGATCCCCTATGCGCTGGGCATTATCGCGACCCGTTCTCTGGACGGTCAGGTCACCGGTCTGAAGGATCTGAAGAGCGAGCATGAGCTGCGCGTCCGTAACGGCATGACCGCTTACGACCTGCTGACCAAGCTGCAATCCGGTGACAAGTCCGAAGATACCCTGGCTCGCTTTGACGAAGTGAAGCATGACTTGGGCTACGGTCTGCTGCTCAAGCGCTATACCAGCAATGTGACCGATGCGACCGATGAACAGATCAAGGCTGCCGTGGATGACTCCATCCCGCAGGTACTGCCGCTGTTCTTCGCCTTCCGCATCATGGTGGCAACCGGCATGCTGATGCTGGTGCTGATCGGTCTGGCCTTCTATGACAGCGCCCGTCACCGTATCGGTGAGCGCAAGTGGCTGCTCAAGGGTCTGCTGTGGGGTATCCCGCTGCCGTGGATCGCCATCGAAGCTGGCTGGTTTGTTGCTGAATATGGCCGCCAACCGTGGACTATTGCCGAGGTGTTGCCGACTTCCCTGTCTGCATCCAACCTGCCAGCAGCCGAGATCTGGTTCTCTCTGATCGGTATCTGCCTGTTCTATACCGTACTTCTGGTTATCGAGATGTACCTGATGTTCAAGTATGCCCGTCTTGGCCCCAGCAGCCTGAAGACTGGCAAGTATCACTTTGAACAGATCAAGGCATAAGGAGATCGACCATGTTTGATTACGAAACTCTGCGTGTCATCTGGTGGGCTCTGGTCGGCGTACTGCTGATCGGTTTTGCCATCACTGACGGCTTCGACATGGGGGTAGGCGCACTGCTCCCGTTCGTCGGCAAGAAAGATGTCGAGCGCCGCGTGATGCTCAACACCATGGGGCCGCACTGGGAAGGTAACCAGGTTTGGCTGGTCACTGCCGGTGGCGCCTTGTTCGCTGCCTGGCCGATGGTCTATGCCGCGACCTTCTCCGGCTTCTATATCGCCATGATCCTGACGCTGATGGCGCTGTTCCTGCGTCCGGTCGGTTTCAAGTACCGCTCGCTGCGTGCCGATGCCAAATGGCGCAGCAACTGGGACTGGGCCTTGTTCGCCGGTAGTGCCGTGCCGCCTATCGTCTTTGGTGTGGCCTTTGGCAACCTGCTGCAAGGCGTTCCGTTCGAGTTTAACCAGTTCATGATGTTGACCTATCACGGCAACTTCTTTGGTCTGCTTAACCCGTTCGGCATTCTGGCTGGTCTGGTGAGCCTGTTCATGCTGCTCACCCAGGGCGCAACCTGGTTGATGATGAAGACCGACGGTGAAGTGCTGGCACGTTCCCGCACTGCCGCCATGAGCTGCTCACTGGTGACCCTGGTGCTGTTTGCTGCCGCGGGTTGGTGGGTAAGCGGTATGGAAGGGTATGTCATCGTCAAGGCTGCCGCCACTGACGCGGTATCCAATCCGATGAACAAAGAAGTGGTCCTGCAGGCTGGTGCCTGGATGAACAACTACACCCTCTATCCGTGGATGGTGGCTGCCCCTGTACTGGGTCTGGCCATGAGCCTGCTGACTGCGCTGTTTGCCCGCATGAACATCGGTTGGCTGGCCTTTACCAGCTCCTCACTGGCGATTGCCGGGGTCATCCTCACTGCCGGTTTCTCCATGTTCCCGTTTGTGATGCCCTCAAGCCTTGAGCCGTCACTGAGCCTGACCATGTGGGATGCGACCGCCTCCTTCAACACCTTGCAGGTGATGACGGTGGCAGCAGCAATCTTCGTACCGATTGTGCTGGGTTACACCATCTGGACTTACATCAAGATGTTTGGCCGGGTAACCAACAAGCACATCGAAGATAACCAACAATCTCTCTATTAAGAGGTGCGCTGACAATGTGGTATTTCACCTGGATCCTGGGGCTGTTGCTGGCCTGTGCATTTGGCATCATCAATGCGCTGTGGCTGGAACACACCGAGAACATGGATCGTCAGATCGATGAAAACAAGTGATCGACTCGCCAGGCTGGCCGCTCCACTGGAGCGGCAGCCGTGGCAGGGGTTGATGTTACTCGCGGCGGCCTTGTTGGCCGTCGCTATTTTACAGGCCCCCAATCTGATCGCGGCCAACACCAGCGAGCATGGTCACTGGCTGGCGCCCTGGCTGATGTGGGCCGTCTGTTGTGGCGTACTTAACGGGCTTGGCTTTCATCTGAAAAGCCTGCCCGGACGAGTGCTGTTCAACCCCTGGCTCGCTTGGCCCAGTTTGTTGTATGGCCTCTGGCTGACACATTCATATTTCCTTCCATAAAAAACAGGGGGAGGCAGGATTTCCCTGCTTCCCCCTGCTTCTTTCCTATTCAGCCCTGCGCTATGATAGCCCCCCATCTGACTGTCGAATGGATCACAGATTGTTATGGGGGAAGTCTTTGAGTTTCCGGTGCGTGTCTACTACGAAGACACCGATGCCGGGGGCATCGTCTACAACGCCAATTATCTCAAGTTTATGGAACGTGCTCGCACCGAGTTTCTTCGTGCCATGGGCGTCGAACAGGACGTCTGGCTGCAGGAAGGATTCGCCTTCGTTGTGACTCGCACTGAGATCGATTTCCGCTCGGCGGCCCGTTTTAATGAATTACTGAATGTGTTAACGCAAGTGACTGAAATGAAACGCGCATCTCTGCGCTTTTCCCAGCAGATTCTGGCAGCTGATGGGCGACTTGTCGCCCGGGCCATGGTACAGATAGCCTGTGTCAGTCATCCGCAAATGAAACCTGTCGCTATACCTGAAAAAATCAAGGGAGTGCTGTTAAGTGCACGCTGAAATTTCGTTTATTGGTCTGTTTTGGCAAGCCAGCCTGTTGGTAAAACTGGTCATGATGACCCTGATGGGGATGTCCGTTGTCTCTTGGGCACTGATTATTCAGCGCGCCAAGGCGATCAAGGCGGCCAATCTCGCATCGGAACAGTTTGAAGACCGCTTCTGGTCGGGCGTCGATCTCAATCGCCTCTATCAGGAGTCCTCCTCCCGCCGTGATGACATTGAAGGCATGGAAGATATCTTCTACTCCGGCTTCAAGGAGTATGCCCGCCTGCTCAAGGCCGGTGCCCGTGGTCAGGATGCGGTGATGGATGGCACCTACCGTGCCATGCGTGTCTCCCTCTCCCGCGCGGTGGATGAGCTCGAATCCAACCTGCCGGTGCTGGCGACCATCGGCTCCATCAGCCCCTATATCGGTCTGTTTGGTACCGTATGGGGCATCATGAACGCCTTTATCGCCCTGGGTCAGGTTCAGCAAGCAACCCTGCAGATGGTGGCTCCCGGTATCGCGGAAGCGCTGATCGCCACCGCCATGGGTCTGTTTGCCGCGATCCCGGCGGTTATCTTCTACAACCGCTTTACCAACAAGGTCGAGAAGCTGGAGAACGCCTACGCCAACTTCATGGATGAGTTCACCACCATTCTGAACCGTCAAATTGCACAGCAGCAGGGTGATCAGTAATGCAAACCTATCAGCGGATCCGGCGCAAGAAGGTGGCCGAGATCAACGTGGTGCCCTATATCGACGTCATGCTGGTGCTGCTGATCATCTTTATGGCGGTCACGCCGGTGATCACGCAAGGGGTCAAGGTGGATCTGCCGCAGGCCGAGTCCGAGCAGTTGCCGGAAGATGCCAAGCCGCCCTTCATTGTCAGCGTCAATACCGAAGGTGAATACGTCATCAAGGCCGGTGAGGCCGATGACGAGCCGGTGCCAAGCGGCACGCCAGAGGCGATGCAGCAATACATCACTGAAAAAGCCATGGGCTATCTGGCCATCAACCAGAATGCCCCCGTGGTGGTCGCGGGTGACAAGGCCGTGCGTTACGAAGAGGTGATCCTGTTGATGGTGGCCCTCAAGAATGCGGGTGTGCCTCAGGTTGGCCTGATGACAGATCCGGTGAACTGACGGAGATGGATGTGAAGCGTGGTATTTCCGGTTATCTCATCGCGTCGTTTCTGCTGCACCTGATCATCGGCATCATCCTGTTTGTCGGGCTCGATTTCAGCAAACCGAAACGGCCCGAATCGAAGGGGCAGATCGTCAATGCCGTCATGCTCGATGAGAATTTCCTCAACGAACAGGCCAAGCAGATCCAGCAGCAGCAATCTCAGCCCAAGCCGCCGAAGGTAGAGAAAGAGAAGGATAAGGAAGACACGGATCTCGCCAAGCGTGAGCTGGCTCAGAAACAGGAGCAGCTTCGCATCGCCGAGACCAAGCGCAAGCAGGCCGAAGAGGCGACCCGCAAGGCCGAGGCCGAGAAGCAGAAGAAAGTGGCCGAGCAGAAGCAGGCGGAAGAGAAGGCCCAAAAAGCCGAGGAAGCCCGCAAGCTGGAAGAGCAGAAGGCCAAGAAGGCTGAAGCCGAGCGTAAAGCGGCGGAAGCCGAGAGCAAGGCGTTGGCGCTGAAGAAGAAACTGGAACAAGAGAAGAAAGAGGCCGAAGAGAAGGCCAAGGCGGCAGAAGCCAAGGCCAAGAAAGCGGAAGCCGACAAGAAGGCCAAAGCTGAGGCAGAGAAGAAAGCCAAGGCAGAGGCTGAGAAAAAAGCCAAAGCCGAGGCCGAGAAGAAGGCCAAGGAAGAGGCTGCCAAAAAGGCAAAAGCTGACGCAGAGAAGAAAGCCAAGGCTGAAGCCGAGAAGCAGGCCAAGATCGCGGCAGAACGCAAACGCAAAGCGGCCGAGGAGGCCAGGCTGCAAAAAGAGATGGAAGCCATGATGCAGCAACAGCTGGCGGCTGAAGCCGATGCCCGCAGCCAGGCTGCCTCGGCAGCGGCACAAGGTGAGGTCGACAAGTACGCGGCACTCATCAAGGCCACCGTTGAGCGGTATATGATTTTGGATCCCACCATGCGGGGTAAAACATGTACTATCGGAGTGCGTCTTGCGAGCAGTGGCTTTGTCATATCGGTAGATAACGGCCAGGGTGACCCGGCGGTTTGTCGCTCCGGTAAGGCGGCTGTGTTGAAAGCCAATCAACTGCCTGTGCCCAAGGATCCGGCGGCATTCGAGATATTGAAGGAATTCAATCTCAAATTGGAACCGAGTATCTAAGCGTGAAAACGGGGTTGTTTACTGTGGTTGGCAGCATTGCGCCGAGAAAGGAATTTAATCTCTCATTCTTATTGGAACCGAGTATTTAAGCCATGATCAGAAAAGTATTTTTTGCTTTGGTTGGCTGTTTGTTGCTGGGTCAGAGCGCCCAGGCGGCCCTGGACATCGTCATTACCGGTGGTATTGACAGCGCACGCCCCATCGCCGTGGCCCCCTTCAAATGGGAAGGCAACGGGCAACTGCCGCAGGATATCGCGGAAGTGGTCTCCAACGACCTGATGCGCAGCGGCAAGTTCAAGCCGCTGGCTCGTGGCCAGATGCCACAGACGCCGAGCAACAGCAACGAGATCAACTTCGCTCCCTGGGCGGCCCAGGGGGTTGAAGCCGTCGTGGTCGGTTCCATTTCGGCGGTTGGCGATGGCACCTACAAGGTCAACTTCGAGCTGGTCGATGTGCTGAAAGGCCAGTTGGCCAAGACGCAGGGTGGTGAGAGCAATGGCTACATCCTGGATAGCCGGATGGCGACCATCCCGGGTGCCCAGATGCGCCAGTTTGCCCACCGCATCTCCGACATTGTCTATGAGCGCCTGACTGGCGAGCGGGGGGCGTTCCTGACCCGGCTGGCTTATGTCTCCGTCCAGCAGGGGACCCAGTTCCCCTATCAGCTGCGGATCGCCGACTATGACGGTTATAACGAGAAGACCCTGTTGCGCTCCCGTGAGCCGCTGATGTCTCCCTCCTGGTCGCCGGATGGCAGCAAGCTGGCTTATGTCAGTTTCGAGAACCAGAAGTCCGAGATCTACGTGCAGGATATCTACACCCAGCAGCGCAGCCTGATCACCAGTTTCCGTGGCATCAACGGCGCGCCGGAGTGGTCTCCGGATGGTCGTCGTCTGGCTATCGTTCTCTCCAAGGATGGTTCACCGAACCTCTACGTGGTTGATGTCGCTAGCAAGCAGTTGACCCGCGTCACGACCAGCCGTGTGATTGACACCGAACCCTCCTGGATGCCTGATGGGCAAAATTTGTTGTTCACCTCTGAACGTGGTGGCAAACCCCAGATTTATAGCGTAAATTTGGCGACTGGTATGACTCGCCGCATGACTTGGGAAGGTGAATCCAACCAGGGTGCATCCATCACTCCTGATGGCAAAATCATGGTGATGGTGACCCGTGTTCAGGGACAGTATCGTATTGCCCGCCAGGACATGGAAAACAATGCCCTGCTGGTCCTTACCCAGAGTTCTCTGGACGAGTCGCCAAGTGTGGCTCCCAATGGCAGCATGATCATTTATGCCACCATCTATAAGGGTCGTAAGAGTCTTGCGTTGGTGTCGACTGATGGTCGCTTCAAGGCTGTGCTTCCGACCAGTAGCGGTGAAATTCGTGCACCAGCTTGGTCGCCCTTCTTGAATTGATAAAAATCCGATTGTTTTTTGTTTTGTTATAAAGGTTTAAGGAAAAAGCATGCAACTCAATAAACTGCTCAAGGGTTTGGCCATCGCACTGCCACTGTTCACCCTGGCCGCTTGTAGCTCTTCTTCTGATTCCGACGCCGCTGGCGCAGAATCAGGCATGACCGACGGCATGGGCGGTGTACAAACCGGCGGCGCCAACGGCATGTTGTCCCCGGAAGAGCAGATGCGTCAGAAGTTCGAAGCACTGCAACGTGACAACGTGATCTACTTCCCGTACGACGGTTACGATATCCAGGGTCAGTACGCTGATCTGCTGGATGCCCACGCCAGCTACCTGCGCGAGCGCCCGAGCGTGAAAGTCCTGATCGAAGGTCACGCCGATGAGCGCGGTACTCCGGAGTACAACATCGCCCTGGGCGAGCGTCGTGCCAAGGCTGTTGCCAAGTATCTGCAAACCCTGGGTGTGCAGGCCGAGCAGCTCTCCATCGTCAGCTATGGCGAAGAGAAGCCGCTGGACATGTCTCACACCGAGGATGCCTTTGCCAAAAACCGCCGCGCGGTTCTGGTTTACTAAGGTTTGAACCGAACGAAGTTCGTTTATATGCAAGCGGCCATTTCGATGGCCGTTTTATTTGCACTAAACGCCAAGGTTTGATCCGAATGAAATCTGTATAAGCGAGCGACGATGGCGCTGGCCGTTTTATTTGCACTAAACGCTAAGGTTTGATCCGAATGAAATCTGTGTACAAGCAAGCTGTTGTTGCGCTGGCCGTATTGGTTGCGCTGAATGCGCATGCTGCGGCACCGGTCAGCGATCTGGGCGGTGACTCAAGTGGTGGGGTTGTCCTTAGCGGCAACAACGGCGCCATTGTGCCCACCGGTAGCCTGGAAGATCGGGTTGCTCTGCTGGAGCGCACCCTCAACGCCCGCTTGCGACTGCAAGCTGAATTGCAGCAACAGGTCGACTCCCTGCAAGGGGAGGTCTCCGAGCTGCGTGGTCAGCTGGAGCAGCAGACCTACCAGATGGAACAGTCGCAAGAGCGCCAGCGTCAGCTCTACCAGGAGCTCGACAAGGTTGCCAGCAGCCAGCAAGCTGCTCCAGCCGCCCCGGCCCCTGCTGCTGCCACACCGGCTGCTGCCGCCAATTACTCAACCAATCAGGATGAGAATCAGGCCTACGACGCCGCGGTCAACATGGTGCTCAAAGAGAAGAACTACGACAAAGCCATTCCGGCTTTCCAGGGCTTCATCAAGCAGTACCCCAGCTCGGGCTATGTTCCCAATGCACACTACTGGCTGGGCCAGTTGCTGTTCAACAAGGGTGACAGAGCTGGCGCCTCGGCCCAGTTTTCGACCGTGGCCAACAAATACAGCAAATCCCCCAAGCGTGCAGATGCGCTGCTGAAGCTGGGTATGCTGGCGCAGCTGGATGGCAAGAAGGCGGAAGCCAAATCCTTCTATGAGCAGGTGATTAAGGGCTATCCTGGCACAACGTCAGCCAAGCTTGCCGAGCAGAGCCAGGCCAAGCTGTAACATTGCTGTATGTCACTGTTTTCGTAACGCTACTGTAAAAACAGCCTACATTTGTACGCACAGTGAGCAAACGGATTTAAATTACGAATTTTCTGTTGCACCGGAAATTTAAATCCGTAATATAGGCCGCCGTCAGAGCCGAAGCAGTAATGCAGTCGGAGCTGGCCGTGGTGAGGGTCGTTAGCTCAGTCGGTAGAGCAGTTGACTTTTAATCAATTGGTCGCTGGTTCGAATCCAGCACGACCCACCATTTTCTCCACTCGGTGGAGACAGAATTCCCAGGTCGTTTAGCTCAGCTGGGAGAGCACCTCCCTTACAAGGAGGGGGTCACTGGTTCGAGCCCAGTAACGACCACCAGTTTGTAAAAATGATTTAGATGG
>NZ_CDBO01000074.1 GCF_000819885.1 Aeromonas fluvialis
TCATGGGTAATCAGGAAAGACAATTTCATCGTATGAGAAAAGGCTTGAAGAGTTTAACACGATAAGACAACGTGCGGTTGATGAAGCTGCTCGTGAAAAGGATAGGGCAGACAAGTTTTCTGAAGAGATAGAAGTATTGAACAATAAACTAAATGCGCTTATTAATAGTGAAATGAAGGAGGCTTATGAATCCGGCAACAGCCTTCATGTCACAAATACATCACGGCTAGTTCGAGTAGATGAAAAAGTTCTATATAATGGTTCGTATTGTACATCAATACTTCTGGCCACCGGTGAGCATTGGTACATGAAAACATCTATATTTGATAAGCTTGGTAGAATAACCGAGAAAGCTAAAGCACTAATAGGTAGAGAAGTCAAAATTACATCTTGGGACCCGATAAGGGAGCCAGGTAAATGGTCTAGTAAATTTTATTTTAGAAATATTTATGCCATTGACTAACAGGGCCGTAGACTCGAATAGCGCAGCGTATTCGAGCACTCATAATACAGATTGGCTAACAGCGATCAAAAAGGTGCAGGCCTGGGTTTGCTCATCACTCGGTAAACCGACGATTACACTGCGCTAATCGTGGCCAAGGTAGAAAAAAAGGCGACCATCTGGTCGCCTTTTTTATTTCTATCGCTTTCCAGTCAGGAACACTTACCGCGCCGGTCTCTTGGCACTATTCCCTTTTGCCGCAGGCTTGCCGCCTTGAGCGGCGGGTTTGGCCCCTGGCTTGGCAGAGCCTGCGCGGGTCGGGGTTTTACCCTTATGGGCGGGTTTTCCGGCAGGTTTACCCTTACCCGCATTCTTGCCTTCGCCCTGTGTAGCCGGTTTGCCGTTAGCCGCCCCTTTTTGCAACTGGGAACCCACCGGCTTGCCACCGGTCGGCTTGTTGCCTGTGCCATTGCCACGCTGGTGACTGATGTTGCTGTGACGGGTCAGGGCCGGTTTCATCCCCTTGCCGCTGGCGGCACGCTCGTTGCGACCTTCCGGCGGCACCAGACAGCCGGGGCCATTGCCAATCAGGTGGCCCTTGCCCATGGCGAGCAGGGCTTCGCGGATCATCGGCCAGCCAGCGGGGTCGTGGTAGCGCAGCAGCGCCTTGTGCAGGCGGCGACGGCGCTCGCCCTTGGCGACAAACACATCGCCTCCGGTGCGGCTCACCTTGTTTAACGGGTTTTTCTCCGTGTAATACATGGTGGTGGCGTTGGCGAGCGGCGACGGGTAGAAGTTCTGCACCTGATCGAGCTTGAAGCGGTTCTCTTTGACCCAGAGCGCCAGATTGATCATGTCTTCATCCGTGGTGCCCGGGTGGGCGGAGATAAAGTAGGGGATCAGGTACTGCTGCTTGCCCGCCTCTTTGGAGTATTTGTCGAACAGCTCCTTGAACTGGTAGTAGCTGCCCATGCCCGGCTTCATCATCTTGGAGAGCGGCCCCTCCTCGGTGTGTTCTGGCGCGATCTTGAGGTAGCCACCGACGTGGTACTTGGCCAGCTCCTTGATATAGCGGGGATCTTCCACCGCGATGTCGTAACGCACGCCGGAGGCGATGAGAATCTTCTTGATCCCCTTGAGGTCGCGCGCCTTGCGATAGAGGTTGATGGTCGGGCTGTGGTCGGTATCCATGTGCGGGCAGATGGTGGGCCAGACACAGGAGGCGCGACGGCAGGTCTGCTCGGCCTTGGGGCTCTTGCAGCGCAGCTTGTACATGTTGGCGGTAGGGCCGCCGAGATCCGAGATGACGCCGGTAAAGCCCGGCACCTTGTCGCGGATATCTTCGATTTCCTTGAGGATCGACTCTTCCGAGCGGCTCTGGATGATGCGCCCTTCGTGCTCGGTGATGGAGCAGAAAGAGCAGCCGCCAAAGCAGCCGCGCATGATGTTGACCGAGGTCTTGATCATCTCGAAGGCCGGGATCTTCTCGTTGCCATAGGCGGGGTGCGGCACCCGCTGGTAGGGCAGGCCGAATACGCCGTCCATCTCCTCGGTTTCGAGCGGGAAGGCGGGCGGATTGACCCAGACGATGCGATCGCCGTGGGCCTGCGACAGGGCGCGGGCACAGCCGGGGTTGGTCTCGTGGTGCAGAATGCGCGAGGCGTGGGCGTAGAGCACCTTGTCCTCTTTCACCCGCTCGAACGCTGGCAGCTTCACATAGGTTTTTTCCCACGGCTTGGGCTTGGCCGGCTGCACCAGCACCGGTTGGGCTTCCTGCTCAGTGTGGGCCGCAGGCGCTGCGGCAGGGGCCGCTTCAGTTGCGTCATCCGAGCATGGGGCCCCTTCCATATAGGGGTTGATGATGGGATCGATGCGGCCAATCTGGTCGAGCTTGCTCGAATCCACCCCTTTCCAGCCCGGCAGCGGCTCCTTGCGGATCACGGCAGTGCCGCGAATATCCTGCATGGTGTCGATGGTCTCCCCCGCTGCGATGCGGTGAGCCACTTCCACCAGCGGCCGCTCGGCGTTGCCGTAGATGAGGATATCGGCCTTGGCATCGAGCAGGATGGAGCGGCGGATGGTCTCGGACCAGTAGTCGTAGTGGGCGATGCGGCGCAGGGATGCCTCGATGCCGCCGATAACGACGGGAACCTCCTTGAAGGCCTCCTTGCAGCGCTGGGTATAGACCAGAGTCGCGCGATCCGGCCGCTTGCCGCCCACATCCCCCGGGGTGTAGGCGTCGTCGTGGCGCAGCTTCTTGTCGGAGGTGTAGCGGTTGATCATGGAGTCCATGTTGCCCGCGGTCACCCCGAAGAAGAGGTTCGGTTTACCCAGACGCATAAAGTCATCCTTCGATGACCAGTCCGGCTGGGCGATGATGCCGACCCGAAAGCCCTGCGCTTCCAGCATCCGGCCGATGACCGCCATGCCGAAGCTCGGGTGATCCACGTAAGCATCCCCCGTCACCAGAATGACGTCGCAGCTGTCCCAACCGAGCTTGTCCATCTCTTTGCGGGACATGGGCAGGAAGGGCGCCGTGCCGTAGCACTCGGCCCAATAGCGGGGATAGGAGAAAAGGTTGGGTACCGGCTGCATGTTGAACACCTGGAAAAATTCGGGTCGCGCATTATACCGGTTGCGGCCAAGGGGAGCGATGGCTTTTTGTCCTCAGCATTCGCGCGGGAAAAGGCCCTTTGCCATCCAACGCCACCCTCACCACGCCATCCTCACCACGCCACCAACAAGGACGCCCGCTGGACGAATGCGGGCGCGCTTTGACTGCAACGATAGCAGACAAGGATTCACAGTGAGCAGGGCAAAAACCGGCGGCTCACCGCCTGAATGATTATTGACTCAAATCCTTGTCGATCCAGTATTTGGAGCCGGAGATGTTGGCATCAAGCAGCAATCCCTTCTCGCCGATCTGGTAGATGGCCATGCCGCCGTTGTACTTGCCGCTGAGCTCTGCGCTCTTCTTGCCCGCCACCACCCCCACTTCGGAGGTGGCTTCCCAGCCCTGACTGACAAAGCTGTCGAAGCGGGCCTGGTCTTCAAACAGGATCACCTGCTGATAGAACTTGCCGCCGATACCGGCTGCCAGCCCCGCACCAAACATCTTCATATAGGTGTGCTGGCCACTGTTACGATTGATGGCCACCCCCGCGCCCTGATTGGTATGCAGCATCAGGGAGAACTTGCGCGAATCGAACACTGCATAGCCATACGCCTTGTCAAACAACAGCTTGGCTGAAGGTTGTTCATTGAACAGTCGCACCAGTGCCGTGTCGGCCATGGTGTTGAGGGCGAGTCTGGCCTCCTCCGGCGTTGTGGGTTCGAGCATCTCGTCGAGCTTTTCGTCGGCCACCTTCAGCCACGCCTTGCCGGTGGCGATACTCTTGTCGGTCCAGACCCCGGCGGTGTTGAACGCCTCTTCACCCCATGCAGAGATGGAGGCCCAGCTCTTTTTGGAGAAATCGCTGACGTCCTGCCATACCTCCTTGCTGGTCTCACTCACGGCGGTGCCAAGATCGGCGGCGGCGGCCTTAAGCTTCTCCCAGTCTGCATGGCTGGGTGACACCACCAGCAACAGTGACAGGGCCAACAACCCGTTGCGCTTGTTCATTTTTTCACTCCCGTATTATCGAGTCTCAGGGGTTGCCCGGTGCGCTCCCCCACCACTGACAACCCAGTGAACACCACTCCCGCATTCTCGGAAGGGGAAGCCAGTTAAGTAACCATTGAGTCCTTTTCTCCCAATAGCCCGACAACGGTTAACAAAAAGGCTGCTCATCAAAGAGGAGCAGCCTTAGTTGAACACCGTAAAACCGGACGGGCTTATTCGACCATCATCACCTTGCAGGTGTTGGTACTGCCGACGGTTTCCATCTTGTCACCGTGGGTCAGCAGCACCATGTCACCGCTTTGCAGCAATCCCTTCTCCTTGAGCACGGCCAGGGCATCACGACACACTTCATAGACAGGCTTGGTCTCATCGCCATCAAACAGCACCGGGGTGACACCGCGGTAGAGGTTGGTCCAAGCCAGGGTCTTGTTGTGGGGAGACATGGCGAAGATCGGCAGGCCAGAGCTGATACGGGACATCAGCAGCGGGGTAGTGCCAGACTCGGTCAGCGCCACGATTGCCTTGACCCCTTCCAGATGGTTGGCCGCATACATGGTCGACATGGCGACGGCCTCTTCTACCGAGGTGAAGGTATAGTTCATGCGGTGGTTGGAGACGTTCAGGCTCGGGTGCTTCTCGGCACCGACACAGACGCTCGCCATGGAGGTCACGGTCTCGATAGGGAACTGACCAGCAGCGGTTTCGGCAGAGAGCATCACTGCGTCGGTGCCATCCAGCACGGCGTTGGCCACGTCCATCACTTCGGCACGGGTCGGCAGCGGCGCGTTGATCATCGACTCCATCATCTGGGTGGCGGTGATGACCACCCGATTCAGGCGACGGGAGTGGCGGATCAGTTTCTTCTGCACGCCAACCAGCTCGGGATCGCCGATCTCGACACCCAGATCGCCACGGGCGACCATGACGGCGTCGGAGCCGAGGATGATATCCTCCATCGCCTCATCAGTCGCGACGGTTTCGGCACGCTCGACCTTGGCCACAATTTTGGCATTGGAGCCAGCTTCACGGGCCAGTTCGCGGGCGTAGCGCAGGTCATCACCACTGCGCGGGAAGGAGACGGCCAGATAATCCACATTCATCAGCGCGGCCGTCTTGATATCTTCCTTGTCTTTGTCGGTAAGGGCTGGCGCGGAGAGACCGCCCCCTTTCTTGTTGATACCCTTGTTGTTGGAGAGCGGGCCCGCCACGGTCACAGTAGTGTGAATGCGAGTGCCTGCCACGCTCTCGACTTTCAGCTGTACACGGCCATCGTCCAGCAACAGGATATCGCCCGGCACCACATCGTTTGGCAGGCTCTTGTAGTCGATACCGACCTGCTCCTGACACCCCTCCCCCTTGCCAAGCGCGGCATCCAGCACAAACTTGTCACCGATGGCCAGATAGATCTTGCCATCCTTGAAAGTGGAAACACGGATTTTCGGGCCTTGCAGATCACCCATGATGGCGACGTGACGACCGAGCTTGGCAGCAATGTCACGCACCTGATTGGCGCGCAGGATATGGTCTTCAGCAGTGCCGTGAGAGAAGTTCATCCGCACCATGTCGGCCCCGGCGCGGATGATCCCTTCGAGGATCCCTTCACGGTCGGTAGCTGGACCAAGTGTGGTGACAATTTTTGTACGTCTAGGCATGAAAGACTCCAATATGAAGTTGATATGACTTGAGATTCTGCCCCATCAAGCCCATGGCTCGATGCACCCGCTTGCAAACCATCTGGGTGGTTTTTGTTATTAAATTACAATACTACACCAAGACTACACCAAGGAGGGTGGCATAGACAGCCGGTGGCCAACGCCCCCGACGATTCAGGAAGAGTGTGGTGTGTCAAAGCGGGATTCGCGCAATCCCTCTTTTACTTTTTTCAGATTTTCGCGAAATTTCATCCCCCGGCGCAGGGTAAAGCCGGTCGCCAGCACATCCACCAGCACCAGTTGCGCGATGCGGGAGGCCATCGGCATATAGACATCGGTATCTTCCGGCACATCCATGGAGAGCACCAGATTGCACTCGCGCGCCAGCGGCGAATCCTTGGCAGTCATGCCGATGACGGTCGCGTCGTTTTCGCGGGCCAGCGCGGCGATCTCGACCAGCGCTTTGGTGCGGCCGGTATGAGAGATCAGTACCACCACATCCCCTTCGCTGCTGTTGATGCAGCTCATGCGCATCATGACGATATCGTCAAAACTCACCACCGGGATGTTGAAGCGGAAGAACTTGTTCTGGGCATCGCGGGCAACGGCAGAAGAGGCACCAAGACCAAAGAAGCTGATCTTCTTGGACTGGGTCAGTATATCGACGCAACGATTGATGGCGGAGATATCCAGGCTGTTCTTGGCCGCATCCAAACAGGCCATGGTGGATTCGAAGATCTTGGCGGTATAGGTATCCGGGCCGTCTTCCGCTTCCACATGACGATTTACGTAAGGGGTGCCGTTGGCCAGGCTTTGGGCCAGGTGGAGTTTGAAATCGGGAAAGCCCTTGGTATCGAGACGGCGGCAAAAACGATTGACGGTCGGTTCACTGACATCGGCCATCTTGGCAAGGGCGGCGATGCTGGAGTGGATAGCGGTCTGGGGAGACGCCAGGATCACCTCGGCAACCTTGCGTTCTGATTTACTGAAACTTTCCAAGTTGTTCGTAATTTTATCAAGGGTATTCATCACCACCACCAGACATTTTTGTAATTTAGCTTCAGTGTCTTTGCACTAAATCTACGGCTAAGCAGGTTTCCAATCAAGCTAAGGACTATACAAGACAAACGGTTATCGCAACTAACGCCTGCCATACAAAGTATGACTGATCTCTAATTATTTCGTAATTTTCGTTACAAAACGTCACTCTGCCGCGAAAACGCTTACAAATGTTGCAAAGCAACAACACTGTGAGCAGGCGCACGTTTGTATCGATCCGGTGAGTGAGTGTGAACGAGCTCGGATAGAATGGGCCGTCATCATTAAACAATAATCTCGGGACACCACAGTCGTCCCCATCCTATAACGAAGGAGTAGTTATGCAGCATCCCCATGCACTGGTCGGCGATGTCGGCGGCACCAATGCGCGGCTGGCCCTGTGTGAGCTGGCCACCGGTACTATCTCTCAGGCAAAGACTTACTCAGGTCTGGCCCATCCCAGCCTTGAAGACGTGGTTCGCCTTTATCTGGAGGAACACAAGGTCGAGGTAGCTGAAGCCTGCATCGCCATCGCCTGCCCCATCAATGGCGACTGGGTCGCCATGACCAACCACAGCTGGGAGTTCTCCATCAGCGAGATGCAGAGCAATCTCGGGCTGGCACGCCTGCAAGTGATCAACGACTTTACCGCGGTTTCGATGGCTGTGCCTGTGCTGGCAGAAACAGATCGTATCCAGCTGGGCGGCGCCGCGCCGGTGGCTGGCAAACCCATCGCCATCTATGGCGCGGGCACCGGTCTTGGGGTCGCTCATCTGGTCAAGGCAG
Source organism: Aeromonas fluvialis (assembly GCF_000819885.1). GTDB lineage: Bacteria > Pseudomonadota > Gammaproteobacteria > Enterobacterales > Aeromonadaceae > Aeromonas > Aeromonas fluvialis. The sequence continues at coordinate 7,541 of NZ_CDBO01000074.1, forward strand.
GCGACCAGTGGTTGAGCCTGCCGGGCGAAGGGGGACATGTGGATTTTGCCGCCAACACCGAAGAGGAAGATGCAGTGCTGCAGGTGATGCGTGGCGAATTGGGCCATGTCTCGGCCGAGCGCTTCCTCTCTGGCCCGGGTCTGGTCAATCTCTATCGCGGTCTGGTGAAATCCGATGGCCGTGAGCCAAATCCATTTGAACCCAAAGACATCACCGAACGGGCACTGGCGGGCGACTGCCTCGATTGCCGCCGCACTCTGAGCCTCTTCTGCGTGCTGATGGGCCGCTTTGCCGGCAACCTGGCGCTCAATATGGGCACTTTCGGCGGCGTCTATATCGCAGGGGGCATAGTGCCGCGCTTCCAGGAGTTCTTTACCGGTTCCGGTTTCCGGGTCGCCTTTGAAGACAAGGGGCGCTTCAAGTCCTACCTCAAGGAGATCCCGGTCTTCCTGATCACCCATGAGGGGCCGGGTCTGCTCGGCGCAGGCGCTTATTTGCGCCAGTCGATGGGGATCAGCATCTGATTGGAGAGGGGCAAGAGGCGGGATCATCCATGGTTCAGCCTCGATTCAGTGTGACTGGTATACAGTAACTGCACGTAACCAAGAGAGTTGTTCTTCACAAGGAGTGTAAAGCGACTCTCATCCGCTGGATACGTTTGTCACCTGACAAGCCTGAACTGTTTCAACCGGCCCTTTGGCCGGTTTTTTTTATGTCTGACAGGCGGGATTACTGGGCCAGCGCCTTCAACTGCGCCTTGTCGGGCGGATTGTTCCAGTCGATAGGGCCATGGGTAAAGCGGTACTGCAACCGTGGCAGGCTGGTCTCCAGCCACTCTTCCCTAAAGTCGGCATAACCCTGATCCCAGTCCGGATCATTGGCCCAACCGGTCTGCAGAAAATAGAGCCGGGTACCTTGCCCCTCAGGCACAAAACGCAGACAAACCTGAGTCTTTTGCTGGCGAATATGGGGCAGGCTGGGCGGAAAATTCCAGCTAAAACTGAGCAGGTCATAGGGCATGACGGCCATGACCCGGCACCCTTCACTCCCCCGTTCCCCCAGCGGAGCATCAGGCCTGAAGTAGATCTCGAAAGGGCCATTCGGTTCGGCCACCATCAAGCACTCGGGAGCCAGAAAACTGCGCAGACCACTCTCGGTTGTCCAGGCGTGCCACACCTCATCGATGTGGGCCGGAACAAAAATATTGCCTTCAATCTGTTTATTGTCCATAAATCAACAATCCTCACGCCATCCATACAGAAGGATTCGGCAGTATAGCCCCATGATAAATACAATGAACAGCCCTTAATCACACACTTATCATTTGCCTTGCAAGGCAGGATATCGCCACCTCACAACCAGGTTAACAGGAAGTTCATCATGATCCGACTCATGGCACCAGAAGACAAAGACCCTCTTGCCAGGCTGTTTCTCAAGAGCCGTCGGGACACCTTTCACTGGGTCGATCCAGCCAGCTTCAGCGTCGACGATTTTGCAACCCAGACCCAAGGAGAGACCATCTGGGTGGCAGAGCGAGGGGGATATCTGTGTGGCTTCATCGCCATCTGGCAACCCGATGACTTTGTGCATCATCTCTATGTCACCGCCGACTGGCACGGTCAGGGGATTGGGAGAGCCCTGCTCGAACAGGGCCTGGCCAACGCACAGTGCCAACCCACCCTCAAGGTGGCGACCCGCAATACCTCGGCCGTGGCCTTTTACCATCGCCTGGGCTGGCAGACTACCGAAGAGACCGGTCACTGCGAGATTACCGGCCCCTGGTGCAAGCTGAGTGCCCCTTGGCCAGGCGACGCCCGGCCCTGACTTCCCCCGGCGCCTCCTTATCATTCATCTGTTATGGCGCTCCTGTTTACTCCCACGGAACGCATCAATAAAGAAGGCCACCCTGAGGTGGCCTTTGATTCGAACAATTACCTTGTCCCTCAATCCTTGGCGGATTCCATCCCCCCCTCTTCGGAGTGCGCCGGCAGGATCAGGTTGAGCAGGATGGCGGCCACGGAGGCCAGACCCACACCGGCCAGCGCGAAGTCACCAATCTTCATCTCCAGGGCACCGACACCCACCGTCAGGGTCACGGCGACGATGGCGATGTTGCGCGACAGCCCCAGATCCACCTTGGACTCCACCAACGTCTTGAGACCGATGGCAGCGATGGAACCGAACAGCAGCAGCATGATGCCGCCCATCACCGGCATGGGGATGGAGGTGAGCAGTGCATTGAACTTGCCGAAGAAGGCCAGAATGATGGCAAACACGGCCGCCCAGGTCATGGTGACCGGGTTGAAGTTGCGGGTGATCATCACGGCGCCGGTCACTTCGGCGTAGGTGGTCACCGGTGGGCCACCGATGAAACCAGCGAAGCAAACGCCGATGCCGTCACCGGCCAGCGTACGGTGCAAACCCGGATCCTTGGTGTAATCCTTGCCAGTCACGCCACCGATGGCCAACACACCACCGATGTGCTCGATACAGGGGGCGATGGCCACTGGCAGCATGAACAACGCAGCAGCCCAGTTGATCTCCGGGGTTTCGAAATGGGGCAACGCCAGCCAGGGGGCGTTTACTATGCCATCGAAACTCACCTGGCCCATGAACACAGCCGAGACATAACCGGCGATCACGCCGCACAGAATGGGGATGAGCTTGATCCAGCCCTTGCAGAACACAGCGGCAATCAGGGTGACCGCCAGCGAGATGCCAGCAAGGGTCAGCGCCGTGGTGGCGGGCACGACCTGCTCGCTGCCCGCGCGGCCCATCGCCATGTTGCAAGCCACCTGGGCCACGGAGAGGCCAATCACCATGATGACGGGACCAATCACCACAGGGGGCAGCAATTTATGCACAAACCCCATCCCTTTTGCCCGGATCAACGCAGCCAGAATGAAGTACATGAAACCGGCGGCAAACAGGCCAAACATGGTGGAGGGCAATCCCCAGGTCTGGGTGGCATAGATGATGGGGGCGATAAAAGCGAAGCTGGATCCCAGGAAAATCGGGACCTGGCGGCGGGTGCAGAGCTGGAACAGCAGGGTGCCCACACCAGCGCCAAGCAGGGCCATGGCGGGGTTCAGTCCGGTGAGCAGGGGCACCAGAACCATGGCACCAAAGGCGACAAACAGAATTTGCAGCCCGGCGACACTTTGCTTGACTAGGGAAAACATGGATGTCCTTAACTTTTTGACAGCTGATGGGGATATTTATCACTTTTCAGTTGTCACAAGACGTTTTCAAGGCACGACATGAACACAAAATCGTCAACCGTTACCTTTTACTGCTTGGGGAGGGCATGAAACTGGCTTTTTAGGCGGGATTCGTTGCTACAAGCATCGAGTACGCGATTTTACGCATTATTGTGGTGAACGCCAATCGTTTTTCCATCCTCTTTATTGTGTTCATGGTCAAACATGCCTCGAACCCGGGGGCGCTCTATAATTGATCCTGTGCCCCCTGATGGACAAGGAGTCCCCATGTCACAGCTTCCATTCAAGGCCAGCCAGCGCAGATTGCTGATCGGCTCGGCCATCGCACTCGCCCTGTTTGCGAACCCGTTCAGTTATGATTTCACCCACAATGAGTGGCAAATGAATCAGGCCTATGCCAAGTCCTGCTTTATTGCCGGTACCCGCATCACGATGGCCGATGGGTCAACCCGCCCCATAGAGACGCTCCGGGCCGGTGAACGGGTGCTGGATCAGCATGGCGGCAGCAACCGGATCCTGGCCGTCGAACGGGTCATACTGGGCAAACGCAGGCTCTACGGGATCAACCAGCGGGCCCCCTTCTTTACCGCAGAGCACCCTCTGCTGACCACTCGGGGCTGGGCGGCCATCTCACCGGCCATGACCCGAGCCGAAAATTCGCAGCTCACTGTGCTGCCGCTATTTACTGGCATGCAAATAGTGATTCGCCCGGCTGCTGTCATGGTGACGGGCAATCTGGCGCTGCAACCCCAACCAGCATTACTGCTGGTGGAGTCGCTCTGCTGGATTGACGCCCCGCCCACCACGGCATTGTTCAATCTGATCCTGGATGGCAGCCACAGCTATATTGCCAATGAGCTGATCGTTCATAACAAAGGGGGTGATGGAGGCAGCGGCGGCGGCAGCAACAGCGGCGGCGGCAGCAACAGCAGCGGCGGCAGCAACAGCAGCGGCGGCAGCGACAGCGGCAGCGGCAGCGGCAGCGGCAGCGACAGCGATGGCGGCAGCGACAGCGATGGCGGCAGCGACAGCGATGGCGGCAGCGACAGCGATGGCGGCAGCGGCAGCGGCAGCGGCAGCGGCAGCGGCAGCGGCAGCGACAGCGGCAGCGGCAGCGACAGCGACAGCGATGGCGGCAGCGATGGCGGCAGCGATGGCGGCAGCGACAGCGATGGCGATGGCGGCGGTGATAACGACAGCAGCAGCCACGGTAATCAGGGTCAGGGAGAGCATGCCGGCGGAGAGCGGCATGGGGGGGGTGAACGGCATGCCGGTGGAGAAAAACATGCCGGGGGAGAACGCCATGGGGGGGGGCGCGGGTTTGGCAATGGCGTTGATGACAACGACGTGGATGCCATCGATACCAACGGCAACAAGCTCAGAGGTGATGGCACCATCGATGACAACGGCCTGGATGCCATCGATGCCAACGGCAACAAGCTCAGAGGTGATGGCACAGTCGATGACAACGGCGTGGATGCCGTCGATGCCAACGGTAACAAGCTCAGAGGTGACGGCACAGTCGATGACAACGGCGTGGATGCCGTCGATGACAACGGCAACAAGCTCAGAGGTGACGGCACAGTCGATGACAACGGTGTAGATGCCGTCGATGCCATCGGCAACAAGCTCAGAGGTGACGGCACAGTCGATGATCGCCAGCAAGTGCTTACCGATGAGCAAGAACGTGCTCTGCTTGACAACGGCTTTCGTCAACAGGGGCAACCATGATGCGCAATCTGTTACCACTCCTCCTGCTCGGCCTCACTGGCTGCGCCACGGTAGACACGCCGCCGCTTTACCATCAGATGGATAAGGCAGATGTGCAACTGGCCAATCAGGCCCTTGCCAAGGCGCTGGAAACCCGCACCAAAGGGCAGAGCCTCACCTGGTTCAATCCTGCCAATCGTCACTCGGGCAGCGTCACGCCGCTGCGCACCTTCCGCCATACCAGCGGGGAGTGGTGTCGCAACTATCGCGAGCAACTCTATATCGGCAAGACCAGCCAGCAGTGGCAGGATACCGCCTGCCGCAATCAGCAAGGGCGCTGGCGACCACTACGCACTTAGTACGTGACGGGATAAACGAAGGGGGTCGCAGCGCGACCCCCTTGTCATCTTGGCCGACCCGTTATCCGGGCGGTGGATACGCGGTCATACCCGGCGATAAGGCAGGTAGACCGGCTCCCACATGTGGTTGAGGATATGCTGCTGCAGAGCCTGCCCAATCAACGGATGGGAGGGGTCCTTGCGCACGATATCTTTGAGCACGGCGGTGGCCACATGCACCGAGATGTTGCGCAATTCGCGAATACGCGGATAGACGGAGCCCTGTGCCAAATCCTCCTCGCTCACGCATTCGGCCAGCGCAAAAGCGGCGGTGGTGAAGATATCCGGGGTGATCTCGCGGATCTGGCTGACAATCGCCGCCAGCCCCACTCCGGGGAAGATAAAGACGTTGTTGCCCTGACCGATACGGTAATCCTTGCCCTCAAAAGCGACATCCTTGAACGGGCTGCCGGTGGCGACGATAGCCTTGCCCTTGCTCCAGCGGTAGATATCCTCCGGCAGCGCTTCACAATTGGCGGTCGGGTTGGAGAGCGGGAACACCATGGGGCGCTCGCAGTGCTTTTGCAGCAACTGGATATGCTCTTCCTTGAAGGCACCGCCCGAGCCGCTGGTCCCCAGCAACACGGTAATGGGCACATGACGCAGCACATCGGCCAGATTAGCCTTGCCGGGCACCTCGATATCCCAGCCCGCCAGCAGCAGCCCCGGCTTGGCATAGCGGCGCTTGTACTCGTCGAGCCCGTCCCGGTTGTCGCACACCAGTCCCTGGGTATCCAGAATGTAGATGCGATCGCGGGCCGCCTGCGGATCCATACCCTCGCGGATCATCCCCGCGCAGATCTGATCCGCCACCCCGACCCCACCGGCACCGGCGCCGTACACCAGATAGTTCTGCTGGCCCAGGGTCTCCCCCTTGACCTTGACCGCGCCGATAATACCTGCCAGCACCACGGCACCCGTACCTTGAATATCATCGTTGAATGACGGCAGTGACTGTTGATAACGGGCCAGATTGTTGAAGGCGTTGGATTTGCTGAAGTCTTCCCACTGCAGCACCGCATTGGGGAAGTGGCGTTTGACCCCCTGCACGAACTTGTCGATGAACGCTTCATACTCCTTGCCGCGAATGCGCTTGTGGGGGCGGCCAAGGTACATGGGATCATCGAGTAGTTTCTGGTTGTCGGTGCCCACATCCAGCGCGATGGGCATGCAGCAGGCGGGATGGATCCCGGCCCCCAGGGTATAGAGCGCCAGCTTGCCGATGGGGATCCCCATGCCGCCAACGCCCTGATCGCCGATCCCCAGAATGCCCTGACTGTCGGTGACGACGATGATGCGGATCGATTTGGCATCGAAGTGGCGGGCCTGGATCCCCATGTCATCCACATTGTCCGGGGTGATGTAGAGGCCGCGCGGCTTCTGGAAGCGGTGGCTGAACTCCTGACATGCCTTGCCCACGGTCGGGGTATAGATGTAGGGAGTCATCTCCTCCACATGGCGTGACAACAGGGCATAGAAGAGAGTCTCGTTGCGATCCTGCAGGGCACGCAGGTTCTGGTACTTCTCGATATCGCTGCAAGCGCTCTTGAACCCCTCATACACTCGCTCGAGCTGGGCTTCAAAGGTTTGTACCTGAGGTGGCAGCAAACCATCGAGATCAAAATCGGCCCGCTCCTGTTCGGTGAAGGCAGTGCCCTTGTTGAGGTATCGATTGTTGAGCAGATCGGTGCCGGTCAGTGCAACGGGGCGAAAAGCCTGTCCCTGAGCATCTTTCCACAGCAGATATTGTCCGGTAGCCATAGTCATTCTCTTTGATTTACGTGAAATTGCCGTTCGGCAGGAGAGTAATACTCATAATGAAATCAATCATATGACGTTTAATCGTTCGGTTTTGTGAGCTTGGCCATACCCTGCGGCCAAAATCCCCTGACACAGCCCTCCGGTGACAAAATATCGGCAGCAAGGAATATGACTCATGCTAGCATTGCGGACAACCCAGCCCCTTTACAGCATCACAGCCGGGAGTGACCCTGATGCCCTCGCCTCTGCCAGCCTGCGCCCCCTTCTTCTTGCCATGCGCCTGATCCCGCTGCTTGCTCTGTGGTTGTTTCTGACCTGCCAGTCGGCTCTCGCCGCACCGGGCCGGATGCTCAATATCATTGTCGGTGAATGGCCCCCCTTCGTCTCCGAGCGATCAAAACAGCACGGACCCGTGGCTCACCTCATCAGCGATCTGTTCAAGGAGGCGGGCTATGAGGTGAAGTTCCACTTCGCCCCCTGGGGTCGGGTCTATTCGCTGGCGGCCAACAGCCAGCTCTACGATGCCACCGCCGTCTGGATGCACAAACCGGAGCGGGAGCAGGATTTTCTGTTCAGCGACGCGGTACTGCAGGAGCAGTTTGTCTTCTTTTCCCTCAAATCACGGCAGTTGCAGGCCGAGCGCCTTGAGCAGATCGCAGGCATGCGGTTGGGGGGCGATATCGCCTATAGCTACGGGCCCGATCTGGACAAGATGGTGGCCGATGACAAGGTGAGCCAGCAGCGGGTTACCGACGTGAAACAGAATTTCGGCAAGCTGCTGCGCGGGCGGATCGACCTCTATCCGCAAGAGCTGCGGGTCGGTCTGGCCGTGCTGCGCAGCCTGGATCCCGCCAGCGCGGCACGCATCACCCACAGTCAGACCCCCTTTCTGCGCAACGACAGCTTCTTGATGTTCCCGCGCAAGATGCCTGATTCAGCCAAGTTGCGGGCTCAGTTCAATCAGCGGTTGCAGCAGGCCATCGCCAGCGGACGTTATCAGACCTACTTCGAGCGGCTGGCCCGAGAGGCCTATTGATCGTATTGAGGTCATCGGGAGGAAAAAACAACGGCGGGTGCTCCTTGTGGCAGCCACCGCCGTGATACTTGTCAGCCGCCAGCCCAACTCCCGCAATACCACCAAATAGCGCAGGTGCAGGTCTCGCGGCCCGCCATACTTTCTCACCCTTTGTCATCCTGAACGACCCGCCATCAAAAGGGGCGCCTCAGCGCCCCTTCCCTTTACTCTTTGTCGACCATCAGCTTGATTTGCCCGCCTTGGGCTCATCGAGGGTGTGCTTCACCTCTTCATACCAGAGGTCGTGGTGCTCCTTGGCCCAGGTCTCGTCCACCTCGCCGGTCACCATCCCCTCCAGCGCCCCTTCCAGCTGGAACAGGCCCATGTAGATATGGAAGATGAAACCGCAGATAAGGATCAAGGCGCCTACGATATGGATAAAGCTGGCCCATTCCATCTGGCGGCGCAGCTGGCCGAAGATGGGGAAGTCCAGGAACAGCCCGGTCGCCACGACGATGCTGCCAAACCAGATCAGCAGCCAGAAGATCGCCTTCTCGCCGCCGTTGGAGAAGCCTGCCGAGGGGTGACTCCCCTTGTGCTTGCCCAGCATGCCGCCAAACTTCATGAACCACTGCACATCCACCATATTGACGATGTTGTGGCGGAACCACTTGATGAGCACCCCCATCAGGCAGAGGAAGAAGAGCGGCCCCACATAGTTGTGGAACACCTTGGCAAACCAGATCCAGTTCTCCCACACCCCGAGGCTCACCACCGGCTTGATGAAGTACTTGCCGTAGATGATGGCCAGCCCGGATCCTGCCAGGGTGAGGAACATGGCCGCCGTGGTCCAGTGCAGGGCCCTATCCATCCGGCTCCAGCGTTTGAGCTTGCGCCCGGTGCGCGGTTTGGAGAGCCTGGTCTGCCCCACGATCAGGTACATCAGACCGCACATGGCCAAGGATCCAAAGATGGCGATGGCACCGAGCGGCGACACCCACTTGGTCTTCACCTCGAACCAGAGCTGGCCCGGCACCGAGATGAGTACCCCGTGCTCCGGCGAGCGGGAGGTGGTGGTTCCCTCCTGCCCGTCCTTCACCGCCCGCCAGTAGTCGGCGCCGGCAAAGCCGATCGTCTCCTTCTGGGCATCGGCGAAACCAGGCGCGCTGAACAGCAGGAAGGCTGTCAGCAGCGCTGTCAGCCAGTGTCTCATTGGCCGCCCTCCTGCTTGCCAAGCTTGAGCCCCTTGCCTCTGCCATCGCGCGGCTGGCTGGCGTCATGGAACAGATCCTGCTCATCCCCGCCCCAGGCGGCATGAGGGGCCCCGCGATAGGCAACCCGCTCGCGGAAGATATCGGAGATCACCTGCGCATCCCCCGCCAGCAGCGCCTTGGTGGAGCAGAGCTCGGCACACATGGGCAGCTTGCCCTCGGCGATGCGGTTGGCGCCGTACTTCTGGCGCTCCGCTTCGCTGTGATCCTCTTCCGGGCCACCGGCGCAGAAGGTGCACTTGTCCATCTTGCCCCGATCGCCAAAGGCGGCGGTCTTCGGGAACTGGGGGGCACCAAACGGGCAGGCAAACAGGCAGTAGCCACAACCGATGCAGAGATCCTTGTTGTGCAGCACTATGCCGTCGTCGGTGTGATAGAAGCAGTCGGCCGGGCAGACCGCCATGCAGGGGGCGTCGGTGCAGTGCATGCAGGCGACCGAGATGGAGGTCTCCCCCGGCAGGCCGTCGTTGAGGGTCACCACCCGGCGGCGCTGGATGCCCCACTCGAGGGCATCGTCGTTCTCGTTCTTGCACGCCGTCACACAGCCGTTGCACTCGATGCAGCGCTTGGTGTCACACATGAATTTCATTCTGGCCATGGGATCAGGCTCCTACTTTGCGAAAACGGCACAGGGTGACCTTGGTCTCCTGCATCTGGGTAACCGGGTCATAGCCATAAGTGGTGACTATGTTGACCGATTCCCCCAGCACATAGGGGTCAGACCCTTCCGGATATTTGGATCGCAGATCCTTGCCCTCGAAGTGGCCGCCGAAATGGAACGGCATAAAGGCGAGCCCCGCTTTGACCCGCGGCGTCACCAGCGCCTTCACCTTGACGCGGCCCCCTTCCGGCCCCTCGACCCAGACATCCTGACCGTCGCGCACGCCGACGTCGTTAGCATCCGCCGGGTTCATCTCGACGAACATCTCCTGCTGCAGCTCCGCGAGCCAGGGGTTGGATCGGGTCTCGTCACCGCCCCCCTCGTATTCGACCAGACGGCCCGAGGTGAGGATGATGGGGAACTCCTTGCTGACGTCTTTTTCCTGCACCGAGGCGTACTGGGTCGGCAGGCGCCACAGACTCTTGGCATCGGGCCAGGTGGCGTAGTCGGCCAGCAGATCCCGGCGCGGGGTGTAGAGCGGTTCGCGGTGCTTGGGCACCTGATCCGGGAAGGTCCACACCACGCAGCGCGCCTTGGCGTTGCCGTAGGGGACGAAGCCGTGCTTGATGGCGACCCGCTGGATACCGCCAGAGAGGTCGGTCTTCCAGTTCTTGCCCTCGGCCTCTTTCTTCTCGGCCTCGGTCAGCTCATCCCACCAGCCGAGCTGCTTCATCAGGTCGGCGGTGATCTCGGGATAACCGTCCTCTACCTCGCTCCCCTTGGGCCAGGAGTCTTCGGCGAGCAGTGACACCCCCTGATACTCGATACCGAAACGGGCGCGGAAACCGCCGCCCCCTTCCGAGACCGGAATGCTGGTGTCGTAAAGGATGTGGCTGCCGGGATGCTTCATCTCCGGGGTACCCCAGCAGGGCCAGGGCAGACCGTACACTTCGCCACTGACCGGGCCGCCCTCGGCCTTGAGGCTGGTCTTGTGGAAGGTGTGCCAGTTCTGCTGGTGCGCCTTGAGGCGCTCCGGGCTCTGGCCGGTGTAGCCGACGGTCCACATGCCACGGTTGTACTCGCGGGTGATGTCTTCCAAGAGCGGCTGGTTATTCTCCACCTTGATGTGCTTGAACAGCTCATCGGCAAAGCCCAGCTTCTTGCTCAACAGATACATGATCTCGTGGTCGACCTTGGACTCGAACAGGGGCTCGATCACCTTGTCGCGCCACTGCATGGAGCGGTTGGTAGCCGTGACGGAACCATAGGTCTCGAACTGGGTAGTGGCCGGCAGCAGGTAGACGCCGTCGGTGCGATCGTTCATGACGGCGGCAACGGTGGGATACGGGTCGACGATCACCATCATGTCGAGCTTTTGCATCGCCTTCTTCATTTCGGGACCGCGAGTCTGGGAGTTGACCGCATGGCCCCAGTAGAACATGGCGCGGATATTGGTGCCCTGCTCGATGAGATCGGCGTTCTCCAGCACCCCATCCACCCAGCGGGAGACCGGAATGCCGTTGTTGTTCATCGGCAGCTTGCCGTTGTAGGCCTTGTTGTCAAAACGGGCCTTGAGCCACTCGAAATCCACATCCCACACCCGGGCCCAGTGCTTCCAGGCCCCCTCTTCCAGCCCGTAGTAGCCTGGCAGAGAGTCGGAGGTGACGCCAAAGTCGGTGGCACCCTGCACGTTGTCGTGACCGCGGAAAATGTTGGTGCCCGCCCCGCTCTTGCCCACGTTGCCGAGGGCCAGCTCGAGGATGCAGTAAGCGCGGGTGTTGTTGTTGCCCGTGGTGTGCTGGGTCCCCCCCATGCACCAGACCACACAACCCGGACGGTTATCTGCGAGCAACTTGGCGGCGCCATAGACCTCTTTTTCGTTCAGGCCAGTCACCCGCTCCACTTCCGCCGGGGTCCAGCGCGCCACCTCTTTTTGCACCTCGTCCATGCCAAAGACACGGGTGCGAATGAACTCCTTGTCTTCCCAGCCATTCTTGAAGATGTGCCAGAGCATACCCCAGATAAAGGCGACGTCGGTGCCCGGGCGCAGGGAGAGGTACATATCCGCCTTGGCGGCAGTGCGGGTACGGCGCGGGTCGACCACCAGGATCTTGCAGCCGTTGCGCTCTTTCGCCAGCAGGATGTGCTGCATGGCGACCGGGTGGGCCTCCGCCGGGTTGGAGCCGATAAACATGATCGACTTGCTGTTGTGCATGTCGTTCAGGCTGTTGGTCATGGCGCCGTAGCCCCAGGTGTTTGCCACACCCGCGACTGTGGTGGAGTGGCAGATACGCGCCTGGTGATCCACGTTGTTGGTGCCCCAAAGCGACGCCATCTTGCGAAACAGATAGGCCTGCTCGTTGGAGTGCTTGGCGGAGCCGAGCCAGAAGATGCTGTCGGGGCCGGACTCCTTGCGCAGACGCTGCACCTCATTGCCCACCTCTTCGATGGCCTGATCCCAGCTGATGCGCTGCCACTTGCCCCCCACCAGCTTCATCGGGTACTTGAGGCGACGCTCGCCGTGGCCATGCTCGCGCAGAGCCGCCCCCTTGGCGCAGTGACCGCCGAGGTTGAAGGGGTGATCGAAGGCCGGCTCCTGACCGGTCCAGACGCCGTTCTGCACCTCGGCATAGACGCCGCAGCCCACCGAGCAGTGGGAGCAGATGGTACGCTTCACCTCGACCGGCACGTCGGCGGCCACGGTGTTGGCCTCGGCTCGCTGCATCATGGCAGGGGCCAGCCAGCCGGCGGCCACGGTCCCACCGGCCACCAGGCCGGAGTTGACCATAAAGGCGCGGCGGGTCAGCCCCTGACCACGGGAGGTGGCGGCACTGGATTGATCGGCGGAAGTTGCCGGCTCGGCACGTTTTGTCAGTTTCATGAGTTCTCCTTCACTGATCCGGCTTAGTCAGTGCCGCGCAGGGTGCGATAAAAGTCGTGAACATGGGGGGTCTCCCGATAGCCCTTGTCCGGCTCGGTATCGTGGGTGAGCACCTCTTTGCCCACTACCCGGCCGGTGGCACCGGCCAATACGCCTATGGTGGCGACCACGCCGACACCCTTGATCAGGTTACGACGTGACGGATCTTGCAGCTTGTCATCGCTCATCTTGTTCTCTCCGACGCTTGTTTTTGTTATGGCCGGCCCGGTGGCCGACATGGCTACGAACGGTATCTGTCATATGGTTATGGGCGAGTGACCACCCGAGCGCCAAACGGCAGGCGCAATTCGTTTTCCAGCTTGAAGAAATCTTCGGCAAGGGCGCCGACCGCCCGGTAGAAGCTGCCCCCTTTCGCCTGTTGCTGATCGCGGCAGCAGGCGAGAACCCAAGGGGCAAGGTGGCGCTCATAGAAGCGGTTACGCTCCGGGTGCTGCTCGCCAATCAACACTGCCATCACCTCACAGAGGGCGGCCAGATGATCTTCCGGCTCGCACACTCCGCTCTGGCGCTCGAAACCGAGCGACTGCAGATCTGCGCGCAGCACCGCCAGCGGCAGCTCCATCAGGGAGCCGGTGAGATACCAGGAGGCAAACGGCACGATCTCCCCGCGCCCCAGCCCGATAAAGAGATCCTGATACTCCTCGGCAAGCGCATGCTCGTGGTGGCTGCTGGCCGCCAGCTGCACCAGCCCCAGCCCTCTGGCAAAGAGGCCCGGCATCGGCTGCAACCCTTGCAGCCAGGCGAGCTGTTCACCACGGGGGGCGGCGCGCCAGAGGCTTGCCAGCAGGGCGTAGAGATCGGCGCTGCTCTGTTCCAGTTCGATCATGGTCAGTTCGCCAGCCTTTTCGTTATGTTGTTCACTCATCACTGGCCCCTTATATCTTGAGCTGGGCGGCGGGATCTGCCGCCAGCGCCGCAAACACATCCTTGACCCGACAGTCCTCGCACATCAGCAGCCGCTGGGCGGCCTCGTTCTGGAAGTGGGAGTGAGCGGCCAGTTTCTGCTGGATGCGGCGGATCATCGAGGCGGGCGCGAACGGCTTGGAGCAGCGAATGCAGCAGGCGGCCTCTTCGGCTTTCAGGCTCTGCACGGCGCGCCTCGCCTCAGGCACGGGTTGCAGGCGGGGCATCAGCACGATGGCCTGCTCGGGGCACGCCTTTTCGCACATGCCGCACTGGATGCAATCCTGCTCGATAAAATTGAGGCCCGGCGTGTGGCCCACCGCATGCAGGGCGCGGCTCGGACAGACCGCCACGCAGCCCATGCAGAGGGTGCAGTCAGCCTCTTTCAATTCAACGCTGCCGTATGGGGCGCCATGAGGCACTGCCAGCGGCTCGCGGCTCCCCTCATTGGCCTGCCAGAGGGCATCGAAGGCGGTAAACAGGTTTTCCCGTTTATCCCCTTTCAGCGGCTTGTCCAGCAGGGCAACGGCTGGCTGGCCGGAAACAGGCTCACCAGCATCCGGGTTAAACAGGGCGATGCGATCGGCAGCAAGACCCGCGCCCGCCAAGAGCACGGCGGCGCTGGCCAGCTCCCGCTCAACCAGCGCACGGACGCTGGCGGGGGCATCCTCGCCCAGCGCAATGCGCACCGCGCTGGCGCCATAGGCGAGGGCGGCGAACCAGCTCTCGATGCCTAAGCTGGCGCTCTCCTCCACCCAGACCGGCAGCCAGTTGGCGGGCAGGCGGGTGAGTTCAGCCTCCACCCAATCGCGCTCGTTTTCACCGGCGATGAGCAGTTGAGGCGCTTCGCCCCCCGCCTCCCGGTAGTGCTTGAGCAATCGGAACAGGTAGTCGCCGCTGGTGTTGGCATCGGGCTGGTGATAGGCAATCGCCCCGGTCGGGCAGGCGGAGGCACAGCTGCCGAAGCCCTGACAGAGATGGGGATCGATCTGGATGCGGCCATTGATGGGCTTGAGTGCATCGGTCGGGCAGACGTCGAGACAGCGGCTGCAACCGGGCACGCCGCGGGCGGTAAAGGCGCAGGCCTCGGGGTCGAGGCGAAAATAGCGCGGCTTGTCGAAGATACCGGTCAGCGCACAGAGCTCGGCGAGCCGTTCAGCCAGCTCTTGGTCATCGGCCAGATGCAGATAACCGACCGGCGGACGCTCCAGCGCAAAGAGCGGGGCGCGGCCCAGATCGGCCACCAGATCAAAGCGTGGCTCGCGTGGCTGTTCACTAACAGCAGCCGCTTGGTGTGGAAAGCCTTGTTGTGGGAAGCAAAGCGCCGCCAGGTTAACCCGCTCACCCTGCCCATTGAGGCCGGTGAGCTGGAACTGACCGAGATACCCTGTCAGGCTCGGCTCGCGCAGGGTCAGGGCCGCGAGGGATGCGGTGGCATCGAAAATGGTCTCGAGATCTGCTGCCTCGGCATCGTGGACCGCTTCGGTCACCAGCAGGGTGGGCTTCACCCCGGCAGGCAGCAGGCTGGCAGCGCGGCGAATGCGATCTTCCGGGCCGACCAGCAGCAGGCGCCCCTGACTCCGGTAAGAGACAGTGGCCGGGATCAGGTTGTCGGTCTTGACCGTATGCTGCAGGGCATAGGCGCGCGCGTTATGCGCGGCCGCCCCCGCCCCATGGGCAAGATTGGAGGCCAGATTTGGCAATGTTTGTTCAGTGCTCACATACGCTCCTGTGCGCGCCACCTCATGGGATGGGCGCTTGTTGGTAAGCCGAGAGAGCAAGAGGCGAGCCAACTCCCCCGGAAAAAAAGTGACTGACAGGGAGTCAGGATCCTGAAGGTTCCATTTCCCCACCTTTGGTTGGGACATTTTGTCCACCAGAGGAAACCAAAATGTCCCGATCGTCGGTGTGGGTTTGAGAATGGTTATCAGCCAGCTCGTCGGCGGCAGGTTCGCTGACAATCGCCACCGGTTCAGCGGATCCGCTGGCCGGATTGGCCGATTCGCTGTCCGGGGCGGTTACCTGATCTACCAGCCAGTTGCGCAGGCCAGCGGTCAGGGCCGCAGGCAGCAATTCGGGCTGGCTGAAATCCTGGGTGTAGTCGTCGAGCCCATCCGGCTTGTGGCTGCGAAACATGGCCCGCAGCGCCTCCTTGTCGGGGAGTTTGGCCTTGCCCGGCTGGGCCGTTGTTAGCGGCGGTTTGCCACTCTCGGCCCCCTCAACGGCAAGGGATTCACAGCTCCCCTTGTCAGTGCTGACTACGGGGCTATCCAGCGCAGTATCTGGAGTTTCAGCTTCGCCACTGCTTTCGGTTGACACGGTAACAGCCTCGGGAATGGCCTCTTCCCTCGGCTGCAATACCTGATGCTTGCGCGCCTCACTCTTGCGAGACGACCAGCGCTTTAGGAACTCACTCATGGGCGCGATTTCCGCTGTCGCTGCCACGCTCACGGCCATCGGGGCCGGTGGCCTTAACGGCGCCACAGCTGGCTTGATCTTGGTTATCGACACCCAGCTGATCCTGCGCCCGTCCCTTGCCCTTCTTGCCCTTGCGGCGGGCCTCCAGCAGCTCGCCGTGGCGGCCGATAAAGGCCTCCACCCAGGCTTGCAGCGCCTCGGGCAGCGGGCAGGAGAGCACCTGCCGCTCGCCATCCATATAGGCGGCGGCCACGGTCTGGCTCAGGGTCAGGCCATCGGCCACAAAGCCACTGTCCACGCGGCTTCCGGTCACAAAGAGGCGGGGCGAGCCGGAGCTCAGATTGAAGCGATAATCCCCCCGCTCATCGCGAAACAGAGTAAGGGGTAAGGCACCAGCAGCCTCGGGCTCGGCGGGATGGAGCGCCGCTATCTCGAAGCGACGGCTCTGCCAGCGGCCAACCTGACTGTCGATGGCCTTTAACTCCAGTTGCAGCCAGCGCTGCGGGGGCAAGGTATTGGTGGTGTCTTGCACTGTCACGGCTCCCATCAGAAGGTCTCTGCCGGGCCGCCCTCCCCCGTGATCCACCCCGTTCGGGGCGGCTCACGGCAGGAGATTTATGGCGGCCACGGCCATCAATGGGATAAGACATAGCAAGAGTGGGGCCAAGGCCGGATTGAGTGTTCCATCAAGGCGAACACGATACGCTGCAATTCCAATACGCGACCGTTCGAATGCGCGTTGCTATTCGTATTGGCAGCCCTATGGAATAATGCAAGCAAACCATTGTGGAAAATTAAAATGCGTATCACACCAGAACTAAAAAATAAAGTTATAGAGATTGTTGATGAGTTTTGCTTCAATCACAAAAAATTTCAGGAATCACCAGAAGAGTTTTGCTGTCAGCAACACAATGATGGATTGATTCTGTATACAATAAATTCCCACCAAATTATTAATGACACAACCAAGATAGCAGTACGTCAGCTATATCGCTCTAGAGCTATTGATCAAAAAGTTAGAGCCTTAGCTAGGTTGATCCAACAAAAGGCTAATATCAACTGCTATGCTTCCGAGCTGATAAACCCTCTGTTGAATTTATTTTGCAAGCTGATAAACCAATGTATTCAAGAAGATTCTTCGCTGGAAGACTTAATAAACCAAGAACTTCCTAAAGAAATCAACTCTATACGCAGAGATTTAATAAAGAAAAGAGAGTTTGGATTTCCATACCATATGCTAGGACTAACCCAGGGGATAATATTATCTAACTCAATATCAATTGAATTATCACAAGACAATGATTTAAGTGATTCTGATAAGAAACATTATGAATTTGACCGTCATCTTTCATTCAATGCCTTTATAAAAATAAAGATAAAGGAAAAAATAAGCCCTAAGCTTGGGTTAGATCGTGCAAAGAAAATAAATTCTTTTGTAGCCAATTTTATAAACTTTGACTGTCATTTTATAAATCATAAAGAAACCCCATTTTCCCCTTGCATTGCATCCAACGCAAAGATAAGAAACACATATGATTTTTATCTCGTTTTTAACCATAGAAACGAAAGAAGCAAATCAGACACTTTAAGGTTTTTATACAACAAAGCTGATGGTGAAAACTATTGGAAAAACCTTCTCGACTGCCTGTGTAATGACGAATACCAAAAAGATAGCGAGGTCATATTAAGCTTGATGGCATTAGCTTCGGATTTTAGTAAAAAAAGAAGAGTTATTGACATCATTGTAAATTCAATAAATTGGTATA
This sequence comes from Aeromonas fluvialis, assembly GCF_000819885.1. Taxonomy (GTDB): domain Bacteria; phylum Pseudomonadota; class Gammaproteobacteria; order Enterobacterales; family Aeromonadaceae; genus Aeromonas; species Aeromonas fluvialis. The sequence goes on from NZ_CDBO01000074.1 coordinate 25,546, forward strand.
GTGATGCATTTGTCGAAGACAATAAAGAGTCACAGATAGTCAAATGCGTAACAGCTATAGAGTCACTTGTGAATTATGGAGAGAATACTAACAGTGAGAAAAGCCAAGATTCAAAACTAATAGATATGATTGAAGCCACCTTAAATAATACATCTGAAGAGGTGATTGAAAACACTATAAACGATATAAATAAGCTCATTGAATCATACCGAGACAAGAAAGTAGTACTTTCAAAACACAACTCCTATAGCGGAGTCACAGAAAATTTTAGACTGCGGGTTGGGAAATTATACAATGAAAAAGACAGAGCTTCTTTTGAGAGCAAAGCACAAGAGATTTATAAGGCAAGAAGTCAAATTGTACATGGTTCGGGACTCACTGAGTCGCTATCATTTTGCCCCCTAAAATTTTGTCGCGAAACTATCTACAATGCGATCCGTTATTTTTATTCATTCGGATTGAAACGGGATGATTATAAAAATAAGCTACCGATATACTTAGAAAAAATAAAATAGAACAACTTATTTTAACCTACTCAAACCAGTATTTCCTAAAAAATCTGGAACAAAACTTGCTGTATCCCTCCCCTTAGATCCCAGCAACCGGTCGCGAGGGACCCATGACACCGACCTTTATCAAAAGCAATGCCGCAGCCCAGCTCACCATGACCGTCGAGGTGATGGATGAACAGGGCACAATGAACACCCGCCAAATCGCCTGTGAGCGGCCACTGACGGTCTACCTCAACTGGAAGGAGATAGTAACCCTGATGACGCTGGGGGCCCGCCCCGAGGCGCTGGTGCTGGGTTACCTTAAAAATCAGGGCTTTATCGAGGATATTTCGGCCATCGAGTCGGTCATCGTCGACTGGGAGAGCGAGGCCGCCGCCGTGGTGAGCAGCCAGCAGGCCGCCGATCTCGACAAGTCACTGGAGAAGAAGACGGTCACCTCCGGCTGCGGTCAGGGCACCATGTATGGCAGCGTGATGAAGAAGCTCGAAGGGGTGCTCTTGGCGGCGCCCGAGCTTAAACAGAGCACCCTCTATGCCCTGCTCAAGGCGCTGTCGGCCCATAACGAAACCTACAAGATGGCGGGGGCTGTGCATGGCTGCGCCATCTGTCGCGGCAGCGAAATCCTCTCCTTTGTCGAGGATGTGGGGCGCCACAATGCGGTGGATACCCTGGCCGGCGAGCTCTGGATGCGCGGCGAGGCTGGCCACGACAAGATCTTCTACACCACGGGGCGGCTCACCTCGGAGATGGTGATCAAGGTGGCGCAGATGGGCATTCCGGTGCTGCTATCGCGCTCCGGCGTTACCCAGATGGGGCTGGATCTGGCCCGCCAGCTCGGCATCACCATGATTGCCCGCGCCAAGGGGCGCCACTTCGAGGTATTCAGCGGTCACGACCATATGGTGCTGGACGAGAAGCCGCCGGTGCTGGCGCCCAGTCCGGCTGGTCGCGGGATGCGGGATTAAGTCATGAACGAGTTTATGAACGTCAAGCAGGTGGCGGAATACCTCGATCTCAACGAGAAGAAGGTCTACCAGCTCGCCAACGAGGCGCGCATCCCCGCCACCAAGGCGACCGGCAAGTGGCTGTTTCCCCGCTCCCTGCTCGACCGCTGGCTGCTCGGCAGCTGCCACGAGGGGGTGATGAACGACCGGCTGCTGCTGGCGGGCTCGGACGATGTGCTGCTGCACTATGGTTGCAGCACGCTTGCGCGGCAGCTCGGCACCCAGGCACTGGTAGGCTACACCCCGTGCGGCACCCGTCAGGGGCTGGCGATGCTGGCGCGCGGCCATGTGGAGATCGTAGCCATCCACTGGGGGCAGGCCGAAGAGGCCCACCTGCGCCACCCGGCGCTGGTGCAGCAGTATCAGGGCCACCGGCAATGGGTGATCGTTCATGGCTTTCGCCGGGTACAGGGGCTGGTGCTGCGCCAAGGGCTGCAACCCAAGGAGGCGAAAGAGGCGCTCGACTGGCGCTGGGCCATGCGTCAGGAGGGGGCAGGCAGCCAGCGCGCCCTGCAGGAGTGGCTGCAAACGCAAGGGGAGTCGCTGACCCGGCTGGAGCGCACCCTCGAGGTCAACAGCGAGCGGGAGCTGGCCGCCGCCATCAGCCGTGGCGATGCCGATGTCGGGCCCGGCGCCCAGAGCACCGCCACCGAGTTTGGCCTCGGCTTTATGCCGTTGTCGCAGGAGTGTTTCGATCTGGTGATGCCGCAAGGGGTCTTCTTTCGCACCCTGCTGCAACAGCTGATCGGCTGGCTGCAATCCCCCGAGGGGCGCGAGCTGGCGGCCCGCCTCGGCGGCTATGACCTTACCCAGAGCGGCAAGCTGGTGTGGAGTCCGCAGTAAATTAGCACCACCCACCGACAAAACAGCCCGCCAACTATGTTGACGGGCTGTGTTTATCACGGGCCTTTTTATAACAGCATCAATCGCTTGTCTCACGCCCCTCGGCATTGAGGGCGATGCGCCACCCTTCCAGTTTCGCGGGCTCGCTGCCGCTGGGCAGCAGGGCGTGGCTGCGCAGCCGCACGGTAAAGCAGCTCCCCTGCCCCGGGGTGGAGTCGACCAAGAGCTCGCCGCCCCAGCGGCTGATGATGCGGTGGCTCAGGGCCAGCCCCAGACCGGTGCCGGTGGCGCGGGTGGTGAAGAAGGGGTCGAAGATCTTGTCGATAATGGCCGCTTCGATGCCGCTGCCGTTGTCGATGACCCGCACCTCGGCCCCACGCAGCTGACCCAGTTCATCGCACCAGTCGCGGCTCTCGACCCGGATCTCCCCCTGCTCCCCCAGCGCGTGGCTGGCGTTGACCAGGAGGTTGATCAGCACTTGCAACAGCTGCTGGCGATCCGCCTCGATGGGCTGCTGGGCCTTGAGATCGGCCACCAGCTCAATCTGCTGCTGACGCAGGGCGGAGCGCACCAGGGTCAGGCTCTCCTCGATGATGGGATTGAGATGCTGCCACACCGGCGCAGTTTCATAGTCGCCGGGGCGGGAGTATTGAAGCAGGCTGCGGGTAATGGCGCGAATGCGCTCAATCTGGGCCAGCACCAGCGCCAGCTCCTCACTAACCGGCTCGGCCGCCTCCCCCAGCTCCAGCTTCATCAGCTCCACATTGCCAAGGATCACCGCCAAGGGGTTGTTGATCTCGTGGGCCACCCCGGCCGAGAGCTCGCCAAGGGCCGCCAACTTCTCGCTGATCAGCAACTGCTGACGCGCCTCGGTCAGCATCTGGATATGATCTTCCAGCTCGGCGGTCTTGAGCTCGAGGCTTTGGGTGCGCTCGGCCACCTTCTGCTCCAGCTCGTCGGCGCTGCGGGCCATCTGCTGCTGGTGCGCCTCCTGCCTGTCCAGCATGGCGTCGAACTGGCGACCGAGCAGGGCCAGCTCGTGATCCGGGTCGAGGGCCAGTTCACCGATGCGAGCCGACTCCCCGGCCTGCACCTGCCGCACCACCTTGTGCATCCGCTCGATGGGGGTGAAGAGATCCCGCGCACCGCGATAGACCAGCAGGCCGGAGAGCAGCAACAGCAGCACCACGCCAGAGCCCAGCTCCACCAGATTGGTGAGGTAGGTGCGGATAAAGGGCCACTCGAGAAAACCGACATAGAGCATGCCGATCCGCTCGCCATTGGTGCCAAGCAGCGGCTCGTAGCCGGAGACATACCAGGCATCGTGAACGAAGGCGCGATCGATCCACATCTCCCCCCGCCCCAACACCTGTTCGCGCACCGGGGCCGAGACCCGGGTGCCTACCGCCCGCCCAACCTGACGGCTGCTGCTGACCGGCACATTGGTGCTTACCCGCAGATCGTCGAGAAACAGGGTGACGGTGCCGACGCCGCCATCCGGCAGGGTGTTTTTGGCGAACACCTGCCCCTTGATCTCGTCCACCAGCCGGGTGCTGCCGTTAATCAGCTCGCCCCCCTCCAGCACGGCCCAGAGCGATCCGTCGCGGCCCATCACCGGCGTCAGTGACAAGCTGATCAACCCCCTGTTCTCCATCGCTTTAGTGCCATCCCGTTGCCACAGCACGGCCCGTTTGGCCAGTTGCGGGGAGAGGGCGAGCATCTCCTGCTGCGACCAGAGCACGAAGTGACTGGTGCTGCGTCCGGCCGTGAGGGCGGCGCGCTCCTGCGCCGTCAGCTGCTCCAGCTCGGGGCCACGGCGCAAACGCAGAAAATCGAGGCCATAGTTGGCCGCCAGCGGCATCACCCAGTCATACAGCTGATCCGGCGATTCGCGCAGCCGCAGCTGAAAGGCCCAGGCATCGCGCAAATGCTCGAGATGCTCGGTCTGGCGCTGCTGCTGCACCGTGATGGCATGGTGGGCCACCCCGAGATCGCTGCGCACCGTGGTAAGCAGGTTCTGCCAGCTGTAGGTGAGGGTCCAGTAGAGAGTGAGCGCGATCATGCCCACCAGGGTGAGCATGATGGGCACCGAGGTGAGCAGCAGCAGGCGCCAGCGCACCTTGGTTCGCACGCAGCTGGGCAACAGGGCCCGTATGCAGCGGGAGAGCAGGGTCAGTTTCATCGCCACCCCATCCGATCACCCTTTATCATTCGATGGCCCACTCCTTGAACTTGCGATCCAGCGTCTTGCGCGCTACCCCGAGCACCCGGGAGGCGGCCGACTTGTTGCCATCATGGCTCGCCACCACTTGCAGGATGTGGGCCTTCTCCACCTCTGCCAGCGGCCACGCCAGCGGGTAGCCCTCCTCGCTCGCCCCCAGTTCGGCGGGCTTGCTGCTCTGCCAGTATTCCGCCGGGGGCTTGCCCAGCAGCAGGCAGCGCTCGATGAGGTTGCGCAGCTCCCGCACATTGCCGGGCCAAGGGTAGGCTTGCATCGCTACCACATCCTCGTGGGTCCAGCTCAAGGAGCCCATCCCCATCTCGGCGGTGAGCTGGCGGGTAAAGTGGTGTACCAGCGCGGGGATATCGTCGATGCGATCCCGCAAGGGGGCGACCGGCAGCGCTACTACGTTGAGGCGATAGAAGAGATCTTCGCGAAAGCGGCCCGCCTCTACCTCGGCCTTGAGGTTACGGTTGGTGGCGGCGACGATGCGCACATCCACCGCCAATTCGCGCTCGGCCCCCACCGGGCGAATGGCCTTCTGCTCCAGCACCCGCAACAGGGAGGCTTGCATGGCGAGCGGCATCTCGCCGATCTCGTCCAAGAAGAGCGTCCCCTGATGAGCGACCCGGAACAGGCCATCACGCCCCTTGCGGGCGCCGGTAAAGGCCCCCTGCACATGGCCAAACAGCTCGCTTTCGAGCAGCTCCGGGGCGATGGAGGCACAGTTGAGGGGCACGAAGGCCCCTGCCCGGCCGGAGAGCTGATGCAGGGCGCGGGCCACCAGCTCCTTGCCGGTGCCGGACTCCCCCTCCACCAGCACGGCGGCATTGGAAGGGGCGACCCGGGAAATCAGGGTCTTGAGCTCGCGGGTCTTGGCGCTGTCGCCGATCAGGGTAGGGGGGAACAGCTTGCTCACCTCCCGGCGCAGCAGCAGGTTCTCCCGCTCCATCTGGCGGCGCTCGATGACCCTGTCCACCGCCTGCAGCATCTGCTCGAGATTGAAGGGCTTGAGGATAAAGTCGCTGGCGCCAAGGCGCAGCGCCTTGAGGGCCGTCTCCATATCGCCAAAGCCGGTCATGAAGATGATGTCGCTGCGGCGGGTGCCGGGCTCGATGGCCTCGTGCCACTCGATACCGGAGCGCCCCGGCAGCCGGATATCGGCGATGATGAGATCAAAATGCAGGCGGCAGCGCAGGGCTTCCGCCTCCTCCACGCTGGCGGCTGTCTCTATCTGGGCGAAGCGCTTGGCCAGCGCCTTGGCCAGAAAACTGCGCATGCCGGGTTCATCATCAAGGATCAGCAATGAGAGGGCAGACCAACTGCTGGCGGGGACAGTCATGAAAAAAATACCTCGGGTTCGGCCAGGTTCCGGGATTGTCCCGGCGACCTTATAAACTGTGGGACATTTTGTCCCGAGTCGCCTCTATCCGCCAAGCCCGATTAACAAAAGCGGTGCGGCGATCACGCTATTAATCTGCTTAACAAGCGGTTTTTACATCAAAAAACAGGTCATAAACGGTTTTTACTCAAGCTGGCACCCTGCTTGCTTAGTTTAGCGCTCTCGCCATCAACCGGACTCTCTGACAACCATGATCACAATGCGCCTTCGCTTTCTCCGGCTGCTCTCCACCGTTCTGCTGCTGGGGCTGTTGAGCAGCACCAGCCAGGCCGCGAACCCCAAGCCCCCGATCCGCCTTGCCACCACCACCAGCACCGAGCAGTCCGGTCTGCTGGGCTGGCTGCTGCCCCAATTCACCAAGGAGACCGGTTATCCGGTGCAGGTGATGGCGGCTGGCACCGGCCAGAGCCTGAAGATGGGCGAAAATGGCGACGCGGATCTGGTGATGACCCACGCCCCCTCTGCCGAGAAGAAGTTCGTTGACGCGGGCTTTGGCATCGAGCCGGTACACCTGATGTATAACGACTTCGTCATCGTCGGCCCGGCGAAAGACCCGGCGGCTCTGGCCAAGCAGCACGACGCGGCCAAGGGGCTGCAAGCCATCAAGGATCAGGGCCAGACCTTTATCTCCCGCGGTGACGAGTCCGGCACCCACATCAAGGAGAAGACCCTGTGGCAAGCCGCTGACGTCAAACCCGAGTTTGCCGGTTACAAATCCATCGGCCAGGGGATGGGCCCGACCCTGACCATGGCCTCGGAGCTGGGCGCCTACACCCTGACCGACCGTGGCACCTGGCTCGCCTATCAGAGCAAGCTGGATCTCGCCGTGCTGCTGGAGGGTGACAAGCGCCTGTTCAACCCCTATCAGGTGATCCTGGTCAACCCCAAGCGCTACCCGGATCTCAACACCGAAGGGGCACGCACCCTGAAGAACTGGCTGGTCTCCGAGCATGGCCAGAAGCTGATCGGCGACTTCAAGGTGGCCGGTCAGGCGCTGTTTGTGGCGGATGCCAACGGGAAATAATGGCAACGCTAACCCCTGCGATGACCTTGATGGCCCTCCCCCTGCACCATGAGAGAGAGGTTTGATGCCGACACTGATCGACACGACGTTAGCGGCCCTCGCCCTGCTGTTCAGTGGTGACACCGAATTGTGGCAGGTGGTGGGGGTTTCCTTCTCCGTCTCCGGCATCGCCCTGCTGCTGGTGCTGCTGCCCGCGCTGCTGCTGGGCTTTGCCCTGGCCTATCTGCCGCTGCCCGGCCGCTGGCTCTGGCTCTCCTGCATCAATACCCTGCAATCGGTGCCGACCGTGGTGATTGGCCTCTTGCTCTATATGCTGCTGTCGCGGGCCGGCCCCTTTGGTGACTGGAAGCTGCTCTTTACCCAACAGGCGATGGTGGTGGGGCAGATGCTGATCGCCTTTCCGGTGATCGCCACCATGGCTCACGCCGCATTTGTCCAGAGCGATCGGCGCGCCTGGGAGACCGCCCTGACCCTCGGGGTCTCCTGGCCCAAGGCGCTGATCGGCCTGATGCACGAGTGCCGCTTTGGCCTGCTGGCCGCCATCATCGGCGCCTTTAGCCGCATCGTCACCGAGGTGGGCTGCTCCATGATGGTGGGGGGCAATATCCTGCACTTCACCCGCAATATCCCCACCGCCATCGCGTTGGAGACCCAGAAAGGGGCTTTCACCCAGGGGGTGGCGCTCGGCATAGTGCTGCTCACCCTCGCCCTCTTGCTCAACCTGCTGCTGACGGCGTGTCGCGGCCACAGCTATCTGAAGAACTGACCATGCCCCCACTGTGTATCAACAGGAGTACCCCATGGCCCTGACCGCCCAGCAACTCACCATGCGCTTTGGCGAGCGCCAGCTGTTCGAGATTGACCGGCTCGCCATCGCACCGGGGAATGCCATCTGGCTGCACGGGGCCAACGGGGTGGGCAAGACCACCTTGCTCAAGATCCTGGCGGGGCTGCTCACCCCCACTCGCGGCTACACCAACCTGCCGGGACGCTGGCAACGGCTGCGCAACCGGCTGCTCAAGCGGGATCTGGGGCCGGGCCGGGTCACCTATCTGCATCAAACCCCCTATCTGTTCGATCGCAGCGTGCACGACAACGTGGCCTGGGCGCTCGATAAACAGCTCGGCAGCGAGATCCGGGTGTTCGAGGCGCTGCGCCGGGTCGAGCTGGAGGGGCTGGCACGGGAGCACATCAGTATTCTCTCCGGTGGCGAACGGCAACGGCTGGCGATGGCCCGCGCCTGGGCGCTGCAACCGGCCTTTCTGCTGATGGATGAGCCCACCGCCAATCTGGATACACATTCGATTGCCCTGATGGCCGCATTAGCGCAAGATCTGCGGGAACATGGCAGCGGCCTGGTGGTCATCAGCCACCAGAGCAATGCATTGACCGACCTGTGCGAGCGGCAATGGACCCTCGCCCGTGGCCAGCTGCAAGAGACGACCCCTTTAAAAATCATCGAGCGACATGACTTCAAAAAGCGACAGCCACTCTGATCCCGTTGCCGTATCAGCCGTGATCCTGGCAGGAGGCCGCGCCACCCGGATGGGGGGCGAGGACAAGGGATGGGTAACACTGGCGGGACGCCCTCTTATCGACCACGTTTTGGCTCGCCTGCGCCCCCAGGTGGATGAGGTGCTGATCAACGCCAACCGCAGTCAGACCCGCTATCAGGCGCTGGCCCCGGTCATCAGCGATGACAACCCCGACTATCTCGGCCCGCTGGCGGGCATGCAGGCGGGTCTTGCCGCCGCCCGTCACGACTGGGTGCTGTTTGTCCCCTGCGACGGCCCCGCACTGCCGCTGGATCTGATGAGCCGCTTTCGCGCCGCCCTGACCCCGGATACCGAGCTGGTAGTTGCCCACGATGGCGACTGGCTGCAACCCGTGGTGGCCCTGCTGCACAAATCCCTGCTCCCCTCCCTCACCGCCGCACTGGCAGAGGGTGAACGCAAAATCGATATCTGGTTTGCCCGCCACAATATGGCGGTGGTGAGCTTTGCCGATCAGCCGGATGCCTTTATCAATCTCAACAGCCCTGCCGAGCTGGCCGCCTACGAGGCCCGTCTGCTTGCCCCGGCTATCGCCCCCCAACTAGGAGTCACGTCATGACCCCGGCCCCCACTCTTCCCCTGCTCGGCTTCGCCGCCTGGAGCGGCACCGGCAAGACCACCTTGCTGGAGCAGTTGATCCCCCTGCTGGTGGATCGCGGCCTGCGCATCGGAGTGCTCAAGCACGCCCACCACGACTTTGACATCGACCAGCCGGGCAAGGACAGCTACCGCCTGCGCAAGGCGGGCGCCCAACAGATGATGGTCGCCTCCCGCCGCCGCCATGCGCGCATTACTGAAACAACGCACGGCGAAACCGAGCTGGCCGAAGCCGACTTTCGCCAGCTGCTGGCCAGCTTCGATCAAACCAGCCTCGACTTGCTCTTGGTCGAGGGGTTCAAGCATGAACACTTCCCGAAAATCGAGCTGCACCGCGCCGAGATTGGCAAGCCGCTGCTCTTCCCCGAAGACGGCGACATCATCGCGCTGGCCAGCGATCAGCCCCAACAGAGTGGCGAACAACAGCAGACAAGCCTGCCCCGCCTCGATATCAACGATCTGGCGGCCATTGCCGACTTCGTCTGCCGCTGGCTTGACGGCTGCCAGAGCAAGGAGCCGGAGGCGGGCAAGGGCTTTCTCTCGGTAGAGGCTGCCCGCAATGCCATTCTGGCGGCCCTCACCCCGAGCACGGCCTGCAGCGACAAACCGCTGGCCCAGTGCCACGGCGCCGTGCTGGCCGCCGATCTGATAAGCCCCATCAATGTGCCGCCCCACGCCAACTCGGCGATGGATGGCATCGGCCTTCGCAGCGACGATCTGGCCGCCGGTCGCTGGCAACTGGTGGGGGAAGTGCTGGCGGGCCAGCAGCGCCACGAGCCTGTGCTGGCCGGTCAGGCGGTGCAGATCATGACCGGTGCCCCGCTGCCCCCCGGTGTGGATACCGTGGTGATGCGGGAAGAGACGCTGATTGAAGGTGAGTGGGTCACGGTCACTGCCCCGATCCGGGCGGGGCAGAATGTGCGCCTGGCCGGCGAAGATCTCGCCAAAGGTGCGGTCGCCATCCCGGCCGGGACCTGGCTGGGCGCCCCCCAGCTGGGGCTGGCAGCATCACTCGGTCAGGCCTGTCTCACGGTGCGCACCCCGCTGAAAGTGGCGCTGTTCAGTACCGGCGACGAGGTGCAGGCGCCGGGCGAGCAGCTCGCCCCCGGCCATATCTTCGACAGCAACCGCTTCACCCTGATGGCCCTGATCCGCGCCGCCGGATGCGAGGTGATGGACCTTGGCATCATTCCCGATGACAAGACCATTCTGCGCCAGCAGCTGGAGCAGGCCGCCGCCAGCGCCGATCTGGTGTTGAGCTCGGGCGGAGTCTCGGTGGGCAATGCTGACTTTATCAAGCTGGTGCTGGCGGAGCTCGGCCAGATTGATTTCTGGCGCATCCAGATGCGGCCGGGTCGCCCGCTCGCCTTTGGCAAGCTGGGGCAGACCCCCTTCTTCGGCCTGCCGGGCAATCCGGTGGCGGCGATGATCTGCGTGCTGCAGTTTGTCGAGCCCGCCATCGCCCGCTTGCAAGGCAAGCGGTGGCAGCCGCTGCGCCTCTCGGCACTGGCAGACGAGAAAATGAAGAGCCGCCCGGGGCGCACCGAGTTTCTGCGCGGCATCTTTCATCAGGACCGTAACGGCCAGCTGCGGGTGCGCACCACAGGGCCACAGGGCTCGGGTATTCTGAGCTCCATGAGCGATGCCAACTGCCTGATTGAAATCGTACCGGATCAACCCGGGATCGCCGTTGGCGAGCGGGTCTGGATCCACCCCCTGCAGGGACGACTGGCCTAAATCCCGACGGGGCGTCGGCCGGATGCACGGCGCCCCGTCCCCCACCTGACAGGAGGCAGACCGTGCGTCTTGATGCCCCCCTCTCCCGACTCGATCTGCTGGTCTATGGCCGCTACCGGATCGTCCATGGCCTGCGCATTGCGCTCGCCTTTATGCTCACCTTTCTGCTGACCCGCGAGCTGAAACTGCCGGAGAGCACCTGGCCGCTGATAACCTTGGTGGTGGTGATGGGCCCCATCTCGTTCTGGGGCAATGTGCTCTCCCGCGCCCTGCAGCGGGTGGGGGGCACCATCTTCGGCGCCAGTTGCGGGGTCGTGGCGCTTTATCTCGAGATCTACTCGCTACCGCTTACCCTGATCTGGTGCGGGTGCATCATGTTTCTCTGCGGCTATCTGGCCCTCGGCAAGCGCCCCTATGTGGGGCTGCTGATCGGCGTCACCCTGGGAGTCACCATGGGGGCCATGCCGGGGGATATAGAGACGGCGCTGTGGCGCAGTGCCGACGTGATACTGGGCTCCCTGCTGGCGCTGCTCTTTTGCAGCATCTATTCCCAGCGGGCCTACAGCCACTGGCGGCTGCAACTGCACCAGATCCTGCAGCAGTCGGGGCGGCTCTATCACACTCACCTCTCCCCCAATGTGCTGGAGCGCCCGCACCTCAAGCACAATCTCTCCCAACTGTTGGCACAGACCGGCAAACTGCGGGCCCTGCTGGCCCCTGCGGCCAAGGAGACGCGCCACAGCGTCGCCCTGTTTGATGCGGTGCAGGTCACCATGCGCAACACCCTCTGCACTCTGGAGATGCTGGCCAACACCTACTGGAACGATCGGGAGAGCCACTTTCTGATGCAGAGTACCCGCGAACTGCACGCCTGCCATCTGGCCACCGAAGAGGCGATCAACCAGCTTGCCCTGATGATGCAAACCGGTGACGGGCGTGGCGCGGATGCCGCCATCGCCCGCCTGCACGAGGTGGCGACCCAGGTATCGCTGCCGCCCAACGCAGAGGCCGCCATCAATGGTTACCTCTGGCTCAACGTCCAGCTGACCGAACAGCTCACCCACCTGCGCCGCCTGCTGGGACTGATCCTCACCCCGCCCCATCGCAAGCAGCCGGACTAGACCCAATGCAAAACGCCCCGCAGTTGCGGGGCGTTTTGCTGTCTGACTGGCCGTTTGGGCCATGAAGGCAGCAAATCTTAACTGGCATTGGCCAGCGGCTGCTCGGTGGTGAGGTAGAGGGAGAAATCCTGAATACCCGCCTGCAGGGCGGCAAAACAGTCGGGGTCTATCGCGGTGTCCAGATTCTCCGCCATCATCTCCAGCGCCTGCGGCATAGGGATGGCGCCGCGATAGGGGCGCTTGGCGGTGATGGCATCGAAGATGTCGGCTGTGGTGATGATGCGCGTCTCAAGGGTAATCTCGTCCCCTTTCAGCCCCTTGGGGTAGCCCTTGCCATCGAGCCGCTCATGGTGGGCGCCCGCCACTTGCGCCAGCTCCTCGAAGGCACCGATACGACTCAGGATCTCCTCGGTGTAGGCGGCATGCATCTGCACCGCCGCCCACTCCTGCGCATCGAGTTTGCCCGGCTTGTCGAGAATGGCGTTGCTCACCCCGAGCTTGCCCACATCATGGAGCAAGGCGCCCCGCTTGAGCCAGCGCCGCCGTGACTCCGGGATCCCCATCTGGGTAGCGAGAATGTCGGTATAGAGCGCCACCCGACCGCTGTGACCTGCGGTGTAGGGGCTCTTGGAGTCAACCACCTGACCGAAAGCGGCGGCGATCTCGTCCAGATAGTCCTCGTCAAGCGCCACCTCCCCTTGTCCGGAGGCATGGCTAAACACCCACTCTGCCAGCTGGGGGTCCGCCAGCCCTTGCCAGAAATACTCATCGGCCATGGCTTCGAACTGCCTGACCAGCTCGGGATCAAACCAGCTGCCACTGCGCCCGCGCAGCTCCTTGAGCACGGCCTGCGGGCCTGCGGCGGCATGAAACACATCCACCACCTGACAGAGCAGGGCGATGCGGGAAAAGAGCGGGATCGCATCACCGGCCAGCTGTTGCGGTCGCCCCTTGCCATTCCAGTGCTCGTCAAGAGAGAGGATGCCACCGGCCACCTCATTGCTGAAGCGCAGCTGGCGAGCGATATCGGCGCCGCGATGGCAGCGGGTGTGGATCAGCTCGTTGGCAATCTGATCGCCATTACGAAAGATGTGAAACAGGCTGCGAAAGCGCCCCAGCAAATCGGCCTGCAGGCCGGTGTGGCCCAGTACGAAGTTGACCACCTCGGAGAGGGAGCCATCCACCAGCTTGAAGTCGCGCTTGAAGTGAAGATCGTCGGTGAGATAGAGCTCGCAGATACGGGCGGCATTGCTGCTGCACCCAAGATCCTTAAGCAGGAGCGTGTAGTAGAGATCATGGCGCAGCCGGGCGTCCAGTCCCAGCCGCTCCCCCAGACGGGAACCTATCCAGCAGCAGCGAATGCAGTGTCCTCTTGGTTGCCCCTCGGTCATATCGAGCGCATGACTGAGGGAACCAATCAACTCCGCCAATCGCAATCCATTCACCGTCATAGTCTACTCCCTTAGACATCATGGCGATTTTGCCAGCAGATTAGGTATACCCCATCTGAAGCTGGAACGATCTGGATTCAGTTGAATTTAGGCAGCAGCCTTGCCCTGATTAGCCCGCTCTTCCAGCTCCGCACGGCTCAGGGTAGAGACAAAGCGGCCATCGAAGTAGATATCCATCAACTCGCCACGCATCATGCTGCGGTGGCCATCCAGATAGTGCACCTCCATCTGGGCGGTATGCTCGTCCGGGTAGCTGATCTCTACCTCGCGCACCCCTTGTGGCAGCATGGCCAGCGGCACTTTCTTGAGGGCCGGATCCAGATGCTGGTTCACCTTGATCACCGGATTGGCCTTCATGTCCACCACAGCCGGAGATTTGCCGGTGATGGGGTTCTTGCCAGACCAGAACTCGATGGTATTGAAGACGAACAGGTCAGCGGTCGCGGCCAGACCGTAGACAGGGGAGAGCAGCATAAAGACCCCGGCACGAGCGTAGCGGTTATCCACCACGCTCAGGTTGCCCTTGGTGACCATGCCGGAAAGCCCCATCTGCCCCATACAGCCGCCCAGACCCATGCTCGCGACCATAACCAGCAGGGCCATTGCCCGCCCCTTCTGTTGTAATGCCATCGTGTTCTGTTTCTGCTCTGAAATAAATGAGGCGGCAAGCCTAATCAAGGGGCCAGAAGAGGACAATTCACAATGGCGGGACGATACAGGAGGGGTTCAGATTGGGGCACTGACTGCTCAAATATGAGTCAATGCCCCGGCATGGCAGGAAGTCAGGGTGTTCAGATGGCCAGACCAGAGACGGTGCTGGAGACGTTGTTCGCCTCCCGGCGGATGTCGCTCATCACCTCATCCACCTCGCCCACCTGCTGCTTGCCCAGCTCGGCGCTGCTGGCGACGTCGGACATCTCGGAGGTGACCTTGGCGGTCAGCTCCCGGTTGTTCTGTACCACCTTGGCAATCTCGTCGGTAGAGAGAGACGTGCGGGCCGCCAGCTGGCGAACCTCGTCGGCCACCACCGCAAAACCGCGCCCCTGATCCCCCGCCCGCGCCGCCTCGATAGCTGCGTTAAGGGCCAGCAGGTTGGTCTGATCGGCGATGCTGCTGATGGTGGAGACGATCGCCTCGATGCTGCGCGACTGCTCGTTGAGCTGGTTGATAAGACCAATGCTGTGAGTCAGCTGACTGGCAATAAGGCTGGAGGTATCGACCACCGAGGAGAGCAGACCCGCGCCGCGCTCGGCGCAGCTCAGGGTCTCCCGCGCCGCATCGTGGGCCAGCATGGCCGCCTCGCGCACCGCATCGCTCTTGTTGATCCGCTCGGTGATGTCACTTGCGAACTTGATCACCTTCACCACCTTGCGATTCTCATTGAGGATCGGATTGTAGGTCGCCTCCAGCCACACCTTGCTGCCGTGGCTGTTTTGACGGCAGAAGAGACCGGACTTGTACTGGCCACGGCCCAGCTCATCCCAGAAGTGGGGCTGTTCGCGATAGAACTGATCGTCGCAGAAGATACGGTGATGCTTGCCTTGCACCTGCGCCAGGGTATAGCCCATGGTATGGAGGAAGTTGCCGTTCGCAGCAATCACCTCCCCGCTGGGGGTAAACTCGATGACCGCCAGCGACCGATCCAGCGCCGTCACCACCGCTTGCTGGCTGAGCAGTTGCAGGTGGTGCTCGGTAATATCGGCGGCGATCTTGATCACCTTGGTCACCACGCCCCGCAACTTGACAGGAAAATAGGTCGCCTCCAGCCAGATCGCCTCACCCCGTTTGTTGAAGCGCTGAAACACCCCGGAGCGGGAACGCCCCTGCTTCAAATCCGCCCAAAACTGCTGATAGTCGATGCTCTGGGCATGCTGCTTGTCGCATAAGAGGCGGTGATGCTGACCGATAACCTCGGTCGCACTGAAGCCCACCACGTTGAGAAAGAGATCATTGGCGGCCAGCACAGTGCCATCCGGCGTAAAGGTGATGGTCGCCACGCTGCCGTGCACAGCGTCAAAAAATCCCTGCTGTTCCAGAAGTTGATCCTAGCACTGCTGCAACTCGGCTTTCAGTTTGCTATTGAACATCGAAACTTATCCTCCAGACTGGCACCCACCATGGCCAAACCACGCAGTGGATCAATAAGATAATGGTGGCGTGCTCCATCAGCATAGTTGGCGGCGTTGCCGCGATCCCATCTGACGCCATATTTATTGCTGTAAATCAAATTCACCGACCAAGCGCCACTCATGCAGAGCTGCAACCCTTACTCCACCACCGGTTGCCACTCCAGATAGGCCGGATTGGCGACAAAGCCGATCCGCTCATAGAGAGGGCGCCCCTGCTCGCTGGCATGGAGCCACACCTTGCCCAGCTGACGCGCTCTGGCGAAGGCCGTTATGGCATCGAGCAGCGCCGTGGCGATCCCCTGCTGGCGCTATTGTGGCCGCGTATACATATTGAGCAGATACCCCTCCATCCCCGCCAGATTGCCGGGATAGGGCGGCCGTTCAAATAATGCCAGCGTCCCTGCCGCCACGATCTGTTTGCCGCCCTCCTGCGTATCGGCCTCAGCCAGCCAGGATAAAGCACTCTCTTTACTCATCGCCCGGGTAAAGTAGTCAAGGGTGGCCTGCCACAAGGCCGGGTCTGCCTGCGGCGTCACCAGCTCACCGACCTCACAAGACAGCTCCATGCGCAGCGCCACCATTGCGGGAATATCTGCGGCCCTTGCCTGACGAATGATCATTGGCTGCTCCTTTTCTCTCATGGGAAATTTCGCCGGCCGTCATTATGACAAAGAGCGCCTTGTGGCGCTCTTTGTGATTGGGGAAATCACTGATAAATCAATGGTTGCGACGTGTCAGCCAATAATCCAGGCTCAGCACACCGCCGCCCCAGATAATCAGGGTCAGCAGCATCCAGCCCCACAGCTGGTGATCGTAAAAGCCACCCGCCCAGAGGGTCGGGTAGGAGATCACCGCCATGAGATTGAAGCCAAACAGCAGCAAGGCGGCCGGGCGAGTAAAAAGCCCCGCCAGCAGGAAGAGCGGCAACAGCAGCTCGGTCGCCGTACCCAGATAAGCAGCCCACAACCAGGGCAGCAGGGGCACCTGATACTCGGATTCAAACAGATAGAGGGTTGAATCCCACGCCGTCAGCTTGAGCCAGCCTGAAGTGATAAAGACCGAGGCGATCCACAGCCGCGCCAGCAACAGCACACCGGCGCTGCTCCAGCGCGGCAAATCACCACTCGAGCTGGCCAGCGCCAGCCATTTGTTTGCCATCATGGCATTACCTCCATATCCACCAGCAGACCAAGGGTTATCAGGCGAGTGAGATGTTCACTGGCCGCAGGGTCGACCGCCAGCAGCTCGACCAGCGCCGTACCAGCGAGACAACCCTGCAACAACGCCCACTCACCCGCCGTCAGGGGCAAGGGCACAACCCGGCAATCCGGCTGTTTCTTCAATGCCAACCAGACGGGGGCATCAAGCACCTCCACCGCTTCACCACCGTGCAGCGCCATCTGCCACAGGGCCAGCACCGGATAGTCGCTGGCAACCAGCAGCAGGTCTGTGGCTGGCAACAGCCGCAGCCGCTCCCATTGTTGCGGCGATAATGCGGCCAGACGTTCGGCTGGCCAGCAGCGGGATTCCAGCGGCAGCAGACTGGCACGCTCAAGCTGCCACTCGAACTGCGCCAGCGCCTCCAGCCAGGGCAATCCGGTAGTGGTTGGCAAGCGGGCCAGCCATTGGCCAAACCCGGCGCCATAGTGCATGACGCTCCCTTCCCTGAGTGGCTCGGCCAATACGAAGCCACGGGCCGCCGCCGCAAAAAAGTCGTCCCCGACCATGGCCCTGACGGCGGGATAACTGCTCGCCAGCACCTCACCAAGGCTCAGGATGAAGTGGTTGCGATAGACCTGCAGCACCGATTCGGCAGGAAAGAGCCGGGAGCTGATGTGAGGGGCAATGGCGTCAGGCGCCCCCAGCAGACCATCGGCAAAATGCTGTTGCAGCCGTGCCAGTTCAGCCATGAGCTACCTCCCGTGGCGCACTCATGGCGCGCGCCTCATCCAGAATGGCGCTGGCCTGCGCCGCCTCTGCCAGCAAGACCGGCAGCGGCGGGATCTCGAGATCCCACTCAATCAGGGTGGGAATGGCCTGCTTGCGACAGATCTGGCGATAGAGTTCCCAGACCGGCTCCACCACAGGGGCGCTGTGGGTATCGATATAGAGGGAGCCTTCCGGCAGCTGTTTCTCGGTATAACCGGCCAGATGGATCTCCCCGACGGTGGCGAGATCGATCGCCGCCAGATACTCATCGCAAGAGAAACCGTGATTGAAGGCACTGACATAGAGATTGTTGAGGTCGAGCAGGATGCCGCACTCGCTGCGCTGCTGCAGCTCGGCCAGAAATTCCCACTCGCTCATCTCCCCGGCCAGTTGCAGATAGGAGGAGGGATTTTCAATCAGCATGCGGCAACCCAGGGTCTGTTGTACCTGCTGGATCTTGTCGCTCATGTTGCGCAGGGCGGCGCGGGTATAGGGCACCGGCAGCAGATCGTTGAAATAACGCCCGCCAATGCTGCCCCAGCTGAGATGTTCGGAGATCCGTACCGGTTTGATCGCCGCGGCCAGTGTCAACAACTGCTGCAAATGGTGCGGATCGAGCGGGTCGGCAGAACCGAGGGACATACCAACGCCGTGAAGACTGACGGGGTAGTGCTGCGCCAGTTCGGCGAGCACCTGAAAACCGTGGCTGTGCCGTTCGAAGTAATTTTCACTGTGCACCTCCAGCCAACCGACTGTCGGCAGGGTATGCCGGATCTCGTCGTAATGGGGAGTGCGTAGTCCGATACCAATCAAAGGGTTCATCGCAAGACTCGCTTTCGCCAATCAGAGAAGATGCAGGGGGCGACCCGTTGGCCATCCCCTGCCCGATGTCTCTTACTTGGGTTGCAGCGAACCGCCTACCAGCTTCTCGCACAGCCCTTTGGGCATCACCACAAAGGCATCACCCTGAGCATCTTCCTTGGCGGTACCGGCGCAGGAGCTGCTCTTGGTCGCACAGTCATTCTTGCTGGCCTTGACCACGCCGTAGCACTTCTCTTTCTCTTCGGCAGCCATGGCTGGTGCCGCGATAAATTGGGCGCCCAGCGCCAGCAGACCGGTCATGGCGGAGGCGATAGCAGTGCTTTTTTTAACATTCATGTTCATGTTCCTTTTGATGTCGTTGGATGTTGCTGATATCCCCGATTTGTCGCAACCGGGTACCTGCAATAGAACCGGCAAACGGGACGTTCCCTTTCAAAAAAACAAAAAAAAGAATTAAAAAACGTAAAAAAGATCTTTAGTTGATTGATTTTAAATGCCTATTTCCAGATAAAAATTTTCACTCCAACCACCAATCTATGAACAAAAAAAGCTCCACACGACACATCTCCTCTCGTTACTCCTCTTCACCGCCACCATCAAAAGAGGTGCTTCAAACATAAAAAAGCCCCGCCAACAGGAAGGGCTATGGGCAACATTTGAGAAACAATAAACCAACGCGCGGGCTAATGTTGGGAGCCAAGACTTGCGGCAAGCAGATAAAAAAAGAGACAGCCAACGCTGTCTCTTTTTGCACATGGTGCGAATGGGGTTTAGTAGAAAATCTGTTCGCCACGCTCGCTCATTTTGAGCCAAACCGGTTTGGTGCTGGTTTTGTTCCAGAACCGGTGCAGATAGCTGTAGAAGCGCGCCCGATCGCTGCGAAACAGCATCACCGGAAACGCCAGAATGCCCACCAGCAATACATAAATGCGACGAAGAATAATCTGAGTCAGGGAAAAGGGATGAAACATGATGCAATTCCTTACTGGTAAGACCACTGAGCAAAGATTACCCCACGCCATGTAGGATTACTACATCAGGAACGCATTTTTTTTATAAAAAAAAGCGAAAAACGGGAAATACTGAAAACGGGTTACGTCATTAACCAACATTTAACAAACTTGCGAAAATCGTGCGCTTTGCCACAGTTATCAGGGGGGAAACATGCTGAATGGAGATACATATGAAACTTTCAGAAGTGGCACTGCTGGTGCTGATGATAGCCCTGACACGGGCACAACTGGAGGAGTGGCAACTGAATCGGGAAGATGCCATCGTGCTGGCCGAACGGGGTGTACCCACCGTCAGCCTGTGGCAATGTGGCGCCCTGAAACAACGGATGGCGGATCTCGGCCAGCATAGCGCAGAGCTGCAGTTTCAATATCGGGGACAAAACATGGCGGATGTGAGCCACTATCTTGAGCGGGAGTGGAAACAGGCTGGTTGCGAACAGTTGCTGGTGCAGCAGGGGTACTGACCTGGATCCAGGGATATCCAAGAAAGATGACTTGGTAAAACAGGAATAAGATGGAGGCACGTTCCGGAGTCGAACCGGACTAAACGGATTTGCAATCCGCTGCATAACCGCTTTGCTAACGCGCCATGCTGACAAGACTGATTGTCTTGAAAGTGAGTTCCATCGTTGGTGCGATGGACGATTGGAGCGGGAAACGAGACTCGAACTCGCGACCCCGACCTTGGCAAGGTCGTGCTCTACCAACTGAGCTATTCCCGCGTCACTGCCTTCATGCCAGTTGCCTGACAACGAGGCGCATTATACGTACCCCGAGCGCCAGCACAACCCCTTTTTCACATTTTCAGCCCTGATGCAGACTGTTTGCTCAGGGTTTAAACGCCTTGCTGCAATTCTCTCCACCCGGCTGTGACCCACCAGGCGAATTTGGGATAATGCCGTTGAAATGATTACGCTTTCGTTCGAGACTTGTGCAGCTTAATAACCGGATTCTCAATTGAAAATCACAAGATGAAAGGGATCTTCACGCTTCGTGGACTCAGGCCGCAGTTAATGCTGGCTTTTTTTATGTTGGGCATGGTGCCATTTTTGGTCATCACCCTCTTCTTCCTCTACAGCCACGGAAAGGATCTCACCACCCAGACCTCTAACCATCTGGTCTCCGTTCGCAACATCAAAAAGAGTCAGCTCGAGGATTACTTCAACAACCTCAAAGAGCAGATCATCAACTTCTCCCAGCAGGATTTCGCCGGCAACAGTATCGGTCGTTTCTATGGCTTTACCGGAGCCTTCGAGAAGCTGGGCACCACGCCGCAGGAGGCCCGCAGCCGCGCCCAGGCCCGCTATCTGCCCGGCTCCTGGGATCAACTGCGCAAACCGGACAGTCAGGTAGCGATCGAACCCTCCATCACGGCGCTTATCCTCGCTGACGAGATGTATGGCCGGGTCCACCAGCGCTTTCATCGCGGCTATGCCGACATGGTGCGCAAGTCTCACTACAGCGACATCTTTCTGGTGGGTCTCAACGGTGATGTGGTCTATTCGGTCACCAAGCAGGCCAACTTTGCCACCAACCTGCTCTCCGGCCCCTATCAGAGCAGCGGCTTGGGCCTGACCTTCGCCAAGATCAAACGCCGCCTCGACGGTGGCCAGAAGCCGCAGCAGATCTTCGAGTTCACCGATTTTGGCCGCAACGAGCTGACCGGCCAGGTGGTCGCCTACCTGGCCGCCCCCGTGATGCAGTACGACTATGTGCGCGGCGTGGTGATCTTCGAGTTGCGACCGGACAAGCTCAATCAGATCATGGCTGAGCGCGAGGGGCTCGGCGCCACTGGCGAGACCATCCTGATAGGCCCCGACAAGCGGATGCGTGCCGATGCCTGGCTGGCACCACAATTCAGCGTCGAGAACAGCTTCAGCCCCAACTTCCGGCCGCTACAGCCCCCCCTCATCACCAAGGCCCTCTCCGGCGAGCAGGGGGTCGGCCAGTTTCTCTCCTACCATGACGACGAAGTGCTGGCTGCCTACACCCAGGTGGAGGTGTTTGATACCGAGTGGGCTTTCATCGCAGAAATCTCGGTGAGCGAAGCCTACCGCCCCATTCGTCAACTGGAAACCCTGGTGATTGTGCTGGGCGCGGGCTCGGTACTACTACTGATCCTCTTCTCCCGCTGGCTCTCCCACTCTATCACGGCACCGCTGCGCTCCCTGACCGAAGCGGCCGAGCAGGTGGCCGACGGCGCGCTGGATCACCCCATCGCCATCGAGCGTACCGGTGATGATATCGACCGGCTGGCCGAGGCGTTTCGTCATATGCAGCGTTCGGTGAAGGACAAAATCGAACTGATCGAGCAGCAAACCCAGGAGCTGCAACAGCAAGTCAAGCTGACCCACAAGCAGAACCTCAGCCTGCAACAGGCCGACAAGTTGAAAGACGAACTGCTGGCCAACACCTCCCACGAGCTGCGCACACCCATTCACGGCATCAAGGGGATGGCGGAGTCGATGCTCGCCAGCCAGCAGGATTTGACCGAAGGGCAACAGAAGCAGCTCGGCCTCATCAGCAAGAGTGCCGACGGTCTGGCTCGCCTGGTGGACGATCTGCTCGACTACCACCAGATGCGCTACGGCCAGCTGGAGATCCATCCCCAGCCCGTCTCATCCAAAGGAGTTATCCGGCTGGTGCTGGATCTCTGCCAGCATCTGGTGCAGGCCAAACCCCTCACCCTGGTGGATATCAGCCCGGCTGAACTGCCGCAGGTGCTGGCCGACGAGCAACGACTCGAACAGGTGCTCTATAACCTGGTCGGTAACGCCATCAAGTACACGCCGCAGGGCAAGGTGGTGCTCAGTGCCATCGTCGAGAACAACGTCCTGCGCATCAAGGTCACGGATACCGGCATCGGCATCGCCCCCGACCATCTGGAACATATCTTCGAGCCGCTGGTACAGATGAGCCCGGAGGTGAGCAAGCAGGGGGCAGGCCTTGGCCTCTCCATCACCCGCCAGCTGGTGCACCTGATGGGGGGCGAGCTGTTTGTGGAGAGCGAGCCGAGCGTCGGCTCTACCTTCGCCTTTACCCTGCCCCTTGCCACCGGCAAAGCGACCAATCTGACGCAGGGCAGCCGCCAGATCGAGCATCAGCTGGTGCGCCAGCAACCGCTGATCCTGCCAGACTGGGAGAGCGACGATCTGCCCCCTCCCCCCGACGGGGCGCCGCTCATTCTGGTGGTGGATGACGAGCCCATCAACCTGCACATCCTGCGCCATCTGCTGCAGCCCTGCGGCTACCGCATCCTGCCCAGCAGTGACGGCCACGATGCGCTGGCCAAGCTTGCCGAGGAGCCGGTGGACCTGATCCTGCTGGATGTGATGATGCCGACCCTCTCCGGTTTTGACGTCTGCCGTCGCCTGCGCGAGCAACACCCGAAAGATATGCTGCCGGTGCTGCTACTCACCGCCCTCAACCAGCCCAAGGATATCGAGGAGGGCTTTGGAGCCGGAGCCAACGACTATCTGGTCAAACCCTTCTGCAAGGAGGAGCTGTTTGCCCGGGTCAAGGCGCTACTGGAGGCCAAGGCAGGACGCGCCTCGCTGGTAGAGAACCGGCTATTGAAGCAGGAGATCGAACATCGCCTCACTCTGCAGGAGCGACTCCATCAGGATCAACAGCGGCTGCTGGCCCTGCTCGGCGAAGGGGCCGACCCCATGATCTTTATCGACGAGCAGGGCACAGTGCTGTTTGCTTCCCGGGTGCTGGCGCGCCTGCTGGGACAGGAGCCGGAAGCCATGGAAGGGCAGCCCCTCAATGAGTGGCTCGCCACCCCGCTGCAACAGCAGTGGCCCGATCTCGCCAGCGAGCGGGAACATAATCTGGAATTTCTGGTGGCCGGGCAAAAAGATGTGCTCAACGCCCGTGCCCTGCCCATCGCGCTCGGAGGACAGACCGCTTTCGCCCTCACTCTGAGTACCGAGCTGCGTCAGGATGAGAATCGGGTGATGGCGCTGGAGAACGCCCTCAAGAACCTCTCACGGCAAGCCATCATCGAAGATGAACAGCTGCTGGGCGAGCTGAGCCGCCTTGGCGGCGAGTTCCGTTCGCTGGCCGACGACCTCATTCGCCAGCAGGATGACGAGCCGCTGCGCCGGGCGCTGGTAGAGACCATGCAGCTCACCCTGGATGCCTGGCAGCAGGGTACCGGCAAGGGCAAAATCGTGCTGGCAGAGAAGAGCAAGCTGTGGCGGGTCTATATGGACAGATCCAGCCCGCAGACCCGTACCCTCGACAAATACCTGAATCTGGACACCCTGCCCAAGTCGCCACGCTGGAAGACGGTAGTGGCCACCACCGAGTATGTGCTGGGCCACTGCCCGCTCAATGACCACCAGCGCCAGCAGTTGCAGCACAGCGCACAGACCCTGCGTCAACTCGCCCACCGCAAGCCGTGACACGGCGCCCTAGCGGGCGCCGGATCACAATTGGCAATCTGGTTTCTTTTTACGCAAAACAAAGCCCCGCACAACCCCCTAAACCGAGAGCAGATCCAATTCACAAATTTGTCATATACGCCATTTTCACAGCCACTTTTTACGCAAGAGCAAATAATTTAAGCGAATGATTTTAAACAGATAAAAATCTATTTTGACGAGATTGACGTAACACCGTCAATTTTTACGAAAACAACGAAATCAATAGTTGTTGTTTTCCTGTTACTTCTGGTTTGCTAAGGGCGTTGGAAAACAGAACGACAAGGGTGCACAGCCCGACCAACATGGAGGGCCGACTTCCTCAGCATGCGAAATCGGTGCTCACACAAAACAAGGCGAACCCTCGGGCTCGGGAATGCCAAAAAATAAGAAAGGAAAACATATGCTTGCCAAAGTATCCAAAATCTCTACCGCTGTAATGCTGGGCACTATGATGCTTGCCGGCGCTGCCGGTAACGCCATGGCCGCAGACAATAAAACCGTGCTGACCATGGTCGCACAACAGGAAACCGCCTGGGTCAAGAACTTCAACCCCTTCCTGCAAGCGGGCTTGCTGCACACCACCCGTCACTTCATCTATGAGCCACTGGTGATCTTCAACGATATGCAAGGGGGCAAACCCGTCTATCGTCTGGCCACCCACTATGCGTTCAGCGATGACCTGAAATCCGTCACCTTCGATCTGCGTGACGGCGTGAAGTGGTCTGACGGCGAAGCCTTTGATGCCGATGACATCCTCTTCTCCTTTAATCTGGTCAAGGCCAACAAGGCACTGGACGAGCGCTCAATCTGGACCCAGATCAAGAGCGTCGAGAAGCTGGCCCCCAACAAGGTCAGATTCGACCTGACCGAGGTCAACACCAACGTGGTAAATGATCTGGTGCTGGTGCCCATCGTGCCGGAGCATCAGTGGAAATCGGTGAAAGATCCGGTAGCCTTCACCAACGACAAGCCGGTTGGTACCGGCCCCTTCACCGAGGTGGACAACTTCTCCGCCCAGCTCTACACCCAGTGCCGCAACCCGCACTACTGGGATAACGCCAACCTCGCCATCGACTGTCTGCGCATGCCGCAAATGGCCACCAATGACCAGGTGCTGGCTGCCGTCATGAAGGGTGACATCGACTGGTTCGGCTCCTTCGTACCGGATATCGAGCGCCTCTATGTCGGCAACGATCCGAAGAACAACAAATACTGGTTCCCGGCCTCCGGCACAGTCGCCTTCAACGTCAACTTCCAGACCAAGAACCCGGGCAACAACGAAGCCTTCAACGACATCAACTTCCGTCGCGCCTTCTCCATGGCGATGGACCGCCAGTCCATGGTGGACATCGCGGGCTACGGCTACCCCACCGTCAACGAGTATCCGTCAGGTCTGGGCAAAGCCTTTGACTCCTGGAACAACCCGGAAGTGGACACCAAGTACGGCAAGTACAACAAGTTCGACCTGGAAGCCGCCAAGGCCCTGCTGAAAGAGGCAGGCTACAAGGATTGTGACGGCGACAAGTTCCTCGACACTCCGAGCTGCAAAAAGATCGAGTTCAAGGTACTGGTACCGAACGGCTGGACCGACTGGGTCAACACAGTTCAGATTGGTGTAGAAGGGCTGCAGGCGCTGGGCCTGAACGCCAAGACCGCCACCCCGGAAGCGACCGTCTGGACCGAGAACCTGATCACCGGTGACTTCGATGTCGCCCTGCAGGGTTACTTTGCCGGTGCCAACCCGCACAAGTACTTCGAGACCGCGTTCCACTCCCGCAACATGGGTGACCGTGGCAACCGCTTCGCCGCGCCCCGTTACAAGGACCCCGAGCTCGACAAGCTGATCGATGACTTCACCCAGACCGCCGATGCGGCCAAGCAGAAGGAGATCATGTTCGCCATCCAGGATCGTGTCGGTGCCAACCAGACCATCATTCCGGTCTTCAACAACCCGACCTGGTATGAGTACAGCACCAAGCGCTTCAACGGCTGGTTCAGTGCCGATAACCCGGTCGCCAAGCCTCAGCTCCACCCGGACACCCCTGAGCGTCTGCTGCACGTGTTGTCCCTCAAGCCAAACAGCTAAACAATCCCGGCCCCCTGCGGGGGGCCCTCTTCCCCGTTAATCCCCTTCTTGCCCGGCTCTGCCGGGGTTGGGGTAGCTATACCCGACGCGGGGCAGGCTTGCAGTAAAAGGTACTATCATGGGATTCATACTGAGACGCTTTTCCTTCTACCTGGTGGCCTTTCTGGTCGCCGCCACCATCAACTTCCTGTTACCCCGAGCCATGCCTGGGGATCCTGTCTCCGTGATGTTTGCCCGCGCTGGCGCCATGATGGAACCCGCCGCCCTGGAAGCCCTCAAAGCCACCTTCGGTTTTGTTGACGGCCCAATCGGCACTCAATTTCTCACCTATGTGAAGAGTGTCTTCACCTGGGATCTCGGCACCTCGGTGCGTTTCTACCCGCAGCAGGTCTCTGACGTGCTGGGCCGAGCCATTGGCTGGACCCTGTTTCTGGTCGGCACCTCCACCATTCTGAGCTTCTCCATCGGTTCCATCGTCGGCATCTTCGCCGCCTGGTATCGCGGCGGCCGGATGGACAGCATTCTCTCCCCGCTCACCCTGGTGATGCAGGCCATTCCGCCGGTGGTGGTCTCCCTGCTCGCCCTGTTCCTGTTCGGGGTCAGCCTCGAATGGCTGCCCATCGGCTACGCCTACAGCCCGGAGATCAAGGCTGATTGGGGCTGGGCACACATCAAGAGCATCATGACCCACGCCATCATGCCGGTGCTGACCCTGGCCGTGGTGCAGGTGGGGGGCTTTCTCATCACCATGCGCAACAACATGATCAACCTGCTGGGCGAGGATTACATCACCATGGCCAAGGCCAAGGGGCTCTCCAGCAACCGGGTGATCTTCAACTACGGTGCCCGCAACGCCATTTTGCCGAGCGTCACCGCGCTCTCCATGGCACTCGGTTTCGTCATCGGTGGATCCCTCATCACCGAGGTTATCTTCAACTACCCGGGGCTGGGGCTGACCCTCTATCAGGGCATTCTGGCGCGCGACTACCCGCTCATTCAGGGGCAGCTGCTCATCATGACCATCACCATGCTCACCTTTAACTTCCTGGCCGACATGCTCTACGTCTTCCTGGATCCCCGTCTGCGTTCAGGAGGCAAATAAGATGCGTATGCCGACCATTCTCAAAATCTTGCTGGGCAACCGCAAAGCGGCCTGCGGCCTTGCCATCGTGGTTGCCTTCGTGCTGATGGCCATCTTTGCCCCGCTCCTGGCCAGCAACGAGCCGACCAAACGGGTGGCCCGCCCCCACCAGCCCCCCAGTGCCGAGTTCGTAATGGGGTCCACCCGCATGGGCCACGACATCTGGGCCCAGTTCGCCCACGGTGCCCGCATCTCGCTGCTGGTGGGTTTCAGTGCAGGCCTGCTGGTCTGTACCCTGGCGGTCGCCATCGGCATCACCGCCGGTTACTTCGGCGGTCTGGTGGATGAGTGCCTCACCTTCCTGATGAACGTGGTGCTGGTGATCCCCAACCTCCCCTTGCTACTGGTGCTGGCGAGCTTTATCGGGGAGGCGTCACCGACGGTGATTGCCGTGATAATAGGGTTAACCTCCTGGGCCTATGGCGCGCGGGTCATCCGTGCCCAGACCCTGGCGCTGCGGGAGAAAGAGTTCGTCATCGCGGCCGAAGTGCTGGGTGAGCCGGCCTGGCGCATCATTCTGGTGGAGATCCTGCCCAACCTCATCTCCATCATCGGGGTGAGCTTCATCGGCTCCATCATCTACGCCATCGTGACCGAAGCGACCCTGGAGTTCCTCGGGCTTGGTGACCCGACCGTGGTGAGCTGGGGCATCATGCTCTACAACGCCCAGACCTCCAGCGCCATTCTGGTCGGCGCCTGGTGGGAGATCCTGGCCCCCTGCTTCGCCATCGCCACCCTGGGTGCCGGTCTGGCCCTGCTCAACTTCGCCATCGACGAGATTGCCAACCCGCAGTTGCGCTCCCACAAAGGACTGAGCCGCTGGAAGAAACTCGCCGCGCCAGTTGCCACCCCGGCCGCGACATCCATAGCAGGACAGGAGAAGACAGCATGAACAAGCATCCCCTGCTGTCAGTACGCAATCTCTGCGTCGACTACATCACCGAGAATGGCGACGTGCGCGCCGTCAACTCGGTGAGCTTCGATATCAGACAGGGCGAGATCTTCGGTCTCGCCGGAGAGTCGGGCTGCGGCAAATCCACCGTCGCCTTCTCGGTGGCCCGGCTGCACAAGCCGCCCGCCTACATCAGCGGTGGCGAGATCCTGTTCAAGGGGGAGAATATCCTCCACTACAACGACGAGCGGCTGCGCTCCTACCGCTGGCAACAGGTGTCGGTGGTGTTCCAGTCCGCCATGAACGCCCTGAACCCGGTGTTGCGGATGGAGGAGCAGTTCTGCGACGTGCTGCTGGCCCACAACCCCGGCATGACCCGCGTTGATGCGATCAAGCGCGCCCAGGAGCTGCTCACCATCGTCGACATCCACCCGAGCCGGCTCAAGGATTACCCGCACCAGTTCTCCGGCGGCATGCGCCAACGACTGGTGATCGCCATCGCCATGGCGCTCAACCCCGAGCTGCTCATCATGGACGAGCCGACCACGGCGCTCGATGTGGTGGTACAGCGGGAGATCCTGCAGAAGGTCTATGCCCTGAAAGAGAAGTTCAACTTCTCCATTCTGTTCATCACCCACGACCTCTCCCTGATGGTGGAGTTCTGCGATCGCATCGGCATCATGTATGCCGGTGAACTGGTCGAGGTGGCTCCTTCCAAGGCGATCCTGACCGCGCCGCTGCACCCCTATACCAGAGGGCTGGGCAACTCCTTCCCGCCCCTGCACGGGCCGAAGAAGGTGCTGGAGGGGATCCCGGGCACCCCGCTCAACTTGCTGGAGGTGCCGGTAGGCTGCCGCTTTCAGGCCCGCTGCAACAAGGTGCACGATCGCTGCCGTCAGGAGTACACCAAACTGGCCGAGATCCGCCCCGGGCAACAGACCGCCTGCCACCTCTATGAAGAGCAGGGGCTGCAACAAGATTCCGTGATCTATCTGGCCAAGGCCGCTGGCTGTTAAGGATGTCTGTCATGCAAATCGCCAAAACCGATGCACCCATCATCGAAGTCCAGCACCTCTACAAGGACTTCCCCATCAACTCCAATGCCATCAAGAGTGGCAAGATGCGGGCGCTCTCCGACATCACCTTCAACCTGCACCGGGGCCGCGCCCTGGCGGTGGTCGGGGAGTCAGGCTCCGGCAAGAGCACCATCGCCAAGATCATCGCCAAGATGTACAAGCTCAGTGCCGGGCGCATCCTCTATCGCGGCCACGATCTGGAGGAGTTCAACAAGGGCACCGCCCTGCTGGACTATCGCCAGAGCGTGCAGATGGTGTGGCAAGATCCGTTCGGTTCGCTCAACCCGACCCACACCATCTATCACCACATCGCCCGCCCCCTGCTGCTGCACAGCAAGGTGATCGACAAGAAAGAGCTGCCCGACATGGTCTACGCCCTGCTGGAGAAGGTCGGCCTGACCCCCGCCAAGGCGACGGCGGCCAAGTATCCGCACCAGCTCTCCGGCGGCCAGCGCCAGCGGGTCAACATCGCCCGCAATCTGGCGGTGGAGGCGGAGGTTGTGCTGGCGGACGAGCCGACCTCCATGCTCGACGTCTCCATTCGCATCGGCATCCTCAACCTGATGGAGCAGATGAAGAACGAGCTCGGCGTCTCCATGCTCTACATCACCCACGACATCGCCACCGCCCGCTATGTGGCGGAAGATCTGGCTGTGATGTATGTGGGGCACATGGTGGAGTGGGGTGAGGTGGACGAGATCCTGCACCACCCGCAGCACCCCTACACCCAGCTGCTCATCTCGGCGGTGCCAGACCCCGAGAAGAGTATCCACGCCGAGTTGGAGGGGGGCTGCAAGGGGGAGATCCCGCTCTGGACGCCGGAGTCCTGCGGTTGCCCCTTTGCCGGGCGCTGCAATCAGGCAATGCCCCGCTGCAAGGAGGCGCTGCCCCCCATCACCAAGCTTACCGACAACCACTTCGTACGCTGCTACCTCTACGAGTGAGAGTGAGCCTTATCGCGGCCGGACAGCACTGTCCGGCCATGCCTCGCTACGCGGTGGCCACAGCCCCGTGATGTGCCTCACCGCCCGGCGGTGCACCACAGGAGTAATACCTTGATGGAACTCTTGATCAATCAGGTGGGATACGAGTGCAACGGGCACAAGGTCGCCCTGCTGCAAGCCTCCCCCACCCCTGATCTCGGCGGCTATGTCAGGCTGCAACGCCTTGCTGATGGCCAGATCCAGTTTGAAACCCCGCTGCAACCGGCAGGTAGCGTCCCCGGCTGGCAAGGCCGCGCTTACTGGCGTGCCGACTTCTCCGCCTTCAAGGAGCCCGGCCACTATCGGCTGGAGGCAGTGGTCATCGTCAGCACCCATGCTGGCACCACGGAACGTATTGTGCCATCCGCCCCCTTCACTATCGGCCAGGATCTGCTGACCAGCCGCTGCCTCTCCGACGTCATTCACTACTTCAAGGGGCAGCGTGCCAGCGGCACCTTCGATCGAGCCGACCGCAACGCCCGCCTGTTTGGCACCGAGCAGCACAAAGATGTGCACGGTGGCTGGTTCGATGCCAGCGGCGACATGAGCAAGTACCTGAGCCACCTCTCCTACGCCAACTACCTCAATCCCCAGCAGACCCCCATGGTGGTGTGGGCCCTGCTCAAATGCCGCGAACTGCTGGCCCCACGCCGTGATATCGACGGGGTAAACCTCTGTAAGCGGCTTAATGACGAGGCGCTGCACGGCGCCGATTTCCTCTGCCGGATGCAGGATGAGTCGGGCTTCTTCTTCATGACCCTGTTCGACAAGTGGAGCAAGGACCCCGCCCAGCGCGAGCTGTGCGCCTATGCCACCCAGCAGGGGATCAAGTCCGCCAACTGGCAGGCGGGTTTTCGCCAAGGGGGTGGCATGGCCATCGCCGCGCTGGCCCGCGCCGCCCGCGAGAGCGTCAGCGGCGACGTCGATGCCAGCCGCTACGCCGAGGCGGCCAAACGCGGCTACCTGCATCTACGTGAGCACAACCTCGCCTATCTCGACGATGGTTGCGAGAACATCATCGACGACTACTGCGCCCTGCTGGCGGCAGTGGAGCTGACCCGCACGTTCGGCTGCGAGTGGCTGACCGAGGCGAGAGCCCGCGCCAGCAAACTCTGCGCCCGCCAGCGCATCCATCCGGAGCTGGGTCACTACTGGTCGGCCAACGAGGATGGCTCGCGCCCCTACTACCACGCCGTCGAGGCGGGGCTGCCGGTGCTGGCGCTGCTGGAATATCTGGGCGTAGAGCCAGATCAGGGGCACAAGGCCCGGGTACAAACCGTGGTGGAGCAGGCGCTGGCCGCCGAGCTGGCGCTCTGCGCCCGCGCGGGCAACCCCTTCTCCCTCGCCCGCCAATATGTGAAAGGGGTGGATGAAGCGCCGCGCGTCAGCTTCTTTATGCCCCACAACAACGAGTCCGGTTACTGGTGGCAGGGGGAGAATGCCCGCCTCGCCTCGCTGGCGACCATGGCCTTTGCTGGCGCCCGTCACTTCCCCCGCCAGAGCCAGCCGCTGCTCACTTACGGTCAGCACCAGCTCGACTGGATCCTCGGGCAGAACCCCTTCAACGCCTGCATGCTGGCGGGCCACGGCATCAACAACCCCGCCTATACCGCCGGGTATCCCAATGCGCAGGGGGGCATCAGCAACGGCATCACCGCCGGATTCGATGACGAAAACGACGTGGCTTTTATCCCGCAGGAGTACAAGGATCGGCTGGATCAGAACTGGCGCTGGGGCGAGCAGTGGATCCCCCACGCCGCCTGGTTTGCCCTTGCCATCACTTGGCAGAGCGTGCAGGGAGGCCACCATGATTGAGATCGTCTCAAGCATCATTGGCAGTGGGGAGAGCAGTGGATCCTCCATACATTCCGCCTGGTTTGCCCTGGCCATCAGCTGGCAGAGCGCCCTGAGTGATCGAAATGAGCAGGGAGGTCACCATGATTGAGTACTGGGTCGGCGTCGATGGCGGGGGCACCCACACCCGCGCCCGCATTCGGGATCGGGCGGGCAAGCTGCTCGGAGAGGGGCACGCCGCTGGCTCCAATCTGGAGCTGGGCATCCCCCATGCCCACGCCAATGTGCTGGCCGCCATCGCCAGCACCCGTCTCGGCCAGCTCAACCTGATCCCCCCCAGGCAGATGCGCTCGATGGCGCCATCCTGTTTGCCCAATCAGAGGATTTTCCATGTCTACACCCCTGATCCACACCCAGGTCGCCCGACGTGACGGCGAGGATGTCTGGTTCACCTTCACCCTATCCCGCATGCCGGATACCCGGTGGAAGCTGCACTTCTGTCTGGCTCGCCATATCGACCCCGACTCCTTGCAAGGGGGCGAGCTGGAGCGCCAGAGCGGCAGCTACAAGGTGATTGTCCCGAACGCTGACAGCTGCGAGCTGTGCTTTTGCTGCCGCCAGACGCCCATCAAGAAGCTCTCCGACATGCCGCAGGGCTTCTTTCTCAGCCTGCCGGAGGCGACCACGGGTGCCCAGCTGCTGCCGGTGACGCTGGCGGCGCAGGATCTCGGGCTGGAGAACCCGCCGGTAACCCGCCCCGACCTGCCGGATGTCGAGCCCCTGCCCGGTATAGTGCCGCAACCGGCCCATCTGGTACTGCTGGAGGGGAACTTCCGGCTGGCCGAGCGGGCTCATGTCAGCGCCCCCCGTGATGTGCCGAAGCTGCTGGCCCACTTCAACGAGCTGACGTCGCTGGCACTGGAGCAGGATCACGACGCAGAAATCCGGCTGACCGAGGCCAAACTGGCACCCGAAGCCTACCAACTCACCATCACGCCGCAGGAGGTGGTGATTGCCGCCGCCGACGAAGCGGGCTGGCGTCATGGGCTGGTCACGCTGGCCCAGTGGTATCTGCAACATGGGGAGAGCCTGCCCTGCGTCACGCTGGAGGATGTCCCGCGCTTTGGCTTTCGCGGCATTTTTCTCGACTGCGCCCGCCACTTCCACACCCCGGCCACCATCAAGCGCCTGCTCAAGCTGATGAGCCTCTACAAGTTCAACCGCTTCCACTGGCACCTGACCGATGACGAGGGGTGGCGACTCGAGATCAAGGCCTTCCCGGCATTGACAGACGTGGGTGCCTGGCGCGGCCATAATCTGGCGATCGACCCCCAGCTGAGCGGCGGTGCCGAACCCTATGGCGGCTACTACACCCAGAGCGAGGTGAAGGAGCTGGTGAGCTATGCCAGTGAGCTCGGCATCACCGTCATTCCCGAGATCGACATTCCGGGCCACTGTCATGCCGCCATCAAGGCGCTACCCGAGCTGCTGGTCGAACCGGAGGATCAATCCCGTTACCGCTCGGTCCAGCATTTCGATGACAACGTGCTCAACCCCGCCCTGCCCGGCACCTACCGCTTCCTGGAGGCGGTGCTGGACGAGGTGTGCGAACTCTTCCCCGGCCCGCAGATCCACATGGGGGGTGACGAGGTGCCGACCGGTGTCTGGACCGACAGCCCCGCCTGCCAGCAGCTGATGGCCGAGCAGGGCTACGCCGACTGCTGCGAGCTGCAGGGCCATCTGCTGCGCCACTGCCAGCGCTATCTGGCCGCCAGAGGCAAACAGATGATCGGCTGGGAGGAGATCCTGCACGGCGACAAGGTGAGCCGCAACGCCGCCATCTGTGCCTGGACCAACTTCCAGGCGGGGCTGGACGCCGCCGCAGCCGGTTATCCGGTGGTGATGGCGCCCGCCCAGTGCCTCTATCTCGATCTCGCCTGGAGCGCCGATATTCATGAACCCGGCCTCTACTGGGCGGGGACCCTCAATCTGGAGCAGATCTACTCGTGTGACCCTGCCCCAGCCGATTTCCATGCCAACGATAACATCCTCGGGGTACTGAGCCCCTTGTGGTCAGAATTGGTCACTTCCCGTGACCGTCTCGACTACATGTTGTTCCCGCGCATGCTGGCCACGGCCGAGGTGGCCTGGAGTCATCCCGCCCACAAGGGCTGGGATCACTTCGCCGCCCGCCTGCCCGGTCAGCTGCAGATCCTCGATCAGTTAAAAGTGCGCTACCGGAT
Organism: Aeromonas fluvialis; assembly: GCF_000819885.1. Lineage (GTDB taxonomy): Bacteria > Pseudomonadota > Gammaproteobacteria > Enterobacterales > Aeromonadaceae > Aeromonas > Aeromonas fluvialis. Next base: position 59,549 of record NZ_CDBO01000074.1, read on the forward strand.
GCCGCAGAGGTAGTGTTGTCTCTACTTTGGCGGCCGGCTGGTCGCCTTTTTACGACTAACCAACAAAGCATTAACCACCACTACCATTCATCCGCCATTATTGGCAAAATACAGCCCCCAATGAAGCAGGTCCGCCTCCTGCTGGCGCGAGCCTGCGGCCACCTCCAGATCTGCCACAATAACAACGACAACATTATCAACAAGAACATCGGAGCGTATTCCTATGGCCCGCAGAGACGTCCATACCCTGGATAGCGAAGTGGAGTTTCCTGCCGACGTACAACTGGTCTCCACCACTGACCTGCGCGGGGTGATCACCTACGCCAACCCGGCCTTCTGCGACATCGCAGGCTACCCGGTTGATGAACTGGTGGGACACAACCACAATCTGGTACGCCACCCCGACATGCCCAAGGCCGCCTTCGCCGATCTCTGGGCCCACCTCAAGGAGGGCAAACCCTGGCGCGGTATGGTGAAGAACCGCTGCAAGGATGGCCGTTACTACTGGGTAGATGCCTATGTGACCCCCATCTACGAAGGCAGCAGGATCAGCGGCTACCAGTCGGTACGCTGCAAGCCCGATCCCCAATTCAAGCGCATCGCCGCTCAGACCTACCAAGCCCTGCTCAAAGTCGAGCGCGGCAACAGCAGCAACCTCCCCTCTCTTGCCAGAGTACGCACCCCGGCCATTACCCTGCTGCTGCTCGGCCTGATGGGCTGGACCTTCGCCAGCCAAGGGGCCATGACCGTCCTGCTGATGCTGCTGCCCCTGTTGCTTATTGGCGGAGCCTACTGGCGCGAGCTCTTTGCCCTGCCCCACTATCTGCAGCAGCTGGGCCGCGAATATGACAGTCTGACCCGGCTGGTCTACTCCGGTGACAACCCCGGCGCCATTGCCGATTTTCATATCAAGATGCTGCAGGCCCGCATCCGAACCGTTTTGGGGCGGATCAACGATGCCACTGCACCTCTGCAAACCCTGGCCATCAATTTGAAACAGGCCTCTCATCAGGCCTGTCTCGATATCAACGAGCAAGATGCCCAGACCCAGCAGATGGCTATGGCTATGACTCAAATGGCCAATACAGCTCACGAGATCGCCCTCAACATTCAGGACTCCAACGGTCAGGTCAACGAAGCTCGCAACCGTTGTGAACAAACCAATCAACAGTTGAACCAGACCGAGCAACAGATCGAACAGCTCGCCAAACAGGCAGAGCTGGCGTTCAACTCGGCGGTAGAGCTCGCCAGCGAATCCGAACGGATTGGCAGTGTCATGGGCGAGATCCAGGGCATCGCCGAGCAGACTAACCTGCTGGCCCTCAACGCCGCCATCGAGGCCGCTCGCGCCGGGGAGCAGGGCCGTGGTTTTGCGGTGGTCGCAGACGAGGTGCGTACTCTATCGACCCGCACCCACAAGGCGACCGAGCAGATCCAGGGCAGCATCAAGCAGATCCAGCACACTCTGGGACGCTGGAAGGGGATGATGCAGGAGAACCTGCAACAGACCCGCGCATGTGCCGAGATGACCCGCCAGGGCGCCAGCAGCCTCCATACCGTGCTGGCAGAGATAGAGCTGGTCACCGAACACTCCACCCAGATCGCCACCGCTGCAGAGCAACAACAAGCGGTAGTGGAGGAGATCAGCCGCAGTATCCACCAGATATCCGCATACTCCCACGCCAACAGCCAGAAGATGCAGGATGTCGATCACTCCAGTCAGGCTCTGCTGGAACGGGCCAAGCAACTGAAGGGGCTTAGCCAGACCTTCGGCTGAATCATTGCCAGCCCCATGACAGAAGCGCCACAATGGCGCTTCTGTTGTTTGTGACGAATCGGATCTATGAGCATTGAATCAAGTCCTGCGCCACTGAACAAAACTGCCCGTATCGAAGCGATCATCGCCCTGATCCCGGCAGGCAAGGTGGTCAGTTATGGCCAGGTAGCCGATCTGGCCGGGCTGCCCGGACGGGCAAGACTGGTAGGCAAGGTGCTGCGGGAAACCGACAAGGTGCTGCCGTGGCATCGGGTACTGGGCGCAGCGGGCACCCTCTCGTTACCCAAAGGATCGCCAGGCTTTGCCGAACAGACGGGACGTCTGCAGCAGGAAGGCGTCGTGGTGATCGGGGGGCGGGTCAGAATGAAGGAGTGGCAATGGCAGCCCGATCTCGCCGAGCTGCTCTTTCTACTGCCGTTTTGAGGGGGTCACTGCCGAATCACTCCAGCGGCGCCAGGATCTCGTCGCTGCGCACCTGCACCGGTATGGTCTCGTCCGCGCGCTGCAGCAGCACCAGCAGGCTCTGCCGGTCAACCTCCAGCACATAGGCCGCCCCTTCCCGGGTCATGCAGCTCATGCCCGGCCGGATCTCGTTAATCTCCATCTCAACCTCCTTGTTTACTTCGCGATTGACGACAGCTGCACTCCTTGCAGCTGTCTCAGTATACCGCTATCCATAAGCGAAGAGGCCCCTTGACGGGGCCTCTTATCATTATGCTTTCTTCGGCTTGGGCTGGCTCTCTTGCCAGGTACCGTTGTCGTAGTGGGCTGTCCAACCGGTCGCCTTGCCATTGACCTCGCTCATCACGTACTGCTCCTTGGTCTTGCGACTGAAGCGCACAATGGCGGGGTTGCCATCCGGATCGGTGAGCGGAGCACCGGCCAGATACTTGTGCTTGGCGGAGATGCGATCCTTGAAGCGCTTGAGCTCCTCCACCAGCGGCGCGCGGGTCTCGCGGGATTTGGGAAAGTTGCTGGCAGCCAGGAACAGACCGGCAGCCCCGTCACGGAGCACGAAGTGAGCATCGGACTGGGTGCACTTGAGCTCCGGCAGCGGCACCGGATCCTCTTTCGGCGGTGCGATGTCGCCGTTTTTCAGGATCTTGCGGGTGTTCTTGCAAGTCTCATTGGTGCAACCCATGTACTTGCCAAAACGGCCGTTCTTGAGCTGCATCTCGGCTCCGCAACGGTCGCACTCGATGCTCGGCCCTTCGTAGCCCTTGAGCTTGAACTGGCCCTTCTCGATTTCGTAGCCATCGCAGTCCGGGTTGCGACCACAGACGTGCAGCTTGCGGCTGTCATCGATGATGTAGGCATCCATCGCTGTGCCACAGACACCGCAGCGGTGCTTGGCGCGCAGCGCTTCGGTTTCCGCCTCTTCGCCGTCAGTGGCGGAGACAAACTCGTCGGCAGAGACCAGGTTGATGGTCTTCTTGCAGCGCTCTTTCGGCGGCAAGGCATAGCCGGAGCAGCCGAGGAACACGCCGGTGGAGGCAGTGCGGATACCCATCTTGCGGCCGCAATCCGGGCAGTCGATGTCGGTCTGCACCATCTGGTTGGCACGCATTCCCCCCTCTTCCGGCGCCTTGTCGGCCTGCTCCAGCTCCTGGGTAAATTCGGCGTAGAAGCTGTCCAGCACCTTCTTCCACTCCATGGTCCCTGCGGCGATGCCATCGAGCTTGTCTTCCATCTTGGCGGTGAACTCGTAGTTCATCAGCTCAACGAAGTTCTCCACCAGCCGGTCGGTGACGATTTCGCCCATTTTCTCGGCGAAGAAACGGCGGCTCTCGACCCGCACATAACCACGGTCGACGATGGTGGAGATGATGGAGGCGTAGGTAGACGGACGGCCGATGCCGCGTTTTTCCAGCTCGCGCACCAGCGCAGCTTCGGTGAAGCGCGCGGGCGGCTTGGTGAAGTGCTGGCGCGGATCCAGTTTGACCAGTTTCAGCACCTCGCCCACGGTCACCGCAGGCAGCTGGCTATCTTCACCCTTGCGACCCATCGGCGGCAGCGCCTTGGTCCAACCGGCGAAGCGCAGGGTACGGCCACGGGCCTTGAGCTCGAACTCACCCGCCTTGACGGTCAGGGTGGAGGAGTCGTACTGAGCCGGGGTCATCTGGCAGGCAACGAACTGACGCCAGATGAGATCGTACAGACGCATGGCATCCGGCTCCATCCCTTCCAGCATCTCGGCAGTCACCTGCACGCTGGAGGGGCGGATCGCCTCGTGGGCCTCCTGGGCATTGGCCTTGGCGCCATACAGATTTGGCTCGGCTGGCAGATAGGCCGCGCCATACTGCTCGCCGATATATTCACGCACCGCCTCAACCGCCTCTTTGCTGAGGTTAGTGGAGTCGGTACGCATATAGGTGATGTAACCCGCTTCATAGAGACGCTGGGCCATCATCATGGTCTTCTTGACCCCGAAGCTCAGACGGGTAGAGGCCGCCTGCTGCAGGGTGGAGGTAATGAACGGTGCAGAGGGCTTGGAACCGGTCGGCTTGTCTTCCCGGTTCACCACCTTGTAGTCGACCCCTTCCAGGGCTGCGACAGCGGCAAAGGTCTCTGCCTGGGTCACCGGCTTGAAGTCGGCCCCGTTGCGGCTGACCACTTCCATCCGCAGATCGCTCTTGTCGGCGGTCAGCAGGTCGGCATTGAGATCCCAGAATTCGACCGGGACGAACGCCTTGATTTCGCGCTCTTTATCGACGATGAGACGCACCGCAACGGACTGCACCCGACCGGCGGATAGACCGCGGGCCAGCTTCTTCCACAACAGCGGAGAGACCATGTAACCCACCACGCGGTCGAGGAAACGACGGGCCTGCTGGGCGTTGACGCGGTCAATATTGAGTTCGGACGGCTGGGCGAACGCCTCCTTGATGGCGCTCTTGGTGATCTCGTTGAACACCACGCGCTTGTAGCGGCTGTCGTCGCCGCCGATGATCTCGCGCAGGTGCCAGGCGATCGCTTCCCCTTCTCTATCCAAGTCGGTTGCGAGATAGATGGTGTCGGCTTTCTCGGCCAGACTTTGCAACTCGCTGACCACCTTCTCCTTGCCGGGCAAAATCTGGTAGTTAGCCTGCCAGCCCGCGGTCGGATTGATTCCCATCCGGGCAAACAGGGCCTTGCGATCCTTGGCAGCCTTCTCGGATTCGCTCAACTTGATGCCGCGAATGACAGGTTTCTTGGGCTCGGTGCTGGCGCTGCCGCTGGTGGGCAGATCGCGAACATGACCCACGCTGGATTTCACCACGTAGTCCTTGCCCAGATATTTGTTGATCGTCTTGGCCTTGGCCGGAGACTCCACTATGACCAGTGATTTGCCCATGCTGTAACTATTATCCTCATTGCACCCGACGGGGTTGGTGTGCGGTTTTGTGGGGCTGTATAAGAGATTTGGCGCGAAAAAGCAATCTTGTGAACAAATCCCCCTGACCAGCCCGCACCACACCGCTTCTTTTATTGCTTCTTTATTTATTAATGCGAAGGCAACAGGCCGGACGCAACCGCTTTTTCATTTTTCTGCCATACCGCCCCTTTTTTTATATCGGAAACGACATAAAAACGTCTACTGGTTACCGGCTTGTTACAAAAACATAGAATCTCTTTATAATGGCCCAACCCCGACGCATTGTGCGCGGAAGGAACCGCTACCCATCATAAAAATCGAAAGGATGTACTCAATGAAGCACTTCGAGGTCAATTTCGACGGTCTGGTCGGCCCGACTCATAACTATGCCGGCCTCTCCTACGGCAACGTTGCCTCCCAGAGCAATGCCCAGGAGGCTTCCAATCCGAAAGAGGCCGCCAAACAGGGGCTGCGCAAGATGAAGGCGCTGACCGAGCTAGGCATGACCCAGGGGGTGCTGGCACCACAAGAGCGTCCCGATCTCGCCACCCTGCGCCGCCTAGGCTTTAGCGGCAACGATGCCCGGGTGCTGGAGCAGGCCGCCAAACAGGCGCCTGCCGTGCTGGCTGCCTGCTATTCCGCCTCCAGCATGTGGACGGCCAACGCCGCCACCGTCTCTCCCAGTGCCGATACCCAGGATGGCCGTATTCACTTCACCCCCGCCAACCTGACCAACAAGTTTCACCGCTCTCTGGAGCCCGACGTCACAGGCCGTATCCTGCGCGCCGTATTCAACAACGATCGCCACTTCAGCCACCACCTCCATCTGCCGGAGAATGACCACTTCGGCGACGAGGGGGCGGCCAACCATACCCGCCTCTGCCGCGCCTATGGCGAGGCGGGGGTCGAGCTGTTTGTCTATGGCCGCAGCGCCTTTGATTACTCCCGCCCGGCGCCGAAGCGCTACCCGGCCCGCCAGACTCTGGAGGCAAGCCAGGCCATCGCCCGCCTGCATGGCCTTGGTGAGGAGAGCGTGGTGTTTATCCAGCAAAACCCGGAGGTGATCGATCAGGGGGTGTTCCATAACGACGTGATCGCGGTGGGCAACCAGAACGTGCTCTTCTTCCACCAGCAAGCGTTCCTCAACACCGAAGCGGTGCTGACAGAAATCCGCGGCAAGTTTGGTGACGGAGACCTGCACTTTATCGAAGTGCCGACCGCCGAGGTATCCGTGCTGGATGCGGTGAAATCCTACCTGTTCAACACCCAGATCCTCACCCTGCAGAGCGGTGAGATGGCCATCATCGCCCCCACCGAGAGCCGCGACAATCCGGCGGTGTCGGCCTATCTTGACAAGCTGCTGACGCAGGACACCCCGATCAAGGCGGTGCACTACATGGACGTGAAACAGAGCATGCGCAATGGTGGCGGCCCGGCCTGCCTGCGACTGCGGGTTGCCATGAACGATCAGGAACTCGCCGCGGTCAATCCGGCCTGCCTCATCAACGACAGCCAGTTTGCCCGCCTCGATGGCTGGGTGGATCGCCACTACCGTGATCGCCTGACCCTCGATGACCTGCGGGATCCGACCTTGGTGCAGGAGTCTCGCAGCGCGCTGGACGAGCTGACCCAGATCCTGAAACTGGGTTCGGTCTACCCGTTCCAGCGCTAGATGTGATGCCCGGGAAGACCGCCGACACTGGCGGTCTTCTGCTATCGGCCTTGCCTTCAGCGCGATCGCCAGCTTGCACGGATGCTGCTTTGTGCAGAAAAGCAGCACACAACTTGCTGATAAGCTTGAATTTTGAGCTTGGTGTATCAAAAAATCGACGAACAGTCATTTTTTACTGCCAGATGCCTCATCAAGGGGTTCACAAAGCCTCTGGATCTGATAGTATGCGCCTCGCACTTGGGGAGGGGTTCCCGAGCGGCCAAAGGGATCAGACTGTAAATCTGACGGCTCTGCCTTCGAAGGTTCGAATCCTTCTCCCTCCACCATTCAAGTGCAAAAGTAGTGACAATCAGGAAATACCCCGTGGAGGGGTTCCCGAGCGGCCAAAGGGATCAGACTGTAAATCTGACGGCTCTGCCTTCGAAGGTTCGAATCCTTCTCCCTCCACCATTTCCCTGATTGCAATGGCTGAATACAATTTGCTTTACCCCTGTGGAGGGGTTCCCGAGCGGCCAAAGGGATCAGACTGTAAATCTGACGGCTCTGCCTTCGAAGGTTCGAATCCTTCTCCCTCCACCATCATTCAAGAAAACCCGGCCTCGCGCCGGGTTTTCGCTTTCTGCTATCCCCCACACACTTTTTTGGCCTTGTCAGATCTGACAGTTGCAATTGCATCCCATCTTGCTCATCGTGGCATCATTGACATCAGAGTGTTCACATCATGTTTGAAGTCTGGGACGAGCATGGTCACGCCACCGGTCTGACACTGCAGGCGCTCAAAGTCAGAATCAGCAAGGACTATCAGGGCGAACTGATGGTGCGCTACAGCAACAAGCTGGGGCTCCCCACGACCCTTTTTCTGACGGTTCACAAGGGCGTTGCCTATCAACGCTTCAAAGCGGGCTCGCCAAAACTGGATTGGGAATGGCTGGCCACCGCAGGCAATGGCCACAGCCCCCGCAATTTTATGAGCGAACAGTTCCCCGATTTTCAACTCGCACTGGATAATTGAATATCGGCCCCCCTCCTCCGTTGGGCCTGAGCGGCTGTTTCATATCGGCATCCTATCGGCTCGCGCAGCCAACAATGTCCTGCCAAATTGCATGATGACGTGGGGGCGAGTACAATCTCGCACCCCGAATATCCGCCGCATCTTCTGTAGATAGCCCCGGATATGCTGTCATCGGGTCGCGCTGTATTGAGACTCCTCTCGGAGGGTCATCTTGCACCGCAGCTCAACCACTACGATGCCATCAGGTGGCATCGTCCTGATTTGCAATCAGATATAAGAGTCCGCCATGTTTAAACCAGAATTGCTCTCCCCTGCAGGTTCCCTCAAGAACATGCGTTACGCCTACGCCTATGGCGCCGATGCCGTCTATGCCGGTCAGCCCCGCTACAGCCTGCGGGTGCGCAACAATGAATTCGATCACGAAAACCTGCAGCTCGGCATCAACGAGGCTCATGCCCTCGGCAAGCAGTTCTACGTGGTGGCCAACATCCAGCCCCACAACTCCAAGCTCAAGACCTTTATCCGCGACATGCGCCCTGTGGTGGAGATGAAGCCGGATGCGCTGATCATGTCCGACCCCGGTCTTATCATGATGATGCGTGAAGCCTTTCCGGATATGCCCATTCACCTCTCGGTGCAGGCCAACGCGGTCAACTGGGCCACGGTGAAGTTCTGGCATCAGATGGGCCTGACCCGCGCCATTCTCTCCCGTGAGCTGTCGCTGGACGAGATCGAAGAGATCCGCATGCAGGTGCCGGAGATGGAGCTGGAAGTGTTCGTTCACGGCGCCCTGTGCATGGCCTACTCCGGCCGCTGCCTGCTCTCCGGCTACATCAACAAGCGTGACCCCAACCAGGGCACCTGCACCAACTCCTGCCGCTGGGAATACAAGGTGCACGAAGGTAAAGAAGATGACGTGGGCCAGATCGTCCACCGTCAGGAGCCCATCGCAGTGCGTCCGGACAACACGCTAGGCCTTGGCAAACCGAGCGATGCGCTGGTGCTGCTGGAAGAGTCCAACCGCCCGGGCGAGTACATGAGCGCGTTCGAGGACGAGCACGGCACCTACATCATGAACTCCAAGGACTTGCGGGCGGTCGAGCACGTCGAGCGATTGACCAAAATGGGCGTTCACTCGCTGAAAATCGAAGGCCGCACCAAGTCCTTCTACTACTGCGCCCGCACCGCACAGGTCTATCGCAAAGCCATCGACGATGCGGTGGCAGGCCGCCCGTTCGATCGCAGCCTGATGGGCACCCTCGAAAATCTGGCCCACCGCGGCTACACCGAGGGCTTCCTGCGCCGTCACAACCACAGCGAGTACCAGAACTACGACTATGGCTATTCCGTCTCCGACACCCAGCAGTTCGTCGGCGAGATCACCGGTCGTAACGGCGACATGGTCGAAGTGGAAGTGAAGAACAAGTTTCTGGTGGGCAACAGCCTGGAGCTGATGACCCCGCAGGGCAACCTCAGCTTCAATCTGGAGCAGATGCAGAACCGCAAAGGGGAGCTTATCGATACCGCGCCGGGCAATGGCCACGTGGTCTATGTGCCGGTGCCGAAGGAAGTGGACGTTGACTACGGCATCCTGCTGCGCAACCTTGGCGAGCGTCAGGATACCCGTCAGCCTCACTCGGCGGCCTGAGATGTCCCTGCTCATCACCGACAAGTGCATCAACTGTGACATGTGCGATCCCGAGTGTCCCAACCAGGCCATCAGCCTGGGTGAGGAGATTTACGAGATCGACCCCAGTCGCTGCACCGAGTGCGTTGGTCACTATGAGAAGCCAACCTGCATCAGCGTCTGCCCTATCGACTGCATCATCTGGGATCCCGCTCATGTGGAAACCGAAGATCAGCTGATGGAGAAGTTTGTACGGATGCACCGACAGTAAATGCAACAAGGCCGGGAAATCCCGGCCTTTTTTGATCCCGCCCTCATCTCCATGATGGCTATTTTTTGTTTACCAACCGGTGCAATTCATCCAGCTCCCGCTACGCCGCCAGCAAGTCGGTCTGTACCTGCTCCAATTTGCTCTGCTTGTTGGCCTTGATATTGTGCGCGGCTTGCTCCTGTCCGGCATTGTGGTGTGCTTTGGCAGACACCAGCTGGTTGTTGACTGTCTGCAGACGGGCCTGGCAACCGACCGCTTCACTGCCAAAGGCCTGACCCGCCAACAGCAGCAAGCCGGCTCCCAATACTTTCCACATCTCGATTCATCCGATCTGGTTTGCGAGCTGACCATAAAAACCTCGATCGGCGGCAGGGTCAAGCAAGCGGGAACAAGGTGCGACAGAAGTTGTGCAACATCACGCAATCGTCACCCTGTTGGTTCTACAATGGCGCTTTTTAGGATCAGGAGTTTCTTATGAATCAACAGATTGTGGTGATTGCCAATGGCGCTCCCTATGGTAGCGAATCCCTGTTCAACGCCCTGCGTCTCGCTATCGCCCTGAACGAGCAGGGTGGCGCCAGCCTGAAGCTGTTCCTGATGTCCGATGCGGTGAGCGCGGCGCTGGCCGGTCAGGCACCAGCCGAAGGGTACAACCTGCGCCAGATGCTGGAGATCCTGCTGGCTCAGGGTGCAGTCATTCGCCTGTGCAAGAGCTGCACCGATGCCCGGGGCATAACAATCCTGCCGCTGATCGAGGGGATTGAGGTCGGCACCCTGCCGATGCTGGCCCAATGGACCCTGGCTGCCGACAAGGTGCTGACCTTCTGAGTTACTTCACCGGGCAGGCCGGACTCCTGACCTCCCGGTTGCCAGCCCCGTAAAGGGCGAACACCAGCACACAGATCCCCACCATCACGGCAAACAGCGCAGGCCCGCCCCATACCTGCAACAACCATCCCCCCACTAACGGAGCCAGCGCCCAGCCAAGACCGGCAAGAGCACTGGCCCCGAAGTAACTGCCCTTGAGATGAGGCGGCGCCATCTCATCGATCAGCACGTTAAAGAGCGGAAAGAGCACCGCCTCCCCGACACTGAGTAAGAACACCGCCATCAACCAGGGCCAATGCAATGCCGGGCTCGACAGGGCGAACAGCACCTGGGCCGCAGCCATCAGCAGAATGGAGAACTGCAACCGCAGGCTCACCCACCCCCGCCCCCACATTGAGCAGGAAGTAGCGCAGGTGCTGAGCCAGCTCTCGCTGCGTTTTCTCGGGCAGCAGATCCCCCATCAGCGCCTTGCCCGGGGTATCGATAAAGGCATAGGAGAGACCGGAGCCAAATACCCCCAGTGCGATTAGCCAGAGGGAGTGGCCAAAGCCAAGCAGCAGATAAGCTCCGCACGACACGGCGCAGCCCAGCAGCAATATGGCGCGGCGACCAATCTTGTCGGAGAGCCACCCCACGTAGAAGCCGATAAGGCAGGAGAGCACAGCGGCTCCTCCGAGCAACATCCCGATACCGGAAGCAGAGAGGTCATACTCCCGATACAGCAGGATAGAGAGGAAAGGCCAGACCATGAAAAAACTGGTACGCACCATAAAGGTGCCCAGAATAACGATCCAGACCAGCAGGGGAAATTGCCTGAGGGTGCTCCATGACATCGCTATGCTCCATGCCTCCGCAGCTCTTAACACAAGATGCTGTCATAAACGGGGGAAAGCATTCAGTGGTAACAGAGGGCTTCAATAGAAACAACGCTCGCTCGCCAGCAAGGTGCAACCGGATGCAAAAAGGCCAGCCGGTGGGCATCGGCTGGCCTTTTTATCACGGGATTCCCCTCTGGCTAACGCCGAAGGTGCGGGCTTAGCGCCAGGGACTCTGCTGCCACAGACGCCCCAGTCCGGCTTCGAGCGCCTGAGCGCCCTGCTGCCCCAGCTTCTGGGTCAGGCTTTTTGGCTTGCGATAGCTGATGCCGATCACCTTGTGGTGGCTGGCTTGCGCCAGCAGGTAGTCATCGCTGGTGCAGAGGGCATCCACCAATCCCAGCCCCTTGGCCTGACTCGCCAGCCAGTGCTCACCGGTCGTGACCTGATCGATATCGAGTTGCGGGCGGTGTTCGGCCACAAAGGCCTTGAAGCGCTCGTGGATCGCCGCCAGCTCCTCGCGAAACTTCTCGCGCCCCAGATCGTCGTTCTCGCCGAACATGGTGATGGTGCGCTTGTACTGCCCGGCGGTGTGCATCTCGAATTCAATGTCATGCTTTTTCAGCAACTTGTTGAAGTTCGGCAGCTGGGCGATCACCCCGATGGAGCCAACGATGGCAAAGGGGGCGGCCAGGATCTTGTCCGCCACACAGGCCATCATGTAACCGCCACTCGCCGCCACCTTGTCGATAGCCACGGTCAGCGTGATGTCCTTGTCCCGCAGCCGCTGCAACTGGGAGGCGGCCAAGCCATAGCCATGCACCACGCCACCACCGGATTCAAGGCGCAGCAACACCTCGTCGCCGGGCTGGGCGACGCCAATCACCGCGCTCACCTCTTCGCGCAGGGAGGCCACCTCTTTGGCATCCATACTGCCGTTGAAGTCGAGCACAAACAGGCGACTGCGCTCATCCCCCGCCTTGGCGCGCTTTTTCTGCTCCTCTTTCTGCTGCTTGTCCATCACCTTGCGCTCGGCCTTGCTGGCAAGCGCGCTCTTGAGCGCAAACTGCCCCTGCTCCAGCTCGCTCGAGAGGTCGGTCACCACCAGCTCCCCCTTGCGCGCTTTCGGCTGGCGAGTGCTGACGATCATCAGAATGATGGCGCCGATGGCCAGCAGGAAGGTCACTGTCTTGGCCAGAAACAGGCCATATTCGGTCAGAAATGTCACGATGGACTCCAGAATGGATCGGTTTTCGTCACATTCTAGGGAGTTTGGCGGATGCGCGCAAAAAATCGCAGCCAGTGCCCGAAAAAACCAACCCGAGCATCACAACCTCTCTATTTTCTTCACATTTTTATTGCCGCTGGCTGGTCAAACAGGCGCGCGGATCAGTACACTTGGCGCCGATTGCCATGCACTTATGGCCGGAATTTGTTAACAGGAGTTGTCATGCTCGATTATCAGGCACCCCGCGATCTGCTCAAGGATAAAGTCATTCTGGTCACCGGTGCCGGCGACGGGATCGGCCGCGAAGCCGCCCTCACCTACGCCGCCCACGGTGCCACCGTGATCCTGCTCGGCCGCACCAGCGCCAAACTCGAAGCCGTGTATGACCAGATTGACGCCGCCGGTTATCCGCTGCCCGCCATCGTGCCGGTGGATCTGAAAGGGGCCACCGCCGCCCACTACCGCGGCATGGCCGACACCTTCGCCCAGCAGTTTGGCCGCCTCGATGGCGTGCTGTTCAACGCCGGTTTGCTCGGCACTCTCTCTCCGTTTGAACACATTCAGGAGAAGGAGTGGGACGAGGTGATGCAGGTCAACGTCAAATCGGAATTCCTGCTGACCCAGGCGCTGCTACCGCTCCTGCGCCAGACCGCCAAGGTGCAGGGCGATGCCTCCATCATCTACACCTCCTCCAGCGTGGGACGCAAAGGGCGGGCCTACTGGGGCACCTATGCCATCTCCAAATTCGCCATCGAGGGGATGATGGAAGTGCTGGCCGACGAGCTGGAGAACACCGGTGTGCGGGTCAATACCCTCAATCCGGGCGGCACCCGCACCAAGATGCGCGCCAGCGCCTTCCCGGCAGAAGATCCCATGAACCTCAAGACCCCGGCCGATCTGATGCCGCTCTACCTTTACCTGATGGGATCGGACAGCCGCGGCAAAACCGGCCAGACCTTTGTGGCTCAGCCAAAATAAACAGGCGGCCCAGCCCAAATAAATCAATAAAATACCCAGAGTGTTGTGCGGCAGGGGTTAAATTGAATAGGGAGCAAAGGCTCCCTGTTCGAACCCCTGACCATCCTATCTCCAATCAGGTTGAACTATGTTTCGTCCCAAGAGCACGTTTGAGCAATGGCGGATCTTTCAGGCGGTGGTTGACTGCGGCGGCTACGCCCAGGCGGCCGAGGCGCTGAACAAGAGCCAGTCCTCCCTCAACCATGCGGTTGCGAAGCTGCAGCAGAGTTTGGGCGTGCCCTTGCTGGAGGTGCGCGGCCGCAAGGCGGTGCTGACCCCGGCGGGCGAGATCTTCCTCAAGCGGGCTCGTCAGTTGAGCCAGCAGGTGGAGGAGCTGGAGAATCTGGCCAACAACCTGGAGCGGCAGTGGGAGCCGCAGATCAACCTCTATGTTTCGGCGTTGCAGCCAAGGGATCGCCTCTATCGGGCGCTGGCCAGCTTCTATCCCCGCAGCCGGGGTTGCCGGGTCAACCTGCACGAACGCATTCACTGCCACTTCAGCGCCCTGCAACCGGGGGATCTGATGCTCTCCCAGCACCTTCCCGGCGATCGCACCGGCCTGTTGCTGGACGAGGTGTGCCTGCTGCCCCTCTGCGCCGCCAACCATCCGCTGGCACAGGAGAAGGGGGCAATCCGCAGCGATATGCTGGCCGGCCACAACCAGATCAGCCTCCATCCCCCCATTCACCGCTCGGTGGACTGGAACGATGCGGATGACACCGGCTGGAAGGCGACCCACTACCACGAAGTGCTCGCCATGCTGCGCCTCGGCCTCGGCTATGCCTGGCTGCCCCGCCATCTGGTAGAGCGGGAGCTGGCGGAAGGTTCACTCATACAGCTGGATCTGGAAAGCGGCAACGAGCGCCACCTCTATACCTACCTGCTGACCCTCTCCCCCGAATCCCTCGGCCCCGCGACCGAGCTGCTGCTGCGCTGCCTGCGCAACGAATATCAGGGCGGATCAGCACCGCTCCCGCACGCCCAGCCCCGGCACGATAAATAACAGCCAGATCCCCCGTCAGACGTTGGGCACCCGCCAGCTGGCGGCCAGTGCCACCAGTGCCAATCCCAGCGCCACCATAAAGACCCCGTGGAAACTCCACACCTCCGCCACCACACCGGCGATGGCCCCTGCCATGATGGAGCCGGTGCGGATACTGTTGGCAAACAGGGTGGTCGCCACCCCGGCCCGCCCCGGCATCAGATCCTGAAAGTAAGACATGCCGATCCCCGCCACGATACCGATGAAGATGGCGTTGAACAGCTGCAAGGCGATCAGGGCGTATTGGTCGGTGAGGGTCACCAGACCTGTGTAAAAAGCCGCGCCAGCCAGCACCGCCAGCAACATCATGGGGCGCTTGCCAAAGCGCGCCGTGTAATAACCCGCCAGCAGCATGAAGGGGATCTCCAGCGCCGCCGCCGTGCCCATCAGGATACCGGCAAGCTTCTCATCCATCCCCAGTTCACGAGTGATGTAGAGCGGCATATTGATGAGGTACATGCTGTTGCAGGTCCACATCAGGGTGGAGGCGATAAAGAGCGCCCGCACCGCTGGATCCCGCCAGCTGCTGACCCGCTCGGTCTCTTCAGCCATCTTGGGCAAAGGCAGAGAGGGCAGCCAGCGCCACACCACCAGGGCGCAGAGCAGGTAGGCCAGTGCCGAAGCCAGGTACATCAGCTCGAAACCGTAGCCGATGGCCAGCGCGAAGGCGATGGGCGGGCCTATGACCCAGGCCAGCGAAAATTGAGCCCGCATCACCGAGCTGAACATGTCCGCCCGCCGGTTGCGGCTGTCGGAATACTCCCGCGCCAGCGCAAACAACTGGGGACTGGCCGTGGCCGCCAGCGCAGCCAGCATCACCCCCAGACTCGCCAACAGCCAGTAGTTGCGGTTCCAGGCAAACAGCACGGAGAGCGCTACCCCGGCAAAGCAGCAGCGCAGGATCAGTCGCTTGCGATCCCCCTTGTTGTCGGAGCGATGACCCAGCCACTGGCTGACCAGAATGCCCACCACCGCATTGATGGTATAGAAGAGCCCGACCAGAAAGGGGCGCACCTGCACCTCTTCGGCCAGAAACAGACTTAAGGTAGGCACCTGCAGTGCCACCGCGACGCCGGTCATAAAGGTCACGGCAAAAAATGAAAGAGAGACGGGGTCCGGGCGTTTGACCGCCGCTATCGACAAGCTCATAGGGTTACCACTGATTGGAAGGACGATACGGGCTAACGGGCGGCAGCCGTATGAAAATTCGGCGCTTATCTTATGTCACTATCAAGAGCAGGCTCAAGGATGACATAAGCGGGTGTGCGCCTTGCGAGGGAGGCCGCGACCCCGTAGAGTGAAAGCCCATCCTGCCAGCACAAGGAGTTCGCATGTTTGATTTTGATCAGGAAGTAGACCGCAGTGGCACCATGAGCCTGAAATGGGACAAGTACAAGGGTCAGGATGTGCTGCCCATGTGGGTTGCCGATACCGACTTTGTCTCCCCCCCGTCCGTGATTGAGGCGTTGACCCAACGGGTTGCCCACGGCATTTTCGGCTATTCACGTCCCTCGCCGCGCCTGATTGAACTCATTATCGAACGGATGGCGACCCGCTATGGCTGGACCATCGAGCCCGAATGGCTGGTGTTCCTGCCCGGCGTGGTACCGGGGCTCAACCTCGCCTGCAAGGCGTGGAGCCAGCATGGCCGCGGTATCATCACTCCCAAGCCGGTCTATTACCCCTTCCTGCAGGCGCCGGGCTTCAATGATCGTCCCCTGCTCACCGTGCCGATGATTGAAGAAGCCGGTCGCTGGGTGCTGGATCTGGCAGAGCTGGAGCGTCAGGCCCCCGCCGCAGATCTGCTGCTGCTCTGCAACCCGCACAACCCGGGCGGCACCATCTTCACCCGTGACGAGCTGCTGGCCATCGATGCCATCGCCGCCCGCCACCACCTTGTGATCTGCTCCGATGAAATCCACTGTGATCTGCTGCTGGATAAGAACGCCCGCCATATTCCCTACGGCACCATCAGTGAAGAAGCTGCCGAGCGCTGCGCGGTGATGATGGCCCCGAGCAAGACCTTCAATATCGCCGGTCTCTGCTGCTCCTTCGCCATCATCCCCAACGCCCGTCTGCGCTTCAGGCTGCAGCAGGCGATGCGCGGCATCAGCGCCGACGTCAACCTGCTGGGCTTTGTCGCCGCCGAAGCGGCCTATGAGGGTGGCGAACAGTGGCTGACCGAGCAACTCGACTATCTGGCGGCCAATCTGGCCCTGATCCAGCAGGCGGTGGCACGCTGGCCCGGCGTCAAGCTGGCCAACCATCAGGCGACGTATCTGGCCTGGATCGATGTGAGCACCCTTGGCCTTGCCGATCCCGTCGCCTTCTTCGAGCAGGCCGGGGTCGGACTATCGCCCGGTGCCCAGTTTGGCGACGGCCAGTTCGTGCGGCTCAACTTCGGCTGTACCAGGGCACGACTGATCGAGGCGCTGGCGCGGATGGAGCGGGCCATCCTCGGCCACAGCAAATCGTAATCAACCGGTAGCGGGATGGGTGCGCCCATCCCTTTTTCCCTGTGTCATCAGCCAGCGGTCAACTCAGTCAACTATGTCTTTACGGATCTTGCGTCACCTTCTGCTCCCCCTCTGTGCACTCTCTGCACTGACCCCTCTCGGCAGTCAGGCGCTGACTATCGGAACGGGCCCGCTCAACGGGGTCTACTACCCGACCGGTGGCGCCATCTGCCGGATACTCAATACCGACCATGCCCTGCACGGGGACAGTTGCACCGTGCAGAGTACCCGTGGCTCGATGGCCAATCTCAAGGCGCTCGGCAAGGGGGACGTACAGCTGGCACTGGTGCAGTCCGATGTGTTGCACCACGCCCTGCAAGGCACCGGCCCCTTCAGCGGGCAGGGAGCCAACAATGAACTACGCAGTCTGTTTCGCCTCTATCAGGAGTCGCTGACCCTGCTGGCCGCCCCCGATAGCGGTATCACTACCCTGGCGGATATCGAGGGGAAACGGGTCTATCCGGGCGACAGCGGCGCCGGTGAGCAGATCACAAGTCTGGCCCTGATGGCGGCCATGGGATGGCAAGCCGGGCAGTTTGCTGCCTATCAACTCAAATCGAACAGCGAACCGCTGGAAGGGCTGTGCGATGGCTCGCTGGATGCCGCGTTTGTGGTGGCCGGTCACCCCAATCAGGCAGTCGGCGATCTGATCAGCCGTTGCAAGGTGCGCCTGATCCCCATCGAAGGGGATCAGATCGACAAGCTGCTCAAGCTACACCCCTACTACCAGCGCAGTCACATCGCCGCCAACCTCTATCCGGGGCAGACGGCCTCCATCAACAATATCGGGATGAGTGCCGAACTGGTGGCGCTGGCCAGCCTGCCGGATCCCATCGTCCGTACCGTGCGCGATACCCTGCTGACCAGGGCCAAACAGTTCAGTCGGCTGCATCCTGCCTTGAGCAAGATCACCGTGGGTCGTCTGCAGGCGCAGACCGAGCTGCCCCTCCATGCGGGGATGTCGGATCTGCCGCCAGCGCCCTTGCCTCTGACCCCCGAGCAATTAACACCTGAGCCATCGACCTCAGATACGGCACCAACGGCAGAGCAGGTGAGTACCGCCAACGGGACGACAACGCCCCCTGAGGCCCCCTCCGACGCGACCTCGACCAGCCGTGACCCGGTGGCGATAGACGCCACAGAGACCACCCCCTTACCCGAAAATGCGCCCAAGGTCGCCCCCGAGCTGCCGCAAAGCGCCTCTGCGGCAACTGCGCCGCAAGAGCAGGCAATCTAGCCTGCCAGCAGCGCGGTGACTGGCGAAACCCCGCAGCAGGATAAAACCGACACGCCTCCCGCCCCTGCCACCAGCGCAGCCACACCGCTGCAACCCTGAGTGGTCAGCTCCCACAAACGCATCAGGGCAGCCTCGGCTGCCCTGATTATTGATATGCGCTCGATAGTGGCGCAATTGATGGCGGCTTAGTCACCCCGATAGGCCTGCTCACCTTGCCGCCCCGCTACGGCTCCATCACCCGGGTCAGATAGGGGTTGGGCTTCTGGATCTCCTCCTCCACCCAGTGCAGCAACTGCTTGATGGCCCGCGACAACACCTGATTCTGGCGCACCACGTAGCCCAGACTGGTACCGGGAAAGTCGCCGAGGCTGGTGACCGGCGCGGTGAGGTTGAGGCGCGGATGCAGGGAGAAGTCCGGCACGATGGCGACACCAAAGCCCGCCTCGGCCCAATCCAGCTGGGCATCGACGCTGCCCACCTCCATGATGCGACAGGGGGGCAAGGCCAGCAACGGCAGGGAAGGGTCGATCAGCGCTCGGGTGCGGGTGTCGTGACCGAGCAGGATCAGGGTCGGCTCGTCGAGGGGGTCGCTCTCTCCCGCCACTGCTCGCACCTGCCAGCGGGCGAGGCCATGACCCAGCGCGCACCAAGTCACCTGTTGCAGCTCGGTATAGAAGAGCGGCTCGCTGCGCTTTTGCGCCATGACAAAACCCAGATCCGCCTTACCCGCCTTGACCAGTTCGGCAGCCTGATCCGACGTGGTGTTGAACAGGGTTAGGTCGATGCCGGGGAACTCCCGCTTGAAGCGCTGGAACGGCTGGATCAGCAGCAGGCGGGAGATGATGTCGCTGGCGGCGATGGCCAGCGTCCCCTGACTGAGCTGGTTGAGGGCATTGAGGTCGGACTGGCAGAGCTGCAGTTCGGCGATGGTGCGCTCGGCACTTTGCAGCAGCCGCTCCCCCGCCTGAGTCAGGCGAAACGGGCTGCGCTCAATCAACCGCACCCGGGTCGCCTGCTCCAGCCGCTTGATATGCAGGCTCACATTGGGCTGGGTCATGTGCAGCTCGGTGGCGGTCTGGCCAAAATGTTGCAATCGGGCCAGGGTGACAAAGGTTTGCA
The DNA here is from genome assembly GCF_000819885.1 of Aeromonas fluvialis. Classification (GTDB taxonomy): domain Bacteria; phylum Pseudomonadota; class Gammaproteobacteria; order Enterobacterales; family Aeromonadaceae; genus Aeromonas; species Aeromonas fluvialis. Next base: position 79,065 of record NZ_CDBO01000074.1, read on the forward strand.
GCCAGTGAATGTCCAGCATAAGAGTCCCTCAACCCGCGATGTGCGGGGCTTGCCCGGCAAAATCGGGCGACTTGCCGCTTAATTGGCCATGATTATATGGTTCTCTTATCAGAATTATAAAGATAATTAATTTTTCTAATCCGCATCAGGCTCATAGGATTGACGCCTAACGTCTTAGGAGAAAGAGTCATGTCGTCTATCGTAGTCGTAGGTGCTAACTGGGGTGATGAAGGCAAAGGCCGCATCGTGGATTATCTGGCAGGTCAAGCTGGCGCCAGCATTCGCTTCCAGGGCGGCAACAACGCTGGCCACACCGTGGTCAACGACCTTGGCACCTTCAAGCTGCACCAGGTTCCGAGTGGCGTATTCAACCCGGATTGCCTGGTTGTGCTCGGCCCGGGCATGGTGATCAGCCCCGAGAAACTGACCGTCGAGCTCGACGAAGTCAAAGCCTCCGGCGTGACTCCGAAGCTGGCCATCTCTGACCGCGCGACCCTGTGCCTGCCGCTGCACGCACTGGAAGATACCCTGGAAGAGCAACGTCTGGGTGACGGCGCCTATGGCTCCACCCGTCAGGGCATCGCCCCTGCCTACGGCGATCGCGTGATGAAGAAAGCGATCCTGGTCGGCTGGCTGAAACAGCCGGACGTACTGGTCGATCGGATCCAGTTCATGCTGGACTGGAAACTGCCGCAGATGAAGGCTATCTACCCCTCCTTCGAATTCACCCAGACTGCCCAGGAAATGGCCGACTGGCTGCTGGAAGTCTCTGCACCCTGGATCGACGCCGTGTGCAACGTCAGCATGCCGCTCAAAGCGCTGCAGGCAGAAGGCAAGACCCTGCTGTTCGAAGCGCAGCTGGGCGCTGGCCGTGACCTCATTTACGGCGAATACCCCTGGGTGACCTCCTCCCACGTTTCTGGCGCCTACGCCGGTATCGGTGGCGGCCTGCCGGCACTGCGTCCGGAGCGTGTCATCGCCGTGGCCAAGGCATTCAGCTCCTCTGTCGGTACCGGCACCCTGCTGACCGCCATGGAGAACCAGGACGAGTTCCGCAAGATCACCAACGAGTTCGGTGCCACCACCGGCCGTCCCCGTGATGTCGGTTACTTCGACGCTGTCGCCACCAAGAACGGTGTCGAGCTGCAAGCCGCTACCGAAGTGGCCCTGACCAAGCTGGACTGCCTGACCGGCCTGCCGGATCTGAAGATCTGCGTGGCTTACGAAGGTGCCCACACCGAGAACCCGATTTGGCCGCAAACCGCTGCCCTGAAGCCGGTTTACGAGCAGATGGAAAGCTGGAGCGAAGACATCAGCGGCTGCCGCAACTTCGAAGAGCTGCCGCGCGCCGCCCAGCAGTACGTGCTGCGCATCGAAGAGCTGCTCGGCGTACCGGTTCCGATGGTTTCCGTCGGCCCGGGCCGTGACGAGATGATCCTGCGCTAAGACGCACCTCTTATCGTCAAACAAAAACCGGCATCCATGTGATGCCGGTTTTTTTTGTAGCTATGGCGGGGTTGCTGACAACTCACCAATCCAAGCTCCTTCATCAACTTGGTGGCACGATAACGACTCAGCGCTATACCCCGCTTCGTGACGATACCGGCGATGCCACCGTCATCATGGATGCCGAGCGCACTCGCGTACTGTGAGTGGGAAAGGGCAACAGCCGTAAGGCCACGGCCTTTCTTCGAGCAACTCGGCGAGCGGTGCAAGCAGATCGAGGCGGTGGCGATGGACATGAACACCGCCTTCGATCTGGAGGTGAAGCAGCACGGCCCTCAGGCCGAGGTGGTGTACGACCTGTTCCATGTCGTGGCCCGTTATGGTCGCGACGTGATTGACCGCATTCGGGTCGCTCAGGCTAACGCACTGGGCCATGACAAACCCGCCCGCAAGGTGATGAAGCAGAGTCGTTGGCTGCTCCTGCGTAACCGGGATAATCTCAACGCTGGGCAGGTGGTGCAGTTGCAGGAGCTACTGGCCGCCAATCAACCACTGGCCACGGTTTACGTGCTCAAGGACGCCCTGAAAGAGATCTGGTATGCCCCGAGCGTGCGTGAAGGCTGGCGACGCTGGAGGAGTTGGTTACGGCATGCGCGGGACAGTGAACTGGCCCCGCTGCAACGTTTTGCCCGCAACCTCAAACGCTACGCCAGAGGGATCCTCGCCAGTGCTCGCTTCCATATGCATACCAGCCTGCTGGAAGGGGTGAACAACCACATCAAGGTGATCAAGCGGATGGCCTATGGCTTCAGGGACTCGGACTACTTCTTCCTGAAAATCAAGGCTGCCTTCCCCGGAAAAGCGCGATGAACCCAAAAAATGGTGATTGCGGGGGAATAAAAAAAACCGGCACGAATGCCGGTTTTTTTATCAGAGAGACGAACTCAACCCTGGCCTTGCAGCACCAGCTGCAACTCCTCTTCACTCCAGATGGTGATGCCCAGCTCCTGTGCCTTGGCCAGCTTGGAACCGGCCGCTTCCCCCGCCACCAGTACATCTGTCTTGGCAGATACAGAACCCGCTACCTTGGCCCCCAGCGCCTGCAGCGCCGCTTTGGCATCGTTGCGCGACAAGGTGGTCAGCGTACCGGTCAGCACGAAGGTCTTGCCGGCAAAGGGTTGAACGCTTGCTTCCTTCTTCTCGATGGCCGGCCAGTGGATACCGGCAGCCAGCAAGGCTTCCAGCACCTCCACGTTGTGCGGCTGACGCAAGAAGTAGTAGACATGCTTGGCCACCACCTCGCCCACGTCAGCCACCTCGAGCAGTTGCTCCACCGAGGCGGCGCGCAGGGCATCCAGGGTGAGGAAGTGGTTGGCAAGATTGAGGGCGGTCGCCTCCCCGACTTCTCGGATCCCCAAGGCAAACAGGAAGCGCGGCAGGGTAGTGCTGCGGGCCGCATCGATGGCGGCCACCAGATTGAGAGCCGATTTTTGCCCCATCCGCTCAAGACCGGCCAGCTGAATGGCGTTGAGGCTGAACAGATCGGCCGGGGTCTTCACCAGCCCCTTGTCTACCAGCTGCTCGACAATCTTGTCGCCAAGGCCATCCACATCCATGGCGCGACGGGCGGCGAAGTGCTTGATCGCCTCCTTGCGCTGCGCCTCGCAGAACAGGCCGCCGGAGCAACGGGCCACCGCCTCCCCTTCCAGTCGCTCGACCGCAGAGCCGCACACCGGGCACTCGGTCGGGAAGCCGATCGCACGGGCATCCCTTGGACGCTGCGCCTCCACCACGGCGACGATCTGCGGGATCACATCCCCCGCCCGCCGCACGATCACCGTATCGCCAATCATTACGCCAAGGCGTTCAATCTCGTCGGCATTGTGCAAGGTGGCATTGGAGACGGTAACGCCGCTGACAAACACCGGTTTAAGCTTGGCAACCGGGGTCACTGCGCCGGTACGGCCAACCTGAAACTCGACGTTCTCAAGCTCCGTCATCTCCTCCTGCGCCGGGAACTTGTGAGCGGTCGCCCAACGCGGTGCTCTGGCCACAAAACCCAGCTCCTCTTGCAGGGCGATGGCATCCACCTTATAGACCACGCCGTCGATCTCATAAGGGAGCTCGCCACGGCGAGACAGGATGTCGTCGTGAAAGGCCTGGCAACCGGTGGCTCCCTCTTTGAGCTTCACCTCGGGACTGAGCGGCAGCCCCCACGCTTTGAGCTGGTTGAGACGACCGAAGTGGGAGTCGCCCAGTTGCTCGCCCCCCACGCCCACACCATAGGCGTAAAAGCTCAGGGGACGGCTGGCAGTGATGCGTGAATCGAGCTGACGCAGGCTGCCAGCGGCGGCGTTGCGCGGGTTGACGAATACCTTCTCACCGGCGGCCAGCGCCTTGGCATTCATCGCCTCAAAACCGGCCTTGGGCATAAAAACCTCACCACGCACCTCCAGCCGGGCAGGCCAGCCTGTGCCGCGCAGGACGAGCGGTATGGCCTTGATGGTGCGCACGTTCTCGGTGATCTCCTCACCGGTGGCGCCATCACCCCGGGTGGCCGCCTGCACCAGCTGACCATCCATATAGAGCAGGCTCACCGCCAGACCATCGAGCTTTGGCTCGCAACAGAAGGTGAAACGCACCTCGCGCTTGAGGCGATCGCTCATCCGCTGTTCGAACGCCTGCAGCTCTTCGCTGCTAAAGACGTTGTCCAGACTGAGCATGGGGAGCTCGTGGCGCACCTGATTGAACGCCGTCAGCGGCTGGCCGCCGACCCGCACACTGGGGGACGTCGGGGTTTTCAGCTCGGGGTGCTCGGCTTCCAGCGCGATCAGCTCGCGCATCAGGCGATCGTATTCGGCATCCGGCACCGTGGGGTTATCCAGCACATAGTACTGATGACCGTACTCCGTAAGCAGTTCACTGAGCTGGCTATGGCGGAGCTCAGGATGAGCCAATTCAAGGGCAAGCAACTCCTCCTTCAATCGGTCATATTCGGCATCCGGCACTGTCGGTTTTTTCAACCCGTAGTACTGATGACCGTATTCGGTCAGCAGCTCACACAGTTGACGGTGGCGGGAGATAGTGGCGCTCATGAAAAAGTCTCGAAGTGTGATTGAACATCCGGCCGGAGTAGAAACAAAAATGCGGTACCAGGGTACCGCACTTTTTATTCACTCGACCCGCATGGCGTATTAGTCGCGACTGGCCTCGTAGGTAGCCAGCTCGTGACGGTAACGGGCAATGGTCTCGTCGCTCAGCGGGCTGCGATCCATATCTGTCAGCATGGCATCGAGATCGCTGGCGAGCTGGTCGGCGGCCTGCAGCATATTCTCGAACGCAAACGCAGCGTTGCTGCGCAGCGGCAACTGCATGAACAGGGAGACACCCGGCGTGGTGAACTGCTCCATACGGTACGGATTGAAAGTACCCGGCTTGACCATGTTGATCATGGAAAAGAGCACTTCACCCTTGCCGTTGGGATCTTCGTGACGGTGGAAAATATCCATCTCGCCAAACTTGAAGCCCAGCGCCATCAGGGATGAGAGCAGGGTTGCACCTTGCAAATCATGACCCGGACGGCCCATCAGGTTGATGACATAGACATCCTGCCAGATTTTTTCTACCGGCTGGGGAGCGGAGCGAGGTTCTGCAACGGGAGCCTCGTAGACGGGCTTCTCGTAAACAGGCTCAGGTTCCACACGGCTTGGCTGCTGGACCTTCACTTCCGGTTCGGTGGCTCGCATAGGCTCATTTCGCACACCAAAGGTGGGTGCAGTGGCATAGGCAGGCTCGACCAGCGGCTCATCATCCTGCACCGGCATGACAGGCTCGCGCTGGGGACGGGAGCGGTAGACCGGGGTACGGCGATTGACTTGCGCCGGTTTGCGCACCGAGGCGGCAGGCTCTTGCGCAATGACGTCAGGCAGCGGCTCTTCGAAGTCCAGCTCCTCTTCTTCATCGGCAGGAGGCGGCGGAACCGGACGGGCAGCAGGCTTGCGCACGGCGGGCGGCGGCAGCTCATCCTCGTCATCTTCATCATCAAAGGCGGGCACGACGGCGCGGCGACCAAACTCCGGCTGAAGGCCCTCTTCACTGCGCAGCTTGGGTTCGGCACGGCGGCCACTGCTGACCACGCGCACTTGACCAATACCGTCGCTATCGAAGGCGTCATCATCATCGCGGTTACGCGATTTAGATTCCATCCGGCCAAGGGGTTTCTCTTTGATCGGTGCCTGACGATTCTTTTTGTTGCTCCACAACCCGTGAATGAGCAATGCCGCAATAGCAATACCGCCCAGGGCAACCAAGATGTAACGCAATTCCTGCATTAGCTGCTTCTCTTTCTAGTTTTGCTCAGCCAAAGCGACGGCTTCACCGATATCGACCGACACAATGCGCGAAACCCCGGGCTCTTGCATCGTGACGCCAACCAGCTGCTCAGCCATCTCCATGGAGACCTTATTATGACTGATGTAAACGAACTGTACTGTGCTCGACATCTCTTTGACAAGAGAACAGAAGCGACCGACGTTCACTTCATCGAGCGGTGCATCCACCTCATCCAGCAGACAAAAAGGTGCTGGGTTGAGTCTGAAGATGGCAAAAACCAGCGCAAGCGCGGTTAACGCCTTCTCCCCCCCGGAAAGCAGGGCAATGGTAGCATTCTTCTTACCCGGAGGTCTTGCCATGATGCTCACTCCGGCCTCCAAAAGATCATCGGAGGTCAACTCAAGCCAGGCACTACCCCCACCGAACACTTTTGGAAACAGGGATTTTAAATCTTCGTTGACCTTATCGAAAGTGTCCCGGAACCGTATTTGTGTCTCTTTATCAATTCTTTTAATGGCTTGGCTCAGGGTTTCCAGCGCTTGCTCGAGATCCTGACACTGATTTTCGAGATAGGTTGACCGGCTTTTCGCCTCTTCATACTCCTCCAGCGCCGCCAGGTTGATGGCGCCAAGCGCCTCCACTTGTGCCTCCAGGGTCTGGATCTCCTGACGCAGCTTGCCGCGATCGGCGGCGATCAGCACCGCCTGATCGAGATCTACCAGTCGCACCCCCAGCTCTTCAAACTGTTCGTGCAGCCCCTGACGCCGGGTGAGGTTGCGTTCGCGCTCAAGGCGCAGGGTCGCCAGCGTCTCCTGCAGGGTCACCAGTTGTTTGTGATCGACGCTTCTGGCCTGCTCCAGCTCGCCGAGCTGGCGCTCCAACCCGGTCAGCCGTTGATGGCAGGCGAGCTGCTGCGCCTCCAGAGTGCGCTGCTCGGCCAGCAGCGGCGCCAGATCGGGCACCACCTCGCTATCCGGCCCTTTCAGCCCGGCCAGCTCCAGACCGAGCCTCGCCAGCTCCTCTTCACCAAGGGTAATGAGTTGGCGCAGATTGCCCAACTCCAGTTGCAAACGCTGGCAGGTCGCTTGTTGCTGCTCGCGGCGCACACGGGCTTCGTCGACCGCCCGCTCGCAGCGGGTCAGCTGCTCCTGAGCGACCTGCAACCCTTGCGTCAGCGGCTCCCCTTGCTCCTGCAACTCGGCAAGGCGTGCCTCATCGAGTTCCAGTTGTTCACGGGCGCTGGCCAGTCGCTCTGCCTCTTCGGCCTGCTCCTGATCGAGCCTGATCAGCTCTTCGCCGAGCTGACCAAGCCGCAGCAAGCGCTCCTGCCGCTGACCCTGTTGCAGGCTCCAGGCTTCGCGCAGTTGTTGCCATTTCTGCTCCTGCTCGCGCAAGGTTCGCTGCGACAACTCCTGCGCACTGGCAAGCTGGGCGCGCCGGGCATCGGCAGCAACAAGTTGCTCACTCAGCTGTGCCAGCCCCGCGGCAACCTTCTCCAGCTCGGTGTGCAACCGCTCACGCTCACCCAGCAGCGCCATGGTGCCGAGCGCCGCGCCCTGCCCCAGATCTGCCCAGTTTGGCCCCAGCCAGTCGCCAGCAGGAGTCAGTACCGACTCACCGGCCGCAAGGCTTGGCTGGCGGACCAATGCGGCCTCCCGGCTCTCCACCAGCCAGATGGCGTTGAGGAAGGCGGGAATGTGCTCGCCGTCCAGTTGCGCCGCCAGCGTACCGGCAACCGCAGGTTGCGCCGGGCCAATCCAGAGCCCCTCTTGCGCCAGATTGCACTCGTCCGCCGGCGTTGCGGTGAGCCAGCGACCCAGCACTTTATCGAGCGCCTGTGCCCACTCGGGGGCAACCTGCAGTCGATCCGCCAGGGTCACCCCCTCCATCTGCTCGCCGAGGATCTGATCCAGTGTCGCCAGCCGCGCCTCCAGCTCCCGTTGCTGCCCCAACTGCTGGCCATGACGCTGTTTGAGTTGCTCATGGGCGTCGACCGCCAGCGCCAGCTGTTCGGTCAGCTCGCCGGTGGCAGATCGCGTCAGCTCAAGCTCGCCACTCAAGGCATCGAGGGCCGGTTGCAGATCGTCGGCCTCGGCACCGAGGGGGCCGGAACGCTCATCTTCCAGCTTGAGACGGGCCAGCCGGGTCTTGGCCTGCAGCTCTTGCAGGCCACCCAAGCGGGTGCGGGTCTGGTTGAGCTCGCCCTGCAACTGGGCCAACTGTTGTTGCCACTGCTGTTGACGCTGACGGGCCTGCTCCAGCCCCTCGCTGGCCTGCTGGCAGGCCTCCTGCTGCTCGCTAAGCAACTGCTCACACTGCTCCAGCCGGGCCTCTTCTTGCTCCGCGCGCAATACCCCTTCGGTCAACTGCTCCTGCTGGCTGGCAAGCTGCCCCTTGCGGGTGGCGATCCGCTCGCCCAGCGCCTGTGCCCGGGCCTGCCAGTCGCGCCCCAGTTCACTCTGGTGCAGTTGCTGCTGTTCGAGGCGGGCGATGGCCTGCCCGCCGAGAAAAATCTGCTGCTGGCGATTCGCTTGCTCGGCCTGTGCCTCTTGCCTTGCTACAGACAGGGTGACGTGGCGCCCCTCATCGGCGGTGCGCTTGGCATCGAGCGCCGCCAGCGCCTGCTCGGCCTGCGCCAACTCGGTTTTGGCCTCGCCAAGGCGCGTCTCCAGCGCCCACAACTCGGAGCCAATCAGCTCGGCGCGGGCGGCGCGCGAACGACTCTTGAGCTGTTTGTAGCGCTCGGCGGTCTCTGCCTGGGCTTTGAGGTGTTCAAGGCGCGAGCCCAGCTCGCCGCGAATATCGCCGAGGCGCTCCAGGTTCTCCTGGGTGTGGCGAATCCGCTGCTCGGTCTCCCGGCGCCGCTCCTTGTATCGTGAGACCCCGGCGGCCTCTTCCATAAAGAGCTTGAGATCGGCTGGACGCGACTCCACCAGTCGACTGACGGTGCCCTGCTCGATGATGGCGTAGCTGCGGGGGCCAAGACCGGTGCCGAGGAAGAGATCGGTCACATCCTTGCGACGGCACTTCTGACCGTTGATTTGATAGTGGTTGGAGCCATCGCGCAGCACTTCGCGGCGCACCGAGATCTCGGTAAAGCGGCCGAACTCACCGGGTACCCGATTGTGGGGGTTGTCGAATACCAGCTCGACCGAGGCGCGGCCGTGAGCCGAGCGGTTGATGGAGCCGTTGAAGATGACATCGGTCATGTTCTCACCGCGCAGATGGCGGGCCGAGCTCTCCCCCAACACCCAGCGCACCGCGTCGATGACGTTGGATTTGCCACAGCCATTGGGGCCCACCACAGCGGTCATGTCTGCCGACAGTTCGATGCGGGTCGGCTCGACAAACGACTTGAAGCCGGCGAGTTTGATCAATTTCAGACGCATGGCGGCCTTTGTCGGTAAAGAAATAGAGAGGAGGCGGGCAGGCGACTTTACCAAATCAAAAGCTTGTTTGTAATATGCTGGCTGTTCTCCCATGCATAGATGGAGCTCACATGAGCCAATCACCCCATATGGTCAAAGATTCAATAAGCGGCGCAGACTATTTCCTGCGCGGGTTCTCTCTTATTCGCCAACCGGGCATCCGTACCTTCGTGCTGATCCCCCTGCTGGTGAACTTCGTGCTGTTTGCCGGGGCCTTCTATGCCCTGCTACTGCAACTGGACGGTCTGTTCGCCTGGCTCCATCAACAGATCCCCGCCTGGTTGGGCTGGCTGGACTACCTGCTGTGGCCCATCGCCCTCATCACCATACTGGTGGTCTTCTCCTTTATCTTCAGCTCGGTGGCCAACTGGGTAGCCGCCCCCTTCAACGGCCTGCTGGCGGAGAAGGTGGAGCAGATCCTCACCGGCCAGCCCGCCAATGACAGCGGCATGCTTGATATCGTCAAGGATGTGCCACGCACCTTCGGCCGCGAATGGACCAAGCTGAAGTACTACCTGCCCAAGGCCATCGGCTGTCTGATCCTGTTCCTGATCCCGGTGGTGGGCCAGACCCTGGCGCCGGTGCTCTGGTTTCTGTTCAGTGCCTGGATGATGGCGATCCAGTATGTCGACTATCCGTTCGACAACCACAAGATCGACTTCATCACCATGCGAGATGCCTTGAAGCAACGCCGTGGCAAGTGCCTGAGTTTTGGCGCACTGGTCACCCTCTTCTCCGCCATTCCAGTGGTGAACCTGTTTGTGATGCCGGTGGCCATCTGTGGTGCCACCGCCATGTGGGTCGATCACTACCGGCAGGAGCAATTGGGCGGCCGCTAACCCTTGAACAACGATGAGAAAAAGGCACCCGAAACGGTGCCTTTTAACTTTTTTGTATGAATTAAATTAATGTGTAGGTGGGTTTCATTGTCCCATATAGTCCTAATTGATAGGATACTGGCCTTTCTCGTACCCTAGGATAACTCATGTTACATGCACTCTTCTTGGTCGGCTTGGTAGCCGAAGGGATGACTGGCGCACTGGCTGCGGGTCGGCGACGGATGGATCTGTTTGGTGTGGTAATCATCGCCTCGGCGACGGCCATCGGGGGCGGCACCATTCGCGATGTGCTGCTGGGTCACTATCCGCTGCTCTGGATTGAGCATCCGGAATATGTGCTGTTGGTGGCCGCCGCCGCGATGGCCGGGGTGATCTCGGCACCGCTGATGCGCTATCTCGGCAAGCTGTTTCTGGCGCTCGATGCGCTGGGGCTGGTGGTGTTCTCAATTTTCGGCGCCGCCCGGGCGCTGGAGATGGGTCACGGCGCTGGTATTGCCTGCATCATGGCGGTGGTGACCGGGGTATTTGGCGGTGTGCTGCGAGACCTGCTCTGCCAGCGCATTCCCTTGGTATTTCGCCGCGAGCTCTATGCCGCCGTTTCGCTGATCACCGCGGCCCTCTACTGTCTGACGCTGGATCAGGGACTGCCAGCCAACTGGGCAGCCTTCGGCGCGATCGGGATCGGCTTCGTGCTGCGACTGCTGGCCGTGCGCTTCAAATGGGGGCTGCCCACCTTCAACTACCAGTACGCGACTCACTGAGTACGCCAGTTTCTGGCAAGGTGGCATGGATTGCGAGCAACAAAAAAGCGCCCGAGTGGCGCTTTTTTCATGAATGTGCGGTGTCACAGGCCCTGTGACTCAGTTAATCCCTTCCGAACTGAAGAAGGTCGCCTTGTCGGCGATAAAGTGGATCTTGATGTTCTTCCCTTCCCCGCCCCAGAGGCAGCTGGTGGTGCCCAACGCATCATCACAGCGCTCCGCCTTGCCCAGAATGGCGCTGGCTTCGGCGTAACTCATCCCCATCTTTAACTGGTCGTAATTTTCGCGGTTGAGCTTGCTGCAACCGGTCAATAACAGGGCGACAAGAGCGCCAATCGCTATCTTTTTCATCGCTATCTCCTCTCTGGTGGGAAGAGCTTGGCAGTTTGCCAACCCCTTTACCAACTGCGCACTGGGCCGGTATCGAGGTGAACGAAGTTATCGTGGGGATAGTAACCAACCCCACCCACCTTGAGCTGGAGCGCCGCCTTGCGCAGATGGGCCAGCTGTACGCCGGGGATCCGCACATCCACCGCCTGCCCCAGGGTGTGATAGCTGTGCTTGGCCACACCGCGGCTCTTATGACGCTTCTGGCGATTGGTCGCCGGGGCGCGATAGCCGGAAATCAGCTGGATCTCGCTGCGTCGGCCCAGCTTGTGCTGCAACAGGAACAGCTGATCAAACAGCTTCTTGTCGATATTGAACACTTCATTGCGGCGATAATCGCGGAAGATGTGGTTGAGTTCGGCCAGTCCATCGCTCAGATAGTGGCCGTTCTCCCAATAACTGGCACGTACCCGCTCGCCAGTATTGAGATTGAAGAAACTAAGTTCACGCCCGGTGGTACTGCGGCTGGCCAGTGCTGGGAAGGTGATCAGCGAGCTGCCCAGCAGGCAACCGGCTCCCAACAACAGGCGACGTCGACTTATCTCTTGTTCCAGCATAAGGGGTTCGTCCATCGCAGATTCAAGCGAAAAAGTTAAATACGATTACTAAGTAAATTTGATACAGGCGCCTGAAACTACCCTCCGGCAGGGGGCTATGTCAAACCTCAATCGTCCATAGAAAAGCCCGGCACAGGCCGGGCTTGTCACTCTGTGGCAGGGATCACAGCAGACGGCTCTGAAAACTGACCCGATCAAATCCGTAGATGTCATTACGCAGTTGCTGGCGACCATTTTCGTCGAGCCAGCTGCTCCAGTAGACGGTAAAGACCGGGATCGGCGTGGTCAGCGGCAACCATTTGGTCTGACTCTCCTTGAGGATATTGGCTACCTTGTCCGGCTGATAACGGGAGTCCGCGAGCAACAGTTCGGCCAGATCGTCTGCATGCTCGACCCGGATGCAGCCCGAACTGAAGGCGCGTGCTCCCAGCTCGAACAGCGCCTTGCGCGGAGTGGAGTGCAGATAAATGGCATCGTTGTTGGGCAGATAGAACTTGTAGCGCCCCAAGGCGTTGTGATCCCCCGGCTTTTGCCGCAGTCGGTAGGGGAAGCCGGCCGCCAGCGCATGGTGCCAGCCATCTTCGCTGAACTGCACCGGGTTGCCTTCGCCGTCGATCACCTCGAACTGCTCGCGGTCCAGGTAGGCGGGATCGCGCCCAAGCTTGGGCAGAATATCCTTGCTCAGGATCGAGCGTGGCACATGCCAAGCCGGGTTGAGCACGATGGAACGGATTTCGCTGGCCAGGATCGGGGTCGCCCGTTGCTCCTGGCCAACGATGACCCGGCTGGTGAATACCTCGTTGCCGGATTCCACCACGCTCAGGCGATAGTCGGGAATATTGACCAGCACGTAGCGGGGCTTGCTCAGCTGATCCACCAAATCACGACGCCACAGGTTGCGCAGCAGCAGGCTGGCGCGCACTTGCGGCCCGGTATTGAGCCAGGAGCGAGTTTGCCGACCTATGATGCCATCGGCGGTCAGGCCGTGGCGACGCTGGAACTGTTTGATGGCCTGCTCGGTATCGTCATCGTAAATCAGGTCACCATGGCGCGGGGCGCTGTCGCCCAGCTCGTTGAGCATGGCTCGGATCTGGCCGAGCTCGGCGGAGCTCTCTCCGGCACGCAGGGTCGGCATATCGAGGGTCGGCCACTTGCTGGCCATCGGCATCGCCAGCAGCTTGTGCACTTTGGCCCGCACCGCCTCATATTCCGCCACCTGAGGACGTAGGAATTTCACCTGGGTGAGCAGATCATCATCGCTGGGATTGGTCACCACAGGGCGGTTCAAATCGAGCTTGAGGGTCTTCATCTGCTCGCGTGAAACCAGATCCATCCCCCGCCAGGCATGCTGAAAACGGGCCAGCTTGGTAAAAGCTTCGTCATAGATAGCGCTGCGCTGCGCTGCCGGCGTATCCTGCAAGCGCTTCCATAACGTGAAAAAATCAGGATGCAACTGGGCAAGCACAGCCTCTCGCAGCTGTTGCTCCAACTCGATCCGGGCCTGTTCGGCCTGACTGCCCTGATACCAGTCGTGTCCGGTTTCACTGGCCGCCACCACGACTTGTACTTCGGTCGCATGTACCGCGCCAGCGGGCAAACACCCCAGCCACACCAGATTGGCAAGGGCCAGCCAATACTTCATCCCCATGGATACCTCAAAACGATTGATGCACGCAGTCAAACACCACCATCAGGTCGCTCATGATGCGTGAACGGCCAATACTTTGCTAGCGCCCAAGAGCATAACGTTGCCAGATATAGTCATACGCATCTGTTCCCTTGAACCGAGCTAACGCCTGATTGAATTGCTGCAAGAACGCGGGCGAAAAGCTGCGTTTGCTCAGCATAAAGAAGCTCGGCGATTCGTAAACCACCATGGGGTGATAGGAGAACGCCCCTCTTATCCCCTCTTTGGCGAGGGCACTGGGAGTGGCCAGCATGTCACCGAGGAAACCGTCGATGCGCCCGCGGGCCAGCTTATCGAAATTCTGCTTGTCGCTCACCGCACTCACCTGCTTGGCATAGCGGCCGAGCAGCGACATCACCTCATCCCCATAAAAGTACTCTTTGGTAACGCCGAGGGAGTAGCCACTGGCCAGCCAGCTCGCCAGATCCTGCTCGGGATAGTGGCTGCCCTTGCGGATCCACAGCAAGGTGCGCCCCGGGTTGTAGGAGTCGGAAAACCAGGCATAACGAGCGCGCTCATCGTTGATGTTCGCCTCCATCGCCATGTCTATCTCGCCATACTCCATCTCGTGCAGTACCCGCTTCCAGGGCAGCTCCACATAGTTGACCTTGCAGTGCATAGAAGTGAGCACGGCTGTCAGCACCTCGACAGCATAACCGCGCACCTGTTGCGGTGAGTCGGCTTCGTAATAATGGTAGGGGGGCCAGTTATCGTAACCGACCTGAATGGGCTCGGGACACAGGGCCTTGGCGAATGCCATTGGCGCCCATAATCCAAGCAGCAAACAGCAAGAGATCCACTTCATATGTCATCCTTGACGAATAGGTGAGTCATCATAAATCGCCCCCGGCAAAATGGCGATAGAAGCCTGGTGACTATCGCATCCGCTAGAAAATGACGCAGCAAAGTATCTTTAATCTACCAAATGGCCTGCCGGATCGCCCTTACCACTGGCGACTTGCCCTCCACCAACCTTGACCAGAAAAAAGCCTTGTTTGGAACAGGAGAGCATGGGTTGATTTGTGACCAAATATTTTTTTGTGATCCACTATGCTTTTTTTGCAATTGGATTAGCATATGCGCGGCATCGGCCTACCCATTCTGCCAGGCATAGAGAGTGATATGACGTACAAAAAGTTCGGTTTTTTGACTGCCATTCTGGTGTTAAGCGGTTTTTATCTTTACACCCTCTATCTGGCTGCTCACCCCAACGTGAGCCTGGCCTATCGCCTCTATTATCTGGAGGGGAAAACCCGTTTCTGGGAACACAACTCCAGCATGACCTATCAGCCGGGCAACGAGCTCAATCTGACCAAACCGAGCCGTTTCCTCTCCAGCGAAGGTTGGGCCAAGAAGCCGAGTGACGAAGGGACCCAGCTAACTGGCAAGGGGGGACTCTACTTTGTGCTGCCCAAACAGGCAGCCAATCCGGATCAGCTCACCGTACACGCCCGCATCAACAGCCCGCAAGCCGGTGCCCTGTTGCAAGTGGCGCTGGGTCACGACTTGACGACGACAGTCAAACTGGCCAAAGCGGGCATCAACGAGATCCGGCTCAGTCTGCCCGGTGACTCGCTCACCGCAGACCCCAAGCGCCCCAATTTTCTGGCGCTCTCGGCACCCACCCCCATCAATGTCCAGTCGGTGCGTTTGACCGTTGCCCAGTGATACGTGTCCCCAATACCGTTTTATAAAAATAACCAGCCAATAAGGACGTTCTTATGTCGCATCCAGATTTTCGACTCTCTCTGGTCGTTCCCGTTTATAACGAGGAAGAGAGCATCGATGCCTTCATCAGCGCGATAGACAATGAACTGGCCCCGCTCAAAGACCAGCTTGAAATTGTATTCGTCAACGACGGTAGCCGTGACCGCACCCGTGAAGTGGTCGAGCAGGCCATCGCCCGTGACCCGCGCGTGACCTTGGTCAACCTGGCACGCAACTTCGGTAAAGAAGCCGCCCTGACCGCCGGTCTGCATCAGGCCAAAGGGGATGCCATCGTGCCGATGGACGTGGATCTGCAAGACCCACCCGCCCTGATCCTGGAGTTCGTCAAACTGTGGCAGACCGGTGACTACGACACCGTCTACGGCATCCGCGTCGATCGCAGCGCCGATACCCCGATGAAGCGCCTGACTGCCGGTGGCTTCTACCGCTTCTTCAACGCGCTCTCCACCAGCACCAAGCTGCCGGAGAACGCCGGTGACTTCCGCCTGATCGACCGTCGCGTGGTCGAGGCGATCAAGCTGCTGCCGGAGCGCAACCGCTTCATGAAGGGGCTGTTTGCCTGGGCCGGTTTCCGCGCCGTTGGCGTTCCCTACGAGCGCCCGGCCCGTCACGCAGGTGAAACCAAGTTCAACTACTGGAAGCTGTGGAACTTCGCCCTCGACGGCTTGTTGAGCTTCTCCAGCTGGCCGCTGCGGGTCTGGAGCTACGTCGGCGTCGGCGTCTCCTTCGTCTCCTTCCTCTACATCCTCAAGATCGTCACCCAGGTGGTCTTCTTCGGTATCGACGTGCCCGGTTACGCCTCTCTGATGTCGGTGGTGCTGTTCCTCGGCGGTATCCAGCTGCTGTCGCTCGGCATCATCGGCGAGTACATAGGCCGCATGTTCGTGGAAGTGAAACAGCGCCCAGTCTACCTCATTGAAGGGGTCTATGGCCAATATGCCAAGCAGGATGCAGCCACACCGCTGAACGCTGAACGCAATCCGCAAGAGCAAGAGCAACAGGAGCAAGCGCCTCAATGATCTCCCGCGAGGAATTCTGGCGGCTGGTACGTTTCGGTTTTGTCGGCGGGGGGGCCACCCTCGTCGACCTTGGCACCTCCATCGCACTGTTTCATACCTGGCCCACCATCTCGGAGCATCTGGTCACCACGCTAGCCTTTGCCATCGCGTTCTGGTTCTCCTTCTTTGGTCACCGCTACATCACCTTCCAGAAACAGGGAGCCGCCAGCAAATTTCTGCTGGTCGCCCTCTTCTCGCTGGCGGTGCGTAACCTGATCCTGAGCGGCCTGCTGTTTGCGGGGCTCTCCGGTCTGCTACCGGTGGTCATCGCCACCCTGACCGTTACTGTCCTCACTTACGTTCTCTCTCGCGTCTGGGTTTTTGCCTGATGAATGATATGACCAATACTGCCCCGCCAACCGGGGCTACACTCCCCTATCGCCCGTCACTGCGCATCAGCGGCCGTGACTGGCTGATGATCATCGCCGCCTTCGTGCTGAGCCGGGTGGCGCTGTATGGCATGGGCTACTTCGGCGTCCAGCTCTACGGCTCCCCCGACATCGGCCCGCTGCAGGCCTATTGTCAGTTCGACTGCGTCTGGTTCCAGCGCATCATAGAGAACGGCTATGACCTCTATCCACGCTGGCTGAGCAAGGGCAATGCGGCCAACTGGGCCTTTATGCCGCTCTATCCCATGCTGGCGGGCTCTCTCTCCAGCCTGCTTAATGTCGAGAGCCTGATCGGCCTGATGCTGGTGGCCAACATCGCCTTCTTCATCAGCCTGCCGCTGATGCTGCTGGTGCTGCGCCAACTCAAACTGGGTGACGAGACCGCCCGCTTCGGCGTCTGGCTGCTCGCCTTCTCCCCCTTCTCCGCCTACTTCGTCTCCGGCTATACCGAGTCGATGTTCATGGCGCTGATGCTGGGCATGTTCCTGTTTGCCTACCGGGAGCAATGGCTGATGGTCGCCCTGCTGGGAGTCTGCATCTCGGGCACCCGCAACCTGGGGGTGATGATGGTGTTCCCGGTGCTGATCCTGGCGCTGCAGGCTTACGGCTGGCGGGAGTTCTTCCGCTTCACCGAGCGCGCCTTCAAGGTGGTGTTCACCCTCTGGTTGATCCCGTTTGGCCTGTTTGCCTACATGGTCTATCTCTATCACCTGACCGGCGATGCCTTCGCCTTCAAGCACATTCAGGTGGCCTGGGGTCGCTACATGGACAGCCCGCTGGACTGGTGGCTGAGTGGCTTCGAGCTGGGGGGCCGCAAGGCTTACCTCTCCATCATGGTGATCTTCGGCTGGTGCCTGAACGGCTATTTGTTCAGCCAGAAGCGCTGGGCCGAAGCGACCCTGATGTTCATCTGCTGCACCATTCCGCTGATGACCGGCCTCAACGCCATGCCACGCTACATGTTCGGGCTCTACCCGACCCTGCTGGCGATCATTCTGCTGACCCATCGCTGGCCCGCTATCCGCCCGGCTGTGCTCTGCATCAGCGGCATGGTGGCCTCCTTTATCGCGGTGGCCTTCGTCAACTTCAAGTTCTTCACCGTCTGATGTGACGACCATACCTGCCATGCCAAATGCCGGTCACCTGACCGGCATTTTTATTCTCGATGCCCACCATTCGTCCGCCATCACACTTTTCTCGGCTTGAAAACGTAACCATTTGAACTGATGTCACAAATCGGCATTTTGCCGATCCAAGGCTCCCTGTGCTGCTCCTAGAATGGACCCTTGTCCGAACTGCCCTGCTCAAGGAATGGCTTATGCGTCGTGCACCCCTTTTATCCCCCCTCTGGCTTGCCCTGCTGGCCGCCCCGCTGTTCACCCAACAGGCGATGGCCGCCCCCGAGGTTCGCCTCTATGTGGATGGTCAACCGGTAGCGACCCCGATCGCGTTGGACAAGGGCACGGTGGAGCTGACTCACCCCCTTGCCAAGGGGAGCCACCAGATCCGCATCAGCGACGCAGGCAACAGTTGCGGCGCCAGCTTTGGCCCGAGCGAGAGTAAGCCACTTCCCTTCGGCACCGCCCAGCCCATGGACAAATGCAGCAAGGATCAGAGCTTTACCCTGCGGGTGATGCTGGCTGGGGAGTATCAGTTCACCTTCAACCCGGATACCCCCAGCCTCAAGGTGCTGCGGGCGACCAAGAAGAGCGAGTTCAAGCGCCAGCCACCACAAGAGCCCTGCATCAGCTGGGATGGCGGCCCGGTGACGGTATCCCTGAAAGGGGTTTGGCCCGACGGCACCCGACTGCGGGATGCCTACTCGAAACAGGAGGCGGTGATCAAACAGGGCAAGCTGACCCTGACCCCGAGCAAAGAGAGCGGCGGCCTGCTGCTGCTCGAACCGGTCAAGGCAGCCAAGCCAGCACCGTTCAGCTGGGATCAGGCGAGCGTCTATTTCCTGCTTACCGATCGCTTTAACAACGGCGACCCCGCCAACGACCACAGCTTCGGCCGCCAGAAGGATGGTCAGGACGAGGTGGCCACCTGGCACGGCGGCGATTTCAAGGGGCTGACCGAGAAGCTCGACTACATCAAGAGCCTCGGCATGAACGCCATCTGGATCACCCCCATGGTGGAGCAGGTACATGGCTTTATCGGGGGTGGCGAGCAGGGCAACTTCCCCTTCTACGCCTATCACGGCTACTGGGCGCTCGACTTCACCAAGATTGACCCCAACTACGGCGATGAAGAGAGCCTGAAGACCCTGGTGGACGAGGCCCACAAGCGCGGTATGCGGATCATCCTCGACGTGGTGATGAACCACGCCGGTTACGCCACCCTCGCCGACTTGCAAGATCTCGGGCTCACCGAGCTGACCCAGAACAGCGGCAAGCTGCCGGCCGTCTGGAACCAGTGGCGCCCGAGCGGTGGCCTCAACTGGCATGGCTACAACCAGTTCATCGACTATCAGTCGCCAGCGTGGAACAAGTGGTGGAGCGGCGACTGGGTGCGCGCCGGTCTACCCGGCTACCCGCAGCCCGGCACCGACGATGTGACCGGCTCGGTGGCGGGGCTGCCGGACTTTCTCACCGAGTCGTCCAAGCCGGTAGGGCTGCCGCCGTTGCTGGCCGCGAAAAAAGATACCAAAGCCAAGGCGCTGCCCGACGCCACCGTGAGCGACTATCTTATCGCCTGGCACACCGACTGGGTGCGCCGCTTTGGCATCGACGGTTTTCGGGCCGACACCGTCAAGCATCTGGAGCCCGAGGTGTGGGCCAAGCTCAAACAGGCGGGCACCACTGCGCTTAAGGAGTGGAAGGCCGCCAACCCGGACAAGGCGCTCGACGATCTGCCCTTCTACATGGTGGGCGAGGTGTGGGATCATGGGGTCGTCAAGGATTCCTGGTATCAGCACGGTTTTGACTCGCTGATCAACTTTGACTATCAGCGCGAGTTCGCCCTGCCCCAGGCCCAGTGCATGGCCAGCGCCGAGCCCACCTATGCCAGCTACGCCAGCCGCATCAATCAGGATCCCGAGTTCAACGTGCTGAGCTACATCAGCTCCCACGACACCAAACTGTTCTTCGGCGACTATCAGGATGTGCCGCTGCAACGCAGGGTGGCCAACAGCTTTATGCTGCTGCCGGGCGGCATCCAGCTTTACTACGGTGACGAGTCCGGCCGTGGCCTGGCCAAGGATGGTGGCGTGTTCGATCAAAGCGTGCGCTCCGACATGAACTGGCAAGAGCTGGCTGGCGGCGAGAAGGCCGAACTGGTCAAGCATTGGCAGCGGCTCGGCCAGTTCCGCGCCGCCCATCCGGCCATTGCGGCAGGCAGCCACCAGAAACTTGCGGATGCACCCTATGCCTTCGTGCGGGAGAAGGGTGATGACAAGGTGGTCGTGGTCTTTGCCGGTCGGCAGAAGTAACCCTCAAGCCACATTGACCAGCAACAGAGAGGGGAGCCACTGGCTCCCCTCTCTCGTTTATCTATCTGCCAAGGTTCACTGTGACTGGCGCGCTGCCACTTGCCATGTTAGCCCGCTCACCGCGATCATCCGTGTCGCCCGCATCGCCCAGGTGGAGCCGGTGCCCACCGCCAATACCAAGGAACCCATCTGTTGCCTCCTGCATGAGTTGCCTGCGACCGCCCTGTCTGCCCTTGATGGCAAAACATCCGATGGTCGCTTCACATTTGCGCACCGGCGGGTTTGACCCTCTTTGTGAGCGATGCTAGTTTGATTTTTCAAAACAATCAGTTAGCAACAATGTGAGCCATTAACCGAAATATGGACAGCCAATTTACCATCGTCATCGCAGATGACCACCCCCTGTTTCGGGGCGCCCTCTATCAAGCGGTGCACATGGCCATCGACGACGCCCAACTGCTGGAAGCAGACTCCATCGACAGCCTGACCCATCTGCTTGGCGAGCACCCCGACGTTGACCTGTTGCTGCTCGATCTCAAGATGCCGGGGGCCAACGGGTTTGAAGGATTGGCCCACCTGCGTGGCCAGTATCCCGACCTGCCCATCGTGGTGGTCTCCGCCTCGGAAGATCCCGCCATCATCCAGCAGGTGCTCCGGCTCGGGGCGCTCGGCTTCATTCCCAAGTCGGTACCGATGAAGGAGCTGGTCAACGCCCTCAATACGGTGATCGGGGGGGATAACTGGGTGCCGGAAGGCATCTCGCTCCATCCCGAATCGGAAGATGGCCCCGATTTCGCCAGCAAGCTGGCCAGCCTCACCCCCCAGCAGTACAAGGTGCTGATCATGCTGCGCGATGGCAGCCTCAACAAACAGATCGCCTGGGAGCTCAACGTCTCCGAGGCCACCATCAAGGCCCATATCACCGCCATCTTCAGAAAACTGGGGGTCAAAAACCGCACTCAGGCGGTTATCGCCCTGCAACAGCTCGATATCAAGGAGAACTGACCCCCGCGCATAGCGACACGTGCGAGACGACATAGCCAGCCATGCTGGCTATTTGTTGCTCGACAATTAGCACGATCGTACTTTATGCTGCCAGCGCTAACGAGGAGAGAAGGATGAGCAAGGGGCGCCTGACCCGGGAAAACATTTTGCAGACTGCTTTTGAGCAGGCGAGCCAGCAAGGGCTGGAGAGCCTGACCATCGGCTCGCTGGCCAGCGCCTGCGAGATGTCGAAAAGCGGCCTGTTTGCCCACTTTCAATCCCGCGACAATCTGCAGATCGCCGTGCTGGAGTACGCCGCCGAGGTGTTCCGGCTGCGGGTGATCCAGCCGGTACGTCAGCAGGAGCACCAGAGCCAGCACGACAAGCTGATCGCCCTGCTTCGCGCCTGGCAGGCGTGGAACCACTGCTTCGCGGGTCGCTGCATGTTCCTCAACGCCTGGACCTCGGAGCAGGATGGCCATGAGCAAAAGAGCCCGGTGCAGCAAGCCGCCCGTCAACTGGTGCGCTTCTGGCTCGACTATCTGGCCCGTCAAGTGGTGCAGGGTCAGGCCGCAGGCGAGTGGCGACAGGAAATAGATCCCTGGCGCGCCGTGTATCGTCTCTATGGCCTCTATCTGGCTGATCAGGTGTTCAACGACCTCGAACTGTGTCAGGATCCGGCCCGCCACTTCTGGCCCGAAGTGAACGATCTACTGAGCAGCTGGCGCTGATGTTTTGGCATCCGTTCAACACGACTTTTTAAAAACCAACAAAAAAGCACGACCGTTCGCACATAAAAACCACAGGATGACCATGAGCAGCAAGATCTACTTCAACACCCGCCGCTTCAGCCCGAGCAAATGGCTGCTGGGGATCGGCACCCGGTTGCACCACAGCTTCGCCCCCAGCCATGCCAAGCGCACCGCCAGCAAGTTGCTGCTCACACCCCAGCGCAACCAACGGGATGGCGCCGAGCCAGCCGGTCTGGTGAAGCAGGCAGTCCATACCAGCGAAGGGGCAGTGATGAGCTATCAGCTCGGTCAGGGACCACTGTGGCTGCTGATGCACGGCTGGTCCGGCAGCGCCAGCCAGTTTTATCCGCTGATGAGTCATATCGCCGCACAGGGGTTCACTGCGATTGCCTACGATCATCCGGCCCACGGCCAGAGCGCAGGCCATACCGGCCATCTGCCCCGCTTCGTGCGCGCCTTCGACGAGTTGGCGACCAGGCTGGCCAGCGAAGTGGGCCCGCTGCACGGCGTGATCGCCCACAGCATGGGCGGTGCTGTTACCCTCTCCAGCCGTCAACCGGGTATCGATACCCTGCCGCTGCTGTTGATTGCGCCGGTGCTCGACTATGTGCCCCAGCTCTACGGCATGGTGGCTCGCTCCGGTTACTCCATCCGGTTGTTCGATGCGGTAGTCAAGGAGATTGAGCAGGAGTACCAATACCCCTTGAGCACGGTCGATCCGCTGGGCCGACTCGCCAGTCGCAGCGGCGCAGCGATGATCGTCCACGACGAGGAGGACAGATTTGCCCCCCACGACAACTCCCTGCGGGCCAGTCAGGATGGCCATACCCGGCTGGTGAGCACCCGGGGTCTGGGCCACGGTCGCATCCTCGCCAGCGCGCCGGTATTAGCCGCCTTCGATCAGCTGGCGCGGCCGGCAAATCCTCACCGCCCCCTTTGACAGGGGGCGATTAAAAAAACGGGCGCGCGCCCGTTTTTATATTTGATACAGCGCCTTATAGTTAACTTGTCAGTGGGAACGCCCCTCTCGGGCCAACAATAAGGCGCCAGCATATGGCCAGACCCAATACAGCGTTGTTGCTCACCGGTGGCGGTGCTCGCGCCGCCTATCAGGTCGGTGCTCTCAAGGCGATTGCGGAGCTCTACCCGCGCAATCTCGGCATCCCTTTTCCCATTCTGTGCGGCACCTCGGCGGGGGCCATCAATGTCACCGCGCTGGCCTGCTACGCCTCCTGCTTTCATCTGGGGGTGCGCAAGCTGGAGTGGGTCTGGCGCCGTTTCGAGACTCACCATATCTTCGATTTTCACCCCGGTCGGCTGCTGTGGCGGCTGATGTACGAGGGGTCGGCGGGGCTGATCAATCCCCATACCAACCACGCCTTTCACCTCTTTGACAACGCGCCGCTGCACCGCCTGCTGGATCAGCTCATCGACTATCACCGCATCGATGACAATATCCTCTACGGCAGTCTGGAGGCGCTGGCCATCACGGCGTCGGATTATGATGACGGTCTCTCCACCACCTTCTTTCAGGGGCGGACCGACCACCATCCGTGGGAGCGGGCCAGGCGGCGCGGGGTACGCACCGTGCTTACATCGGAGCATCTGCTCGCCTCCTCGGCGCTCCCCTTTGTCTTTCCGGCCACCCGGATCGGCGAGAAGTTCTACGGCGACGGATCCATCCACCAGTTAAGCCCGCTCAGCCCCGCCATCCATCTGGGGGCAGAGCGGATCATGCTGATCACCCTCGATCCGCCAGCACACTCGGCGCCGACCCATCACCACGGCCATCTCACCAGCTCCAATATCGCCAGCCATCTGCTCGATACCGTCTTTACCGACACCCTCAACTCCGATCTGGAGCGGCTGTGGCGCATCAATCAGACTCTGGATCTTATCCCGCTACGGGAGCTCAACCGGCTGCAACTGAAGCGGGTGGAGACCTGCGTGCTGAAACCAAGTCAGGATCTTGACGAGATGGCGCTTCCTTACCTGCGCAAACTGCCGCTGCAACTGCGTCGCCTGTTGCGGGTGCTAGGGGTAAAAGGGGATGAGACAAGCAGTCTGGCCAGCTTCCTGATGTTCTATCCAGGATACTGCCAACAGTTGATCAAGCTGGGCTACCAGGACACCCTCAGGGAGCGGGAGTACGTTCTGAACTTCCTCGGCAGCGACTTGCCACCGAAGGGGGAAGGCTAGCAGCAATCAATATCCCTCAAGCAGACGCTGCTCCGCCTGCTCCATCGCCACCACGGTACCAAACAGGATCAGCCGATCACCGGCCGCCAGCACCAGTTCGGGTCTGGGCTCCAGACTCAGCTCCCCACGCTGCACCTCCTTGATCCGCACCTCAGCGAGGGGGAGATCGCGCACCTCGCGTCCCACCGCCCACGCCTGATCGTGCAACAAAAGCGGATGGAGGCGCTCGAGCAGCTGATCCGCCTCCAGATTGCTGGCGCTCTGATCCCCCCAGTAGAAGCCGTGCAGGAAGCGATACTGGCTGCTGCGCTCGTGCTCCATCCGCCGGATCACCCGGCCGAGGGGGATATCGCAATTGACCAGCAGATGAGAGACCAGCATCAGGGCCCCCTCCTGGGATTCCGGGATCACCTCGAAGGCCCCTGCCCGCTTGTACTGCTCGAGAAAACTGTCATCACGGGTACGCACCAGCACCTTGAGCTCCCCCGCCAGTTCGCGGATCAGTGCCAGC
Organism: Aeromonas fluvialis; assembly: GCF_000819885.1. GTDB lineage: Bacteria > Pseudomonadota > Gammaproteobacteria > Enterobacterales > Aeromonadaceae > Aeromonas > Aeromonas fluvialis. The sequence goes on from NZ_CDBO01000074.1 coordinate 103,553, forward strand.
ATCGCCTCCACCCGCTTGCGATCGTCGAAGGTGATGATCACCAGCCGCGCCCGCAACAACCCGGCGGCCAGCAGAATATCGCGCCGACTGGCATCGCCAAAGGCCACCTGCTCCCCCGCCTGCTTGGCCTCGCTCACCCGCTCGGGGTCGAGATCGAGGGCCAGAAAGGGGATCTCCTCGATCTTGAGGAAACGGGCACAGGTCTGCCCCGCTCGGCCAAACCCGGCGATGATGACGTGCTGGTTCTTGCTCAGGCCCGACTGGGCTACCTCAGATCGGGTCAGCAGCGCCGGATCGGTGAGGCTGCGGGCCAGCGAGTGGGCCTGGATCACCAGCCAGGGGGTCATGGCGATGGAGATGATACCGATGCCAATGAGCAGGGAGACCAACTGCTGATCCAGCAGGCCGTGGTGCAGTGCCAGCGCCAGCAGCACGAAGCCAAATTCACCGATCTGGCTTAGCATGATGCCGGCGGCCATGCTGTCACGCTTGCGCTCCCCCATCAGCCGTCCGGCCAGCAGCACCAGCAGGGATTTGCACAGCACCAATAGCACCACGCAGATCAGCACCTGCCACCAGGCCCGCGCCACCAGCTCCCACTCCATAGTCATGCCGATGGTGATAAAAAAGAGCCCCATCAGCACGTCGCGAAAGGGCTTGATATCCACCTCCAGCTGATGACGGTAGTGGGACTCCCCAAGCATCATCCCCGCCAGAAATGCCCCCAGCGCCATCGACAGCCCCAGCGAATGGGTCATGAACGCGGCCAATAGCGCCACCAGCAGGGCACTCAGCACGAACAGCTCATCGGAGCGGGCCCGCGCCACCTCGTGAAACAGCAACGGCAGCAGCCACTTGCCCACTGCCAACAGGGTAAAGAGGGCAAGCAGCCCCTTGAGGGTGGCCCAGGCGATCTCGGCGGCCAGCGCACTCCCCTGTACTTCCGGCTGGGCGAGGATCGGGATCATCACCAGCAGGGGTACCACCGCCAGATCCTGAAACAACAGCACACTCACCCCCAGCTGGGCGCGGCGGGTATGGAGCTGCTTCTGCTCGCCTAGCTGCTTGATCACCACAGCCGTCGACGACAAAGCCAGGGTGCCAGCCACCACCAGCGACTGGGCCAGACCCAACCCCCACCACCAGCAGATGGCGAAGAAAAGCAGTGACGTGAGCAGCACCTGCAGGCCGCCCACCCCCAGCACCAGTCGGCGCATCGCCAGCAATTTCGGGAGGGAGAACTCCAGCCCCAGCGAGAACATCAAAAAGACGATGCCGAGCTCGGCAATGGTCTGCATGATCGACTGGCCGGTGATCACCGCCAGCCCGTGGGGACCGAGCAACACGCCGGCAATCAGGTAGGCGAGGATCACCGGCAAGCCGAGGCGTCGGAAAGTTGCCACCAGCAGCACGGCGGCGAACAGCAGGATCAACAGGTCTGTGTACAAATTTCCCTCTCCTTTTTATCAACTTAAGTCTAGTCAGTCGAACTGGCGAGAAGAAAAGATATATTGGGCATGACAATTGCAAATAAGTGGGAGCAGTTGTCAGGTACACAGGTGGAAGACCATGGAAAATACGTCGTCACTCAATGGCTTTAGCCATGGCATCGAGCAGTGGGTTCGCCAGATGGAGCGGTTCACGCCGTTGCCCAGCGTTGAACGCAACCCCTTGCTCGAGCAGTTGTTGGGGCAGAGCGATCTCGGCGGTTTGCTGACAACTTTTGCCGATCGTGCGGCAAGAATTGTCAGGATCCACAGCCTCTACCTCGATTGTGGCCAGCCCCATATGCTGATCCAGCACCCGCCGCAGGCCACCCTCAACCTGCACAGCTATCCGTTCGAGCTGCGCGGCCAGCACGGCCAACTGCTCGGCCAGCTCCACTACCAGCTGGAGCATCCACTCAGTGGCAGCCAGCAACGGGTATTGATGCAATACCATCAGCAACTCTGCCTGCTGCTGCCCCTCTATCTTCGGCTGGAAAAACTGGATCAGCTGGTCAGGCTCGATCACCTGACCGGCCTTGGCAACCGCTCCTACTTTGATGAGGCCATCGGCCGCGCCATCGAGCAGCACAGCCGCGAGCCCCATGGTCTGGTGCTGGTGCTGATGGATCTCGATCGCTTCAAGCAGATCAATGACACCTGGGGTCATCCGGTGGGGGATCTGGTGCTAAGCCGCTTCGCCCAGCTGCTCAAAGGCTGCATCCGCAGCACGGATCAAGCCTTCCGGCTCGGAGGGGATGAATTTGCCCTGCTGCTGCAACCGGCCGAACCCGAGGCGTGGCGCCCGGTCTGGCTGCGACTGCAGCATATGTTGATGACCCACAAGGAGCTCAGCACCTTCTCGGTCGGATGCAGCCTTGGTGCCGCCAGCTGGCAATCCGGGGTCGATGTGCCGAGCCTCTATGAGGCGGCCGACAGTCACCTCTACGCCCGCAAAAAAGCCGGCAAAGCCGGCCTTCCCGAATAGTCCTGAACTCTTCTTTGCTCCGGCACATGCGCGCCATGTGACCGGAGCTTCTTTTTTGGGGCTAATCCCCCCTCACACCGAGCTCTCCTCAGGCAAGATCCAGCTCGGGCAGAACCGGGGCTGCACCGCCCGCCTGCCAGTGGCACACCAGCCCGGCCCCCTGTGCCATAAAACCGTCGCAGACAAAGAGCCCCACCACCACCGCCACCTGCTCGCCATAGTAGAGGATGGGGATTCGCCCCCGCTGCCACGAAGGCACACCATACTCCTGCAGCAGCTTCTTCATCCGCCGACTACCGCTTCGCCCCACCGGTTTGAGGGGGATCCCGGGCGCCACCTGAAAACGCACCGAGAGCGGCTCGTCCGGCCGGGGGGCACGCAGCAGCCCCTCCCCGTGCTCCGCCATGCGCACCACCAGCTCGCCCAACCCGTCCGGCAGGGTCAGCGGCTCACCCACAATCAGCGGCAATAGCTGATGGCAGGGTTGCAAGTCAGGACTCACCAGATAGAGCCGCTCCTGAAAACGGCGGCAGCACTGGCGCCCCCAGTTGAGCTGGGGATTGGCATCGCCGCGCGCCAGCGCTACCTCCTGCCACAACCGGGCAAGCTGCTCGCGGGATGGCATCTCCCCCCCCTGACGGCGGATCCAGTAGCGCAGCAGGTTGTTGCGCCGGGTGGGTGAAAGGGCGTGCAGCGGGCCGATATGGAGTGCCTCCCCCTCGCCCGCCAGTTGCCAGTCACTCTCGGCCAGCTCATCCAGCAGCGCCTCCTGCTCGGCGCACAGGGCCATGCTGCGCGCAGCGGTCTGGGCCATGGCGGGCCAGCGCGCCTTGAGCTGGGGGATAAGCGTCTGGCGCAAAAAGTTGCGGTCATAGCTCACATCCTGATTGCTCTCATCCTCCACCCAGCCAAAGGGGAGGCTCGCTGCCGCCTCGGCCAACTCGACGCGACTCATATCGAGCATCGGCCGCAGCAACAGGCCGCCAGCAAAGGGCTGGCTTGGCAAGATCCCCGCCAGGCCACGCAGACCGGCGCCGCGCTTGAGGGCCAGCAGCAGGGTCTCCAGCTGATCGTCCTGATGGTGGGCGGTGAGCAGCCACTCCCCCTCCCGCATCCGGGCGGTCAGCCGCTGGTAACGGGCGGTGCGGGCTTGCGCCTCCAGACTCTCGCCATTGCCGCGGGCCAAGGCCACCCGCTCGACCAGCATCTCCACCGCCAATTGCTGACACACGGCTTCACAGTGAACGACCCACTCATCGGCATGGGGGCTGAGGCCGTGGTGCACGTGCAGGGCACGAAGCGGCAGACCGTGCTCGCGGGCATACTGCGCCGCCAGCACCAGCAGCAGGGTGGAGTCGAGGCCGCCACTGAAGGCCACCAGCAGACCGGTGGAACCTTCCGGCGCTGGCATAGTCAGACAAAAGCGAGAATAAAGATGAGAAATCATAGGCTTCCCCAAAACGGACCGGCCGATCTTAGCAGAGTCAGGCTTATCAAGCTGCAACCCTGCTGCTAGAGTGAGGCTCGCCCACCCTCTCCACCAGGCCGGCCGCATGGCGGTCACATCACCGGTTGGCGCAAGGAGGATGGGCAGGGAAGCAAACAACCCGAATTGGAATCAAACAAGATGAACAATAACAAAAGCTTACTGGCCGGCCTGATTGGACTGGCCCTACTGGCTGGCTGCAGTCAGGCACCGCAAGACTCCCCCAAACACGCCGGGCTGACGCTGGCCAATATGGATACCAGCATCAAACCCGGCGATGACTTCTTCCGCTACGTCAATGGCAAGTGGCTCGCCACCGCCAAGATCCCCGATGATCGCCCCGCCGATGGCGCCTTCTACATGCTGCGGGACAAGTCCCTCGCCGATGTGCGGGTGCTGGTCGAGGGGCTGGCCAAGCAGGAGGCCGCCACCGGCACGCCGACCCCGCAGATCCGCGATCTCTATGCCAGCTATCTGGATCAGGCCGGCCGTGACGCCAAGGGGCTCACCCCGCTGGCACCGGCGCTGGCCGAGATCGACCGGATCGGTGATCAGGCCGGGCTGGCCCGCGCCTTTGCCCAATCAGGCCGCATCGGCGGCGGCGCGCCGTTCGGCATCTGGATCAACGCCGATGCCAAGTCCCCCGACCGCTATGCGGTCTACCTCTATCAGGGGGGATTGGGGCTGCCGGATCGGGACTACTACCTCAAGCAGGATCCCGACAGTCAGGCCCTGCGCCAGAAGTACCAGCAGCATATCGCCGCCATGCTGAGCCGCCTCGGGGAGTCTGATCCGAGCGGCAACGCCAAGCGCATTCTGGCCCTCGAAACCCGGCTAGCCACCATCCAGTGGGACAATGTGACCCTGCGGGATCGGGACAAGAACTACAACAAGCGCCCCGCCAGCGAACTGGCACGGCTCGCCCCCCACCTCGACTGGCAGGCCTACCTGAACGCCGCGGGCATTGCTGCCCAGCCAGAGCTCATCATCGGCCAGCCGACCTATCTGAGCGCGCTGGATCAGGTGATGGCCCAGACCCCCATCGCCGACTGGCAGGCCTACCTCAAGTGGCAACTGTTGACCGACTACGCCTCCTATCTCGACAGTGAGACCGATCGGGCCAACTTCGCCTTCTACGGCACCACATTGAGCGGCACGCCCAAACAGCGCGCCAGCTGGGAGCGGGCGCTCGGGGTGCTGAACGATCATCTGGGTGAAGCGGTCGGTCAGCTCTATGTGGCCCGCTACTTCCCGCCAGCGGCCAAGGAGCGGATGGAGCAGCTGGTGGAGAACCTGCGCACCGCCTACGGCCAGAGCATCAAGGATCTCGACTGGATGTCGCCCGAGACCAAGGCGCAGGCGCTCGAGAAGCTGGCCAAGTTCCGCCCCAAGATCGGCTACCCCGACAAGTGGCAGGATTACAGCGCCATCACCATCAAACCGGATGATCTGGTGGGCAACCTGCAACGCTCGCAAGCCTTTGAATACGCAGACAGTCTGGCGCGCCTCGGCAAGCCGGTCGACCGGGACGAGTGGCATATGTCGCCGCAGACGGTGAACGCCTACTACAACCCGAGCAACAACGAGATCGTCTTCCCGGCGGCCATCTTGCAGCCCCCCTTCTTCGACATGACGGCGGATGATGCGGTCAACTACGGTGCCATCGGCGGGGTCATTGGCCACGAGATGGGCCACGGTTTTGATGATCAGGGGGCCAAATCCGACGGCGACGGCATGATGCGCGACTGGTGGACGCCGCAGGATCTCAAGGAGTTCCGCTTCCGTACCAGCCGGCTGGTGGCCCAGTACAACCGCTTCGAGCCCATCAACGGCCAGTTCGTCAACGGTCAGTTCACCCTGGGGGAGAACATCGGCGATCTCGGCGGTCTCACCATCGCCCACAAGGCCTACGAGCTGTCACTCGATGGCAAGGAGGCGCCGGTGCTGGATGGTTTTACCGGCGAACAGCGCTTCTTCCTCGGCTGGGCGCAGGTATGGAAGGGGATGTATCGCCCCGAGCTGATGCAGATGCTGCTGCGCTCCGACCCCCACTCGCCGCCCGAGTACCGGGTCAACGGCGTGGTGCCAAACATTCCCGCCTTCTACGAGGCGTTCAACATCCAACCGGGGGACAAGCTCTATCTGCCGCCCCAGAAGCGGGTGAAGATCTGGTAACCGCATCACGGCGGTCTCCCGCGGGGCCCGCAATCAAGAGACAGCAAGAGGTTGCAAGATGAACAGAGCATTGATGATGGCAGGGCTGCTGACCCTGCCGCTGGCGGCACAAGCACAAGCCGAAGAGGGATTTAGCAAGCAACTGACCCTCCCCTCCGGGCAGGTGATCAGGGTAGCGCAGGGGGCCGGTGAGCCAGCCTCCATCGGCAGCTATGACGTGCGACTCTACTCGGGTCAAAACGCCGAGTTCCCACTGGATGAGTTTCTGGATGGCAAGGTGATGGCCCGCAACGGCGTTATCCGGGATCTGAAGCTGGTCGATTTGAATGGTGACAAGGATCCCGAGCTGGTGGTCATCATCGAGAGCGCCGGCAGCGGCAGCTATCAGGATGCCGATGCCTACACCGTCAGCCCGCAGGGGGAGCTGGAGATCTTCCATCAGGTCAAGGAGCTGGAGCCCAAAAAGGATGTGATCAAGGCGCTCAGGAGTCCGCAGGACTAAGCCCACACCCGGAATCTGAAATATAAAAAGCCCTGATTATCAGGGCGTTCAGATTGCTGAAAAAGCCAAAATTGTCATAGTAACGCATTGATTTTGTTTGATGAGAAAACCCTGTTTTTCTGAAATCAGGGGGGCAATAGTTTGAACGGGCCTTGCGGCCCGTTGTTATCATTTTCGATTAACGCAGCACCTTGACGGTGTAGCTGCCATCCGCCTGACGATAGAGGCCGTGGATATCGGTCTCGAAGCCCGGGTAGTGGGCACCGATCTCGCACAGCATCTCGAGGAACTCGAGCACCGGCAGAGAATCCTTGGTCACCATCTCGCCCGGCAACACCAGCGGTACTCCCGGCGGGTACGGCAGGATCATGTTGGCGCTGATGCGGTCAACCATGTCACGCAACGGCACCTCTTCCAGATTGCCCGCCAGCTCTTGCTGCCATGCAGCGTGCGGGGTCATCTTCATCTCCGGCAGCACGTCGAACGCCTTGAACATCAGCTCCGGCAGACGGTATTTGCAGGTCAGCTCATGGATGCTCTGGGCCAGCGCCTGAATGCGCATGCCTGCGTAGAAGGCCGGGTCTTCGCGATAGAGGCTCGGCAGTATGCTCTTGATGGTCAGGTTCAAATCATAACCGCGCTTGAACTCGGTCAGAGCCCGCAGCAACTGCATCGCCTTGGACTGATCGATCCCGATGGAGAAGAGGAACAGCATGTTGTAAGGGCCGGTCTTCTCCACCACGATGCCGCGCTCGTCGAGGAACTTGGAGACCAGTGAGGCCGGAATGCCCTTCTCCAGCAGCTGGCCGTCACGTCCCATCCCCGGGGTCAGCAGGGTGACCTTGATGGGGTCGAGGTACATGTGGTCATCGTCGATGCCGTTGAAACCGTGCCAGTCATCTTGCGGATCCAGCTTCCAGCACTCGACGGTGTCGATGTTGTCCGGCTGCCAGACGTCGAAGAACCAGCCTTCGCTCTGATCACGCAGACGCTTGATCTCTTTGCGGAAGGAGATGGCGCGATCGATAGAGTCCTTGATCAGACGCTTGCCGGTGTTGCCCCGCATCATGGCGGCGGAGATCTCGGTGGAGGCCACGATGCCGTACTGCGGCGAGGTGGATGTGTGCATCATGAAGGCTTCGTTGAAGGTCTCTTCCTCCACGTCACCCTTGATGTGGATCATCGAGGCCTGGGAGAAGGCCGCCAGCAGCTTGTGGGTGGACTGGGTTTCGTAGAACACCTTGCCCGGCATGGCGTCGCCACTCATGCCGCACTTGCCTTCGTAGATCGGGCTGAAGTTGGTGTAGGGCACCCAGGCACTGTCGAAGTGGATGTACGGGGTATCCAGACTCTCCTTGATGAAGCCGGTGTTGTAGAGCAGGCCATCATAGGTGGAGTTGGTGACGACGGCGTAACGGGGTGCCTGGGCACCCGGTGTTGCGGTAACCTTGGCAGCGATGGTGTCGCGGCTGAATTCGCTCTGCGGGATACCGCCCAGAATGCCGTAGGCGTTGCGGGTCGGACGGAAGTAGATCGGCGTCACGTCGTTCATCATCATCAGGTGAGTGAGCGACTTGTGGCAGTTGCGGTCAACCAGCACAGTGCTGCCCGCCGGCGCGGAGAACATGCCGACGATCTTGTTGGCAGTGGAGGTGCCGTTGGTAACGATATAGGAGCGATCGGCGTTGAAGGTACGGGCGATGTACTCTTCGGCCTCCTTGTGCGGACCTGAGTGATCCAGCAGGGAGCCCAGCTCCGGCATGGAGATGGAGACATCCGCCTTGAACGCGTTCGGGCCGTAGAAGTCATAGAAGATGCTGCCGGCCGGGCTCATCTGGAAGGCGGTACCGCCCATGTGACCCGGAGTACAGAAGGTGTATTTACCCTCTTCCACGTACTTGAACAGCGCCTTGGTAAACGGCGGCAGGATGGCGTCCTGATACTCCCGGGTGGCCTGGCCCATCTTGAGGGCGATGTCGTCGGCCATGCCGAGACGGTACTCGAAGAAGTGCACGTTCAGACGCAGGTCGGTCAGGTGAATGTCCAGAGTGGACTGGTCGTTGGCAAAGGCGAAGATCGGCAGCTTCTCGTTGCGATCGTGGATCTCCTTGCACAGGCCCAGGGAGTATTTGTCCCAGTCGAAGATGGCGCCGCAGACGCGGGGGTTCTTCTCAATCAGTTTCAGCAGGTCGGCAACGTCGACCGGATAAACAACCTCGAAACCCTTGCGCTCGAGGGAGGCTTGCAGCTGGCGAATGGGTTCTTCTTTAAAGAAAACGCCCAGGTGGTTGAGGATGGCAATGATATTCATCGTAATGCTCCACACATGAAGGGGCGCTCTCCATCAGGGATGGTGAGTGAAGAGCGCTCGGAAGATAAAAGGGGGAATCAGTTGCTGGGCTGTTCGCTCAGCAGGGCGTCGTGCTGACGCAGACCCTGTTTTTTGGCGTAGAACATCAGGATGATGAGCGACACCACGAAGGTGGCGGTGAGGTTGGAGCCCTGTGCCCCCATCAAGGCCACCAGACAGAAGACACAGGCGACACCGGAGAAAATCATGACGCCGATGCTGCGGGAGGTCATGCCCTCGAAGCGGATCAGGTTAATGCTGGAGTAGAAGTAGGGCAGCATGGTCAGCAGCACCGCATCTGTGGTCAGCACGTTGAAGAGATCGGCTGCGTGAGCGGACTGGGAAGTGAAGGCGGTCAGGCCAACCATCAGGGCAGTCATCTTGAGGGAGCCGAGGATCAGGCCCTTCTTGGCTACGCCGTTCTTGTCCACTTCACCGTAGATTTTCGGGAAGTTGCCGTCGTTGGCGGCACGCTTGCCCGCCTCGCCCACCAGCATCATCCAGGAACCGAGCGAGGTGAAGCAGGCCAGGGCGGTGAAGGCAGAGACGAACGGTGCAGACCAGCTACCGAAGATGGCGGAAGAGGCCATGGCAAACGGGGCGCCGGAGGCGGCCACTTCACCGGCCGGGAACATGCCGCTGATCACCTGGGTAGAGAGGATGTAGATAACCCCCGCGATACCGGTACCCAGCATGGTAGCGAGCGGTACGGTGCGCTTGGGGTTCTTCACCATGCCGGAAGAGACGGCGGCAGATTCAACACCGACGAAGGACCAGAGGCAGATCAGCACGGCGCTGATGACCGCATGCAGGTCGCTGCCGCTGGTGGTGTTCCAGTTCTGGCTGTAGACGGTGGCATCAAAATGACCCCAGCCCATCACCGCAGTACCGACAACCGGCAGCAGGATCAGCACCAGACCCAGAGTACAGAGTCGGCTCACCCAGCTACCGCCAAGCAGGTTGACGAAGGTGAAGATCCAGACGGCTACGATGGTGGCTGCGGCGGCTGGGATCGGGTTGTTGAGAATGGGGAAGAACACCGAGAGGTAGGAGACGCCGGTAATGGCGATGGCCAGGTTACCGATCCAGTTGGCGTGGTAATACAGCACACCGGTCTGGAAACCGAACACCGGAGAGATCTCGCCAGCGTAAGCAATGGGGCCACCCTCTTGCGGGTTCTTGGTCGCAAGGCGGGCGAAAACGAAGGCGAGGCCCATGGCGCCTACCAGACAGATAGCCCAGCTAAAGACAGAGATGGAGCCGATGGTGGCCAGTGCCGAAGGCAGCAGCGCAATACCGCTCCCCATCATGTTGCCGGCCACCACACCTGTACAGGCGATAAGGCCAATCTTCTTGCTCGTATCGAGGGACATAAGATCTCCGGTTCTATAAAAGGTCGGGTCGTCACATACACATTTGGCGGAACGTCCCGCCAAGGAATGGGCACAGACTAGGCCTCTCATCCCCGAAAAACATAAGGAGCAGCTAACGGATAAAAATATGAGCCAACTTTTTTCAGCGCTTGGCTGTTTTGATATAAATTTCTTTAAAAACAGATGGATGAGGTTTTACTTCGACACCGTCTTGATAAAACCTTGATATCTGGAGAGCCGTTTTTTGTCCCTTGATAACCCCCTTATCCCCCTGTCTTGATATTTTTCCGGGGATAAACCCGGGGTGCGGGGATCCCATGGTGCCACCCCTCCCCCCGCACCTGCCGCAGAGGTGGTCCCCCACCCTTCGCCACCGCAAACCGGGCCCCCACGCTCACCCGCTCGCCCCGCCACAAACTCGGTCCTGGCTCCCTGTTGGCACGGTGAAACAAAGAAAGGCTGCGCCCTGTGGTCGTGGGAGCAAGGGAGGCACAGCGCTTTGTGTACGCCAACGGCGAGCGCGGTGAAGAAGAGGCGGTGAAACAGATGCCAACAGCAGGCAAGAAGCGCTGCGTAACCACCTGCGGTATGTGTGGAATACGCAGGATGTGCAGCATGTGCGGCATGTGCGGCATGTGCGGCAGCAGCGATACGGGTGATCACGGGCGAGGGCGATCGCGAACGTTAACGCGGGCAGCGACGATGAGGCATCCGGATAGATCCGAAATAGATGTGATGCCGCCTGGCAGAAACAGCACAGGCCACCCGAAGGCAGCCTGTGCGGGGGTCAGCAGGGGGCCGACCAGTCGCAGATCCGTGCAGTTGGGTTAGAACAGCTTCACCTTGCTCTGACCCAACGCATTGAACAGGGCCGGGGTGAGGGTCTCCATATTGCTGTAGAAACCGAGCTGCTGGCAGAGCAGATAGGTCTGCTCGGTCGCCTCCATCAGGAAAGCCTGACTGTAGGCATCTCCCGCCGCCTCGGGGCGACCATCCAGCTCCGCCAGCTTGCCCTGCAGTATGTAGTAGAGCACCGAGCGGCCACGGCTCGCCGCCTGCTCCAGCAGATAGTCGGCCTGCTGTTGCTGGCCGTTGAGGATCGCCTGCAGGGTCAGGGCCTCCCACACCCGGGCTGGCAGGGCGCCGCTGTTTTGCACCACGCGGGCGAGATGGGTGCCGATCCCCTGTAGCCGCTCACTCTCGGATTTGCCCGCCAGGGTCGCCAGCGCCTCGCCCGCCAGATAACGCTCCGCCAGCAGCAGCGGCTGATCCGGATGGGCAATCAGCGCCTGCTCCAGCAGATCGATGCCACGCTTGAGGGCGACCGGATCCCGGCTGTTGGTGTAGTAGTGGGCCTCCATCAGTGCCATCAGCGAGGCATCGTCGGTGGGCCAGCCCATGCCAGGCTCGGCATCCGGCTGATCGAGAGCGCGCAGCAAATCCTGACTGCTGGCCTGCAACACCCTATGCACACTGTGGCGACTGAGCTGGTATTGATGGCTGAACAGCACCCGGTTGGTGTTGATATTGCGGTATTCCAAGTCGAGATCGGTCCCCCGCGACTGGCGGGTAACCCGTACGCTCAGCTCCTTGCCGGGCATGATGCCCCCCGTCAGAGTGGTGGCGCCGTACTGCACCCGCAGCGGCGTGGCTACCGCCACCTCCCCCATCAGGGCGCGGGTGATGCCATCGGCGAGGCGCACGTTCTCGTTGTTGTCATCCATGCCGGAGTGGAAGCGGAACACCAGCAGATTGGGATCTAGCATGGCGTGCACCTGGGGACTGGTGTGCTGGTAGCTGAGCATGCTGACAATGGCGATCAACACGATGGCAACGAAGATATCAAAACTCACCATCTTCCAGCGGCTGCGAGCATCCTTAGCATGGGTGGAGATGGCGCGGGTCAGGGGCCCGGCGGGAAAAGGGGCGACATTGGGCTGTTCATCATCATCCTGCTCAGCCACGGGCGGGCTCAGATCGGAGAGAGTCGGGTTGTCGGAGAGAGCGGTATTGACCGCGGCCACCGGCTGCTCATCCGCCATCACCACAGACACAACTTGCAGAGGCCGCACCGGCGCCACCAGCTTGTAGCCGCGCTTGGGCACGGTAACGATATACTCGGTCGCGTCGGTGCGACCATCCTTGAGGATCTTGCGCAGTTCGAAGATGGATTGGGTCACCACCTGATCGGTCACTTCTGCGCCGTCCCACACCTCGTTGATCAGGGCATCGCGGCCAAACACGGTACCGGCATTGCGGGCCAGAAACCGCAACAGGTTGACCAGCCGGGGTTCGAGGTAGACCTCGCGGTCGGGGCGACACAACATGTTGTCGTCAACGCTCAGGGTCCAGTCGTGGATCTCAAAAACCGATTCGCTCATGATTCACTCGCTGCAGATGGAGACAATGCACGATGAGAGTGACGCAAAACCCGGACTGACTGAACGGAACAAGGCGCTATCACCACAGGTGGCAGATAAAAAGAGAACCGAAGCAATGAAATCTCTGTGAGTCAGTCTGGCCAGGCCATCTTGTTTACGTCTGAAGGGCATCCTTGCGGGTATTCCGACCATCGGGATCGGAAAGCAGCACTTTAAGCAAAATGGGAGCTGGATCCCACTTTTTTTGGCGATAAATCGCTATTGAGTTGATCCGACCCTGCGCTTTTCAGTAAATCACGTGCCGGACTGTGTTCATATGAACACCTTGCATATCTAAATCAAAAAAGCCCTGAACATCAGGGCTTTCTCATTTTTTCGGCAATCGGGGAGACCTCATTTCGCCAGCGGGCACGCATCCTGCTGACGACTGCGACGCAGATGATGCCGCCACAACGAGAAGCCGCCGTAGCCGAGACTCAGCACCACCGCATAGAGCACCTGGGAGGCGAGCGCCACCAGTACCAGGGCGCAGAGCAGTACGCTTATCCCCGCCAGCCCCTTGCCCACCCCACCGAGCAGACGCCAGCCCGCCGCCATGCAGAGCAGGTAGACCAGCACGAAGTTGCCGTTGGCGTAGCGGATCAGCTCATCAAGCGGCAGTCGCAGCCAGATGATGAGGGTGATGCAGAGCAGGCAGATGGCGAGCACCAGACCGAGCGCCCGTAGCGGCGCCCCGCGCGCGGTGAGCACGGCCAGCGAGGGGGGCAGCTTGCCTTCCCGCGCCATGCTCCAGATCAGCCGGGCAAAGCCCTGAATATAGATATTGATGCTGGCAAAACAGGAGAGATAACCGAGCACCGCCACCAGCCACTTGGCGGTGGGGCCGAACAGCAGCGCCAGCAGGGAGGGGATGGCGGTGGCGTTTTTCGCCTCATCGCCGTAGAGGCCATATTTGAGCACCACCAGCGAGTGCACCCAGTAGATAAGCCCCGCCAGCAGCACGCCGCCCAGCAGAGCGATAGGGTAATCCCGCTGTGGCCGCTTGAACTCCTCCCCCATGTGGGCGAAAGCTTCCAGCCCGACGAAACACCAGAACATCACCGCCAGCGCGGTGGCCATAGGGGGCCACTCGTCCGTCGTCGGCAGCGGCCTGGCCGCATCGCGCCAGCTCATCTCTCCCTTGAACCAGATAAGCAGGGTGAGCCCCAAAATGGCGAGCGCAATCAGCAGTTGCAGGTTGCCGGAGGATCGCGCCCCGCGCAGCCCCAGCAGAAAGACCCCGAGCAGGGTGAGCAGCTGGATGGCCCAGAGGGTCCACTCCCCCATCTCAAACAGGGCGTGCCAGAAACCGGCGGCGATCATCAGGGCGGCGGGCAGACCTACCGGCAGCACCGCCAGAAACAGAAATGCCGAGAAGCGCTCGGCGCCATTGCCAAAGGCGAGGCCAATCAGGTGGGGCGCCCCGCCCGCGTGGGGATAGCGGCGGCCGAGGCGGGCAAAGGTAAAGGCGATGGGCAGCACCAGCGCAATCAGCAGCAGCCAGGCCCACAGAGAGGCGCCCCCCGCCAGCGACGCGGCGGTCGCCGGTACCACGAAAATCCCGGTGCCAAGCAGTGAGGTGGCGAGTAGCCCCATCCCCTGCCAGAGCCCGAGGTCCTTTTTCAACCCAGACATATCCTTTTGTCCTGACTAAAAAAACATCTCGCCATGTTAGGCCTCCCCCACCCCTTTGTTAAGCAGAGTGCAGAGAATATGCCCGGATTTATGCAAGTCTGCCGCTGTTGAGCAGGCAATGAAAACGCCGCCTCTTGCGAGGCGGCGTTTTCATTCAACAGAATGACCGGAGTTATCAGGCAATCAGCTTGTAGATAATACCGGACATGGCGATAAGGCTAATGATGGTCTCGAAGCCGTTGCTAAGGTTGCCAGCGTATTTGCGCATGGCCGGCACCTTGGTGATGGCGTACATCGGCATCAGGAACAGCAGCATGGCGATGATCGGGCCACCCAGGTCTTCGATCATGCCGAGGATACTCGGGTTGATGGTAGCGATGGCCCAGGTGGTCAGGATCAACATGGCAACCAGCGGCCACAGGCCACCTACACCGGCGTTGATTGGCAGGAAGAGCACACCGGCACCGATCGCGGTACCGTACAGACCCAGCATCCAGACCAGATCGGCCTTGTTGATGGCGCGGTAAGTGTTGCTGGCTAAACGACCATCAGCCGCAATATTCATGACAGACATACATTGATCCTGTCATCTAGGCAAAATGGGATTCTTGTTTGTTCGGGCCCTTGGCCCGGTTCCCTCTCCCTGGAACGCCTGCTGTCCGTCCTTGTCATTAACCTCTCGCCCCCCGGCAACCTGGTCATCACTCCTTGTGACAACAAGCTTGCAACAGACAATTGTGCGAGATTGCGCCCCTGAGGGTCGACGCCCGCAACACTTAACAACCGATTAATGTGCGCCACTCTTGATGGGCTGGCTTTAATTAAACGCCCCATTAATCACGGTATTTTTTTGATTTTATCAACAAAAGTCTGATTCATCCCCCCCCCAAACGACCTAGATCACACTAAAAGCGCCTTACTATGCGTTTTTTTTAACAATTAAATTATGCACGACTAAATTCAAGGGGTTTAAAATGACCACATTTACGCAACATTTGTCCATTTTCGAGTCGATTGTGTGTAGCTCGGCCTTGGCGTACCCTTGTGACTCACGCCCTTTTGTTAATTGATGATGACCATTACCCGTACCGATCTCGCCGAACTGGCCGTCTTCGCCGCCGTCGCCCGTCACCACAGTTTCAGCAAGGCCGCCCTCGAACTCGGGGTCTCCGCTTCCGCCCTGAGCCACAGCCTGAAGGGACTGGAAACCCGTCTGGGGGTGCGACTGCTCAACCGCAGCACCCGTGCCGTGGTGCCGACAGAAGCGGGCCAGCGACTGCTCAAGCAGCTGCTGCCCACCCTCAATACGTTGGAAGAGGCGCTCAGCGAGCTGGCCCGCAACAGCGATGAGCCGGTGGGGCGACTCAAGATCTGCGCCCCGCGTGGCGCCATCGACAGTTTGCTGGCGCCCGTGCTTATCGACTATCTGCGGCGTTACCCGAGAATGCAGGTGGAGGTGGTGGAGCAGGAGCTGATGCCCCGGCTGATTGAAGATGGTTACGATGCCGCGCTCTTTTATGGCGATCTGCTACCCAAGGAGATGATCGGCATCCCCCTCGGCCCGCCCCAGCGCTATCTGGTGGTCGGCTCCCCTGACTACCTGGCCGAACACGGCGCCCCCGCGCACCCGAGCGAGCTCTGTCGCCACGCCTGCATCGGCTATCGCCTCACCCCGCACCACCACTATCGCTGGGCCTTTGCCGCCGATGGCACCATGCTGGAGATCGAAGTGACCGGGCCACTCACCACCAGCACCCCGGCCCTCTATCTGGGTGCCGCCGAGGCGGGACTGGGTCTTGCCTACTGTCTGGAAGAGGAGGTGAGCCAAAAGGTCGCGGAAGGGAAACTGCTCACCGTGCTAGAGCCTTGGTGCCCCACCTTTGCCGGTTTCTATCTCTTTTATCCCAGTCGTCACCAGCTGGGCAGCGGGCTGCGCATCCTGATCGACATGCTCAAGGCTCACTACCAAAACCCTGGATTGGTGAGTAATACTCAGCAATTCATCAAGTGAAACCCTTATTATCACCAAATAAGTATTAATTTAGACTAGCTGTTCGATAATCGGACTCCCCGAGAGAACAGATATGTCTGCCTATTTAACACTGCGGCAACGGGCCATGACCCGTCGCTTTTGGGCTTACGCCCTTCCTTCCATCCTCGCCATGCTGGTCTCGGGGGCCTACTACCTCATCGACGGCATCTTCGTCGGCCACTATGTCGGCGCCGCCGGCCTCGCCGGGATCAACCTGGTCTATCCAGTCATCATGGTGCTGATCGGTCTGGCCGCCATGATCAGCATGGGAGCGGCCACCGCCATCTCCTTCCAGCAGGGGGCGAAAAACGACACGTTGGCCCGTCAGGCGCTGGTCAACGCCCTCTGGCTGCTGGCAGGTCTCGGGATCATTGCACCGGTGCTGCTCTATTACACCCACACCGATATCCTGCTCGGGCTGGGGATCGAACAGGGCAGCGATACCTGGAAACAGGCCAGTGACTATCTCACCTGGATTGGCGGCGGTACCCTGCTGCTGGCCAGCAATCTGGCGGCGCCCTATCTGCTGCGCAACGATGGCCGCCCGAAACTGGCCATGGTGCTGGTGAGCGGCGGCGCCGTGCTCAACATCATTCTCAACTATGTGATGGTGGCCAAACTGGAGCTCGGCCTGACCGGCACCGCCCAGGCCACCCTGATGGCGGAGGGGATGGTGAGCCTCATCGGCCTTGGCTACTTCTTTACCCCCTATGCCCGTTTGCGGCTGGGCTGGCGGGATCTGGTGCCCAACCTCCCCGCCATGCCGCACCTGCTCTTTACCGGTCTGCCGAGCCTGATTGCCCAGTTCAACCTCGGCCTGCTGCTGATGCTGCACAACAGCCAGCTGATGGTGCATGGCAACGTGAAAGATCTGGCGGGCTTTACCGTGGCCGGTTACACCGAAGCGGTCTTTATCGTGGTCCTGCAAGGGCTTGCCTTTGGCATCCAGCCCCTCATCAGCAAGGCGGCGGGGGCCAGGCGTCATCGCAACCTCAAGTATCTGATGGAGATGGGCCTCAAGTTCACCTTTCTCTACGGCATGTTGGTGTGGCTCATCATCCAGCTGCTGCCCCGGCAAGTGGCCATGCTCTATACCGGCAGGGAGGATCCCGAACTCATCGATGCCGCGGTCAGCAGCCTGCTGCTCAACCTGGGTGCCATTCCGCTGGAGGGGATCATTATGTTCGGCATCGTGCTGCTGCAATCCATGGCGCGCACCCGCCAGGCGCTGATCATCTCGATTGCCAAGACGGTGTTGCTGCTGCCGTTCATCTTCCTGCTGCCGCTGCTGTGGGGCAAAGACGGGGTGCTGATGGCCCAGCCCGCCACCGTGCTGCTGCTCACCCCGCCGCTCTGCTGGCTGCTGTGGCGCGAGTGGCTGCGCCTGAAAGTAACCTGCGCGCCAAAAACCAAGCACCACCCGCAACCCGCCCGTACTCGCGCCGCCGTCCAACTGGCCCGTTAAGGTCACAGGCCCCGCGGTAGCAATAAAAAAACCGGCATCCCCTGGTGCCGGTTTTTGCTATTTGTGCAGCCCGTACACATCGCAAATACAGAGAAGCCTCCACAAAGGAGGCTTCTCTTATTCAACGCATCAGCGCGGATGACCAGTCACCGCATACTGAGCAATCAGGGCTTATTTGACCGTCACGCGGGCAAACTTGCGCTTGCCAACCTGATAGACGGCGGTACCGGCACCAATCAATGCCTTGCCATCTTCCAGCTTCTCGCCATCCACCTTGACCGCGCCCTGCTTGATCATCCGCAGTGCTTCGGAAGTAGTGGCCACCAGATCGGCCTCTTTCAGCAGGTTGGCAATGGCCAGCCCTTCCCCTTCCAGCGCCAGTTCGACTTCCGGCATCTCGTCCGGAATGGCGTTCTTGGAGAAGCGCTGGGTGAAATCTTCGTGAGCCGCTTCGGCCGCCGCTGCGTCGTGGTAGCGGGTGATGATCTCTTTGGCCAGCCAGATCTTCACATCGCGCGGGTTGAGGGTACCGGCGGCGATGCCTGCCTTGAACTCCTCGATCTCAGCCAGCGGACGGAAGGAGAGCAGCTCGTAGTAGTTCCACATCAGATCGTCGGTGATGGACATGATCTTGCCGAACATCTCGCCCGGGGCATCGTGCACCCCGATGTAGTTGGCAGCGGACTTGGACATCTTCTTGACGCCATCCAGACCCACCAGCAGCGGCATCATCAGCACGCACTGGGTCGCCATGCCGGCATCTTTTTGCAACTCGCGGCCCATCAGCAGGTTGAACTTCTGATCGGTACCGCCGAGCTCAACGTCCGCCTTCAGCGCAACCGAGTCATAGCCTTGCAGCAGCGGGTAGAGGAATTCGTGGATCGCGATGGATTGGCCGCCGGTGTAGCGCTTTTTGAAGTCGTCACGCTCCATCATGCGGGCCACGGTCTGCTTGGCCGCCAGCTTGATCATGCCGGTCGCACCCAACTCGCCCAGCCAGGTCGAGTTGTACTCGATGCGGGTCTTGGCCGGGTCGAGGATCTTGAACGCCTGCTCTGCATAGGTGAGGGCGTTGTGCTTGATAGCCTCTTCGGAGAGCGGCGGACGGGTGCTATTCTTGCCGGAGGGGTCGCCCACCATGGCAGTGAAATCGCCGATCAGCAAGATGATCTCGTGGCCCAGATCCTGGAAGGTCTTCAGCTTGTTGAGGATCACGGTATGACCCAGGTGAATATCGGGGGCAGTCGGGTCCATGCCCAACTTGATGCGCAGCGGGCGCCCTTCCTTCAACTTGGCAACCAGTTCTTCTTCAACCAGAATTTCTTCCGCTCCGCGCTTGATCTCGGCTAGCGCCACCTCGAGCTGGGACATTTTTTGACTCTCCATCACGATTCCACAGGGCCAAACATATTACTGGAATGGCGGGCCAATTGGAAAGGCTGTAAAATCCGGCCATTCTGCCCGACTTCATCTGCTTCTCATGGTTATTTGGCACGCCTTCAACACACTCCCCCACTGGCACCGCAAGATGGTGCTGATCTTGAGCATCATGATGATGATGCTGGCAGCCTGGCCAAGCGAACAGGCGGTGGCCACCCGGGTCGATGAAAACGGCAACGAGATTGCCCTGCGACAACAGGAAGAGAACAGCGACGACAATCTGCCCCCGGCCGACATCACCGCCGATGACGTGCAACCGGCCACCCCGCCCAAACCGCGCTACATCACCAAGCAGGTAAAGGTACGCCGCGGCGACAACATGGGGGTGATCTTCCAGCGCATTGGCCTCAGCACCACGGATCTGCACCTGATCGGCCAGCTCGAGGGCAGCAATCCCCTGCGAATGCTGCGACCGGGGCAGGAGCTCACCTTCAAACTCACCGACAACGGCGAGCTGCACAGCCTCTATTACCCCCACAGCCTGGAGCAGGCCCTCAAGGTGAGCCGTCAGGATGACACCTTCGTGGCCCGCAACGTCAAGATGGCCCTCGATACTCGAGAGCTGGTCAGCAAGGGGGAGATCCGCTCCAGCTTCTGGGGCGCTGCGGTGGACGCGGGGATGACCGAAGATCAGATCATGGATCTCGCCGCCATCTTCGGCTGGGACATCGACTTTGCCCAGGACTTGCAGCCAGGGGACAGCTTCCGGGTGGTCTATGAGGAGAAATTCCGCGACGACGAGCGGGTCGCCTCCGGCGATATCCTAGCCGCCGAATTCATCAACCAGGGTGAGATCTACCGCGCCGTTCTCCATGAGGATGGCAACTACTACACGCCCCAGGGCAAGGCGATGCGCAAGAGCTTCCTGCGCGCGCCGGTCAATTTCAAATACATCAGCTCCAATTTCAACCCACGCCGTCTCCATCCAGTGACCGGCAAGATCCGTCCCCACAACGGCATCGACTATGTGGCACCTGTGGGGACCCCCATCATGGCTGCAGGCTCCGGCAGCGTGGTGGCCGCCGGCTACAATCAGTTCAACGGCAACTATGTCTTCATCAAGCACGCCGGCAACTACGTGACCAAGTACCTGCACCTCACCAAGCGCACCGTCAACAAGGGGCAGCGGGTGAAGCAGGGGCAGACCATCGGCACACTGGGGGGCACAGGCCGCGTCACCGGCCCGCACCTGCACTATGAATTCGTGGTAGGCGGCGTGCACAAAAACCCGCGCACCCTCACCCTGCCCCAGGCAGAGACTCTCACCGGGCGCGAGCTGGCCAACTTCAAAAAACTGGCGATGCCGCAACTGGCCAAACTCGACAGCCCGGAGCTGCAATTGGCCCAGAACAAGCGGGAGAGCCGTGGTCATTGAGCCACAGCGAGTTTGGTGTTTCATACAACAGACCTGACAAAGGGAGATCAGCCACTCTCCCAAGCAGAGGCGTGTTCCCGTAAACAAGAAGGGTGAGGAAAGTTCATGGCCGAGCGTTATATCGGATTGATGTCAGGCACCAGCATGGACGGTATCGACGCAGTGCTGGTGGTCATCGACGGGGAGCGCCTCAAGGTCGAGGCGGCGCTCTGCCACCCCTGGCCAGCGCAGGCTGCTTGCGAACTGCACACCCTTTGCACTCTGGGTGACAACGAAATCGACCGCATGGGAGTGGCCGATAATCTGGTGGCGCGAGAGTTTGCCGCCGCGACCCAGGCGCTGCTGGCCAAGGCGGAGCTTGAGCCAAAAGATATTCGCGCCATCGGCAGCCACGGTCAGACCATCCGCCATCGCCCACAGCTCGGCTTTACCCTGCAGATCGGCAACGCCGCCCTACTGGCGGCGCTGACCGGCATCGACGTGATCGCCGATTTTCGCACCATGGATATGGCCCTCGGTGGTCAGGGAGCGCCGCTGGTGCCCGCCTTCCATCAAGTACTGTTTGCCAAGCCTGGCGCCTTGCGGGTGGTGCTGAACCTCGGTGGCATCGCCAATATCTCGGTACTGCCGGGCCAAGCCGACGGGGTCTATGGTTTTGATACCGGTCCCGCCAACACCCTGCTCGATGGCTGGTATCGCCGCCATCTGTCGCACGGGGGCAACTATGACGCCGGGGGCAAATGGGCTACCAGTGGTCACACTGTCCCGCCCCTGCTGGACAAGCTGCTAGCTCACCCCTACTTCGCAGCTCCCGCCCCCAAGAGCACCGGACGGGAGATGTTCACCCTCGACTGGCTCGATGGCGAGCTGGCAGGCTGTGCCTATGCTCCCGTGGATGTGCAGCGCACCCTGCAGGCGCTCACCTGCCACAGCATTGCCCGCCAGCTGCCCGCACCGAATGAGGGGCAAACCCGACCCGAGCTGTTTATCTGTGGCGGTGGGGCCCATAACGCCCCGCTGCTGGCGGAACTTGCGACGTGCTTGCCCAGGTGGCGCATCACCACCACCGACGAGTTGGGTATCGCGCCGGACTGGGTAGAAGGGGCTGCCTTTGCCTGGCTGGCCCAGCGCTTTATCCACCGTCAGCCCGGTAACCTGCCAGCCGTGACCGGCGCCAGCCGCCCGGCCGTGCTGGGGGCTCTCTACCCAGCCCCCTAGCTATCCCCCGTACACACCAGACACTCAAATGACGACAGCCCCGATCTGGGGCTGTCGTCATGTCACATCATGGACATCGGCACGCTGGCCAACATCGGTTGTTACATGGCATTGGTGGACTCGAAAATCTTGTCTGCCGAGGCTTCGACAAAGCCCGGATAGAGTACGCCGTCGGCCTGCGGATAGCGCAGGGCGAATTCGTAGAAGCAGCTCGGGATGGTACGAACCCCATCGCTGAATGGCACCTCTGCTTTGTCGGCCATGGTGGAAGATTGCTCCAGCATCACCTGCGGGTCCCCTTTCACCTCACCCCCCACGCTGTTGAGGACGAACCCCGCCGCCTTCAGCGCCGCGTTGACCTGATGGATGGTGTCAAAATCCTTCAACTTGTTGATATTGACCGTGAAGTGGTTAGCACGATAGCCCCATGCCGCCATCCAGGCCGCATACTCGCTCTCGGCCAGCAGGGTCTGGTAGTCGGCATAGGATACCTGCCAGGGGGCACCGGTGTAGATAAATGCCGGGGTATCGGTCAGATGATCGGGCACCTGATCCGCCAGCTTGTGGATGATGGCCTGCGCGCCTTCGGAGAGCTCTTCGACCTTCAGCTCGCTGATGAACACCTTGGGAGCGTCGGGATCCTTGTGCTCGAAGTGCTTGGCGTAGAGCTTCTTGGCCTTGAACACATACTCGCCCTTCTGCTCGTAGCCGAGCGCCAGGAAGTGGGCCGCCAGCTTCTCCAGCCCCAGCTTGGGCAGGTTGTAGGTGCGAAACGCCACGTGGTCGTTGATGATGGGTTCGCCACCACCCAACAGGGCGTGCACCTTGAGGGCGCTCGGCGTCACCTTGATGTAGTTGTCCCACAGATGACTGAACAGGGTATCGATATCCTTTTGCATCTCTCTTTCCTTTGATTGCGGGTACAGACAAGGGCACCCAAAGGGTGCCCCTTTTTCGTTATTGTCAGAAAGTCAGGCCGGGAGACAGCTGATCCGGCATGCTCGCCTTGCTGTCTTCGACGGAGGCTACCGGATACGCACAATAGTCGGCGGCGTAGTAGGCGCTCGCCCTGTGGTTGCCGGAGGCGCCGATGCCACCGAACGGCGCAGCACTGGAGGCGCCGGTGATGGGCTTGTTCCAGTTGACGATGCCGGCACGGATCCGCTTGAAGAAGTGCTGCCAATCCGCCTCGCTGTCACTCAGCAGACCGGCCGAGAGGCCGAAGCTGGTGGCGTTGCCCTGGTCGATGGCGGCATCGAAGTCGTCGTAGCGAATGAGCTGCAGCAGCGGGCCGAAGTACTCTTCATCGGGCAGCGCGGCGACCTGGGTCACATCGATAATGCCCGGAGAGACAAAGCCGGTGCCCGCTTCCAGGTGCTTGAGGGTCAGCAGGCTCTCACCACCCAATTGCAGCAGATTGGCCTGGGCTTCGACCATGCCGAGCGCTGCCTTCTCACTGATCATGGCGCCCATAAAGGGCTGCTCGGCAGCGTCATAGAGATCAACCTTGATCTGGCCGACCACCTCCACCAGGCGCTTGACCAGGGCATCGCCCCGCTCACCGCGCTCGACAAACAGGCGGCGGGAGCAGGTGCAGCGCTGACCTGAAGTGATGAACGACGACTGGACGATGGCATGGACGGCACCGTCGATGTCGCTCACGTCTTTCACGATCAGCGGGTTGTTACCCCCCATCTCCAAGGCCAGAATTTTGCCCGGCTGACCGGCAAACTGCTGATGGAGGAAATGACCGGTACGGGAGGAGCCGGTAAAGAAGAGGCCGTCGATATCGGGATTGCCCGCCAGCGCCTTGCCGGTCTCGACCTCCCCTTGCACCAGATTGAGCACCCCCTTGGGCAACCCTGCCTCCTGCCACACCTTGACCATGGCCTCGGCGACCATGGGAGTCAGCTCGGAGGGTTTGAATACCACGGTATTGCCGGCGATCAGCGCAGGTACGATATGGCCGTTGGGCAGGTGGCCCGGAAAGTTGTAGGGGCCAAACACGGCGACCACACCGTGAGGCTTGTGACGGACAAACGCCTTGGCACCCGGCATAAGATTCTCGACCGTGCCGGTGCGCTCGTCATGGGCACGGATGGAGATGGCGATCTTGCCCTGCATGGCGGCCACTTCGGTGCGGGTCTCCCACAGCGGTTTGCCGGTCTCGCGGGCAATGGTCAGCGCCAGCGCCTCTTTCTGCTCGCCGAGCAGGTCGGCATAGCGATGCACAATATCCAGACGGGCTTTGAGACCCAGATCGGACCAATGGTAAAAGGCGGTGCGGGCTGCCTTGACGGCGGCATCCACCTGAACCGGGCTGGCAGCCTCTCCTTGCCAGATCACCTCGTTTTTGGCCGGATCCCGTGACTCTAACGGCTTGCCTTCACCAGCCAGCCACTGGCCGTCGATAAACTGCACTAAATGACTCATCCATTCACTCCCTGTGGTGTGCAGGCAGCCGAGGCTGCCTGTTTGATATTCGGTATTGC
The DNA here is from genome assembly GCF_000819885.1 of Aeromonas fluvialis. GTDB lineage: Bacteria > Pseudomonadota > Gammaproteobacteria > Enterobacterales > Aeromonadaceae > Aeromonas > Aeromonas fluvialis. The sequence continues at coordinate 127,988 of NZ_CDBO01000074.1, forward strand.
TGTCAGCAGGCTCAGTCGAGATCGACGGCTCGCACCATGTCGCCATCCTGCACCTTGAGCGCTGCCGCCATCTTGGGCGGGATGATGGCTTCGTGCTTGTCGAGATCGACCCGGATATTGCCGTAGCAGGCACGGTACTGTTCGAAACGGCTGTTGCAGATAAGGTGGGTCTTGCCACCGATGGGTTCGCCCACCAGCACCCGCAGCTTCTTGCTGCGGCGCACGCTGCGGATATTCTTCAGCTCGCACTCCACCGCCGGGCCTGCATCGAAGATGTCGACGTAGCCACGGTTCACGAATCCCTCGTCCTGCAGCATCTTGATGGCCGGACGGGTCTTTTCATGGGTCTTGCCGATGACGGCCCGCGCCTCGTTGCTCAGCAAATTGACGTAGATGGGGTACTTGGGCATCAGCTCGGCGATGAAGCGCTTCTTGCCGATACCGGTCAGATAGTCGACGGTAGGGAAATCCATCGAAAAGAAATGCTTTTGCAGCCACTCGTAGAAGGGGCTGTGGCCATCGCCATCTGAGACGCCGCGCATCTCGGCAAAGACGGTTTCGTCAAACAGCTCGGGGTGTTCGGCCATAAACAGAAAGCGGTGCTTGGAGAGCAGACGGCCGTTGAGCCCCTCGCGGGCACATTCGCGCAAGAACAGGGTGCAGAGCTCGGAGTTGCCGGTGTAGTCGTTGGAGAGGGTGAGGGTTTCAACGACGTTGTAGATACCGAGCTTGGGGGAAGAGTGCACCACCTTGCCGATGTGATAGTTGTAAAACGGCTGGGACAGGCCGACGGCAGCATCGATGGCACAGGTACCCACCATCTCGCCGGTCTCCAGATCCTCAGCCACGAAAAAGTAGAGGCAGTCACCCTTACCCGCGGGTTTGTCCGAAAAGGTCTGGGTTGAGGCGTCTATCTTGCGCTGCAGCAGTTCATCGTTGACGGGCAACGAGGTCATGCCGGTGCCGGATTCGATGGCACAGGTCTTGAGACCGGCAAAATCTTTCTGCTCGATGGGACGGATAACCAACATAAATGACAACTCCCTTTCATTGACGACAGGTGGGGGCCCGGCTCCTGCCGGGCGGGTTCCCCACCTCAATTAGGATCAGGCGTTAACCACCTGGGCAACCGCTTTCTCGAAACGAGCCAGCCCTTCCTTGATATCCGCTTCCGGAATCACCAGGGACGGCGCAAAACGTACCACGTTGGTGCCGGCAACCAGCGCCATCAACCCCTGATCGATGGAAGCCAGCAGGAAATCGCGGGAGCGCCCCTTGTAGTCATCGTTGAGCACGACGCCCAGCAACAGCCCCTTGCCACGCACTTCGCTAAAGCAGTGGTACTTGGCGTTGATAGCCTCGATCCCTGCGCGGAACAGCTGCTCACGCTGCTTGATGCCGCTCAGCACTTCGGGGGTATTGATCACATCGATCACTGCCTCGGCAACCGCACAGGCCAGCGGATTACCGCCGTAGGTGGAGCCGTGCGTGCCCACTTTCAGGTGGGAGGCAATCTCGGTGGTGGTCAACATGGCGCCGATGGGGAAGCCGCCGCCCAGTGCCTTGGCGCTGGTGAGGATGTCCGGCGTAACGCCCAGACCCATGTAGGCAAACAGATCGCCGGTACGGCCGACGCCGGATTGCACTTCGTCATAGATCAGCAGGGCATTGTGCTGGTCACACAGCGCGCGCACCCCTTTGGCAAACTCATCGGTGGGACGAATGATGCCACCCTCGCCCTGCAGCGGCTCCATCACCACGGCGCAGGTGTTGTCGGAGATCACTTCGGCCAGCGCCGCCAGATCATTGTAGGGAACATGAGTGATGTCACCGGGCTTGGGACCGAACCCATCGGAGTAGACTGCCTGGCCACCGACGCTGACGGTAAAGAAGGTACGACCGTGGAAGCCCTGATTGAAGGCGATGATCTGGGTCTTGTGAGCACCAAACTTCTCGATGGCGTAGCGACGGGCCAGCTTGAGGGCGGCTTCGTTGGCTTCGGCACCGGAGTTGCAGAAATAGACCTTCTCGGCGAAAGTGGCGGCGACCAGCTTCTTGGCCAGACGCAGGGCCGGCTCGTTGGTCATCACGTTGGAGAGATGCCACAGCTTCTCGCCTTGGGTTTTCAGGGCCTCGACCAGCTTGGGATGGCAGTGACCCAGGCCGTTGACCGCAATGCCACCGGCGAAGTCGATATACTCGCGCCCTTCCTGATCCCAGACACGTGACCCTTCACCACGCACCGGAATGATCTTGGCGGGCGCATAGTTGGGAACCATCACTTCATCAAACACTTCACGTGTCACTGCCAACAACTCTGACATATAGCTCTCCTTCAGATTCAGCGACAGAATAATCCACCGCCCAAAAGTTAAATCCGTGTAAACTTGACGGGATTATCACAGAAATAAAGTAAAAAGTCTGTAACAAGACGGCCTATAAGGAACAATGTTCGATTGCTCTTGAGATTTTAGGCAACCGCATTGCATAACGACTCAGGGGGGCTTGGCAAGAGATAATTTGGGCAGGAGAGGGGGTGAATAAAGTGTCAGGGAAATTTTTTTTGCCTTCTCTCGAACTTGAGAAGGCGATCACAAATTTTTTATGAACGCGCCAGAAAGTTGGCCAGCAACTGATGGCCCTGCTCGCTCAAAATACTCTCCGGATGGAACTGAACTCCCTCGATCGCGAGGGTCTTGTGACGTAGCCCCATGATCTCGTCAAACGAGCCATCGGCATGTTCGCTCCAGGCGGTGATCTCGAAACAATCGGGCAGCGTGTCGCGCTCCACCACCAGCGAGTGGTAACGGGTCACCCGCAGCGGATTGTTGAGTCCCTTGAATACCCCCTCATCCCGATGACGAATGAGCGAGGTTTTGCCGTGCATCACCTGACGGGCACGCACCACGCGGGCACCGAAGGCTTGCGCCAGCGACTGATGGCCGAGGCAGACGCCGAGAATGGGCAGCTTGCCAGCGAAATGGCTAATGGCGTCGAGAGAGATCCCCGCCTCATTGGGCGTACAGGGGCCGGGAGAGATCACCAGAAAACGGGGGGAAAGCTGCGCTATGGCATCAAGCGTCAGTTCATCATTGCGCTTGACCACAACCTCTTGTCCCAAGGCGCCGAAATATTGCACCAGGTTCCAAGTAAAGGAGTCGTAGTTATCAATTAACAGCAACATGAGATAACCGGCAGCAAATATTAACGATCGAGAAAACGACCCTGCTCCATTTCCCGTTCGCGCTGACATTCGGCCAAGTAGATGGCGGCAGCGATGGCTGGGGTTTTATGGTGTTTGTCGATGGCATTGGAGACCATCAATTGCAGGGTATTGAGGTTTTTCGCCTTGCGAAATTTACGCAGCCAGTGACCTTTGTCACTCAGCTCTTCAGCAGAAATTGTTGGTTGAACAGACATGCTTTCTCTTGGGGATATTACCCACGTTGAAATAAATAAATTAAACAAAATAGTCGGGCAGAAAATAAAGAAAGCCAGGCAAATACCCAGCTCTCTTCTACTACACCTTCCCAGTATGTCAGGCTCGCGGAACGAAGCCGACTACATCATATACGCTGGTCAGGGTTTTTTCAGCTCTTTCGCGCGCCTTTTGTGCTCCTTCGGCCAGAATCGCAATCAGATGGGCCTCATCCTGACGCAACGCGTGGAAACGGGCCTGGATCGGTTCCAGCAGCGCAACCACGGCTTCGGCGGTCTCGGTCTTGAGGTGACCATACATCTTGCCTGCGAAGTGCTGTTCCAGCTCGGGGATGGAACGACCGGTCACGCCGGACATCAGGGTCAGCAGGTTGGAGACCCCTGGCTTGTTTTCCGGATCGAAACGCACCACGGCCGGATCATCGGAGTCGGTCACCGCACGCTTGATCTTCTTGACGATCTGCTTGGGATCTTCCAGCAGGCCGATGAAGTTGGCCTCGTTGTCATCCGACTTGGACATCTTCTTGGTCGGGTCCTGCAGGCTCATCACCCGCGCCCCTTCGGTCGGAATGAAGGGCTCCGGCAGGGTAAACACCTCGCCGTAGAGGTTGTTGAAACGGGTGCAGATATCGCGGGTCAGCTCCAAATGCTGCTTCTGGTCGTTGCCCACCGGCACCTGATTGGCCTGATAGAGAAGGATATCGGCTGCCATCAGCACCGGATAACCGAACAGGCCGACGTTGACGTTGTTCTCGAAACGGGCAGATTTGTCCTTGAACTGGGTCATTCGCGACAGCTCACCCATCTGGGTGTAGCAGTTGAGGATCCAGCCCAGCTCGGCGTGCTGCGGCACATGAGACTGGATGAAGACGGTACTCTTCTTGGGATCGATACCGACCGCCAGATAGAGGGCGGCCGCATCCAGACAGGCCTTGCGCAGGGCAGCCGGGTCCTGACGGGTGGTGATGGCGTGCAGGTCGACGATGCAGTAGAGGCAGTCGTACTCATCCTGCATGTTGACCCACTGACGCAGGGCCCCCATGTAGTTGCCGATGGTCAGTTGGCCGGAGGGTTGTGCTCCGCTCAATACGATTGGTTTGGTCATCAGAGTAGTAATCCTTGTTATTCTGCCAGCCCGGCCGCGCAGTTAGCTCAACAGCGCATCGAGCTGGGAAAAGTGGTCGAACACCCAGTCAGGCCGGGAGTCGGCAATGGGGCGGCCATAGTTGTAACCGTAGGTCAGACCCACCACCTTCATGCCGGCCGCCTTGGCAGCCAGCACATCATTTTCGGAGTCACCCACCATCAGGGCGCGAGCCGGGCTCACCCCCAACTCCTGGCAGGCGTGCAGCAAAGGCTCCGGGCTCGGCTTCTTGACCGGCACGCAGTTGCCGCCGAGCCAGAGCGCGAAGCAATCGCTGATGCCAAGAGCATCGAGGATGGGTGCCACAAAATCGCTCGGCTTGTTGGTGACGATCGCCTGTTTGTAGCCTTGGGTTTGCAGGCGACGCAGACTCTGCGCCACCCCGTCATACATCGCCAGCCCCTGCAGCAAACAGGCGTTGTAGTGCTGGAAAAAGATCGGACGGGCCCTGGCAAAGAGCTCGGGGTCAGCCTCGCAGTAGGCAAGGGCCCGCTGGATCAGCTTATCGGCCCCGTTGCCGACCCAGGTACGGATCACGGCTTCATCGGCCTGCGCCAGATCCAGCTCGGCCAGGGTCAGATTGACCGCCAGCGCCAGTTGGGCAGCACTGTCAATCAGGGTGCCGTCCAGATCGAACAGCACCAGATCAAATGCGCGCTCAACGTGTGACATAGCTAAGCTCCGCACGCATCTGGTCGATCACTGCCTTGTAGTCAGGCTGGCTGAAAATGGCAGAGCCGGCCACAAACATGTCGGCGCCCGCATCGGCGATTTCACGAATGTTGTCGACCTTCACCCCGCCATCGATCTCGAGACGGATATCGCGGCCGCTCTCGTTGATCAAACGACGCACCTGACGCAGCTTGTCGAGGGTGCCGGGGATGAAGCTCTGGCCACCGAAGCCCGGGTTGACCGACATCAGCAGGATCACGTCCAGCTTGTCCATCACATACTCGAGGCAGGAGAGCGACGTAGCCGGATTGAGCACCAGCCCCGCCTGGCAGCCCATCTCCTTGATGAGGCCCAAGGAGCGGTCCACATGATCGGACGCTTCCGGATGGAAGGTGATGAGGGAAGCTCCGGCCTTGGCAAAATCAGGAATGATGCGATCCACCGGCTTGACCATCAGGTGCACGTCGATGGGGGCCTCGATACCATAGTCACGCAGCGCCTGACAGACCATGGGGCCAATGGTCAGGTTGGGGACATAGTGGTTATCCATCACGTCGAAGTGAACCACGTCGGCACCGGCAGCCAGTACCTTGGCGACATCGTCACCCAGACGGGCAAAATCGGCAGAGAGGATAGAGGGGGCAATCAGAAAGTCTTTCATCAGCATCATCCATTGGCAGCCAGGGAGAAAAAACGGCGCAATTTTAACGTAAAAGGCGGGCGAAAACGACTCGAATGCGGGGGAAATGGGGCAATCGCCGCCCCTCCCCCAGCCACCCTGGTTTTGGCCTATCGACATGATCGCATGCTCGCCCATACAAAACGGCGCCCTTGGGCGCCGCATTGTCTGTTAGGCCAGTGGCAGCAGTTCGCTGTCGCAGGGGTAGTAACCCTGCTCCGGCTCGATGCCGGGGGGATAGAGCGCCAGCAACTCGGCCACCTTGTTGCGGGTGCCGCCGTTGCGGCTGATGGTGCGCTTGACCAGGAGCTCGTCGAGGCGGGCTCCGCGATAGAGCTCACGAGTCAGCTCGATATCATGGTTGCTGATCAGCACGGGCACCCCTTTGTGAGCGGCTGTGTGACGAGCCAGTCGCGCCAGGATCGCCTGATCATCCAGGGTAAAACCACCGGAGGCATAGCTGGTAAAGCTGGCTGTCGTGGAGAGCGGTGCATAGGGGGGATCACAGTAGATGACCCAATCCTCTTCGGCACGCTGGATGGCATCGGCATAGCTCTCGCAGATAAAGGTCGCCTTCTGCGCCTTTTCGGCAAAGGCCCACAGCTCTTTTTCCGGGAAATAGGGCTTCTTGTAAGAACCGAACGGCACGTTGAAGCCGCCCTTCTTGTTGTAGCGGCACAGCCCGTTGAAACCGTGACGGTTGAGGAACAGGAACAAGAGTGCCCTCTCGAACGTGGTCTCGGTCTGATTGAACTGGGTGCGCAGCCGGTAATAGGCCGCCTTGTGGTTGTGTTCGGCCACAAACAGCTTGCGCGCCTCGTCGATAAAGTTATCCGGCGTCAGTTTGAGATGATTGTAGAGACTAATGAGATCCGGATTGATGTCGTTGAGCACATAGGCGTCGTAGTCGGTGTTGAGAAACACCGACCCGGCCCCGACGAAGGGCTCCAGCAACACACGCCCGGCCGGCAGGCGCTCGGCAATCTCTTCAACCAGGGAGTATTTTCCCCCGGCCCATTTTAAAAAAGCGCGTGTTTTTTTCATGGAAATCCGGTGTGTAAGAAGGCAAGACCCAAAAAGGGGGACGATTCTACCCCCTTATCCGCTATCAAGGCTATTGCTTCAGCTCTTTTTGCACCTGGGCAAACGACTTGGGCCAGGGCTGGCCTTTGAGCAAGGCTGGCGAAAGCTGGCGAATCGCACTCTTGGCCTGAGACAGACCGGCATAATCCCCTTGCAGCACCACATACCAAGGACTGCCACGGAATTGGGTCTGATAGACCCAGACCTTGCCAGCCAGACCATGCTCGGCGACAAACTGATCCACCGCCTTGGTGTTGCTCGCCCCCATCAGCTGAACGCTGTAGTGGTTGCGCGGCTTCTTGTTCAAGGTGGCGACCGGAGTCAGGGCCACCTTGGGTGCAGGCGCGGCAACCGGCTCGCTGCTGGCGGTTTTAGCGGTGGCCGCTGGCGTTGCAGTTGTTACCGGGCTCTGTGCCTTGGCGGTACTGGCTGGCGCAGTGGTTGCGATTGCACCACTGGGGGCTATGCCACTCGTGTTCTTGCCGGTCAGCTCGTCCACCACGTCAGTAGGCAGTGCACCGCTCACCTTGGGTTCTGTCATCAGCTTTTGCACGACCTCGTCGGAGATCACCACCCGGCGCCCTTCGTAATTGGTCGATTCGGTGGTCACTGTTTCACTCTCCACCGATTTGGGCAGTGCTTTCGCTTCCGGCTGCCAATCCTTCACCACATCGTTGGGATTGCTGGCTGACGGGCTGTTTTGCATGCCTTGCGCATCGGTTTCGGCCTGTGAACCATCGACGGTCAGAGGATCTCCCCTAACCGGAATTGGCAATGCCGTACTCTGCGCCGTGTCTTGCGACACCACGTTGTTGTCACTGTCAAACAGCGCAGGCAGCAGGTAGCTCAGCGCCAGCAGACCGCCAGCGACCAGCGCGATGGCGGTGGCAATCTTCTTGACGGGCAACTCCGCCTGGCGCTTCTTGGGCCTTCTGTCGGTCATGATATCCTCCAGTAACTGCATGATGGTGGCCGGATGTCCATTCGCCGTCTTCAGGATCTCCTCCACTTGCGGCTTGGGCAAGACGGTCGCCGGGATCTTGAGCACTTTGGCTTTTTCATACAAGAAGATTCGCTGCTCGGGCGGGCTCAGGGGTGGCACTTCCAGCTCAAGGGCTGGCATGGCGCGCCCTTTCAACTGCGGTCGTTGCGTACGACACCAGACGTCGCTGCCCGAGACGATAATGGCCAGCTGATGGGGCGCCGCCAGGGTATCGTTATGACGAATGATCGTCCATAACTCTCCCAGCAGTTCGGCCGGTAACTGGTCGGCCCGCTCTATCATCAGCAGCAAGGTGGCAGGCTTGCTCCCCTCCAGCATGCGAAAGAAGCTCTCTGCCAGCGCATCCTGCGGATTGAACAGCGGCCGCGCCACCACCTGTGGCAGCAATAGCTGGCGCACGTCCACCATCTTCATGGCAGGCGTGCCGATCAGGCTCACCACCCGCACTTTTTCCGGCAACGCGCCAAGCAGGGATTCGCACAGGGTGCCGCGCCCACAACCGGGTTTGCCGGAGAGAAAAACAAAGGGGTGATTGAATTCGATCAGGTGCAGCAGCCGGTCAACCAGCTGCCGCTGGGAAGGGAGTTTTAGCAGTTTATTCGTCACGACCAGACTCGATCACCGCCAGCAACTCGGCATCGGACACATCCCCCACCACTTGCGCATGACCGATGCCAACCGGCAACACCAGACGCAATTTGCCTTCCAGCACCTTCTTGTCACGACGCATATGGCGAATAAAGGCGGCAAAATCCATCTCGGCAGGGGCATGAATGGGTAAATTGGCGGCCAGCAGCAGGGCGCGAACCCTGGCTACGTCCGCAGCAGTCATATCGCCACGAGCCTGCGCAGTCCAGGCAGCCAGCATGGTGCCGGCAGATACCGCTTCACCGTGCAGCCAGTTGCCATACCCCTGCTCGGCCTCGATGGCATGACCAAAAGTGTGACCCAGATTGAGCAGTGCCCGCACACCGTGTTCGGTCTCATCCTGACCGACCACATCGGCCTTGATCTCGCAGCAGCGTTTGATGGCGTAGGCCAGCGCGGCAGGTTCCAGCTGTTGCAGACGTACCATGTTCTGCTCCAGCCAGCTGAAGAAATCAGCATCCCAAATGATGCCGTACTTGATCACCTCGGCCATCCCGGCGGCAAATTCGCGGGCAGGCAAGGTACTCAGACATTCGGTATCGATAACAACCTGTTTGGGCTGATAAAAAGCCCCAATCATGTTCTTGCCGAGGGGGTGGTTGACCGCAGTTTTACCGCCGACAGAGGAGTCAACCTGGGAGAGCAGGGTGGTCGGGATCTGAATAAAAGGAATGCCACGTTGAAAACTTGCTGCCGCAAAGCCCACCAGATCCCCAATCACGCCGCCCCCCAGAGCGATCAATGTCGTATCGCGCCCATGGTTGGTTTCAAGCAGAGCAGACATGATCCGCTCAAAGGTAGCCAGGTTCTTGTATGCCTCGCCGTCAGGCAGGATCAGGTGTTCAACCTGAAAACCCGACAGCAGGGCGGTTACCCGTTCAAGATAGAGCGGAGCAACGACCGTGTTGGTCACTATCATTACCCGCTTGCCCTTGATGGTCGATACCAGCGCCTCGGGGCGCTGCAACAACCCGGCAGCTATCTCGATGGGATAGCTGCGTTCACCCAGTTCGACCTTCAACCGTTCCATGGACGTCCTCTAGATTACATACCGATCAGCTTTACAATTTGATTGGCAACGATTTTTGCGCTCTGGTCATCGGTCTGCACAACAAAGTCGGCAACCTCCTCATACAGGGCATTGCGCTCTTGTGCCAAGCGTTCCAGTACTTCGCGTGCCGGTTCTTCGGTCTGTAGCAGAGGGCGGCGTTTGTCTCGCTGTGTGCGCGCCAGCTGCTTTTCAATAGTGGTTTCGAGGTAGACCACGATGCCACGAGCAGATAACTTGTTGCGGGTTTCGCGACTCTTGATGGCACCGCCACCCGTCGCCAGCACGATACCCTGCTGCTCTGACAATTCGCCGATCACCTTCTCTTCGCGAATCCGGAAACCCTCTTCGCCTTCAACATCGAACACCCAGCCGATATCAGCACCACTGCGGCGCTCAATCTCATGATCTGAGTCGAAAAACTCCATATGCAGTTGTTCTGCCAGATGTCTACCTATGGTGCTCTTGCCCGCACCCATGGGACCTATCAGGAAAATATTGCGTTTCTCAGCCATGTCTTTTCGTTAGTAATTACAAACTGTACGACCCCGATAAATACTGGATCGGGGTACCTATGAACCTTATCTTGCGATGGATCAGGAGGGGGATTATCTCAATAGATATCGGGACTGGCAACCGCAGCCCTTACGCCCCAGCCTCATTGGGGCGTAAGGTTATATGTGTTTTATCCTCACATGTAAAGCATTCAGAAGGCGTCGGTGACTATCTTGGGTGTCACGAAAATCAGCAATTCCCGCTTTTTGTTCTCGCTGGTGGTCTTGCGAAACAGGGCCCCCAATCCAGGGATATCCCCCAGCAGCGGCACCTTGGTCACATCGCTTTTGATGGTCTGCTGATAGATGCCACCCAGCACCAGCGTCTCGCCATTGTTCACCAGCACCTGAGTGGTGATGGACTGGGCATTGATGGAGACAGCATCTCCGGTGCCGGTCGGTACCGTTTCCCCCTTGGTATCCTGGGTCACGGTCAGGTCGAGAATCACCCGATTATCAGGGGTGATCTGCGGGGTAACCTTCAGGCTCAGTACCGCCTTTTTAAAGGTGACCGAAGTAGCCCCACTGGAAGAGGACTCCACATAGGGGATCTCGGTACCCTGCTCGATCAACGCCGGTTTCTGGTTCGCCGTGGTCACACGCGGACTGGCGATAATCTCGGCCTTGCTCTCTTTTTCCAGCGCCGACAACTCGAGATCCAGCAAGGTGCCATCAGCCAGACGGGCAACCTGGAAGGCCAAAGTACCGGCCGCATTGGTCACCGGCAGGTTGACGTTTAGCCGATCATCTGCAGCGGGTCTGGTAATTGCCGAACCGCCATTGTTGTTACCGGAGCCGTCATTGCCCTCAATGGTGCCCGAGGTACTGTTGCCGTGACCGTCGTTCTTGGTCACCCCCCACCGCACCCCGAGTGCTTCATCAAACCCGTCATCGATAGTGACCATCCGCGCCTCAATCACCACCTGCTTGACCGGGATATCGAGAATATCCAGCATCCGCTTGATGCTGCTGATGACCTCTGCCGTGTCCTTGACCACCAGCACGTTGGTTCGCTCATCCACACTCACCGCGCCGCGCGGCGACAGCAACTTGGTGCTCTCGGATGAGAGCAGAGCCGCCACTTCGGTGGCCTTGGCATAGTTGATCTGCAAATATTCGGTATACAGCGGCGCCAGATCTGCCACCTGATTGCGGCTCTCCAGCTGCTGTTTCTCCCTGGCCGCAATCTCTTCAGCCGGAGCTACCAGCAGGATGTTGTTATCGAGCCGCTTATCCAGACCGCGCACTTTCAAAATGATGTCGAGCGCCTGCTCCCAAGGCACGCCATCCAACCGCAGAGTCAGATTACCCGCGACAGAGTCTGTGGTCACCAGATTGAGATTGTTGAAATCGGCTATCAGCTGCAACACGGTACGAACAGGAATATCCTGGAAGTTCAATGAGATGGGCTTGCCCTGATACTGCTTGGCTGCCGTGGCCGCCATCCGCTTTTTCACTTCGATAATAAAGAGCTTGTCTGCCTGATCATAACGGTAATCAAACTGACCGTTGATCGACAACTCAAACAGGGTATCGCTCCCCTGCCGGGAGACCTCAACCTGAGAGACGGGTGTCGCAAAATCCTGCACATTGATAAGGTTTAGCAAACCATCCGGCACCCGAGTACCGTGGAACTTGGCCACGACGGTCTGGCCACGGCTGCTGACATCGACGGCGGCTGAGCTGTTGTCCAGCGTGACCAGAAACTCCCCCTGACCATCCTTGCCACGACGGAAATCCACCCCGGTCACCGAGTTGAAATAGGCACCGCTTCCGCTGTTCTGATAGCTGCCGAGCAGCGGTTTGCTGGCCGTAGGTGTTGCAACAGGGGGGGACACAGGCGCAACAGGCATGGACTTGGCAACGACCTGAGCATTGAGCAGCGCCGAGGGGGCCGGAGTGGTCACCATTGCCGAGGGGGCTGTTGCGGCAGGTGCAATCAGGGCGCTTTCGCCACTTATATGGGCAGCTGAGGCCCCCTCACCTAGGGAAACCAGCAACTTGTTACCCTGTTGCTGCACCTGGTAGGGCGCCAGCTGATCGAGCGCGATCTTGATATCAAGACCTGCCCCCTTTCCTTCCACCTTGATATTGTCTACCCCCTGGCGCTGAATAGGCAGCGGGTTCACCTTGAGCGCGCCCACTGCACCGGGTACATGCAACAGAAGCTGGTTAGGTTGATAAGATAGACGATCGGTAAAGCCGCTCACAGGCTCGCTAAAGCTGAGTTCCACTTGCAGCTGGTCTGCCAGCAATGGATTAACTTTTATCTCTTGCAAGGTTGCTATTGCCCACGCCTGACCAAAAGCACTGGCGCAAAACAGCAAAGCCACTTTTGTTACACTGTCTATGGTTGTTCTCATTGCTGTTCGTCCCTGATTATTGTTTTTCTTGCATATTGGCCATCGCCAACTGGGTTTCTCTTGTTACCCAGCACCCCTTCCCGTCCGGAATGGTTTCCAGCAAATCCACTGCCGTAGGAGTAATCTTGATGACTCTACCCTGATCGAGCCCCATATACTGGTTGAGCCCGACCCGTATTGATTTTCCATCGGGTGTACTGATCAAGGCCCACAACTGCCCAGCTCTGCCCAAGGATCCGTGCATTGACAAGCTGGCGAGGGAGTAGTTTTCCAGCACCTCTTTTTCTCTGTCCATCATCACTTGTGCGCAATCAGGCTTCACCTTGGCATTGTGCGCTTGCCCGGCACTTGCTTCTGGCTGTGGCATCATGAAGGGGCTGCGCAGATCCTGTTGTTGATAGCGCATGGGGGAGAATGGCTTCAACTGGGGTAAAGGTTCAATAGGTACAGGGGGTCTTGCCTTGGTTTGGGCAATATAGGTATCCATCTCCTCCTGACCACCACACGCCGCCAGCAAGATGGCAGGTAACAACCAGCAGACGCGTCTCATTGTTTCTGCTCCACTGTTTTACCGTTGTACTTATAGGTTTTGGCCAGCATCGACATCGAAATCAGGTCTCCCGCATCCTTGCTCTGACCCAAGGTAAAGGAGTCGAGGATCACGATGCGAGGCAGGGCCGCCATATCTGCCGTAAACTTGCCTATCTGATGATAATTACCCACCACCTCAATTCGCATAGGTAATTCGGTAGAAAATTCGAGCTTGACCTCTGGCTCCCAGTTGATTCGATTCAGTTTCAAGCCATTATCGGTGGCAATAAAGCTGATATCATCCAACAAACCGGCAACCTCATGGGTATTGGGCAACTGCTTGAGCTGGGTATCGACCAGCTGCTCTAGCTGGATCATTTGCGCCTTGTAGGCCTCCAGATTGGCTGCCAGCATCGCCTTGCTTTCAAACTGGCCTTTCAGCTCCGTCTCTCTGGCGCTCTCTGTGCTCAGATTGCTCAATGAATTGGCAATCACGTAGTAATAAATAGCGCCACCGGTCAACACACAGCACAGCAAGATAAAGACCGCTTTTGCCCATTTTGGCCAGCTCGCAATGTCATTCAGATCAAGCTCGTTGAGTTGCTGAAGGTTCATTTACCCTCCTTGGCCATATTCTCGGCTGCCGCGGTATCATTGGCGATCAGGAACATCATCGTGAATTGGCTCAACGATACCGGCGCGACCTCCGCTGCAAAAATGGTGCTTATTTTCGACTGCCCCAGCCAGCCGGAGCCATCGATTCGACGCATCATGCTGGCCACTCGACCATAGGCTTCCGTCTTGCCATTGACATCGATAATATTGTTCTGCAATGAGAGGGTATTGAGGTAAACCCCATTGGGTACCAGAGAGGGGAGCTGGTTGAAGAGGCGAACGGGCACATTCCGACGCATTTGCAGATGTTCGATGAGTTGCATCCGATCGATCAGCTCCTTGCGACGCTCTTTGAGCAGCCGGATTTCTCCCAGTTGAGCATCCAGGAACGTCATCTCCTGAACCAGTCGCTGATTACGCTGCTGCTGGGCGGCAATCTGACGCTCGACCAGCCAGTTGGCAAAGAGACTCAGTGCAACAGTGGCCAACACAAAAAGTCCAAGCAGGGCACCGAACTGTTTCTTTTGCCGCTGAGCCCGGGCCTCACGCCAGGGGAGAAGGTTTATATTTGACATGGTGTAAAACTCCTCAGAGCCAACCCGAATGCCGTCATATATTTAGCGCCATGTACCAGATCCGTCTCCCCTTTCGGTTTGCCAAACAGGGCGAACAAATCCGGATGAAACACCTCGCAATTGGCCTCTTCTTTTACCTGCACCAACAAACCGGGTAGCAGACTGCCTCCCCCCGTCAGCACCAGTTTTGCGATGTCTCGATAGCCTGACGAGCTGCAAAACAGCTGGATATTGCGACGCACCTGTTGTAACAACAAATTGATGTGGGGCATCAGCACATCCAGCTCATGGTCAACTGGCAAGGTACCTTTGGTTTTAGCCTGCTCAGCTTCATCCAGCGTCATGCCATAAAAGGAGGAGAGCGCCTGGCTGTACTGATCGCCACCGAAGTTCTGCAAGCGGGAGTAGATCACCTCCCCCTTGACCAAGGCAGCAAAGGTCATGGCACTGGCACCAATGTCGATCACCCCGATTGGCCGTTCACTCTCCTGCAATTCGGGCAGACAGGCCACCACGGCACGGCCCAGTGCATGGGCGCCCACATCGACTACCTTGACGACAATGCCAGCCTCTGCGAGGGCACTGACCCGACCGTTCACGCTCTCGGTGCGGGCTGCGCTCAGCAGAACATCCTGACGATCTTCACTGGCGCTGGTACCCAGCACCTCAAAATCGAGGCTCACTTCATCGAGGGGGAAGGGAATGATCTGCTCGGCCTCCAGCTGCACCTGATTCTCAAGGTCTTTGTCACCGAGGCGAGCATCAATCTGGATTACCTTGGTGATCACATTGGAACCGGTCACGGCCGTCGCTGCATTGTCGCTATGGCCAGAGATAAGGCGCTTTAGGCTTTTCAAAGATGGGCTGACTCGTTCAATATCCTGCAATTGATAGTCAACCAGTGTTCCTTTCGGGGTAGCAACCTCTGTAGCAGACTCAATATGCAACTTGCCGGGACGGCCACTGAGCGTCACTGCCTTGATGGTCTGGCTACCGAAATCAATGCCCACCAGGGGGAGGAGGGATCCCTTGTTAAATAGCCCAAACATATACACATCCATGCGTTATTGGGTTTTATGCCTGAATTGAGTGTAGGACACTCTATCAGATGAGAACTTGAACCATCCTAAATACTCTAACTATCAATGTCATAAAGTTTATATCGAAAAGTGACCCACCTCGCTTTCTTGGGATAAAGGAGGTGCCTTGGTTATTGATCACCGTGGTGCTAACCTCTCGCCTCCTGCCGATGGGTGACGTGCCACAGGAAAACCTCGAATTCCTGATGGCAAAAGGGCTATACTCTGCGCCCGTTGGCTAAATTTAAGACGATTGGTAGTTCTTCCATGCTGAAATGGCTCGTTCGCCTGTTTATTGTCATGATGCTGGGTGCAGTGCTGGGTGTTGCCAGCCTCATCGGTATCTACTTTTATATCAAACCCCAACTGCCCGATGTCACCGCACTGCGTGATGTCAAACTGGCAACCCCGATGCGGGTCTACAGCCGGGACGGGGAATTGATCGCCCAATATGGCGAAATCCGTCGCATTCCGTTGCGTCTGGATGAAATCCCCCAGCCAATGATCGATGCCGTCCTGGCAACCGAAGATGCCCGCTTCTACGAGCACCCAGGGATTGACCCCATCGGTATCATTCGCGCCGCATCCGTCTGGGCTGTCTCAGGCCATGCCCGTCAGGGTGCCAGTACCATTACCCAGCAGGTTGCCCGCAACTTCTTCCTGAGCAATGAGAAAACCATCATCCGCAAGATCAAAGAGGTCTTCCTGGCCTGGCGGATCGAGCAGAATCTCTCAAAAGACGAGATCCTCGAACTGTACCTTAACAAGATCCCCCTCGGTTATCGCTCCTTCGGGATCGGTGCTGCGGCTCAGGTTTATTTTGGCAAAGAGGTCAAGGATCTGGGACTGGACGAGATCGCCATTATTGCCGGTCTGCCTAAAGCCCCCTCCATGCTCAACCCCATCCGCTCTCCCGAGCGCGCCTTTGCTCGCCGCAATGTCGTGCTGGGCCGGATGCTGGAGACTGGCAAGATCACCCAAGCCCAGTTTGACGAAGCCTCCAAGATGCCGATCAAGGCCCGTTACCACGGTGCCGAAGTGACCCTGCACGCCCCCTATCTGGGGGAAATGGTTCGCCAGAAGATGGTCGAACAGTTCGGTGAAGATGCCTACACCATGGGCCTGCACGTCTACACCACCGTCTCTGCCGAACGTCAGCAGGCTGCCAGACAGGCGCTGCTGGATGGCGTTTTTGCCTACGACATGCGCCACGGCTATCGTGGCCCGATGGCTCAGTTGTGGAAGAGTGGCGAGACAGCTTGGGATTACGAGCAGATCGTGGCTCACCTTGGCAAGCAACCCACTTATGATCCACTGATGGCGGCGGTCGTGACCAAGCTCGATGATCGCAGCGCCACGCTGGTGCTAAAAAATGGCAAGGAAGCAGAGCTGGGCTGGAATGGAATCAAATGGGCTCGCTCATTTATTACCGACGACCGTCAGAGCTATGCTCCCAAATCGGCGCGCGATGTGCTGAAAGTTGGTGCCCAGATCTGGGTGCGGGAAGAGGGTGAAGAGCTGCTGTTGGCCCAAATCCCGGACGTCAACGCCGCGCTGGTCGCCATGAACCCGAAAAATGGCGCGCTGGAAGCGCTGGTCGGTGGTTTCAGCTTCGAGCTATCCAAATTCAATCGGGTTGATCAGGCGCGTCGCCAGATCGGTTCCAACATCAAGCCTTTCCTCTATGCGACCGCGCTGGAGCACGGCTATACCCTGGCGTCGCTCATCAACGATGCGCCGATCAACCAGTGGGATCCGTCAAAAGGGCCCATGTGGCAGCCCAAGAACTCCCCGGCCGTTTATGATGGCCCCACCCCGCTGCGTCTGGGTCTGGCCAAGTCCAAGAACGTGATGTCGGTTAGACTAATGCGCGCCATCGGTCTGGATACCTATATCGACGGTCTGACCCGCTTTGGCTTCCCCCGCGACTTCATCTCGCCCCATGAGTCGCTGGCGCTGGGCGCTGCCGAATTCACCCCCCTCGAGGTAGTGCGTGGTTACTCGGTTCTGGCCAACGGTGGCTTCCTGGTGACCCCATACTTCATCGACAAAGTGACCGACAGCCTGGAGCACACCCTCTATCAGGCCAATCCTGCTATTGCTTGCACCACCTGCGAACAGCAGGCTGCGCCCGAGCAGAGCACACTGCCGGAGCCAACTGTTGATGGAGCCGCACAAGATGGCACGCAGACCCCTCTCGCGCCAACCATCGCCCCGCATACCATCAGTGCCCAGAGCGCATTCCTGATCACCGACACCCTGAGCACAGCCATCTGGGGTGGCAACGGCTGGCGTGGTACCGGCTGGCGTGCCGCCCGCGACCTGAAACGTCACGACATCTCCGGTAAAACCGGTACCACCAACGAATCGCGGGATGCCTGGTTCTCCGGCTATACCCCGGACATCGTCGCCACCTCTTGGATCGGTTTTGACAACCACCAGCGTGGCCTTGGCCGTGCCGAGTTTGGTGGTGGCGCCGCGCAGCCTATCTGGATCGACTTCATGAAAGTTGCCCTCAAAAAGCTACCGGAGCACAAGATGCCGGTTCCCGAGGGGATAATGACGGTGAGGATTGATAGCGAAACTGGCCTGCTGGCGACCGGAGGCGGCACCGATGAATACTTCAAGGAAGGTACCGAACCGACCCGCTACGCAGCACCGAGTTCAGACGGCAATCAGGTCTACGGGGGTAACAACCCCGATGTGGAAGGACCTGTCTCTACCGACGATATCTTCTAAGCCATCCGCGTGACAAAAACAAAACCGGCAGCCAAGGCTGCCGGTTTTTTTATTGGGCCAACTGAGTGCTCATCAGTGTAGCTATCGAGGCAGCCAGCTCGTTGAAACAGGGGCGACGCACCGAGTAGTGGCGATAGAGCAGCGAGATGGTGCGTCCCGGCACCGGATCAACCACCGGTCGATAACTCACCCCTCCCTCATCATGATCAACAGGTACGGCCAGCTTGGGCACCAGGGTCATGCCGCTACCGGCTGCCACCATGTTGCGCAGGGTCTCGAGACTGGTGCCCTTGAAGCGTTGATCCTCACCGATCCCGCCAGCGAAACAGAACCCCATCGCCTGATCCCGCAAGCAGTGCCCGTCGGCCAGCATCAGCAATTTCTTGCCCTTGAGATTGCCGAGCGGTACCTGCCTGGCCTGTGCCTCGGAGTAATGGCAAGGCACCGCCAGCCACATCGGCTCGTGATAGAGTTGGATTGAACCAAACCCCTCCATCCCCGGCATCTGGGCCAGAATGACGCAATCCAGCTCCCCCTCTTCCAGCCGTTTGAGCAGGGTTTGGGTCTGCTCCTCATAGAGGTAAAACTCCAGCTGGGGAAAGCGTTCCCGCAGGCTCTGGATAATGCGGGGCAACAGGTAGGGGCCCACTGTCGGAATAAAACCGATATGGATCTCTCCGGACATCGGCTCGGAGAAGTGTTGGCCAATGCTCTTGAGCTCGCGCACCTCCTTGAGCACCCGACGCGCCTGATGGGCCATGGCATCGCCAGCCGGGGTAAACAGCACCTTGCGCGAGGTTCGTTCGATCAGAATGACCCCGAGCTCATCCTCCAGCTTGCGCAACTGACCGCTCAGCGTCGGCTGGCTGATAAAGCAGCGCTCGGCCGCCTTGCGAAAATGTTTTTCCTCATCCAGCGCCACCAGATATTCGAGATCGCGAAGATTCATACAGCAAGAGTCCTGCAAGGAAAATGGGCCATCAGCATGCACAATGTCGCCCGGCGGGACAAGTCATCCGCTCGCACTGGCCAGGATCCCCCGCATATATTTCTGGGCAGCCAGCTCATATTCCTGCTTGGCCCTGCCAAAAGTCAGCGTATGCTCACTGACCTCCTGTGCATCCTTGTTGAGTCCGACTATCGTTGCGGCCCCTGCAACTGGGGGGGCGACTCCGTAGCCTCAACCACAGAGCGGACCATAGACATCATGGAGGGTTGTTGGTTGTTCGCTCGCCTTCATTCTCACTTCCATCCTGGATAAAAATCCGGGCCCAGGGCCCGGTAAAAATACAAGGGAAGCTGACTCAGTGGCTTACCACTTCATCTCGCCGGTATTAACCCTGGCACCGATGGCCAGACCATCGTCAACCGGCAGCGCCGGATAGCCCTTCTTCAAAGCCTCGATCAGCTCACCGGAGTTGTTCGCCTTGGCCAGCTCCTGCTCGAAACGCTGTACATAGTCACGGGTAAAAGTCACAGCAGCAGTGCCTTTGGGCGCAGTCCCCAGGAAGTGGCCCGGTACCACGCGTTCGGGTTTCAGGGCCAGCAGGTTGTCCAGCGCCTTGATCCAGTTGCTGCGGGCCGCTTTGGTCTGGCTGTCCGCCATCCAGACATGCACCCCGTGGTAAACCGGCACACCACCAAACGCGGTCTTGATGGAAGGAGCCCAGAGATAGGCATTGGGGGTGTTCATCTCTTTGATCTCTATCTGCTCACCATCCAGCGTCAGGTGGCTGGCCGTCATCACTTGCGGCACAATCAGACTCTTCGGTGCCCCCTTGCCCAGGATCGGCCCCCAGTAGCTCAGCTTGGCATCCTTGGTCTGGTTGATATGGTCAACCACATGCTGGTCAGCCAGTACGTTGACATCCGGGAACGCCGCCATGACTGGCTCCAGACCGAAGTAGAAATCCGGGTCACCGCCACTGATATAAACAGTGGTCAGCTTCTTGCCGCTCTTCTTGATCAGGTCGACCAGTGCCTGGCCATTTTGTACGTCGAACTGGGCATCGATCAGGATCGCCTCCTTGTCACCGGTCACCAGTGAGGAGGAGACCGGGAAGATCGCCTTCTCACCGGGGTTGTAAACGGTCACGCTCAAGGGGGCGGCCAGCGCGGCACCGCTCAGCAGGGTAGTAGCCAGCGTCAGGTTGCGGATCAGGGTATTGTTCATCATCTCTTCCTCGTTAAGTATGCGGGGGCATTTGATGGACAGAGTGTATTGAAACATCAAATGTTCAAATACAACCTAAAAGTCGCATCACTGTTGCGCAAATCGAACATATTGAGAGTCATAGATGGATCAACTGACCGCATTGCGCGGTCTTCGTCAGCGTATTCGGACAGGGGAACCTGTGCGGCACCAGGGAAAAACAGGGTATGTCACGCGCCATGGTATCGCCCTATCTGGCCGAGCTGGCTCGGGGCCCGCCTGCTGCATCGCCCCAATCACCCTGATCGGGACGAGGAGGAGGCACCAAACCGCGCTTGCACCATGCTGACGCTCGGAGAAAAGAGGGAGCTGCTCACCATGAAGGGGGCTCCCAAGACTGTCGCTTGCTCACAACGATGGATGCTCAAGAAACCGCCGCTGTGAGACCCCTTGTCATGTTGAACAGTGGATCAGGCTTCAAATCCGAATGGTGCTGAATTTGGCGCTTCCTGCTTTGCGCGCTCGTCCAGAAAAATATCCCGATAAGCCACATAGATGGAGTAGTTAAGCGCCGGGATGACCACCAGCAGACCCACCAGCAGCAGCGCTGCACCAAACAACAGCAACATGGCAGAGAGCAGCCCCCACCAGAAGAAGGGCCACATATTGCGCCAGCAACCGAAGAAGCTCAGGCGCACCGCCTGGATGATGCTGACATCATGGAAATAGATCAGAGCAGGCGCAAAGGTCACCGCCATCAGTACCGGAATGAGCAGCACCATCCCCACCAACAGCACCAGCAGCAGTTGCTGCAACTGGGTCGCAGAGACCACCATGCTCTCGGGATCCTGAGCCAGCACAGAGAGCAGCCCCCACATGGAGAGCAGACCGAGACAGACGAGGCCAACCAGACTAAACAGCAGCAACACCAGCAGACCGCCGAGCATCAACGGGGTCAACTTGTGGCGAAAACCGGCGAAGAGATCGGCGAACTGCAGGGGGGCCCCCCGATATCCTCGTGCAGCGACCGCCACCCAACCCGCGCCCCACACCATGTACAGGAGTTGGGAAATAAGGCTACCCGCGGGCAGTTGATCCAGCAGCATGCCCACCAGAAACCAGACCAGCACCATGGCGACACTGATCCCCATCCCCTTGTTGAAGATATCGAACCCGCAGCGAACCCAGACCCAGCCACGACCTGTTTTGTGCCGTGCTGGCGTTGTGCGCAAAGGGGGTAATCCGCTCATATCATCTCCTCGGAGTATTACTGGCATCAGTGCCGGAAGCCGATTCTAGAGCCAGGGCGAGGGTGACTCAATGGCGAAGCAGCCCGACCACGACATAAAACCTGACGCAGCGATACACAAAAGATGCCTGCACTACTCCGCGCATCTGGTTGCCCCGACCATAACGAGGCACAATCCGTCCCCTCCTCCGAGCGTCACAGCACCGGGTAATCGAGTGTCATCCCGCCATCCAGGGCGTTTAACTATCGAGTGGTATCGTCATGAGAGCTGTTTGTTGTCGTTATTGTTACTGGCCAGCCAGTCGGCGCGGGCCGCGGGGCTTATCCGTCGCCTGCTCAACCATCCGGTGCCGGGTTGGGTTGCGGTGATCTCTCTTGGTGCCTCAGCCGCTGCGCCCACGGCCCGCTATAACGACAAGCCCGTGCTGGTGGTGCGTGAAGACAACCAGTGGATCGCCATCGTTGGCGTTTCACTCAAGAGCTCGCCCGGAACCCAGCAACTGACCACAGGTGATGGCCGTACTCTCAACTTCACCGTCACCGCAAGCACTACCGCGAACAGCACATCAGGCTGAAGAACAGCCGTCAGGTCAATCCGCTCGCCGAGGATATGACCCGCATCAACCGCGAGCTGGCGGAGCAGACCCGCGCCTACCAGACCTTCAGCCCCAACCAGCCGAGCAACCTGCTGTTTGACAAACCGGTCAATGACCCCCTCTCCAGCCCGTTTGGCCTGCGCCGCTTCTTCAATGGCGAGGAGCACAACCCCCACTGCGGACTCGACTTCGCCGTGGGCGCAGCTACCCCGATCAAGTCCCCTGCCGCGGGTAAGGTGATCCTGATTGGCAACGACTTCTTCAACGGCAATACCGTCTTCGTCGACCACGGTCAGGGGCTCATCAGCATGTTCTGCCACAAGTCGAAAATCGATGTGAAGCCGGGTCAGGGCCTGCCGCGTGGCGGCATTGTCGGGCGAGTCGGTTCGACCGGTCGCGCTACCGGCCCCCATATGCACTGGAACGTCAGCCTGAACGATACCCGGGTCGATCCCACCATCTTTATCGGTGCCTTCAAACCCGGAACCGGCTGCCCCTGATAACAAGAGAGGCAGCCGATGGCTACCTCTCTGCGATCTGTCATCCACGTCTCTTTGCCTCTCCGGCCTGCGTGTGGGCTGCAGATTCCCGATGCATTGCCCGCCACATCACTAGCACCAGCAATAAACTGCAGCTAGGCAACGCCAGCCACACCCCGGGCACGCCCCACAGGGTCGAGAACCCCCACAGGAAACCGCCGATCAATACCAGCTTGCCACCGGTGAGCAGGGAGGCGATGCGGGCCCGGTTGATGGCCTGAAAATAGGTGGCCCCGACCAGCAGCAACCCCTCCATCGGCAGACCCCAGAAGTAGAGCCAGATCCCGAGGCTCGCCACCGGCAAGAGGGCCGCGTTGTCGCCGGCAAACAGATAGACCGCCGCCTCCGGCCAGAGATAGAGCGGCACCATACCGCACAGCGCGATGGCGACCGTCAAGATCAGCGCCAGATTGCGTACCCGCAACACCCGCTGCCAGTTGCCCGCCCCCGCATTGAAGCTGGCGATGGGCTGAACGCCCATGGCGATCCCCTCGAAGATGAGATAGAAGAAAGCCTCGGTATAACTGATCACGCCGTAGGCAGCCACATGCAGGGAGGAGCCTACGGCCAGCAGCGCCTTGTTGTGCAGTGCCAGCACCACCGAGAGGTATAAATACATCAGAAAGCTCGACACACCGAGGCGCAGCGTCTCTCCCATCAGCCGCAGATCGGGACGCAGAGTATCCCACCCAATCCGCAGCGTGCTGCGCGGTGTGAAGAAGTGCCACAGGCAGGCGAGGCCCGTCACTGCCTGGGAGAGCATGGTGGCGATGGCCGCGCCTGCCAGTCCCCAGGGAATGACGGCCATCAGCAGATAGTCGAGCAGCACGTTGAGTACACCGCCCCCCACCAGGATCCAGGTGGTGAGTCCGGGGCGCCCGTCATTGCGCAGCAGGGCGGTGAAGGCCATGGAGAGAATGGCAAAACCGCCGAGCCAGGCATACCAGTGCAGGTAGGCCAGACCGGCGCTGAAAATCTCCCCTTCGGCCCCCATCCAGGCCAACATGGTGTTACCGTGACGGATCCCGACGTAGGCAAGCAGCATCGCAGCCATCAACACCATCACCAGCCCATTGCCGACAATATGGCGGGCCTTCTGCTGCTCGCCGCGCCCCAGATGAAAGGAGACCAGGGCCGATGCGCCCATGCCGATCAAGGCTCCGACTGCATAGAGCACGGCACAAATCGGATAAGCGAGCATCAGGCCAGCCAGCCCGTCCTGACCCAGAATATGACCGACAAAGATACCGTCTATGGTGACATAGATGCCGGTGACCAGCATGGCGGCCACGGTCGGCGTAACGTAACGCCAGAAAAGGCGAGATAGCGGGGCTGTGCCCAGATCAACGGCTGACATATGTGGCCCAGTGCAGGAAAAGCGCCAAGGATAATAGCGAAAGGACCGCACGACTTCCTGCTATTTGTGTTACGAATCATTAATATAGACTGCTTTACCCAGCTCCCGACCCTGCTTTAGGCTAGGACCACACTTTCTGAACGGAAACGAGCCTCATGTTGCAACGCCTGCTCACTTTTCTGCTGCTCTTTCTGCTCCTGCTTCCCACGGCACAAGCTGATGATGACATTATCCAAACCGAAGCCTTGCTGCAGAGCGTACCCAAGAGTGACACCCCAGAGAACCAGAAACTGCGGGAGAGCTACCAGCAAGCCCTGCAATATGCCAGAGAAGCGCAGCGCTATCGGGAACAGAGCAAAGCCTACCAGCAGATCCTTATCGATTATCCCAAGGAGTCGGCACGGCTCAAGGAGAGCCTGCACAACTATCAGCCGCTATCTCGTCCGCAGCTCGACACGCTCAAGGAGGAGGCGCTTCGCCAGGCCATTGGCCTGAGCAGCAACCGTCAACTCAACCTGCGCAAGGAGCGCCAGGGGGTAATGGACAGCCTCAATCAACTGGAGAGCACCGGTCAGGAGTATCACCTGCGGGTAGATGATCTGCGTAAACAGTTGCAACTGACCCGCAACCAGCTGGATCGGCTTAGCTTCAGCAGCGAATCGGATCGGCTGCAGGAGTCCCAGCAACTGGTGACCAGAATGAAGGAGCAGAGCCTCTCAGACCGGATCCAGATGCTGGAGCTGGAGCAGCTTTCCGCCCAGCAGCGCAACGATCTTGGCAAGCTGAAACTGCAACAGCTCAATCTGGCCATCGCCGATGAGGATGAGTGGCAAGCCAGCCTGCTGGCACAGCAAAACCAGTTACGGCGGGAGAAGACCGAGCTGGCACTCAAAGAGAGCGAGCGGCTGCGCAAGCAACTGACCAACGACATGCCGCTGCTGCTGGAGCAGCAGCAAAAGAACCAGGCGCTCTCCATCCAGCTCGGCACGCTGGAGGATCAGATTGAGCGGGTGCAGGACGAGCAGCGCAACATCGACAAGAACTTGTTCGAGCTCAACGATCTGGTCAACTCGGTGCGGGAGCAACTGGAGTGGCTGCAGATCAGTACGGCTTATGGCGAAAACTTGCGCAGTAAACTCTCCGACCTGCCAGCCTACTTCCCCCTCGACAAGCTGGAGTCGGAGATCGTCAATGCCCGCATGGCCAAGTATCATTACGAGAGCGAGCAGGATGGGCTCAAGGATACCCGCCAGTTGCGCGACAAGCTGATGGCCGAAGAGGAAGTCACGCTGGATCGCCCGCAATTGTCGGTGCTCGACAACCTGCTCAAAGCCCGTCGGCAACTGCTGACCCGACTCAACGATGCATCAGACACCCTGATTCAGGAACAGACCAGGCTGAAACTGCTCTATAGCCGCCAAAACAGCAAGATCGACGAAATCCGTGATCTCAGCGCCAGCCACCTGTTCTGGCTGCCGGATGTGCGCCCCTTTACCCCACAGGTGATGCTCGGTATTCCCGCCGCGCTGACCCTGGCCTTCAACCCGAACAACTGGCTGCAACTGCCCTATGCCATCGCCGAAAACAGCCCCCTCACACTCACCCTAGCAGGCCTTGGTCTGCTGGTACTGATCTGGAGCTGGATCAAACTGACCCGCTATTTGAGCCTGTTTAGCGACTACATAGCACCGCGGATCGGCAAGGTGACCCAGGATAAATTCAGCCTCACCAGCCGCCTGTTGCTGCGCTCCCTGATCGCATCCCTGCCGCTGCCCGCCATGGTACTGATGGTGCGCGGCCTGCTCGAAGGGGCCTGGCAATACCCGTTCGCCGTCGCCATCGGGCGTGGACTTGGCGAAATATGGTTTCTGCTGCTGGCGCTGGTGATGGCCCGTCACCTGACGCTGGATCGGGGGATCCTGATCCTCCACTTCCGCTGGCCCCGCGAACAGGTCCAAAAGATCTGGGGTCAGTTTCGCACCCTGTTGCTGGTGCTGATCCCGAGCTTCTTCGTACAGGGGATGGCCAACAGCTATCAGGATCACGCCTTCTACGACTCCCTCGGCAGGATGGCCTTCATGATCGGTGCACTCTGGCTGCTGCTCTTCTTCGCCCGCCTCAACCGGGAGCGGTTGCCGCTCACCTGGGGCCAGAGTGACATGACCAAGCCCCACCTGCTGCACCACTTCATCTGGAACAGCCTGATGCTGGCGCCGCTACTGGCGGTGATTGGCGCCCTGTTTGGCTACCTCTATACGTCGCGCACCCTGCTGCGCCAGCTGGAGCTGAGCCTGCTGATGGGGCTCGGCTGCTTGCTCATCTACTACCTAGCAAGACGCTGGATGCTGATCCAGCGCCGTCGTCTCGCCTTCGAACGGGCCAAGAGCAAGCGGGCCGAGATCCTGGCCCAGCGAGACCGTGACGAGCATCAGGAGGAGCTGAGCTCGGAGATCCCCGATGTGGTGGAAGAGAACGAGCTGGATCTCGATACCATCAGTGCCCAGTCACTGGGGCTGGTACGCACCCTGCTGATGCTGGGCTTCACCATGCTGGTGGTGGTGCAATGGTCGGATCTCAACTCCGCCTTCAGCTTTCTCAGCACTATCGAGGTGTGGCAGGTGAGCAGCAAGATCGGCGGCATCGAGCAGCTCTCCGCCATCACCTTGCAAGACCTGATGATGACTGCCTTCGTCTTCATTCTGACCGTGGTCACCGCCCGCAATCTGCCGGGGCTGATGGAGCTCACCCTGCTGCAGTACCTGAGCCTCTCCCCCGGCACCGGCTTTGCCCTCACCACCAGCAGCAAGTATCTGGTGATCCTGATCGGGGCTCTCACCGGCTTCTCCATGCTCGGCATCGACTGGTCGAAGACCCAGTGGCTGGTCGCTGCCCTCTCGGTGGGGCTCGGTTTCGGTTTGCAGGAGATCTTCGCCAACTTCGTCTCCGGCCTCATCATCCTGTTCGAAAAGCCGATCCGGCTCGGCGACACCGTCACCATCCGCGATCTGACCGGGACCGTCACCAAGATCAAAACCCGGGCCACGACTATCGTGGATTGGGATCGCAAGGAGATCATCGTCCCCAACAAGGCCTTCATCACCGAACAGTTCATCAACTGGTCGCTCTCCGATGCCATCACCCGGGTCAAACTGCGGATCCGGATCGGCCTGACCCGGGATCCGAAACAGGTGCAACGGATCCTGGAAGAGTCGATTCAGGCGTCGACCCTGGTGCTGGAGACCCCCACCCCGGAGGTATTCCTGACCGAATTCACCGACTCGGCACTGATCTACGAGATCCGCCTCTACGTCAACAATATGGATCACCGGATGCCCATCACCCACGAGGTTCACTCGCTAGTGCTGGAGAAGATGCAACAACAGGGGCTCACCCTGCCCCATCAACAGATCGACATTCACCTGAGCCGGGGCTGACCCGCGAGGTAAAAGGAGCAGAACATGCAGATTATTGCCCACCGGGGCGCCAGCGGCCTGGCACCGGAAAACACCCTCAAGGCGATGGCCAAAGCGCTGGAGCTGGGAGCGCCAGCCATCGAGATCGACGTGCAGGCGGCCGATGGCGAGTTATGGGTCTTTCACGACCGGCGGCTGGAGCGCTGCACCAACGGCAAGGGAGCGTTAACCGAGCAATCGCGCACCTATCTGGAGCAGCTCGATGCCGGTGAGGGCGAGGTGATCCCGACCCTGTGGCAGGTGATGGAGCTCATTGCCGGACGCTGCGAGCTGCATATCGAGCTCAAGGGCGTCGATACTGCCGACGCGGTGGCAGCCCTGACCCGAAAGGCAGAGACAGAGCTTGGCTTTACCACCGAACAGTGGGTGGTTTCCTCATTTCATCATCGGGAACTGGCCAAATTTGCCACCATCAGGCCAGATATCCGGCTCGGCGCCCTGACGGCCAGCCTGCCGCTCGAGCAGGCACGGTTCGCCGCAGAGCTGGGAGCCTGGTCACTCAATTGCGACGTGGATTTTGTTGATCGGCAGCTGGTTGAAGATGCCCACAGTCGTGGCCTCAGGGTGCTGGTTTATACCGTGGATTATCCTGACGACTATAAAAAGCTGGCCAGCATAGGGGTCGATGGAATCTTCACCAACCGACCGGATCATTTTCTGGCGAAGTGAGGGGGGCGATACGCGTATAGATAACCACTGATTTAGGCACTAATTTAAATAGCTAACCAGGATAGAAAAAGTTCTACTTCGGCCGATATACAGAGGCACATAACAATAATCAGTTTCCACACACTTCAGACTGACGCTCACAAGGATGTAACTATGAACTTATCCATTAAAAACAAGCTTGTTCTGGCTATCGGGATCATCATTCTGGTGATCACCTGCCTGCAAGTCTGGTACAACACCTCGCAACTGCGCAGCGAGACCCAGCGACTGGTCTGGAACATCATCGACGAAAGCTCCATGGCCAACGTCAAAGGAATCTCCCGCTGGGTCGACTCGCGGATCAACATAGTCAGCACCACCAAGGAAGCATTCACCAAAGAAGATGAGCCCATCAGCCATCTGGCCCAGTCCATGAATGCCGGTGGCTTCGACCTGGTCTATGCTGGCACAACAGACGGCAAGATGATCCAGAGCAAACCGACCGATCTGCCTGCCGGTTATGACCCTCGTCAACGCCCCTGGTACAAGGATGCAATGGCTGCGGGCAAACTGGTCATCACAGCCCCCTATGCCGACATCTCCACCGGCCAGCTTATTGTCACTATTGCCGAGCCGTTCCAGCGTGGCAACAATCAGGGAGTCATCGCCGGGGACGTCTCCATCAGCTCGCTGATCTCGGACATTCTGGCGGTCACCACCGAAGGCTCCTACGCCATACTGGTGGACAGTAATGGCACCATCATCGCACACCCCGATGCCTCCCTGAGCTTGAAATCCGCCACCGCACTGGCACCGGAACTGACAGCGGCCTACATCAATCAGGTTGCCCATGACGGTGCGATCAACGAGCTGGTGATCAGTGGCAAAAAAGAGGTCTTTGACTTTAATGCCATCCCCAATACCAACTGGTATTACGGCATGATGGTGGATGAGGAGATCGCCTACCAGTCGGTACGCAGCATGGTTACCTCCTCCCTCATTCAGGGGCTTATCACCATACTGATCGTGGCTGGCTTCTCCTATATCGCCATCAACGGCTCGCTGGCTCCTCTGAAAACCTTGGGCGAGGCGATTGCCGATCTCTCCCGTGGCAACGGCGATTTGACCCGCCGCATCAAGATCGAACGTGACGATGAGGTGGGCGCAGTTGCCAAACACGTCAACACCTTCATCGAACGGATCCATGTGATGGTGCAGGATATCTCCAACTCCTCCGGCCAACTCAACCAGCAGGCCAAGTCATCCCACAGCATGGCGGAGAAGGCCAACCAGGGGCTGGCACGCCAGCAAAACGAGATCTCCCAGATCGCCACTGCGGTGCACGAAATGTCAGCCACCGCCGTCGAAGTCGCCAGCAACGCCGAACAAACTGCAGAAGCCGCCCGCTCCTCCTCCAGCAGCTGTGAGCACGGCAAGCAGGTGATCGCCCGCAACCAGCGCTCCATTACTGACCTCGCCACTCAGGTGGAACAGGCCTCTAACATCATTCAGGAGCTGGAGAAGAACGCTCAGGAGATCAACACCATCCTCTCCACCATTCAGGGCATCGCCGAGCAGACCAACCTGCTGGCGCTCAACGCCGCCATTGAGGCTGCTCGGGCCGGTGAACAGGGCCGTGGCTTTGCGGTGGTTGCCGATGAGGTGCGCGTCTTGTCACAGCGCACCCACAGCTCCACCGTCGAGATCCGCAACATGATCGAAACCCTGCAACGCAATACCCAGGGAGCGGTCAGCACCATGCATGAAGGGCAGCAACTGGCCCAAAACAGCGTGGATGATGCCAACAACGCCACCCAGGCGCTGGAGCAGATCACCACCTCGATCAACCAGATCTCCGACATGGCAACCCAGATCTCCAGCGCGGCTGAAGAGCAACGTGCCGTCACCGACGAGGTGAGCCGCAACATTCAGGCGGTAAAAGATGTGTCAGATGAACTGGCGGTGGATGCAGGCAGCTCACGCCATCTCTCTGAACAACTTAAAAATATTTCGGGCGAGTTGAGCAATCAGGTCGGTATGTTCCGCATTTGAGCATGAGCAAAAGGGGCCGTACAGGCCCCTTCTCTTTTCTAAGTAGCGCTTAATTTTCAGTGGCTAATCTAACATTAGCCTACCTGTTACCTACCTTGAAAACCTCATAGTCCATCTGGACTTTTCGATCCCCCGCAAGCAGCACACTTCAAATCGAATTACTTATTCTAATCCAAACTTATAAATGCCAATAATTATCATTAAAAAATTACAATAAAAAACTTAAAATTTTTTTCGGAAATACCTAAAAAGAGAGGTAATTCGCATTTTATTGAAAGAAAACTACGTATAATCTGGACGTTAAAGTACACGTAGCAAGGTGTTTGACCGCTCAACAACACCAAAAATGGCGATAATAACGACATTTTCATCCAGGGATTTGGGTGTTTTATAGAAAAATGACCAATAAAAATGGAATAAAACCAAGCAGTTTGACTTGCATCAAACCTGAATTTTTTTCATAGAGCAAAATCGTGCCCAGCAAATCTATCCCTAAGGAGGCAGATGTGGATATTATCAAGACCGATGTGGCCATCATCGGTGCTGGCGGCACCGGCCTGCGCGCCGCTATCGCTATAGCCGAATCACAGCCAGACCTGGATATCGCCCTGATTTCCAAGGTCTATCCGATGCGTAGTCACACGGTCGCCGCCGAAGGTGGCGCCGCCGGAGTCGTCCGTGACGACGACTCCCTCGAAAACCACTTCAACGACACCGTTTCCGGTGGTGACTGGCTGTGTGAGCAGGACGTTGTCGATTACTTCGTCAACAACGCGACCAAAGAGATGATCCAGCTGGAACACTGGGGTTGCCCCTGGAGCCGCAAGCCGGATGGCAAAGCCAACGTGCGTCCGTTTGGTGGCATGAAGGTTCCCCGTACCTGGTTCGCAGCCGACAAGTCCGGTTTCCATATTCTGCACACCCTATTCCAGACCTCCGTCAAATACCCGAGCATCAAGCGCTTCGATGAGCATTTCTGCCTCGATCTGATCGTGGACGACGGCCGTGTCCAGGGCGTACTGACCTTTGATATCCAGAACGGCGTCAGCCGCTTCATCCAGGCCAAATCGGTGATCGTGGCCACTGGCGGCGCGGGTCGTGTCTATCGATACAACACCAACGGTGGCATCGTCACCGGCGACGGCATGGCGCTGGCCTACCGTCACGGCGTACCGCTGCGTGATATGGAGTTCGTCCAATATCACCCGACCGGTCTGCCGGGTACCGGCATCCTGATGACCGAAGGTTGTCGTGGTGAAGGCGGCGTCCTGCTCAACAAGGATGGCTACCGTTACCTGCAAGACTACGGCTTGGGCCCGGAAACCCCGATCGGCCAGCCGAAGAGCAAATACATGGAGCTGGGTCCGCGTGACCGCGTTTCCCAGGCATTCTGGCAAGAGCAGCAGAAAGGCCGCGTGATCCAGGGCCCGATGGGCGATGTGGTTCACCTCGACCTGCGTCACCTCGGCGAGAAGTACCTGAAAGAGCGTCTGCCGTTCATCTGCGAACTGGCCAAAGCCTACGTCAACGTGGATCCGGCCAAAGAGCCCATTCCGGTACGTCCGACTGCCCACTACACCATGGGTGGTATCGAGACCAACCACCTCTGTGCAACCCGTATGCCGGGCCTCTACGCCGCTGGCGAGTGTGCCTCTGTAGGTCTGCACGGCGCCAACCGCCTGGGTTCCAACTCCCTGTCCGAGATCGTGGTATTCGGCAAGCTGGCCGGTGAGCAGGCTGGTGAATTTGCCAAGACTCAGCAGCATGGCAACACCGAAGCGCTGGCCGCCAAGGCCGAGGCGCTCATCAAGCAGCACCTCTCCCTGATGGACACAGATGGTACCGAAAACCCGGCCGACATCCGCAATGAGCTGGGCATGTCCATGGAAGCCGGTGTCGGTATCTACCGTACCGAAGAGCTGATGCAGGGCACCATCGACAAGATCAACGAGCTCAAAGCCCGTTACAAGAAGATCAAAATCAACGACAAGTCCTCTGTCTTCAACACCGACCTGCTGTATGCCATCGAGCTGGGCTACTTGCTGGACGTTGCCGAAGCCATGGCGCACTCCGCTATCAATCGTAAAGAGTCCCGCGGTTCCCACCAGCGTCTGGATGGTTACGAAGAGCGTGATGACGTGAACTTCCTCAAGCACACGCTCTCGTTCTACAAAAATGGCGAAACGCCCTCCATCGATTACTCCGATGTGAAGATCACTAAGTCCCAGCCGGCAAAACGCGTGTACGGCTCCGAGGGTGAGAAACAAGACGAGGCTAAGAAGAATGGCTGAGATGATTGAAATTGAAATCCTGCGCTACCGTCCGGAGCAGGATAACGAACCCTGGATGCAGACCTTCCAGGTGCCCTATCAGAGAGAGATGTCTCTGCTGGACGCGCTGCAGTATATCAAGGATCACCTGGACTCTACCCTGAGCTTCCGCTGGTCCTGCCGGATGGCAATCTGCGGCTCCTGCGGCATGATGGTCAACGGCGTACCCAAGCTGGGTTGCAAGGCGTTCCTGCGCGACTACCTGCCGGGCAAGATGACCATAGAGCCGCTCAACAACTTCCCGATCGAGCGCGACCTGGTGGTCGACATGTCCGATTTCATCGAGAAGCTGGAGAGCATCAAGCCCTACATCATCCCGAGCGAACCGCGCAACCTGTGCGATGGCGAGTACATCCAGACGCCGGCAGAGATGGCAAAGTACAAGCAGTTCTCCCAGTGCATCAACTGTGGTCTCTGCTACGCGGCCTGCCCGCAGTACGGCATCAACAAGAAGTTCACCGGCCCGGCGGCACTGGCGCTGGCCTATCGCTACAACGTCGACAACCGTGAT
Organism: Aeromonas fluvialis; assembly: GCF_000819885.1. Lineage (GTDB taxonomy): Bacteria > Pseudomonadota > Gammaproteobacteria > Enterobacterales > Aeromonadaceae > Aeromonas > Aeromonas fluvialis. The sequence continues at coordinate 161,066 of NZ_CDBO01000074.1, forward strand.
GCCGGCGCCAAAGAGCGTATGCGCATCATCAGCCAGGACGAAGGCGTCTGGGGCTGTACCTTCGTGGGCTACTGCTCCGAAGTGTGCCCGAAGGGCGTCGATCCGGCAGCGGCCATCCAGCTTGGCAAGGTAGAGAGTGCCAAGGACTACATGATCGCCATGTTCAAGCCAGATTGAGAGCAGGATTGATACCATGAACAACACCAATAGCAAACGTAAGCCTTACGTCCGCGAAATGAAGAAAGACTGGTGGCTGAAGAACGCCTTCTACACCGGTTACATGATCCGCGAAGGCACCAGTATCTTCGTCTCCATCTACGCCGTTGTGCTGATGTGGGGCCTGATGCGCCTGGTACAGGGTCAGGAAGCGTTCAACGGCTGGCTGGAGTCCCTGCAGAGCCCGATCGCCATCCTGTTCCACGTGATTGCCCTGGCTGCCTGCCTGTTCCACGCCAAGACCTGGTTCGCACTGGCGCCGAAAGCCATGCGTATCTTCCGTGGTGAAGAGCTGGTGCCGGAGAAACCGATCGTCATCGCCCAGTATGTGGCGCTGGCAGTGGTATCCCTGCTTGTCCTGATCATCGTGGCCTGAGGAGAAAACAATGAGACGTTCTGACGAGCCAATTTACTGGGGTCTGTTTGGTGCGGGTGGCATGGTCGTTGCCATGCTGCTGCCGGTCATGGTCCTCATCACCGGTCTGCTGGTACCCATGGGTATCATGGACGTTGAGACCATGAGCTTTGAGCGCGTGCACGCGTTCGCCAGTTCCTGGTGGGGTGCCTGCATCCTGCTGGCCATCATCGCCCTGCCCATCTGGCACGGCATGCACCGCATCTACCACGGTCTGCATGATCTGGGGATCCACACCACCAAGCTGCACCACTATGTATTCTATGGCTTTGCTTTCCTGGTATCCGCCATTACCGTCGGTCTGCTGATGGTGCTGGTACTCCAGTAATCACATCTGACTGATTGACCAAACCGGGCCTTGCGCCCGGTTTTTTATTTTCGATTTAACTCTGGCCTTCATCCACGCAGTTCAAGTGCATGAACCTCTCGGGTATTGGCGGAGGTCTTAACATAGCCGACTCCAGCTTACCAAGAATGGCTACCAGCAACCGACAAACCAATGCCTCCATTTGTAGTGGGATGCACCTCATGGGTTGATGGGGTCGCTGTACGTCACTTGCACTGCAACACTGAAAAAAGGCTTGCTCATCCCCGTAAATTTTCCAACTCAAGGGAGCCATTACCCTTGCCATAACGCCAACAAATTGGCCGGAATGGCACCATAACGGAGCTGCGGGGTCTGGTGCCAGTCAGCCAGCTTTTGCAGGGCTTTCACCAGATCCTGTGCAAGCGTGCGGGTCACTCTCACCTCAGCTTCCAGATAGAGGCTCTTGATCTCGAAGATCCCCTGCTGGCGATGGGCCTTGGCATCCATTCTGCCCACCAGCTTGCCGCGATGGAGCAAGGGCAGCACGAAGTAGCCGTACTGGCGCTTGGGGGCCGGGGTATAGCACTCGATGCGATAGTCGAAGTTGAATAGTTCACTGGCCCGTTTGCGATCCCACACCAGCGGGTCAAACGGCGACAAGGCTGTGGTATAGGTTGCCTTGAGACGGCCCTCCTTGGCCTGCACCAGCTCATCGGCCAGCGAGGCGTGCACAAAAGCGTCGTGCTGCCACCCCTCCACCCGTACCGGCAGCAGTTCCCCCTCGTCCGCCAGCTGATGGAGCTGGGCGTCGTATTTGCCGCGCCGCAGCCGGTAGTAGTCTGCTACCCAGCCAGCCTTGACCAGCCCCAGCGCCCGGCAACTGGCACGCACCCTATCCCGCTGCGCCTCTTCAACGCTCGGCAGATCCCGCAGGTCATCCCACTCGGGGATGACACGTTCGGCCAAGTCATAGACTCGCTGAAAGTTGCGCCGCTCCCGCACCATCAGTTGACCGGTGGTAAACAACACCTCCAGATGACGCTTCTCCGGTTTCCAGTCCCACCAACCGTTCCCCTTGCCGGTTGTACGTTCAAAGTCGGCCGCCCGCACCGGGCCATGCTGACGAATGCGCTCGATGAGCTGGCCAATCTCCTGCTGATGGGTGGCGAGCCAGTTGGCCGAAAACTTCCAGCCCATGGCGGCGGGGTCGAGCATCCGGTGGCGCAACAATCGGTAATCCTCACGGGGCACAAAGCAGGCCTCGTGGGCCCAATACTCGAAGATCGCGCCATCGGCCAGCAACTGCTCCAGCCAGCGCGGTTCGTACTGGCCAAGCCGGCTGAATAGCACCAGATAGGGACTGCGGGCTACCACCGAGATGGTATCGATCTGCAACAGCGCCATGCGACGGATGGTCGCCAGCAGATCAGCCGGGGTCGCCTTGCTGCGACGGGGGACGAGCAGCCCCTGCGCCGCCAGCTGCAGATGACGGGCATCTTGCAGTGACAAATGGGTCATCGACATCAACAACCGCTCCTTGGTGTCAGAGTGTCAGCAATCAGGCGAGCTGCATGCCAAACATGGTCAATAAATAGAAGCTATTTAAGGTTTGATAATGACCGCCACATCGGCGTGGGGGAAGCTGAGCTCGGCCTGCCGGCTGGCAGCCAGCACCTGAAACGACGCCTCGGCAAAGAAGACGATGTGGGTCGGGTCGTGGCGATAGCGCCAGTTTTTGAAACGCTCGTCACTGAGCACCCGCTGGGTCTGCAACACCAGCACGCCGCCCGGTTTGAGGCAGGCCCATAACTGATCCAGAACGGCGCGCGGCTCGGCGATATGTTCGATCACCTCGGTACTGGTGATGAAGTCGTACTGGCGCGTCAGCAACCCGGGATCGTTGGCATAGAACTTGTCATATCCAACCATGTCATAACCCGCCTCGCGCCCCATCGCCACCAGCGCCGGGCCCGGGCCGCAGCCAAAATCGAGGCCGCAGGCCGGGGTTGGCACCCGGTTCAACACCTCGCCAAAGGCCCGCATCAGAAAGGCACGGTAGCAGGGATCATCCACCCGATTGTCGTGACCGTCATAAACCGCCTTTTCGGCCGCCTCATCCAGATGATCCGCCTCGTCCAGCCAGACCAGCTCGCACGCGAGGCAGCGATGATAGCGCTTGCCTGCCACCGGCAGGGGGTAAGCTCGGGGGCTGGCGCACAGGGGGCAGCAGACGGTGGATGACATGGCGGTTCCTCTTGGGTGCGTCCTGTTGGATAACAGCAGCGCAGATTGCCTGCCCACCGCATCGCTGACAACTTTTTTTGCTCCTTAAGGGTTTCTTAAGTTTGGGCTTTTACTCTCACCCCATCGCAAGAGAAGGAGTCACCCATGACCATCGAGATCCAGGCCCCCTACCAGTTGATGCTGGCCGAGTCCCCACAGCAGGTCATGGCGCTGCAAACCTATATCCAGGCCGCCTACACCCGGGAGTTCAATGCCCGCATTCCCCATTTTCTCCCCTGCCTGCTGGGGCTCTATCGGGCCGATGGGGCATTGGTCGGCGCCTGTGGTCTCAATCATGCCAGTGAGGGGCCCCTCTATCTGGAGCAGTATCTTGAGCAACCCATCGAGGCCGCCATCAACACCCGGCTCGGGGTTCATCCGGCACGCAACCGCATTATCGAAGTGGGCAATCTGGCCTGCAGCGAACCGGGCAATGCCCGCCTGATGTTCGCGGCCCTGTGTCGTCTGCTGTGTGAAAACGCCCTCGACTATGTGGTCTTTACCGGCACTGCCCGGCTTCGCAACAGTTTTGCCCGTCTGCAACTCAATCCGGTAGAGCTGGCCCCCGCACAGGCCCATCAGGTGGGTGCCGACGCAGATGCCTGGGGTGAGTACTACCGCTGCCAACCCAAGGTGATGGTGGGCAACATCAATCAGGGGCGCGAGGTGCTGGCCCAGAGCAGCCTGCTGCTCAATCTGCTGGCCCCCATGCCGACCCTGTTTGCTGATGTCAGCGAGAGCAGTAACAACCTGATCAATCAAAAAAGGTGCGCCCAATGAGCTTGTTCGACGCCATCGCCAAATATGCCCGTGAAAAGCCGCTGCAACCGGCGCTGCAAAGCAGCCAACAGCGCCTCGATTACCAGACCCTGTGGCAACAAATCCAGCGGCTGGCCAGCCAGTTGCAACAGCTCGACATCAGCCGTCTGGCGCTGCAGCTGGACAACGGTCTGCCCTGGGCACTGATCGATCTGGCCTGCACTCACGCCGGTATCGTGGTCATCCCGGTGCCCCACTTCTTCAGTCAGGCCCAGCAGGCCTGGCTGCTGGAGAGCAGCGGCGCCGATGCACTGGTAGGCCCTTATCATCAGGGATGGCTGGCCGCCGAACCGCTGACGCTTTTCACCGGCGCTCATATTGAACAACCGGTTGAACAGACTGTGCCGCTCTGGCGCTGCAAACCGGAAAACCTCCCGGCATTGCCACAGGGCACCGCCAAGATCACCTACACCTCCGGCACCACGGGTCAGCCCAAAGGGGTCTGCCTGTCACTGACCCAGATGATGGCGGTGAGCCATGCGCTGGCCGAGCGGGTCGCGCCAGCCAAGGTGGAAAAACACCTGACCCTGCTGCCGCTAGCCACCCTGCTTGAGAACATCACCGGCCTCTATGTGCCGCTGCTGACCGGCGCCTGCAGCCGCATTCCGTCCCTCGGTGAGCTAGGTTTCACCGGCTCCAGTTCGCTCAATCCAGCCATGCTGGGGGAAGCGCTGCTGCGCTGGCCGACCCACAGTCTGGTGCTGGTGCCCGAACTGCTGCGCCTGCTGCTGGCGCTCTGCACCAGCACCCCGACGCTGGCCCAACAGCTCAAGAGCCTGCGCTTTGTTGCCGTCGGTGGCGGCAAGGTGGCCCCAGACCTAGTCAAACATGCCCGTCAGCTCGGCCTGCCGGTGTATGAGGGATATGGACTGTCGGAGTGCGGCTCCGTGGTGGCGCTCAACAGTCCGGATGCTGACAAGCCCGGCAGCGTGGGCTGCCCCCTGCCCCACTGTCAGGTCACCATCGCCGAGGATGGCGAAGTCATGGTGCGCGGCAGCGCCATGCTGGGGTATCTGGGTAGCAATGAGTCAAAGCCCGAGCTGATTGCCACGGGGGATCTGGGTCACCTCGATGAAGAGGGCTACCTCCATATCACCGGGCGCAAGAAGAATGTCCAGATCACTGCCTTTGGCCGCAACTTCTCACCGGAGTGGGTGGAAGCCGAGGCCCAGCTCTGCCCCGCCATCGCCCGCATCGTGGTCTTTGGCGATGGTCAGCCCGCCAACGTGGCGCTGATCCAGCCCCTGCCGGGGAAAGAGGCGGATCTGCCACGCCAGATCGCAGGTCTGAACCAGCGGCTGCCCGATTATGCCCGGCTGCACCACTGGTTGCCGATAGCGCTGGATCAACATCCCTGCCTGCTGACCGCCAACGGGCGTCCCCGTCGCAACGAGATTTACCAACACTTTTCCCGGCAAATCAGCCAATGCCTTACTGGAGAATCGTCATGAGCTTCTATCAGACTCTGCAACAAGCCACTGCCAGTGAGCGTGAACATCTGTTCAACGCCCCCATCATCGAAGCGTGCCGCCGTGGCGACATCAGCCGTGACACCTATCTCGCCTTTCTGGCGCAGGCTTACTACCACGTGCGCCACACAGTCCCGCTGCTGATGGCAACCGGCGGCAAGCTGGGTCAGGAGTACGAATGGGTGCGTGGCGCCCTTGCCGAGTACATCGACGAGGAGTATGGCCACCAAGAATGGATTTTAAACGACATTCGCGCCTGTGGCGGTGATGCCGAGGCGGTGCGCCACGGCCAGCCCGGGCTGCCCATCGAGCTGATGGTGGCCTTCCTCTACGATCAGATCCAGCGCGGTAACCCCATGGGCTTCTTCGGCATGGTGCAGGTACTGGAAGGCACCAGCGTCGCCATCGCCCTGACTGTGGCCGACCAGCTGAAAAGCGGCCTCGGACTGCCCCCGCAGGCGATGAGCTATCTCAGCTCCCATGGCACGCTGGATCAGGAACACCTCAAGTTCTTTGAATCCCTGATGGATCGGGTCGAAAGTCCGGCGGATCAGGCGGCCATCATCCACGGGGCCAAGGTGGTCTACCGTCTCTATGGCGAGATGCTCTACAACCTCACCGCCACACCGTAAGTCGGCAACGGATCAGCAGACAGCCAAAAGGGAACCCACACCATGAACCTTGAAGGGAAACTCGTGCTGCTCACCGGCGCCAGCGGTGGCATAGGTGAAGAGCTGGCGCAGGAGCTGGCGGCCCGGGGGGCCCACCTGCTGCTGCACGGTCGTCGCGGCCCGGCGCTGGAGCGGCTGTGCAAGTCACTGCCGCATCCCGAGCGCCATCAGGTGGTGCTCGCCGACCTCGGCTCTTCGCAAGAGCGGGCCAAGCTGTTGCAACACCCGGCGCTGGAGAACGGGCTCGACATCCTGATCAACAACGCTGGCTGCAACCAGTTTGCCTGGCTGGAAGATCAGAGCTTCGAACAAGTGGAGCGCCAGCTGCTGCTCAATATCGAGGCACCGATCCAGCTCACCCGGGTACTACTGCCCAGATTGCGCAAGCCGGGGATCATCATGAACATGGGGTCGAGCTTGGGCAGCATCGGCTACCCCGGTTACAGCGTCTACTGCGCCAGCAAATTTGCCATGCGCGGCTTTAGCGAGGCGCTGGGACGGGAGCTGGAGGGGAGCGGCATCAAGGTGCTGCATTTTGCCCCCCGCGCCACCCGTACCAAGCTCAACTCCGAGGCAGCCTACGAGATGAATGCGGCGCTCGGCACCCAGACCGACAGCCCGCAGGAGGTGGCCGAAGAGGCCGTCATCGCCCTGTGCAACGAAACCCGCCGCAGCTGGCTCGGCTGGCCGGAAAAGCTGTTTGTGCGGCTCAACGCCCTGCTGCCGGGCATCGTCGACAAGGCGCTGGCCAGAAAACTGCCGATCATCAAGCGTTATGCCCGTCACCTTCAGCCAGGGACGGCTGATACCAGCGCCAACAGTGCGCCACAACCAGACTTGTCCCGCCCGATCCCGACCAAGAAGGAGCATTAATATGAACTTTTTCCGTCAATCCGTGACCTCTTGTGCCATCGCCATCCTGCTGGGATCCACCTCAGTCATGGCCGCGGATGATGCCCTCGCGCCCATCCAGCAGCAGTGGGCGGTCTGCCAGTATCAACAGACCGGCAAGGCGAAAGAGAGTTGCCTCGAAACCCTGAGCACCCGGGCCGAAACGGCCAGCGCCAAGGAGCCTTTTCGCGCCGATCTGCTGATCTGGTCTGCCATCGTCAAGAGCACCTGGGCGGGGGCCAAAGGGGGGCTGGGGGCACTGGGTCTGGTGAAAGAGGCCAAGGCCACGCTGGAGCTCGCGCTAAAGCAGGATCCCAAAGCGCTGGACGGCTCTGCCTACACCAGTCTGGGCTCGCTCTACTATCAGGTGCCCGGCTGGCCGGTCGGCTTTGGCGATGACGAAAAGGCAGAGCAACTGCTCAAGCAGGCGCTGGCCATCAATCCGGATGGCATCGATCCCAACTTCTTCTATGGCGACTTCCTGCTGGATCAGGGTCGCAAGGCCGAGGCCAAAACCTACCTCGACAAGGCGCTGACCGCCCCGGCCCGCCCGGGCCGCGAAGTGGCCGATGAAGGGCGCAGGATGGAGATCCGCGAAAAACTAGCCAAGCTATAAATCCCTGATGGATCAAAGATCTATTTAAACTCTGCCCACCAGCTTGCATACTGGTGGGCAGGGTTGTTTATGCCACGGCAAGCCCTGGCGCTGAGCCCCATCGCGGCCCCCAACAAACAGGGAGAAAAGAATGCGGATCCTGCTGGTAGAAGATGATGTGATGCTGGGGGATGGTATGCAGGATGCTCTGCGCCATAGCGGCTACACGGTAGACTGGCTGCAACAGGGGTTGCCCGCCCTGACAGCCCTCAAAATCGACGAGTTCGCCGCCCTGATCCTCGATCTCAACCTGCCCGATATCGACGGCCTTAGCCTGTTGCGCAAGTTGCGGCGTGAAGGACACCAGCTGCCGGTGCTGATCCTCACCGCCCGCGATGCGCTGGACGATCGGGTGGTCGGCCTCGATGCTGGCTCCGACGACTACATGGTAAAACCCTTCGCCCTGCAGGAGCTCAACGCCCGCCTGCGCGCCCTGGTTCGCCGCAGCAAGGGGCAGGCTCAGGCGGTGCTGGAGTATGGCGATATCCTCATCTATCCCGAATCCCAGCAGGTCACCTATCAGGGGGAAGCGGTCAAACTCACCCCCCATGAATACAAGCTGCTGCAGGAGCTCATCAGCCAGAGCGGCCGGGTATTGAGCCGCGATCAGCTGCAACAGAGCCTCTACGGCTGGGACGAGGGGGCTGAAAGCAACGCGGTAGAGGTGCATATCCACCATCTGCGCAAGAAGTTCTACAGCGACCTCATCCGCAATATTCGTGGGGTCGGCTACATCATTCCCCAGATCGAACAACCAAGCCGGACGCCTGCACGATGAAACGTCCCCGCTCCATTCGCCGCTTTCTGCTCACAGGTATCCTGACGCTGGTGAGCCTGAGTCTCACCATCAGCGCCTTCATCGGCTACATGGAGGCGAGCCACGAGATGGAGGAGCTGTTTGATGCCCGCCTCGCCCAGTCGGCCCGTATCACCAACCAGCTGCTGGCCCGCTACATGGCCCAGCATGGGCAGTTGCCCGCCAACGGCACCGTCTATCAGGAGTGGGAGGCGCAAAATCCCGATGAGTGGCAAAAAGATTCCGGCCTCAACCTGACAGGCGAGGATAGGGAGCTCACTCCCTACGGCCACGAGTTCGAGCGCAACCTCTACTTCCAGCTGCTCGATGCCCGCGGCACCCTGTTGCTGCGAGCCCCCAGTGCCCCGGCTCAACCTCTGGTTGAGCTGGCCCGAGGTTTCAACACGGTAGAGAAGGATCGCCACCAGTGGCGCACCTTCACCCTCTACAACCAGCAAGAGCAGACCTGGCTGGTGGTGGCAGAACGGGACGACGAGCGCAGCGAGCTGGCCAGCAAGATGGCCACCCTCACCATGCTGCCGCTACTGATCACCCTGCCCTTCCTGCTGGCCCTGCTCTGGTGGCTCATCACCCGCGGGCTGGCCCCCCTGCGCCAGCTGGCCCAAGCCATCAGCGAACGTCACCCCGCCAACCTGAGCCCGCTCAGCCTCAAGATAAGCGCTCAGGAGCTGACCCCCCTCACCAACGAGATCAACCGGTTGATGCAGGCACTGGCTGAGACCATCGAGCGGGAGAAACAGTTCACCAACGAGGCGGCCCACGAGCTGCGCACCCCGCTGGCGGTGCTGCGGATCCACAGTGAAAATGCCCTTGCAGCCGATGATGATGCCAGCCGCCAACAGTCCCTGCACAAGATGTTGCAAGCCCTCGACCGCAGTGACCGGCTGATCCGCCAACTGCTGACCCAGGCTCGTATCGACAACCAACAGGGGCTGGTATTGACCGAGCTGGAAGTGGGTCACCTGCTGCAAAGCACCCTGGCGACGCTCGCCCCCATCGCCCTCAAAAAAGATCAGCAGCTGTCGCTGGAGTGTGAATTGCCGCAGTGGGTGATGGGGCAGGTCACCCTGCTCGAGTTGCTGTTCAGCAACCTGATCGACAATGCGCTGCGCTACACCCAGCCTGAAGGCGAGATCAAGGTACGGGTTCAGCGGGAGGGCAACAGGGTGAGGGTGGATGTGAGCGACAACGGCCCCGGCATTCCCACCAATGCCTTGAGCCGGCTGTGTGAACGCTTCTTTCGGGTCAATCCCCAACAGGGGGATGGCGTCGGCCTTGGCATGGCCATCGTCTCGCGCATTGCCCAGTTGCACGGCGCCGATCTCGATATCCACAACCGGCCGGAAGGGGGGCTGGAGGTGAGCGTGTTACTCCCGCTCCCGCCGGCAAGATAAGCGATAAGCAAACAGCCCGCGATGCGGGCTGTTTGTTTTCAATGACAATCAGGCTGTACGGTGAAGGTTCGACCGGAGTCTACCGGCCCCAGCTCGGCCAGCAGACGTCGGCCCAGCAGCACCGGATAGATCATCTTGCTGCGATCCCGCAGGGTAAACCACTCCTCATACACCTCGTCCCCCAGACAGATGGACATGGTCACCGTTGGTCGCTGCTCCATACCGCCCGCCCCGCGCACCGTCACGCTGCGCTCGACCCGCCGTTCGAACTGCTGTTTGACCAGTTTTCCGCTGTCGGCATCAGTCACCACCAGCATGAAGCGCACCCAGGGCTTGCCATCCCGTTTGAATCTGGTGATGGCGCGTGCATCGAGGGAAGAGGTGAGCGCACCGGTGTCGAGTTTCATCTTCACCGCCACGCCGGTAGGCAAAATAAGTCCCTTCTCGATCCAACCATAGCTGGTCGGGGTCTCTGCCAGCGCACTGCCACACAGTGCCAGCATCAGGGTTATCCCCACCATCATCTTGCCCATTTTACTGCCCTGTCTTGTCAATCCAGCGCCCAGATCTACCACAGTCGCATCAGTGGTCAATCCGATTTATTTCAGCTATTTGGATAATGCTGGGCGGGTCATGAGTGAGACGACAAGGGGTGGCTGAAGAGCGACCCAAGCGGGCGGGAATATCGAAGGGGAGCAAGACATAGAGCGATGCCGTATGAATCTTATGACTAACCTCAGGTTGTGACGCCAAAGGCTACCACAAGGATTCGCAAAATATCAGTCTTGTTCTGAAGGGATTTTTGCCTACACTGTTGTAAACCGGAGGGCCTGAAAACCACCGGTTTTTTTGCGCCTGCCGAAAATTTGCCACTGCAAAAGTGACGTTCAACAAGGCTCAATAAGGAATTTGTAATGCGTATCGAAGAAGACTTGAAGCTCGGTTTCAAGGATGTCCTGTTCCGCCCCAAGCGCTCTACTCTCAAGAGCCGTTCCCAAGTCAGCCTGACCCGTCAGTTCACCTTCAAACACACCCAGACTCAATGGCAAGGCGTACCCGTTATCGCCGCCAACATGGATACCATCGGCAGCTTCGCCATGGCGCGCACTCTGGCCGGTTTCGAGATGATGACCGCGGTACACAAGCACTACAGCCTTGAGCAGTGGCAAGCTTTCGTCAACGAGACCGACCCGGCCCTGCTGGGCCACGTCATGGTCTCCACCGGCACCTCGGCTGAAGATTTCGCCAAGACCCGCCAAATCCTCGCCATGTCCGAAGCGCTGCGCTTCATCTGTGTCGACGTGGCCAACGGCTACTCCGAACACTTCGTCGAGTTCGTGCGCAAAATTCGTGAAGCCTGCCCCAACCACGTCATCCTGGCGGGCAACGTGGTCACCGGCGAGATGGTCGAAGAGCTGATCCTCTCCGGCGCCGACATCGTCAAGGTCGGCATCGGCCCGGGCTCTGTCTGCACCACTCGCGTCAAGACCGGCGTCGGCTACCCGCAGCTCTCCGCCATCATCGAGTGTGCCGATGCGGCCCACGGCCTCGGCGGCCAGATCGTCGGTGACGGCGGCTGTACCTGCCCGGGCGATGTCGCCAAAGCGTTCGGCGGCGGCGCCGACTTCGTGATGCTGGGGGGCATGCTGGCAGCCCACGAGGAGTGCGGCGGCGAGATCGTCGATGTGAACGGCGAGCCCTTCATGAAGTTCTACGGCATGAGCTCGTCCAGCGCCATGGACAAGCACGCCGGCGGCGTCGCCGAGTATCGTGCCTCAGAAGGTAAAACCGTGCTGCTGCCCTACCGCGGTCCGGTCGAGAACGCAGTGCGCGACATTCTGGGCGGCGTGCGCTCCACCTGTACCTACGTCGGTGCCAGCCAGCTGAAAGAACTCACCAAGCGCACCACCTTTATCCGGGTGCGTGAGCAAGAAAACAACGTCTACGGCAAGGAGTAACCTGCTACAGACAGCCGTCACGCGCTGACGGTTAGAAGCCAGTCAACCGGTGTGCTACCCTGCGCACCGGTTTTTTTTGCATCTGGAACCCCGAGCCATGACAACTCCCCTGCCCCCGTTTGACTGGGATATCTTCTGCTGCGTCGTCGATAACTTCGGTGACATCGGCGTCACCTGGCGGCTCGCTCGCCAGCTGAAGCGGGAAGGGAAGATCCCCGCCCACGGCAATGAGGTGCAGGTGCGGCTCTGGGTGGACGATCTGGCAAGCTTCGCCCGCATCTGTCCGGGACTGGATCCGGCGCAAGATGGCCAGTGGGTCGAGGGTATCTATATCCAGCACTGGCACGAGACTCTGCCTGCCTATGCCACACCGGCCACCGTGGTGATCGAGGCCTTTGCCTGCGAACTGCCCGCCCCCTTCATTGAACGAATGGCCGAGCGGATGGCGAGCCAACCCAAGCCATCCTGCTGGATCAATCTGGAGTACCTCTCGGCGGAAAGCTGGGTCGAGGATTGTCACGCCCTCGCCTCGCCGCAGCGAGTGGGCAACCAGAGCCTCAACAAATACTTCTTCTTCCCGGGCTTTACGGCTAAAACCGGTGGCCTCCTGTGCGAACAGGGGCTCATCGCCGAGCGGGAGCAGTGGCAACAGGATAAGGCAGGCCTTGCCGCCTACTGGGCCAGCCTCGGATTGCCAGAACAACAAGAGAACGAGCTGCGGGTCAGCCTCTTTACCTACGAGAGCGAGGCGCTGAAAAGTCTGGTCGAGAGCTGGTGCCAGAGCGCCACGCCCGTCACCCTGCTGCTGCCGCTGGGACGCTCGCTGCAGGATGTGCTGCGCGGCGCGAGCCTTGAAGATTCCATCACCACCGCCAAGGCGGGGGATCTGCTCCACTCGGGCAACCTCACCATCAAGCTGCTGCCGATGACCGATCAGGCCGGTTACGATCGACTGCTGTGGAGCTGCGATCTCAATCTGGTACGCGGGGAGGACTCCTTCGTGCGGGCCCAGTGGGCGGCTCGTCCTTTCCTCTGGCATATCTACCAGCAGGAGGAGGAAGCCCATCTGGTCAAGCTGGAGCAGTTCCTTGACCACTTCTTATCCGATCTACCCGCCGAGTGCGGCCAATGGCTGCGCCGCTTCAATCTGGCTCTCAACCGTGGCGAAGATTGCCGCGAACTTTGGGCCCAATGGCCCCGATATAGCGCCATTTGGCAGCAACATGGGCGAAGCTGGTCACAGAAGTTGCTCCGGGATGGGGATCTCGTCACACGGTTGGTGAAATTTTTAGAAAGCCGTATATAATCTGGCAGTTTTTATCCGTCCGTTTCACGAACAGGAATTTTTTACATGAAAACCGCACAGGAAATCCGCGCTGGTAACGTAGTCATGATCGGCACCGAGCCGATGGTGGTTCAGAAGGCTGAATTCAACAAATCCGGCCGTAACTCCGCCGTGGTCAAAATGAAGCTGAAGGGCCTGCTGAACGGCAGCGCGACCGAGACCGTCTTCAAGGCCGATGACAAGCTGGACGTAGTTCAGTTGGAGCGTAAAGAGTGCACCTACTCCTACTTCTCCGATCCCCTGTATGTCTTTATGGACACAGAGTACAACCAGTACGACGTAGAGAAAGACAACCTGGGTGACGTGCTGAACTACCTGGTAGACGGCATGGAAGACATCTGCGAAGTGACTTTCTACAACGAGAAAGCCATCTCCGTAGAACTGCCGACCACCATCGTGCGCGAAGTTGAGTACACCGAGCCGGCAGCCCGTGGCGACACCTCCGGTAAAGTGACCAAACCTGCCCGTCTGAAAGGCACTACCTACGAGCTGGCTGTTGCCGCTTTCGTAGAGATCGGTGACAAGATCGAAATCGACAGCCGCACCGGCGAATTCAAGCGTCGCGTCAACTAATTGACCGCTTTGAATTGATTGCAAAAAAGCGAGCCAACGGCTCGCTTTTTTATTGCCTCTGACTTGCCATAACACCGCCCGCCTTCAGAAAATCCCGCTGCCGCCGCTAACCCAGATAACCGGGGAGCACACTATGGCCAAATTATCCTTATCACTGCTGTTATTGACCTTGCTGACTGGCCATGGGGCAGAGGCGAGCGAGGTTGCGCCCCCCGTTGCCGATCCACTGCCCCTCGACCACTGGCAAGCCAGCGACTGGAAAGGGCTACCCGATGCAGCCCGGATCGACAAGCAGACGGTGCTGTTCGCCAAACACGACAGCGACAACTACCTGGGGCTGGCCATTTTGCTGCCCGACTGGCAACGCAGTGGCCAGCTGTGGCAACTGACCCGCGCCCTCGGTCGACTGGGCTTTGATACCCTGCTGCTGCTCCCCTCCCCTCAACAGACCGAACTGGACCCAGCCGCCGAGAAAAAAGCGAAAAACAGCGATGAATTTCGCAAGCAGTTTGCCGAGCGGATCAGCAAGCTGGCCGATGCCAAGCTGCAAGAGGGGGGCTTCAAGCTGATCCTGGCACAAGGTACCGGCGCCGCCTGGACCGCCAACCTCATCGCCAGCGAACAGTTGCCCGCCCCCGATGCACTGGTGCTGCTCGACGGCTTCTTCCCCAACCAGCAGAGCAACCAGACCCTGGCCAAACAGGTGGCTCAGGCGGCTATCCCGACCCTGGATCTCTATCAGGAGGATGGCGGTCGCTGGCCACTGCTGGCAGCCGAGGCTCGCAAAAGCGAGAGCCGGCGCAGCAACAAGCTCAACTATCGCCCCTACGCCCTGATGGAACTGGAGGAGACCCCCACCCGTATTCAGGGGTGGCTCAACCATCTGGGCTGGCTCTAAACCGGCCGCCACCGTGGCGCAATAAAGCGCGCGCCAGCTCACATCTGCCGGATAAAGCCCAGCCATGACACTGCGGCGGGCTGGCCCTCACTGCATCCTCTTTGGCATCATGGCCCTTCGAACCTGAACAATGGCAGGAAGGCCCATGCAGCAAATCGTATTTCTCGACAGCGATACCCTGGATGCGGGCATCACCCTGCATCACCCCGACTTTCCCCACCACTGGCAGAGCTATCCCAGCACGGCCCCGGAACAGGTGATAGAGCGACTCAAAGATGCCAGTATCGCCATCATCAACAAGGTGCGCATCGGCGCCGCCGAACTGGCTCAGCTGCCAGAGCTGAAACTCATCGCCTTGGCCGCTACCGGCAGCGACAACCTGGATCTGGAGGCGTGCCGCGCTGCCAACGTCGGGGTGTGCAATATCCGCAACTACTCGGGCCCCTCGGTGCCGGAGCACGCCATGGCGCTGATGCTGGCCCTGTCGCGCAACCTGTTTGCCTGGCGCCAGTCGCTGCTGGAGGGGCGCTGGCAACAGAGCGGCCAGTTCTGCTTCTTCGACCACAACATCATGGATCTGCACGGCAAGCAGCTTGGCATCATCGGCAAGGGGACGCTCGGACAGGCGCTTGGCGAGCGGGCCAAGGGGATCGGCATGACAGTGCGCTACGCCCGGAGCCAGGTCGGCGCCAGCCACGATGAGGATCGGTTGCCGCTGGATGAACTGCTGCAAAGCTCGGATGTGGTGAGCCTGCACTGCCCGCTCACCCCCTACACCCGTAACCTCATCGGCGAGCGGGAACTGGGGCTGATGAAACCGGGGGCCCTCTTGATCAACGTCGGCCGGGGTGGATTGGTGGATGAGGAGGCACTGCTGCAAGCGCTGGCCAACGGCCACCTCGGCGGCGCCGGATTCGATGTGGCGAGCGTTGAGCCACCACCTCCCGACCACCCCTTGATGAAGGCGCTGCAGTACCCCCACTTCATTCTGACCCCCCATGTGGCCTGGGCCAGCGAGGAGTCGATGCAGCGCCTCGCCGATCAGCTCATCGACAACATCAACGCCTTCGCCGCCGGTCGCCGCCAGCACCGGCTGGTGTGAGCCCTCTTGCGGCCCAAACGAGAGAGGGGCCCGTCGGCCCCTCTCTCAATACTGGCAACGATCAATCATCATCGTGCTATCTGTGCTTTTTATGTTTCTTGTACTTCTTGTAGTGCTTGTGATGATGGTCATCGTCGTAGTAGCGATCGTTGCTCTTGTGGCCATCGCCGGTCTTTGCGCCGATGGCAGAACCGCTCGCCCCGCCGACCCCGGCGCCGATCAGCTGACCGGTATCGCCACCAACACTCTTGCCGATGGCAGCACCGCCCAGCGCCCCCACCGCGCCGCCAAGGGCCGCTTCATTCTTGTTGCCCTTGTTGGCCGTCGCCGCGCCACCGGCAGCACCGCCCAGTGCAGCCCCCACCAGGGCACCGGTATCGCCACCCAGCTCCTTGCCGATCATGGTGCCCGCCACCCCGCCCGCCCCGCCACCGAGAATGGTGTTGAGGGTTTCCGAACCGTAGGCCGCCGTGCTGCCCAGCAATAACGCCCCCAGCAGAGCCAGAGCGCCGATACCACGCGTATTCATCTCCATGGGTACTCCTGTCAAACCTGATTAATTTCCTCTGCACTATACAAATCGGCAGGCAGCAAGCCAGTGGGGGGCTGGCGGCAAATAGACTCTCAGTTGAAGCCCAGCAATAAGCGTGACTGGCAAGCTCGAATTCAATCGCTTGAATAACCACAAGAAAATTTTTATTTCACAGCAATGACACGGCCCTCGGCAGGGCCAGGAGGCTGTCGCAGCCCCACCCCGACCACTGGCGATCGGACAGCTCCTGTCACCTGCGCGGGGCTTGCGAGCGCAATCTCAGCTGGGCTGGCTGTTCAGCTCACCCCAACCCCGTTAACTGACACTCAACGGGAACAGCCGTGGGCGAGGTATTAACCCTCAGTTGAAAGTGAACCCACTGTGTGTAAACGCCCGGAAGATAATCGGGTGGTATAGTCTATAGCTTGAACAACAGGGGATGGCTGGCCGCAAAGCTGGCGCCCGGTGACTATCAAGCAAAGGAGATGTTATGAGCAGTCCGTTTATCGAACAGATCAAAGCACGTCGAACCATCTATGCCCTGGGCGACCAGGTGTCCCATACGCCGGAACAGCTGACGGTCCTGATCCAGGATGCCATCAGACACAGCCCCTCCTCCTTCAATTCCCAGAGCTCCCGCGCCGTCATCCTGTTTGGCGCCCAGCATCACAAGCTGTGGGACATCGTCAAAGCCGAGCTGAAAAAGATTGTGCCGCCGGAAGCCTACGCCCAGAGTGAGGCCAAGGTAGATGGCAGCTTCCGCGCAGGCTTCGGTACCGTGCTGTTCTTCGAAGACACCGACGTCATCAAGGATCTGCAGCAAAAATTCGCCCTCTACGCAGACAACTTCCCCATCTGGTCGGAACATGCCACCGGCATCGCCCAGTTTGCGGTCTGGACGACGCTGGCGCAGGAGAAAATTGGAGCCTCCCTGCAGCACTACAATCCGCTCATCGACGAAGCGGTACACAAGGAGTGGAACCTGCCCGCCAGCTGGCTGCTGCGTGCCCAGATGCCCTTTGGCAGCATCAAGCAACCGGCCGTAGAGAAGACCTTCATGGATGATGCTGTGCGGTTTCGCGTCTTTAAATAGTCCGGCCCTCAGTGTCTCTGCTGGCCCCCGCTCGCCTGGGGCGGTTGCTGACGCGGTCAGGCTGGAGGACATCGTAACCTGACGTGTTTACTCACGGTTGGATAATGAGGTGTTGCCGACGCTGTGACAGCGATTCTTCTCCCCCCTCTTGGCCAGATAGAGGTAAGCGCCCCTAGATC
>NZ_CDBO01000075.1 GCF_000819885.1 Aeromonas fluvialis
GTCTGGGTGAACAGTTACCTGTAGCCTTTCTGGAATTGGACTTTGCTTTTGGCCATGATCTTGCACCTCAGTAACTGTACGTAAGATCAGTATAGTTCGTGGTGACTGCTAATCATGGGTAATCAGGTATATCAAACCAAGTTTGTATTGCGCGATTGCAGCTCCCTGCTCGGCAGCCTTACGATACCAACTCACCGCTAGGGTATGGTCTTGTTCCACAACCCGGCCGCGTTCATACATCACGCCAAGGTTGAATTGGGCACTGGCATTACCTTGCAATGCTTGTGTTTGTATCGATAAAAAATCGGCACCATCTGTATCTGGCGCTATTGCAACATTCATAGACGCCTGTGGCCATAATGTCGCCAACCATGCATCAACTCCCCAATTAGCTAATTGTTCGACAAAGCCATAATCCTCATGCAGCAATATGACTAATTGGGAACGTAAAATGTGGCGCTCCGACGGACTCGACGTCATGACTAACTTTTGTACTAAACCTTCTTCAGCTAACAAAAGTAGCACCCTAACCTGGCGCTTATGATAGTTTTCATTGCATAAATCCGCAAATAGCGCCTTTAAACGAGCAGGCTGATTAACCGTCATTCCGCACCTAATTTTATTATTTTAAATGGTGATGAAGTTCACACAGCCAGGATTGAATTGAGAAAACCAGTGACTTCACTTATGTTGCCACGTAACAATACTCTGTTGGGTAACAGTTCACATCATTTCACGGGGGGCGAAAGAATGAATCTGAGCATTTTAGTTTTTATTCCAACCTCAACTGCCAACACCTCAATGTTGCAACTTGCTGTGAACGTGTAGGTATCATCGCCGAAAAAAATCCCCAATCAGGTGCGGAATGTCGGATTAACAATATCAGTCCCGTATTTTTTGACAACTTGCGCTAAAACCTGCGCTGGCTCACCTTTGTACATAAGTGCTATCTCATATTTTTCGGTTCAAGGTGCATTCAACTCTAAACTGTGCGGTGGATTCAACTCCGAAGTGCAACCACCACTTTAAACCAGGAAACCAGGAAACCAGGTTGTTTTTATTAACTGTTATTTATAATGACCTGTACGTCACCACAAATGGTTGAAACTTAAAATCAACTTTATTACCGCTGACTGAAATTTTAAAAATGCCAGTTTAATTATGCAGCGTTGCTGCATAATTAGCACGCTATTCTTGGTCGGTTCAACTTAGCGCATAATCGGCGCGATGCACCATATAATATGACCTTACAAGATTTTTAGCCAAAAATCTGGGAAGATATAATACAACCAGGTGAGTAATGTGACCTGACTCAAACAATGGTCACGAATAAAAATAGCTAAAATGGCCATTATGAGCTAAACTAAAAGAGAGTTTTAATTCAGAATGGCCGCTCGCCGTCAAACACTAAAATAAAACCAAAAAATGTGAATCAAACGATTTTATCACATTATTTAATCATGAAGCGTCGATCATTAACATGACTTAGTTGGTCAATTCCATAGTCAACGTTACATTACCAACTGACAGTGTCATGTTTGGTAACAGAGCTCTAGCTTGCCCTGGTTCTAATTTATGTGTTTTATCAGCATACTCATAGAACCAAGTGTCATTGGTTTGATTACGGAATATAAATGCGCTGGGGTTTTTGGGGTGAATTTCAACCAACCCCAATACTTTGTCGGCATTCGTAAGATCAGTGCTCGTATGATGCTGGCGTAAGGTCGCGCCTTCACGCACTATTAGTTGGGCACTACCACCTTGGTACTTGATTGTTAAAACCGCTGCAACTGACAATTTATTCGCACACTTAAAACAAACTTGGTTGGGTTTCTTTGTATCAAAGATATTTATCGCCTTGCAATGCTTACAAGTGACAACATTATCTGCCAACTCCATGAAAATTTGTTGCCATTTCGATAATCTTACCCTAGCACCTGGTTTTTCGACACCCTCTGTAAAAGTTGTCACAAAGTGGGATCGTAGGTGTTCTGGGCACAATTTATTCCATCGCTTGACACTTAAACTTAGTGTTGGGTCGTTATCGGCAGCGTTGCTACGATCGGTAGGGTGGTGGCAGAACAAAGGGGAATCAGCATAATGCTTGCGCTTTGCCGGTTGGTCCCAGCACCTGACTTTAGCCGTCAGTTGCCCCTCCATAGGGTGCTCCCAGGTCCACATTTGATAAAGCATAATGGCTATGGAATATAAATCACTGCTTGCATTCGGTTGCGATTCTGCCTTGGCTATCTCCGGTGCCATAAATTCTGGTACGCCAATGACGTTAGTATCCTCATTATTGATAGTGACATTATCATTATCACAAACAATGATCCGCCCATTTTCAATATCAAACTGAATGTTGCCAAGGTTTACATCGCAATATGCTAAGCCGGAGCGATGTATAGCATCCATAGCAAAGCAAACTAATTGACTCAAACGACATAACTTATCCAAAGTTGGCTCTTTTTGTCTGCCGTTGATGACTTTATTATAATGACAATAATGTTTGCCATCATATAGCTTCATGGAGTATCCAAAGGAGTCTATTCCAGGAAATTCCACTAACTCGATTGGCCAAATAAACTCGATATCATTGTTATTGCATTGCGGCTGACCATGATCAATCAATTTTTGGATATGACGTTTTTGCTCGGGTGTTGCCAAGTGTTTGTGATACATTTTGACCGCATAAAATTGGCCATCAGAGGCACACTTGGTCTTATATACTGTACCTTGCCCACCAGCGGCTAATCGCTCAAGAATGTCATATGCTTGACCACTGGAACCTTTAAATTGTTTTGTTTGAGAAGCCATATTTTTCGCGACCTTTGGAATTTGTTGATTTCGATGATTCGCCGAGACATTTACTTTGGTAGCATGAACAGGATTGTCAAGTCGAGTACGATAACTAAGCCCTGTTCCTGGCAATCCTAAATTGGAATATATGCCTCGTGAACCAAATGTAAATGATGCACCTCGCCGCCCCACAGTGATGCTTGGCGTCCCATTGCTTAGATTGAGGCGAATACCGGGTAAAATTTTGATCGACTTACGAAATCTAAATCCCATGATTATTTCCTTACTCGACCAGGGTTACGAGAAGTAATCTCACAAAAAATTACACTGTTGTGTTATATAAGTATAAATCTGGATGTACAATTAACCTTTTTCACCGGTGACTAATCACTCAACAGTGTCAACTCTTTTGGAATTAAGCCGGTGTAGTTTTTTTTGATGCTATCGCCCTCTTACTTCTGAGGAAGCAAAAGGGCATTTACTTACATAATCGACTAAGAGCCTCGATTTTCACAATTGAGACGTTCGCCAGAAAATACTACTGTCAACTATTGAGTATCAGATGTTTGACCGCGCAGTTGGGTTTTATGCTCAGGGTATTTTTGATATATCACTATGCATGCCATGTCATCACCTACACCTTGATCACTCCATTGTGACAACTTGCTGGGCAAAATCTGACTAACCTTTTCCATTCCCATCGTTTTGATGGCTTCAAGAATACTCGATAGTGTTTTCTCTGGGGATTTTAATGAATCCGTTATGCCATCAGTGGTCAGCACCCATAAACCGTTTTTGAAGGTGGGCTCCAATAAGCCGACTGAAGACTTATCTTGAATCTCGTATCTAAATTTTTTCGATGATCTTGGATCACTCAAGCTGTCAGTGCCAAGACCTAGAGAATCCTCCGGTTTGAGGGGGAATAGCTCTGTAGCTTGTGAGTCTGAAACTTGAAATATAGCGCTGTCACCCAAACAACCATGCACTATTAAGTCATCTATTGCGAAGCAGAACGCAAGGGTTGTGCCGTAAGGGGTAACCGATGGTTCGTCATTAGAACTGTGATTTAACAATGCATTTGCATGCTCTGTTACAGCTTCAATCCATCTTGAGTGTAAACTTTTGGTAAAATTATGTAATGTTATTTCATTGCGAATATAGCTCTTCCAATCGCCAGACTCAGCCTTGGTTTCAATTACAACTCGCATAAGACTTGAAACAGCTGATTGAAATGCTTGTAACGCAAGAAATGCACCCACATGGCTTTGGGTGTATTTCTCACTTCCATGGCCGTCGGCAACCGCAGCCACAGTATACGATTGACCACGATAAAAATACTGGCCTGCCATGCTTGCATCCTGGCAAGGTAGACCCTTATCTAGATGGGAAGCCCCGGTGGGGCTTGTGATCAGTATATCAAAATACGGTGTTACGAGTCGGGTTGCTTGCGGTAAGTCAGCGACGTTGGTCATCAAAAGACATCCTCAGCATTAACATCGCTTAAATCAATGATATCCTCAGCATTATCCAAATCTGCTTTACTTAAACTAACAGGAGCGATAGCGCTGTTTTCATCCGACACCTTCATATTTGATTTGGATGCTGAAGTTGTCGCTACCGTGCTGGCGGTACGGATAAAATGGACTAATTTACGTGGGCTATCTGCCTGAAGAGTCTCGACGTTGCCTTCTTTTCTTAGGTAGGGTGAAATGAATTGATCTAACTCTTCTTTGTTGTAGTCAATGTCACTTTGACCAATCCCGATTGAAATTCTTACCGCTTTTTTTCCCCAAGGAGAATTATCTAATGCTTGAATAGCAGCTTGATAATGGTCAGGCTCATCAGTGCAATAGCCATCAGATAGCAAGATACAAACCGGTGGTACATTGCGTCCACCCATTTTATTGACATCGAGCGCGTCGGTGAGCAGTTCAATTGCTTCAGCCGTCGCGGTACATCCGCCTTCAGCCTTCATATCATGCCACTGAAACTGTGAAATGTGCACGGGATCGGACCCCATATACCATTCGGCATTAGACCCAAAACGAATAACCCGCATAAAAATTTTAATTCGTTCACTGTCTTCAATGGCTTGGATATCGGGTAACACTTCTCGTATTGCCCAGTTCACCTTTTGCATCTTGGCTCCATCCATAGAATAAGACCAATCGACCAACCAGATGAAATGCAGGCTACGGTGACTTGCTTCACCCTCAATGATAGGAGTTACATCAGTCATTACATGTTTCCTTATGTCATTGTTAACGGTTTAGATCACGTCACAGAATTTCACGCTACGTTCCGTGGATAACCACATCCAGTATGATCCGTTAAGCCAAGCTGGAGGCAATCTATCGCAGTTCAACAGGTTCTGAATGTCCATGGATATCTTGGATACCGATCATTTTGTCAGTGGCATATCCGTGCATGTAGTGTGAGATAAGCTGTGGGATAGGTTGATATTTGACCAGCATTAGATGTGTTCTGTCATCAATTTGTAAAAAGATGACAGCTATCGCCACTCGCCGGGTTTCTTCAGACAAGACTACCGCCCCTGAGTGACAGCTCCCAGTCTGCTGCTTTTAACCCGCGAGATAGCAACCACCGCTGCCATAGTGCTCTCCCCAAAGAGAGATTGTCCTTTGGGTATCTTAATGATCGATTTAGCACGTTGAAAAGTGTATTTTATCTGAAATCAGTTCTTGATCAATAAATTACTTAATAATTGTTATTTTTGTAAGTAGTTCGTTTCGCTGGCAAGACGCCATTCGCTCCTTACCCGGCCTTCACTCCGTCTCTCAGGCAAGGAAGCGACAGCTAGCCGCAAGCACCAAATAGAATGAAACCGGTCAGGCTCCTTTTATAAATGGATATGACATGGGTCACTGAGGACAGCGAGAACATTGTGGCACCATTATGGTCGCTTGCCCTTTATCATCAGCGCGGCAGCAAGCATTGCGAGATCACACAGACCACCTCATGTCGAGTCAGCACATCAGGTCGAGCGCCACAGCCAGGCAATATCAAGGCTACTCGCCCAGACAGAGGTGGTATCTGGGTGTCGGGCTCCCTCTTCAATCATTCTGATCTGACAGATAGAAAGCACCGGCCAGCAGACCATAAACCAACCGTACGCGCTCATCCCGGCCCAGCAATACCCCGAGCAATACTTCGCCACTGGTCAGGTCATCCCCATGCCAGAAGCACCAGAGAGCAGCCTCTACCACATCCAGCCAGCTGGCGTGGCCCAGCTGGTTGCGTGATTTACGCCGCCAGCTGCCACGCACCACGGCATCACTATTCGGGGATCTGACCGCCAGCGCCCGCAACTCCATCACACTTACCGTGAGTCCATCCTGCTTGGCCGGGCGGCTGCCACCCCCTCCCCGCAGCAATTTGTCGAGCAGTAGCGCCAACAGGCGAAACGCATCCTGATCTTCAAAGCGGGCGTCGCCCCCCAGCAAGTCGGCAGCACCGGCCATCAGTTGCTCACACCCCTGGTCGATGGGCAGTAACGTGCGATCCAACCGGTGTTGCTCGATATGGATGGCCAATGCCGCCATCATCGCCAGCGGTGACGTCTTACCCTCTTGGTGACATGCGCCGTTGGCGAGTAAAGCGGTCAGCGCTGTCACTCGCTCGGCTGACAACAAACAACATATCCCCCTGATCAGAGGCATGCTTGCCTGATCTGATAACCGCGTTGGGTTCATGGCGCCTCAGTGCCGATCGCGTTTGAAGTGAGCGGTTTTATGACCAACGGTAACAATCTCGCCGTCTTGCAGGACCAGATAGTGACGGCGCAGTCGCTGACAACATTGTGCGGGCAATCCGCCTCCGGTTTGCAACATCGCCAATCCTTTGCGGTCGAGATAAACCAGTTCGCGGCCTTGATGATAAGCAGATCGCCCGATGCTCAGGAGCAGCTCCACCAACTCGGGATCAATACCGCGCTGCTGCATCCGGCACGCGGCGTGATGGCTGTATGCGCTATCCAACTTCCCGTTCATGACATGCTCCTTTGGCGCTCATTTCGATGGATTCATTATATGTAGCCTGTATACTCATGCCGATACTGGTTACATACACATGTCGCATTTTGGAGCACGTATGGCACCCAAAGAGCTCACCTGGGATCAAACCCTGCGCTTTCGTCTGCTGGAAATCGTATTGCAGTGGGAGGGACGGCTGACCACCAATCATTTGATGACTGCCTTCAATATCGGCCGCCAGCAAGCGTCACGGGATATCAATCACTACCTGACTCACTATGCACCGGACGGGCTGGTCTATGACAAAAGTCTGAAGGGATACAAACCCACCGAGCACTTTGTCCCGCGCTTTAGTGAAGGCAAAGTCGATGAGTACCTGATGCTGCTGCACCGTGAAAAGCAGCACCAGCGCCAGCATGAAGCCGGCCTGTTAACCCTGCCGCTGATGGATCTGCGCTACGGCCATATCGAGATCCTGGATGTGCCCAACCGCCATATCGACCCAAAAATCGTGCGAGGTTTGGTGCAGGCGGCGCGCGGCCAACTGCGGGTCGATGTCGATTACGTGTCGCTCAGCTCAGAGGCGCAGAGCGGCCGCAATATCGTGCCCCATACCCTGGTCTATGACGGGATCCGCTGGCACGTACGCGCCTACTGCGAGAAGAAAGGGGAATATCTGGACTTTGTGATGAGTCGTTTTCGGGGCGAACCGGACCTGCTGGATGCCTCCCCCCACGGCCGGGATCAGGATCGGGAGTGGAACACCCGGGTCAGCGCCATCGTCATCCCCAATCCAGCCCTCAGCGAAGGACAGCAAGCTATCATTGCCAGCGACTACGCCATGCCAGATGGCAAGCTGCTGATCAGCCAGCGCATCCCTTTGATGCACTATGCGCTGGAGCGGATGCAGGTGAGCTATAACGGCGAACACCAGCAACATCCCCTGCTCTACCCGCTGGTGCTGGCCAACCGGGAGGCGCTCATCGAGCAAGGCTGTACCTTCAAGCTCAAGAGTGCGGATTTGCTTGTGCTGCCACGTTAATACACTCCCCGCCCTAACGGACGGGGATCCCTACTGCCAGACAGTTATGCCCCGCCGTGAGAATGAGCTTCAACGATGATCAGGCGTCCAAGACTCCGTGATGAGGGCGTTTCAGGTCTCTGATCTGTTAAGCTAGCCCCTCAGTCGCGGCCGCATCACTCGAAGTAACCCATAACAGCCTATTCCCCACCATTCGCTTTGACCCATGCCATGTTGATCATGGATGGCAGAGAGTGCTGAATGGAATTCATCAGGAGATAACACCATGCTCAATGCGGCCAATCAGATCGAGAACAGCCTCAGCCCCTACGGGAGTGCTCAACAGCTGTAAAGGGCATTCCTCACCCAAAGCTCTGGCAGGTGAGTTGAGCCACTGAATAATGGCCGATATGTCTCCAGCAAAGAGTGAAGATGCAGCGTCTAACACCTTGACTAACATATATATTTTCCCGCTGTGCTCTACTGAAAGAACATGCTTGTCGTCTTTCATCTTCCTATGGTAGTTGGCGCGGCTGATACCTACCCACTGGCAAAGAATGACCTCATCAATATTTGTCTCTGAAGATAGCTTTGCCACAATGTCATAAGAGAATCCTGCCAGGATCTTCATATGTGCTTCGACAGGTTGCTTAGGCAACGACAAAGCAGCAAGAAGACTGACTGGTTTTCTGACCGAAGCCTTGGGCCTGTACCCAGTTCCTACATTCATAACCATCTCACTTTCAGCAAATTTTATATCGCATGAACAGTTAAGTGTCCGATAGTGGATGCTACCAGCCCTATGCGAGCGGTGGTGTTTCCCATCGTACGGGACGTCTATCCCCATGAAGTAGTGTTGCCTCCTATAGTAGAGACTGTAGGACTAGATCGGCTACTGTGGTGGTGTCAGTCCATTGCGCAGGTGATTGTCAGCCATATCGAATACGACAAGGTGAACCAGAAGTACTCGAAAAACAAGGAGTCACTATCATGTTAAGTATTGCGTTGGTTCAGATTAGACAAGCATTGGCCCAAGTGCCCTACATCGCCCGGATCAATAATCAGGACGATTATGGGCAAGCTCTTGAGCTGATGGACGAGCTAATCGATGACTATGACACCAATAAGCAATTGATTGAGTTACTTGCAGCCACTATAGAGCGCTGGGAAGACGGTGCCGACGAGTTCGCCGACTTAAACAAGGCAATAGCAGGCATAGAACCGGACATTTCGGCCTGAAGACCTTGATGAGCCAGCACAGACTGGGGGTAGCAGACCTGCCGGAGCTTGGATCCAAATCCAATGTTACCAAGTTGCTCAATGCAGCTGAAGGCAAAAAACTGAGCCGCCAATATATCGAGGCGCTAAGCAGACGCTTCGGAGTCGGAGTATCACCGGCACTGTTCTTTTGATTGCCAAGTGGGGAGGACTACCATCCGTTTCGAGGTAGATGCGGCTGGCTTGATTGCTAGTTGGCGGCGTTCATTTGTCACCGTAGTGGAAGCGGCAGGCAACCACCGTAACCGTGTTGCCTGACACGCTGTAAACTAAGCGGTGCTGCTGATCGATGCGGCGCGAGTATAGGGCAGGGTTCTTGTGATGGCGGAGACGTTCGGGCTTTCCTATCCCGCTGAACGGGTCGGCCTCTGTCGCATGTAACAGGGCTCTTATCCGCTCAACTTTGTGCTGATCAATCCCCTTCCAGTAGGCAAAATCAGCAGCGCCGTTTGGGGTGAAATTAATAGTCCACTGTGACAACTTCGCCGCGCTCCAACTGTGCCAATGATTCGTTGAGATGAGCAGCGTTCGCCGGGTTGCTGAACAGGTAGATCATTTCCAGCATGGCCTCATATTCACCAGCATCGACCATGACTATGTCTGGCGCATCCCGGCGCATGACGCGAACCGGTTCGGCGTTGTTGGTTACACGGCTCATGGTGTCCGCAAAATGTTTGCGGGCGTCGGAAAAGGTAACTGTGTGCATGATTCGCCTCCTTGATAGCGGTTTGCATCGTCAATTATGGCACATGTACCCATTTACGTACACCAATCGTCCGGTGTAGCTCGCCGATCATAGTTCTCCTGCATAACGCCCCATGCTCTGGCGGTGCCCCCCCGTGTCAGAATAGTTGTCACCTGACATCGGACGCGAACCGCCGCTATGTACGAGCAGGAGAACCCGCCCGGCGGGCAGGGAGTGAGGGGCTCATCCTCTTTGTGAAGCCGTTGCCACTGGCTATTAGCTTGTTTGACAACACGCTGTAATCCATCTAGCTCAAGCTTTCTCTGACATCTGCGATTGTGATGAAGAGTTTGTTCTCCGCATCTTGAAATGCCCGGAATCCATAGCGCTCATAGAAATGCTTTGCACCATCTTTGGCATCAACAATGACAACGGGAAATGCCACACTATCGCTCGCTGCCAATAGCTTTCGTAAAGCATCAATCAGTAACCACTCTCCAAAGCCTTTTCCTTTGTAGCGGTCATCAACCGCCAAACGTGCAATGAGGCCACCGGACGTCGAAGATTGGTGTTTTTTCTGTAACTTTTCAGGCAGTGCTTTTAAGTCAATCGGGGTCATCGTTAACGTATAAAAGCCGATGATATACGAATTATCGGTATCATCTTCTAAAACGAAAGTTCTGGTGTTGTCTTTCTTCGCTTGCTGACTGGCCATGACTTTCAGGTAGTTATTAAGGACTTCAATGCCGCAGTTAAACCGGTTTCTATCGTGTTTATCTTTATCGAGAAGTACCGTATGCATCATTGAGTTTTTCTCTCATAGCGCTCATAAGCGGCTTTGAGTTTGGCATTACCCAGTGCAGGGTTGTCCAACGCTTCCATAAGTAATATGGCGTCTGCTTGGCTAAGCTTTAAAGCTTGCTCACGTTCAATCACCTGTTTTGCCTTTTCAATAGCAGCATTCAAAACAAATGAGTTGATACTGGACATTCCAGCAAGAGCAGCAGCTTTTGTTAGTAAATCTTGTGTATCGACATCAACCCTGGCTGTGATACGAGGCAAAGTAGTCGCCATAATCTGATCTCCTATGTGTCAAACTGTCACATGGTTATTATGGCGTCAAAGTGTGCAACAAGCAATTCGCGTGTCATTTTGGCACACAATGACTCAATCGAAGTTTCAGATCCCTCACACATAGGTATGGAGATGATGTCATTGGCATAGGCCTGTTCCAACCTTACCCATTGCCACCTCTTGCATTCGAGACCCTCTTCCTTCATCCGCCGAGCAATCCTGCGACGACTGACGGTCTCGCCTTCGCCGATTCAGATTTGCCTGCTGGGGTTGGGGAGGATTGCGGTGAACGTCTACTCCTGCGGGAACCGGATCCCACCACTCCATGGCATCCAACCCAGATCACCCTGTTCCTGATGTTGTCGCTGGCTACACCAAAAAGCTTCTTTTGAGACCAATTCAAGCATGCCAATTTTGAGAGAAATCAGCATTTTTGATCTTTATATGATCAAAAAATTGGATCAATTTTTAAAATCTTATTCCCACTGGACTTGGCGATCCTGAAGTATACTGAATGACCTAAAATCACATGATTGATTTAAGTATCTGATTTATAAAAAATATAATCTAACGCAATCATAGATTTTCAGAGGTAACTAGACATCACTAAGCAGGTACGGCCTTCTAAGCCGTGGGTTTTCTAGCTGAGTAACCGCCTGATTAACGCGCTTAATAATGAAGCTTGAACTAGATACGATAACCAACATACTCAGTCCAGAAAAAATCGCCACTAACATTATGTAAACAGCAATATTGGCTTGTGATGCTTCAAAACTCTTTTTACCTTCATTAATTTGTATATCTAAAAATGACTGAGCTACCGTTTTGATATCATTAAACAATGGATTAATTTGACTGAGTAAGATGAAGTTAGAGTTTGTATAATCGCCTTCACTTAATGCCGCTATGGCAGGCTCAAAGCCCTTGTTAGTCACTTTGTCGAGTAAATTGACTAATTCATTTATCTGCTGGCGTTCAGAGTCATCAAGATCTGAGCTTAAAATTTCACTATCAACAATGTTATGCAGTAACGCGATTGATTCCCGCGATGCTTCAATATGAACCGACAAGGGATGGTTATGCATCTCGAATAATTCATTGTTCGGATTGTGTTGGAACCCCAGCAGTAAACTGCTACGCGCACTTTCTAGTTCGTTAAGTATTTTACCCGCCCGAATACTGTGCTGCATTCCTTGCTTATAAAGATCACCGATAGACTCTCCCGAATCCTGCATGCTAGTAATGCCTTTGTAACCTATAAAAGTAAATGCCACAATTATCAGGAAAATGTTCAATTTTAGCTGAACTCTCACTGATTTGAACCGTTCAAAAAAACCACCTATTTTTGTTGTATGATATAGCTTACTTGGCGCTAACAACGGTTCAAAAGCTGACATAATATCTTCCCTTTTTACAGGCTCTCAACTTAAGATAAACCTACTGATATAAAACATCGACTCAAAACCGCATAAGATGCGATAAATTATTAAGTAAGTTGATCTACATCACAGTCACTTAAGGTTCGCAATAATTTAGTTCGAATGCATACCCCCTTATGGCCCAGGGGGCTCCGACGGCGAAGGCCAATCAGTTGGAGCCATCGGCCTATATCAACTATGTGCTGGAGCGGATTGGCGAAGCCGACACTCTGGAAAAGCTGGAAGCGCTGCTACCGTGGAATGTGGCGTTGGAGCCGATTTCAAAAAAAGTGGCGCAATACCGTTAGGGCAAGTATGTCGATTTAACGGCGCTTACCGTTGCTATTAGGAAAACAGGCAATTTTAACGTTCAGGCAGATGGCAATGTTGTTGAGGGGATCTCCTACAAGTATTGCCAGCTTATTCAACGGGGTGATGGCTATCGCTATCATCAATCACAGACCAAGATAGCCACTTAAAAGGAAGCGAGAACAGGGACAACCTTCGGTTGTCGCGCTATCCCTCCACCACCTAAAGGAAGTGGTTTCTCGCGCAAATATTTGATGAATCTGTCATTCAAGACCACCCTGTCGGGCGCTGCCCTGCTGCTGACAAGCCTGCTCACTCCGGCACTGGCACAAACCGCCCCCTCCGACACCCAGGCGCAGATCGAGCAGAGCGGTACCCTGCGGGTCGGCATGTCCACCTTCGCCCCCTGGGCGATGCGGGACAAACAGGGTGCCCTGATCGGTTTCGAGATTGACGTGGCCCGTCGCCTCGCCACCGACCACGGCTGGCAGGTGGAGTTCGTCCCCACCGCCTGGGATGGCATCATCCCCTCCCTGCTGGCAAAAAAGTATGACGTCATCATCGGCGGCCTCACCATCACCCCCGAGCGGGAGAAGAGCGTGCTGTTCACCCAGGCCTACTCCCACTCCGGGGTGCAGTTGGCCGCCTCCAGCACCCTGGCCAAAGAGAAGCAAACCGTGGCGGACTTCAACCAGCGCGGGGTGATCCTGGCGGTACGTCGTGGCGCCTCGCCGGTACAGGTAGCCAAAGCGCACTTTCCCAAGGCCACCCTGCGCCAGTTCGATGACGAGTCACAGGTATTTCAGGAGGTGCTGAACGGCCGCGCCCACGGCGCCCTCTCCTCCTCACCCAAACCCGAACAAGAAGCGCTGCGCCACCCGGATACCCTCTTTATGCCGTTTGCCAAGCAACTGGCACAGGGCAGCGAGGGCTTTGCCCTGCGCAAAGGGGATGATGTGCTGGCCGAACAGTTCAACGACTGGATCGCCGCCCGTCAGGCCGATGGCTGGCTCAAGGCGCGCCATGACTACTGGTTCAAGTCGCTGGCCTGGGAAGCGCAGGTCGTCAATCCATGATGCTGACGAAGATAAGAGGGGCCATTCGCCACATCGGTTGGTTGGATGGGGTGATCGCCATGATCCTGCTGCTGGCGGGCCTCTGGCTGGCCAGCCGCTTGCACATCGGGGTGGCCTATCAGTGGCGCTGGCATGAGGCCTTCGACCTGCTGTTCACCCCCGGCCCTCACGGCGAGTTACCCTACTTTTTCAGCGGCCTGCTTACCACCTTGCGCATCGCCTTGCTCGGCATGGTGCTGGCGCTGCTGCTCGGCACTGCCTTGGGGGTGGCCGCCTTCAGCCGCAGCCCCTGGCTGGTGATGCCCGCAACCCTGTTTATCCAGCTGATCCGCAACTTGCCGCCGCTGGTCTTTATCTTCATCTTCTATTTTTTTATCGCCAACCCGTTGCTGCCGGCGAGCGGCCTCTCCCGCTGGCTCGGCACCGTATCGCTCTCTCCGTGGCAAGAGGCGCTGTTTGGCCCGCCGGCACGCTGGGAGAACCTTATCTCAGGCACCCTCTGTGTCGGGATGATCAGCGCGGCCTTCGTCGCCGAGATCGTCCGCGCCGGGCTGGCCGCCATCCCCCGTGGTCAGTGGGAGGCGGCGCAGAGCCTCGGCCTCTCCCGCTGGGTGCAACTGCGTCAGGTGATCCTGCCCCAAGCCATGTTGCTGATGCTGCCCCCCCTCACCGGCCAGCTCATCGCGCTGGTGAAGGATACCGCCATCGTCTCCCTCATCTCGGTACAGGAGCTCACCTTCGTCGGTACCGAAATGGCCAACTCCAGCGGACTGGTCTACGAGATCTGGCTGCTGGTGGCAGCCGCCTATTTATTTATATGTTTGAGTCTGTTCGTACTGCTGAGCCGACTCGAAGCAAGACAAGGAGCACGCAAATGCTGACGTCCCTGTTGCTGGCGACCGTGTTGCAAGCAGAAGCCATCGGTGGTTATGCCGCCGGTTGTCTGAAAAACGGCGTATCCCTGCCCCTCGAAGGGCCGGGTTATCAGGTGATCCGCACCAAACGGCTGCGCTACTACGGCCACCCCGACCTTATCCACTACCTGCAGACGCTGGCCAACCAGACCCGCATGGCCGGCCTGCCGGATCTCTACATCGCTGATCTGGCGATGGCCCGTGGCGGCCCCTTTACCTCGGGCCATCGTAGCCACCAGACTGGCCTTGATGCCGATATCTGGTTTCGCATGGCCAACCGTCCCATCAGCAAGTGGGAACAGGATGCCCCAAAGGAGTGGGCGCTGATCGACGAACCCCGCTACAAGATGCTACCGGGTCGCTTCGGCCCACAGCAGCTCACCCTGCTGCGGCTGGCCGCCAGCAAACCCGAGGTAGCCCGCATCTTCGTCAACCCGGTGATCAAGTCGGCCGTCTGTGAGCAGGCAGGCCATGAACCCTGGGTGGCCAAGCTGCGCCCCTGGGTGGGCCATTTCAGCCACTTCCATGTGCGCCTGCGCTGCCCGGTCGACAGCCCCGATTGTGAACCCCAGGCTCCCATTCCGCTCGGCAATGGCTGCGGGGAAGAGCTGGCCTCCTGGCTCAAAGACAAACCCCAGCTGCCCAAGGTCTCCGGCATCAACAAGCGACCTGAGCTACCTGCGCGTTGTGGCAACTGACCCCAAGCTGGTATGGTGATGCACTCTTGGTCGTGCATCATCCATGGCGCACTATCGACTCGAAATATCAAAGGAGAACAACAAGATGGCCACATCACTCTGGCGCAGAACCACGCAGAGCCTGTTGACCCTGACCCTGCTGCTCAGCCTGACCGGCTGCGGCATGAATACCATTCCGACCCTGGATGAGCAGGTCAAGGCGAGCTGGGGACAGGTGGAGAACCAGTACCAACGCCGCGCCGATCTGATCCCCAACCTGGTGGCCACCGTCAAGGGGTATGCCACCCATGAGCAGGAGACCCTCAAAGCGGTCACCGACGCCCGCGCCCGGGTCGGCAGCGTGCAGATGAGTGACCCGGCCCAGCTCAAGGAGTTTGAAGCGGCGCAGAACCAGCTCTCCAGCGCCCTCTCCCGCCTGATGGTGGTGGTCGAGCGTTATCCCGATCTCAAGGCGGATCAGCAGTTCCTCACCCTGCAGGCCCAGCTGGAGGGGACCGAGAATCGCATATCGGTGGCCCGCCGCGACTATATCGAGGCGGTGCGCCAATTCAATACCGAGATCCGCACCTTCCCCGGCGTTATCTGGTCCAAATTGCTCTACTCGGATCTGGAGGCCAAACCCAGTTTCAGTGCCAAACCCGGTGCCGATGAGGCGCCCAAGGTCAGCTTCCAATGAAGATGATGCTGCGTGCACTGCTCCCTTTTCTGCTGATCTGGACGGTGGCGCTGCAGGCCGCGCCGAATTTTCCGGCCCTGAGCGGACGGGTGGTGGATGAGGCAAGCCTGATGTCCCGCAAGCAGGCCCACCAGCTCACCCAGCAGCTGGCCGCGTTTGAAAAACGCAGTGGTATCCAGCTGGTAGTGGTCTCCATCGACAGTTTGGAGGGAGAGACCATCGAGGAGTATGGCTACCAACTGGGACGTCACTGGGGCATCGGCCAGAAGGGCAAAGACAACGGTGTCCTGCTGCTGATCGCCCAGGATGAGCGCAAGGTGCGGATCGAAGTGGGCTACGGACTGGAAGGGGCGCTGCCCGATGCCATCGCGGCCAACATCATCCAGACCCGGATCCTGCCCGCCTTCAAGCGAGGCGACATGGTGGCCGGCATCATGGCAGGCAGCCAGGGCATCATTCAGGCCCTGGCCGGCGAATATCAGCCTGCCGACGCACAGAAAAAGGAGGCGACCCAGGGTCCCTGGCTCTTCATCCTGATGGTGATTGCGATGATCGTGCTCCATAACCTGCGCGGAGGGGGCGGCGGTGGGGGCTCGGGCCGACGTCGCCGCTCGGCCTACCTGGCCGGGGGACTGGGGGCCGGCTCCTTTGGCGGTCGCTCCGGAGGGGGGGGTGGCTTCAGCGGTGGTGGTGGCAGTTTTGGTGGCGGTGGTGCCTCCGGTGGTTGGTAACAGGGAGTAAGAGACGACAAGATGATTTCAAAACAGTTTTATCACACGCTTCAGGCCAGGGTCAGACAGGCAGAACAGGAGACGGACGCCGAACTGGTGACCGTGCTGGCCCCGGCCAGCGATGGATATCGCTATATTCCTACTCTCTGGGCGGCCCTGCTGGCCATGCTCACCCCGCTGCTGGTATTCCAGCTCGGCTTCTGGCTCGGCTGGTACGAGATCCTGCTGGTGCAGTGGTCAGTCTGGCTGCTGCTGAGCCTGCTGTTCCACTTAACTCCCATCAAGATGCGACTGATCCCGAAGAAAGTGCGCCAGCACAGGGCTGCCCTGATGGCACGCCTGCAATTTGTCGAACAGGGGCTGCACCGCACCCGCGATCGGCTCGGCGTGCTGATCTTCGTCTCGGCCGCCGAACACTACGTGGAGATCCTGGTGGATGACGGCATCGCCCAGCACATCGACAACGCCCAGTGGCAAGAGATCATCGATGACTTTGTGATGCGGGTGCGCAACAGGGAGATCGAGCAGGGCTTTCTGGAGTGCATCGAGCGTACCAGCGCCATCCTGAGCGATGCCTTCCCCGCCACCCGGGATCAGAATGAGCTGCCTGACAGCCTGATCATCCTGGACAAGCCCTGAGCCGCTGTAAAAAACAGCATTCTGTTCAAGGGTTAGGCGTTCGATAAAGATTATGAAAAATAAGGGGAAAAGTGATTGACCCAGGCAGCCATTTCCCCTACATTACGCCCCGTTCCAGCGCGACAGCGCAGCGAACAGCGTGTTGGCTGAACACGTTAAACAGCAGACCAAAATTTGGTGAGGTGTCCGAGTGGCTGAAGGAGCACGCCTGGAAAGTGTGTATACGGCAACGTATCGAGGGTTCGAATCCCTCCCTCACCGCCAAATGATAAGCCCAAGCAATTGGTTTGCTTGGGCTTTTTCTTTATGTGCGATTTTCACTATTTCATCCACTATGCCGTCTGATGTGAGCGGAGACGGCACTCGCTTGCCCTCTTTTAGACAATCTGATCGATGCTGACTATAGGTGATACTCCCGCTCGCATAGAATCACTTGAACCCCACAGGATAAGCGGTCGGTAAGGGGGCACCCAGTAACCAACAAATCAAATAACTGAGCCATTTTGCCGATGGAGGAGGTATCTTCCATGTCGGTACGCTTTCATCGTTTACATTAAGGAGTCTGCTCGCAATGAGTCACGATATTGCGCCCATCTGGCGTAAACCCATGAGCCTGGAGGGGCTCAATGCCAGCTCCCGCAACACCCTGATGGCCCACCTTGAGATCGTTTATACCGCCTTCGGTCCTGACTGGTTGGAGGCCACCATGCCGGTGGATCACCGTACCCATCAGCCGCTCGGCATGCTGCACGGTGGCGCTTCCGTGGTACTGGCTGAGACGCTGGGGTCGCTGGCGGCCAACATGGCAGTGGGGCCAGACAGCTATTGCGTGGGGCTGGAGGTGAATGCCAACCATCTGCGGGCCAAGCGGGAGGGAGTGGTAACCGGGCGCTGTGCGCCGCTCCATCTGGGAGCGACGACCCAGGTGTGGCAGATAGAAATTCGGGACGAACGTGCGCGTTTATTGTGTACCAGCCGACTGACCATGGCGGTGCTCAAACACAAGCGGGGCAAGGACTCCAGCGAGGAGTGATCTGCAATAACGCACTATGAGTGCAAAATAAGCAAGCCATACTCGTCAGATCCCTCTATAATTGCCAACGTCTTGAGACGCTTATCACATTTTTCAAGACAGCAGAACAAAGTGGCGCTATAATCGCCGCCTTTTTGCTATTCCGCGGTGCTTAGCCGCCTGCCTTAATCTGGAAGAATCTATGTCTGATACCGAACAACTGCCCCTTTTTAGTGAGCTTGGACTGGCCGCGCCTGTATTGAAAGCGCTGCAGGACGTGGGCTATGAGCGCCCGTCACCGATCCAGGCCGCAGCAATTCCCCACCTGATGGCGGGACACGATCTGCTGGGGCAGGCGCAAACCGGTACAGGGAAGACCGCTGCTTTTGCCTTGCCTCTGTTGTCTCGTCTGGAAGCTGGTAACCGCAATACCCAGGTTTTGGTGCTGGCACCGACTCGTGAACTGGCGCTGCAGGTTGCCGAAGCGTGCCAACGCTACGCCCACCACATGCCGGACTTCCACGTCCTGCCGATCTACGGTGGCTCCTCTTACGAAACCCAGACCCGCGCTCTGCGTCGTGGTGCTCAGGTTGTGGTAGGTACTCCTGGCCGTGTGATGGACCTGATCCGTCGCAAGAACTTGGATCTCTCCAATCTGAAAGCACTGGTGCTGGACGAAGCGGACGAAATGCTGCGCATGGGCTTCATCGACGATGTGGACTGGATCATGGACCAGTGCCCGAACACGCGTCAGGTCGCCCTGTTCTCTGCCACCATGCCGGAGCAGATCCGTCGTGTTGCCCAGAAGCACCTGAAACAGCCCAAAGAGATCAAGATCGTCTCCAAGACGTCCACTGCACCGACCATCCGTCAGCGCTACTGGCAGGTCACTGGTCTGCACAAGCTGGACGCCATGACCCGTCTGCTGGAAGTCGAACCGTATGAGGCCGTACTGGTCTTCGTACGTACCAAGAATGCTGCCGAAGAGCTGGCTGGCAAGCTGGCCGCTCGTGGCCACGCCTGTGAAGCACTGCACGGCGACATCCCGCAGAAGCTGCGTGAGCGTACCGTTGACAAGCTGCGTCAGGGCCAGCTGGACATCCTGATCGCCACCGACGTGGTGGCTCGTGGTCTGGACGTTGAGCGTATCACTCACGTTGTGAACTACGACATTCCGTATGACACCGAATCCTACGTACACCGTATCGGTCGTACCGGTCGTGCCGGTCGTAAAGGTGAAGCGATCCTGTTCGTTGCTCCCCGTGAGCGTCGTATGCTGCGCGCCATCGAGCATGCAACTCGTCAGGCTATCGAGCCGATGAAGATGCCGAGCACCGAGGACATCAACCAGCACCGTATGACCAAGTTCAAAGAGCGCATCCGGGAAACCATGATGGGCGAAGAGCTTGAGCTCTACCTGAACCTGGTCAACGAGCTGATCGAAGAGGACTCTGCCGACCCGCTGGAGCTTGCTGCTGCACTGGCCAAGCTGGTTCAGGGTGACCAACCGCTGCTGCTGGATGACTCCATTCCGGATCCGCTGCTAAACGCTGGCAACGACCGTGGTGGCTTCGAGCGCCGTGAGTTCAACGACCGTGGCGGTCGTGACTTCGGTGACCGTGGTGATCGACCTGCCCGTCGCATGCCATCTCTTGAGCCGCGTCCGCTCAAAGACAACCCTGATGTGGAGATGGAGCGCTACCGCGTAGATGTGGGAGCCCATCACGGCGTCAAGCCGGGCCAGATCGTCGGCGCCATCGCCAACGAAGCGAACATTGAGAGCCGTTTCATCGGCAACATCGACATTGCTGACGACTTCTCCACCGTCGATCTGCCGAAGGGCATCAGCCCGGACGTGCTGGAAGTGATCAAGAAGGCCCGTGTCTGCCAGCGTCCGCTGCAGATCAGCCGCTACACCGAGGTGCCGGCCGGTGGCAACACCAGCAGCCGCCCGCCCCGTGGTGATCGTCCGTTCCGTGGTGACCGTCCTTTCAACAAGGATCGCCGTCCGCAGGGTGACCGTCCGTTCAACAAGAGCGGGGAGCGCCGTGAAGGTGGCTTCAACAAAGATCGCAAATTCGGTGGCAAGCGTCGCGAAAGCTGATTGCTGATCCCGTTATGAAGAAGGCCGCTCATTGAGCGGCCTTTTTTGTGCTTGTGCCCCACCAGGTTATAAGGAGGTGGTGCGCTGGGGATGATATGAAAATTGCGCGTTCAGAGTCTGGTGGTCGAGGCGCTCCTTTTGTTTGGGTCGCCGTCACTGCTGCCACTCGGGGGAGAGGGCATCGTCCGCAATACTTGCGCCAAAAGTTGCATAGATTCTGCAAAATAGGGGTTATAGGTCAATCTGGCGTGGATTTTTCCCTCCTCCGTATAGCCATAAGATGAGTACCACACGTCAGCACCAGCCTCACAGGCTTGCTCTGCGACTGGCGGCTGGCCGTTGCTGCATATCCGGTTGCGACCCGCGATACCATATTCACGGTTATCCGGTGCAAACAGCGCCCCCATGTGTGAACCTTCACTAATGCGCAGAGCCGGTAACTTCATTGAAAATGCCTTCGCCCGCGGATCATCAGGCGGAGTCTCACCTAACCAGACCAATCTGGCATTCGGATGGGTGAACTGCTGTTGAAATACGTCACTGGCATAGGCTTTATCGATGACGTTGTCCCCTTCACTGATCACCATAAATACGGGTTTGTTATAAATCGGCTTGGCAGATAACAGCGATCTGACCCGCTTGGTAGTTTGGTAATAACTGACGGCGGCCTTCATCGGCAGTGACTCATAACGCAGCCGGTTATGCTCGGGGTCACGGTCTGCCCAAGTGACCAGATACTGTGCATATTCACTGAGTGGTAACAGTTTTGACTGCGCCTTGAAAGCCGGGGAGTAGAGGATCAATCCGCTTATCTCATCGTGGGCCAGGGCGTGACTGGTGACCAGATTGGCGCCGGTCGAGTAGCCACCGAGCCATATGTTGTCCACCTCTTGCCGCAGCAGTGAGACTTGATGAGCGACACTCTCTTGCCACTGCGTATCGGAGGCCAGCTGCAAGTCACCGACCTTGCTGCCGTGCCCCGGCAGTAACATGGTTCTGACCAGATAGCCTTGCTGGCTCAGATGCCGGGCAATATCGACAAAAGAATAGGGGGAATCACCCAATCCGTGTACCAGCAAGATACCGTCCCCATTGGGTGTGTGTGGGCGAAATTCACGGGGGGCGTTGACACTGATTTCATACGCTTTGTCTGCACCGACAACGTAGCGCTCGACCTGCAGCCAATCGGTGGTCTCTTTTACATATTCGGAGAAACTAGGCTGCCTGAAATCGGGCAAGGTCGCTGCTGCTTGATAATAGGGGGGCTCGGTGCCGTTTAGCTCACAACCGCCCAGTGCCAATAGTGGTACGCTGAGTAGCAGCTGTTTGACTCTATGGTTCATCTATTCCTCCTGCTCTTTCGTTCATGCCAGGCAAGATGACAGGCTGTCATCGCAGCGGTATCACGGAGGGCTCCGGTCAGTGCCGAGGTACGGCTCCTCGTGGCAATACTGCATGGTGGCGCAGAAAAACAGGTTATCTTATTTTAAAATGAGTAAATACTGCATAATATTGCGTTTACTGTTGCATAAAATGAGCATATTAATGGATCGACTCACCGCCCTTCAGGTCTTTGTGACCGTTGTCGAACGCGGTAGCCTCAGCGCTGCCGCCGAGCAACTGGATATATCGCGCGCGATGGTATCGCGTTATCTGGCTGAACTGGAGCGGTGGATGGGGGCGAGGCTGCTGCACCGCACTACCCGTCGCCAGAGTCTGACCAGCGCCGGAGAAGAAGCCCTCACGCGTGCTCGGGCCATGCTCGCAATTGGCGACGAGATGGCACATCTGGCGATCCAGCATGATGCATCCCCCAAGGGACAGCTGCGGGTCACATGTAGCTATGCACTGGCCGATGCGTTTTTGATCCCCGCCGTCCACGACTATCTAACCCGCTGGCCGGGAACGTCCATTGATATCATGCTGGCTGACCGCACCGTCAATCTGGTGGAGGAGCGAATTGATCTGGCCCTGCGGATCACCAATGATCTCGACCCGAATCTAGTTGCCCGCCAGCTCGGGGTATGCCGCTCGGTGATCTGTGCCAGCCCCACCTATCTGATGGCCCATGGCGCCCCACAACATGTGCATGATCTCGCGCTGCATAATTGCCTCACCTATGCGTACTTTGGCAAGAGCCTGTGGCATTTTGCCGGAGCGGATGGCCCGGTCTCTGTGCCAGTGGGAGGAAATCTGAGTGGCAATATCTCCAACCTGCTACTGCGTGCCACCTTGCTGGGGACGGGGATCAGCATGCAGCCTTTGGGGTCGGTCGCACCGTTCATCGAACGGGGTGAACTTGTGCCGTTGCTCACCGCTTACCAGCCACAACTGTTGGGCATCCATGCCGTCTATAACACGCGTAAGCAGATGTCACCGTTACTGCGCAGTTTCCTCGATTTTCTGGTCGAAACTATGCGTGATGATCCCATCTGGCAGGAGAGCGCCCCTGCAAGGTAGTTCGCCACATGTTTAGCAGATGCCCCGTAAACCCTCGCCCAATCGGGCGGGGAGATAAGGGGAGCTAATTTTGTGTGTTCTGCGAGGCCACATACGCCTTGAGCGTTTCAATAGTGGCCCCGCCAGCACTGCAAGCAAAGTAAGAGCGCGACCACAGCACCCCACTATTACTCTGCTTTCGTAGGTGCGTATTCAATATGCGAATGTGGCGGCTGCTGACCGACTTCAAATTATTGACCAATACACTGACGGCCAACTTCGGCGGATAGGCTACCAGTAGATGAACGTGATCGGCTTCGCCATCCATCTCCAGAATGTCGATCTCCCACTTCTTTGCCGCAGATAACAATCATGCCCTTAAGCGGGATGTCACCAGGGATAGGTAACGCCGGGCCACTCGGCCCAAGGCACTTCTCGCCCCGGCAGACGGGGTTCTGGCCACTGCCACACCTTGGCGAGCCAGTCGCGCAGCTGAGCCTCCAGCTCCTCATCCGTGATGGGCGCCTCGGCCACCTTCCAGAAGAAGAGTTCCACCTCTACCTCCGGCAACACCGAGGGGTAGAGATAAACCCCGCCCCAGAATTGCGGCTCCCGATCCGGACTCCAAAGGCCATAGGCAAAAGACCGCTTGGCCAGAAACTCCGACTGCTGCCACGCCATATCCCCTTCGTGCTGACTCAGGCTGAAGTTGGCGGAGGGCCAGATATCATTCGGGCGAAACAGTTGATGAAGCTGTTCGCGCTCGCGCAGGATGGCGACAAACTCCACCACAGCCTGGGCAGGGGTGGCAGGCAGCAGCAAGAAATCCGGGTGCCGATAGGCCTTCGGCACCCGAAACCGTTTGGGCAGACTCAGCATCAGAGCAGCTCCAGCAGGGCCTGCAATGGATGTTTAAGCTTTTCCCCCTCCATTCGCTTGACCTGGCTACGGCAAGAGTAGCCGGTGGCCAGACAGCGTCCCTTGGGCAGACGAGCGAGTGGCTCGGCCCAGCTCAGCCCATAAATTCCCTTGGAATTCTCTACCTGTTTGACGTCGTGACCATAGGTGCCCGCCATGCCGCAGCAGCCCACCGAGACCGGCTGCAAGCTGGCCCCGAAACGGCCAAACAGAGTGATCCAGTCGCCATGGGTCGAGGGCTTGGCGGTCTTCTCGGTGCAGTGAGCGAACAGATACCAGGGCTCGGGTTCACTCCCCTCCCCGCTCTTTGCCTTGTCGCCGCTAACAGGCAGTTGATCTGCCGGCAGCGATAGCAGCCACTCCTGTGGCAGCAACACCTGAAAATCACCGCGAGCCGACCCCAGCGCCTTGGCATACTCGTCGCGATAGCAGAGCACCATGGCCGGATCCACCCCCACCATGGGAATGCCAAGCGCCGCCACCTTGTTGAGGAACTGGGCACTGTTGGCGGCGGTGCGGGCAAACGCGCGCAGGAACCCCTTGATATGCTGGGGCTTGCCGTTGGGTTTGAACGGCAGCAGATAGGGCTGGAACCCGAGCTTGCTGGCGAGTTTCACCAGGTCGCGCACCACGGGAGCGTCGTAATAACTGGTAAAGGGATCCTGCACAATGAGCAACACCTTCTGGCGCTGTTCGGCGCTCATCCGCTCCAGCCCCGGCAGGTCGAAGTAGCGGGCGCGATGGTCACGTAGCGCCTCGGCCAGGGTCGGCACGCTCAGAAGTGGCACATCCACCATGCCGATGCTCTTCTCGGTCGCCTTCTGGGCCCACTCTTTTTCGAGGAAGAAGTTGACCAGCTTCGGCGCCTTGGCAAGCAGCGGCGCATAGCTCTCCACCGTGCCGACGAAGTAATCCTTGGGGGCACGCAGGTAGCGGCCGTGATAAAGCTGCATAAAACGGGCGCGAAAATCGGGCACATCCACCTTGATCGGGCACTGGCTGGTGCACGCCTTGCACGCAAGACAGCCGGCCATCGCCTCCATCACCTCGTGGGAGAAATCATACTCCCCGCGCTGTTTGGCCCAGCTGTTGCGCACCTTGTCCACCAGCTGTTTGAAACGCACACCACCGGATTGCAGCGCCACCTCTTCCGCCAGCGGATCAAACCCCTGCTCCGCCAGCTGGCGTAACCACTCGCGCATCAGGCCCGCCCGCCCCTTGGGGGAGTGACGGCGATCGCGACTGATCTTGACCGAGGGGCACATGGGGGAGTCGGTCTCGAAGGTGAAGCACAGACCATTGCCGTTGCAGTCCAGGGCCCGGGTGTAGCTGGTACGCACCGCCAGCGGGATCTGGCGGTCAAACTTGCCACGCTTGGGGCCATCCACCGAGACCAGCTCGGCGCCACTGCCATACGGCACGCAGATCTTGCCCGGGTTGATGCGGTTGGCCGGGTCGAACGCTCCCTTGACCCGCTGCAGCTCCTCCCACAGCTCGCCAAAGAAGGCGGGGCTGTATTCGGAGCGAAAGCCCTTGCCGTGCTCGCCCCACATCAGGCCGCCATATTTGGCGGTGAGCGCCACCACCTGATCGGAGATGCGGCGCAGCAGCACTTCCTGCTCGGGATCGCACAAATCCAGCGCCGGGCGCACATGCAGCACACCGGCATCGACGTGGCCGAACATGCCGTAGTCGAGACCGTGGCCGTCCAGCAGGGCGCGAAACTCCATGATGAAATCGGCCAGTGACTCTGGCGGCACGGCGGTATCTTCAGTGAAGGCCACCGGCTTCTTGCGCCCTTCGGCGTTGCCCAGCAGCCCCACCGACTTCTTGCGCATGGTGTAGATGGTCTCGATGCTTGGCAGGTGGTCACACACCTGATAGCCGATGATCCCCGCCTCACCCTTGGCCAACAGCCCCTCGATACGGCGGCAGAGCTCCGCCACCTTGGCCTTGTGTTCTGCCTCATCGGTATCGGCAAACTCGACGATGTTGAGCCCCTGCAGATCCTTGCCGGGCACATCCTGAATAAGCTCTTTCACCGAATGCCAGATGATGTCGGCGCGTGCCAGCCCCAATACCCGGGAATCCACCGTTTCCACCGAGAGAGCTTGCGCCTGCACCATAAAGGGAGCGTTGCGCAGGGCGGAGGGGAAGCTGTCGTACTTGACGTTGACCAGGGTGCGGTAGCGCGGGATCGGTGTGATGTTGAGTCTGGCTTCGGTGATAAAACCCAGAGACCCTTCCGAGCCACACAGCACCCGGCTCACATCCAGCGTATCTGTGTCGGGTTGATAGAGGTGCTTGAGATCGTAGCCGGTCAGAAAGCGGTTGAGCTTGGGGAAGGTCGCCTCGATGTCGGCTCGGCGCTCCTTGCCGATGCGATAGAGGGTGCGATAGATCTCCCCTTCCCGATTCTCCAGCGTCAGCTTGTCGGCCAGTCGCTCACCGGTCAGCGGCTCTGTGGCCATGATGTCGCCATTCTCCAGCACCGCTTTGAGGCCCTGCACGTGATCCGAGGTTTTGCCGTAAACCAGTGACCCCTGCCCCGAGGCATCGGTGTTGATCATGCCCCCTAAGGTGGCGCGGTTGGAGGTGGAAAGATCCGGCGAGAAGAAGTAGCCGTGGGGCTTCAAGTAGGCGTTGAGCTGGTCTTTCACCACCCCGGCCTGGGCCCGCACCCACCCCTCTTCCAGATTAATTTCCATGATCTGGTTCATATAACGGGAGAGATCGACGATAATGCCGCCGCCCAATGACTGACCATTGGTGCCGGTACCGCCACCGCGAGGAAAAAAACTCAAGGAGGCGAACGCCGGCTCAGCGGCCAGCTTGAGCATTGCTGCTATGTCGTCCGCACTGCGCGGATAGAGAACCGCCTGAGGTACTACCTGATAGACGCTGTTATCCGTCGCCATCGCCAACCGGCTTGCATAAGACTTTTCGATATCACCACGAAATGCGCTGCGCTCTAGCAACTCAAGAAACTGCAGGGTTGCGGGTGACAAACTGTCCTGGTAATCGAGTCTCGGGATCATGAATCCTTGTTCCCATCCTTTGCTTGATGCCGGCACGCCGGCGACAACGACTGGCCAGCCGCCTGTCAATGGCAATCAGGCCAGTCCGCTCACATGTGAGCGGGCAGTATATCAGCTAGAAAACCGCTTGCGCTTGGCAATATTCACCATTTGAAAGGAGGACTTTTATGGCTCACCACAGCCATGTTATCAGTACGCTGGTCACCACCGAAAAACAGGCGCTTACCCTGTCGCTGTTCGGTTGTATCACCTTTGCCATCTTCGGCATCGGCTACGGCCTCTTCGTCGGTTCCAACGCCATCATGCTCGACGGTATCTTCACCCTGTTCAGCATGGGCATGACCGGCCTCGGTCTTGTTACCGCCTATCTCGTTACCCGCCCTTCCGATGCGCGCTTCCAGTATGGCTACGCCCACTTCGAGCCCATCA
This sequence comes from Aeromonas fluvialis, assembly GCF_000819885.1. GTDB lineage: Bacteria > Pseudomonadota > Gammaproteobacteria > Enterobacterales > Aeromonadaceae > Aeromonas > Aeromonas fluvialis. The sequence continues at coordinate 27,251 of NZ_CDBO01000075.1, forward strand.
CCAACGTCATCAATGGCACCATTATTCTGCTGCTCTGCCTTGGTGCTCTCTATAGCGGCATCACCACCCTGCTGGATGGCGGACGGGAGATCGATCTCGGCCACGCCCTTATCTATGCCGCCGTCTCCACCTTCTTCTGCGCCATCATCTATCGCATCGAAGCCCAGGTCGCCGAGCAGGTAGACTCCGAGCTGGTGCGGGTCGACTCCAAGGAGTGGCTGGTAGATACCCTGCTCAGCGCCACCCTGCTTATCGGTTTCGTGGTCGCCATCGGCCTCGATGCCATCGGCTACGGCCAATACAACCGCTACATAGACCCGGTGCTGGTCTCGCTGCTGGCCCTCTGCGCTACTCTCATTCCCATCAAGGTGCTCGGTCGCAACCTGCGAGAAGTGTTGAAAATCGCCCCCAAGGGGGATGTGCCACGGCAAGTCGAGCAGGAGATCGAGGCGCTGCGCCAGCGCCACGGCATCGAGTGCTACAGCCATCTGGCCAAAAGCGGTCGCCGCTTCGATCTGGAATTGAACATTCTGGTGGCACCGGGTCAGGAGTGGCCCGTCGAACGTCAGGATGCCCTGCGTCAGGAGCTCTGGTCTCGCCTCGGCGACACCCTGGGGGATGCCTGGCTATCGGTCTGTTTCACCCGCGAAAAGCGCTGGTTGTAACGACCGCACGGGGGAGCGCGGCACGGCCCCTCCCCCTGTCTCATCACAACCCCATCACGCCCCGCTCACGCTGCACTTGCCAAATTGGCATCAGTCGTTATCATCAGGGCTCATTTTTAACCCGAGGTTTTATTGCCCATCATGGACAATCCCCGAAGTTGCCCTTCGTTTCTTCCCGTCAAAACCTATCTCTATCTGCTTAATCAGCGCCTCTGAATAACGTCATAGCCCTGCTGTCACTACGGCCGTCGTGAGCCGTGCTCACTGCTTGCTCTGTCTGTTTTTATTGAGGTCATACATGGAATTGCTGCTGGATCCCCATATCTGGATCGGTCTGTTTACCCTGATCATTCTGGAAATCGTGCTGGGGATCGACAACCTGGTCTTCATCGCCATTTTGGTGAAAAAACTGCCCCCCGCCCAGCGGGACAAGGCGCGCATCATCGGCCTGTCGCTGGCCCTGCTGATGCGACTTGGACTCTTGAGCGTCATGTCCTGGCTGGTCACTCTGACCGCCCCCATCCTGCATATCTGGGATCACCCCTTCTCCGGTCGGGATCTGATCCTGATGGGCGGCGGCCTGTTCCTGCTGTTCAAGGCCACCTCCGAGCTCCATGAACGGCTGGAGGCCAAGCCCCAGGAAGATGGCCCAATCGGTGCCTACGCCAGCTTCGGCGTGGTGATCGCCCAGATCCTGGTGCTGGATGCGGTCTTCTCGCTGGACTCCATCATCACTGCCGTCGGCATGGTGGATGAGCTGTGGGTGATGATGGCGGCCGTGACCATCGCCATGGTGGTGATGGTGCTCGCTTCCAAACCGCTGACCCGCTTCGTCAACGCCCACCCCACTGTGGTAGTGCTCTGTCTGAGCTTCCTCTTGATGATCGGCTTCAGCCTGGTGGCAGAAGGCTTCGGCTTCCATATTCCGAAGGGCTACCTCTACGCGGCTATCGGCTTCTCGGTGCTGATCGAATTTTTCAACCAGCTGGCCCAGCGCAGCGCCATGCGCCACGAGTCCAAACAGCCCCTGCGGGAACGCACCACCGCCGCCATCTTCAAGCTGATGGGCAGCAAGGCGTATCAACAGCAGGCAGATGATGATCTGGACGCCGCCCCCGCCGCGCCGCTGAGCTTTGGTGAAGAGGAGCGCTATATGGTGACCGGCGTACTGTCGCTGGCCGAGCGCTCCATTCGCACCATCATGACCCCGCGCTCGGAGATGGCCTGGATCGACATCAACGACTCCAGCGACGAGATCCGCGCCCTGCTGAAGCAGGAGCCCCACAGCCTGTTCCCCATTTGTGACGGGGATCTGGACGAGGTGATCGGGGTGGTCAAGGCGCGCGACCTGCTGTTTGCCTTGAATGAAGGGCAATCTTTGAGCGAACTGGCCAAGCAAAACGATCCCATAATCGTGCCGCAGACCATCAACGTGATCCGCCTGCTGGCGGAGCTGCGCAAAGCCAAGGGGAGCCTTATTCTGGTCTCCGACGAGTTTGGCGTGATCCAGGGGCTGGTCACCACCCACGATCTGCTGGAGGCTATCGTCGGCGAGCTGCCCGATGAAGACGAGACCCCCGACATGGTCCGCGATGGAGCTGGCTGGCTCATCAACGGCAGCACCAACATCCACCATGTGGAGCAGGTGCTCGAATACGAGGGGCTGGTGAGCGAGAGCGACGAATACGTGACCCTGGCCGGCATGCTGCTCTCCCACTTCGGCACCCTGCCCGCCCCGGGCCAGCAGTTGCAACTGCAGCAGCTCAACTTCGAGGTGATCGAGGTGAGCGAGCGGCGCATCGAGCGGGTCAGGGTGATGCCAGCCACCAGCTGACTATCGCCAATAGCATGATAACAAGAGGGCCTGCGGGCCCTCTTTTATTGTTCGCCTGCAGTACTCATCCTGTCCCCCATCAATGCACCTCTCCCTATTGCTGCGCCAGATACAATTCAATGGTGCAATTACCCCTCTTTTTCACAACAAGATACCGGCATAGAGTGGCCTCACTGCCACCACAAGGAACTCAAGATGAGCCACGATCACCTGTTTTGCCCACTGCGTCTCGGTCAACTGCACCTTGCCAACCGTATCGTCATGCCTCCCATGACCCGCTCCCGTGCCAGCCAGCCCGGTGATGTGGCCAACGCCATGATGGCGAGCTATTACGCCCAACGCGCCGAGGCGGGCCTGATCATCGGCGAAGGCACCCAGGTTGACCCCATAGGCAAGGGCTACGCCTGGACACCGGGGATCTACAGCGCCGATCAGATCGCGGGCTGGAAGTTGGTGACCGATGCCGTACACGCCAAGGGGGGCACTATGTTCGCCCAGCTCTGGCATGTCGGCCGGGTCACTCACCCTGACAACATCGGCGGCGCCCAGCCCATCTCTTCCTCCGCCATTCAGGCAAAAGGGGTCAAGGTGTTCGTCGATAACGGCAGCGATGAGCCCGGTTTCGTCGAGACGGTCACCCCGCGCGCCATGACCCAGACCGATATCGACGCCGTGATCGGTCAGTTCCGTCAGGGGGCCCGCAACGCCATCAGCGCCGGGTTTGACGGCATCGAGCTGCACGCCGCCAACGGCTACCTCATCAACCAGTTCCTCGACTCCGAGTCCAACGCCCGCACCGACCGTTACGGCGGCTCGCTGGAAAACCGCCTGCGCTTCCTCAAAGAGGTGACCGAGGCCGTCTGCGCCGAGATCGGGGCCGATCGGGTTGGGGTGCGCCTCGCGCCGCTCACCACCCTCAACGGCACCGTCGATGCCAATCCGCAGGAGACCTATCTGGCCGCCGCCCGTCTGCTGGGCCAGCTTGATATCGTCTACCTGCATATTGCCGAAGCGGACTGGGACGATGCCCCCCTGATGCCGGAGAACTTCAAACAGGGTCTGCGGGATGCCTTCCCCAATACCCTCATCTATGCCGGTAAATATGATGGTGCCTGCGCGCGCGCCGCCCTTGAGGCTGGTTGGGCCGACATGATTGGCTTTGGCCGTCCCTTCGTCGCCAACCCGGATCTACCGAACCGGCTGCGCCACGGCTACCCGCTGGCCCCCCACGATCCGGCCACCCTGTTTGGCGGCGGCGAGAAGGGGCTGACCGATTACCCCGTCTATCAGGCCGATGACGCAACAAGCGATCGCTGATCACCGATGGCCAACCGGCCACGAAAACAGGCCCCACAGGTTGGGGCCTGCCGTATTGTTGCCCATTCTCAGCAGTGATACTTATGACGCTCTTACTGTTGCAATCATCTCGTTGTTCTTTTCCCCCACGCTTTCACAAGGAGTCACCATGAATCACACCCAAGCCTGGTGCTGGCATGCCCCCGGTGAACCGACCCAGCTTACCCTCGCCGATCTGCCCCTGGCACCGCTCTCCCCTGACGAGGTGCTGGTGGCCAACCGGGTCATCGCCTTCAATCCGGTGGACTGGAAACTGATGGAGTATGGCCATGGCAACTGGCAGGCGGGTCAGGTGCCTGGCGTCGATGGCATGGGCACGATCGTGGCCCTCGGCACCAACGTCAGCCATCTGCGCCTCGGCGCCCGGGTTGCCTACCACACCGACCTGCGCCACCACGGCAGCTTTGCCCGCCACACCCGGGTACCGGCCCGCGCCCTGCTGCCGGTGCCCGATGCTCTGAGTGATGAGGCAGCGGCCGCCCTGCCCTGTCCCGGCCTCACCGCCTGGCAGGCACTGGCCAAACTGCCGCGCCTGCACGGGGAAGCGCTGCTCATCACCGGTGCTGGCAGCAGTGTCGGCCGCTTTGCGGTGCAGCTCGCCCTCCAGCAGGGGGCGCGGGTCTTTGCCAGCGCCAGCCCACGCCACCATCAGTGGCTCAAACAGATCGGGGTGCAGGGGGTGGCCGATTATCGGGATCCCGACTGGCTGGCCATATTGCAAGCCGCCAACGGCAACGAGCCGTTCGAGGGGATCATCGATCTGGTCTCCAGCCAGCAGGCAGAGAGCCTGCTGCCCGCGCTGGGCTACTACGGTCATATGGTGACGGTGCTCGGGCGCATCCCGCACAATCCGCTGCCCGCCTTTAGCCATTGCCACTCCTTGCACGAGATTGCGCTGGGCGCCCAGCACGCCTTTGGCACCGACAAACAGTGGAGCCGACTGGTGGCCGCCGGTGTCGCCATGATGGATCAAATGGCGAGCGGCGAGCTGACCCTGCCGCCGCTGGTAGTGGGCAACTTCGAGGCACTGCCGACCCTGCTCGACCGCTTCAAGCGCGAAGGACAGGGCGAGAAGTTTTTGGTGCGAGTGGCATAACGCTGACCTGCCCCGATAACCACACCGACCATTGAAACGAGAGAGGCCCGCCAGTGATGGCGGGCCTCTTTTTATCTCGGCTTCTGCTGCATCGGACTCAGTGCAGGATCACCCCGTGGGCCGCGGCATAGCTGCGGATATCGCGGGTCAGCCGCACCTTGTCGGCCAGAGAGAGCCAGCTCGCCTCAACCGCATTGAGCGACAGGCGGCAGAGCTGCTCCGGACTGGCGCCGAGTTCATCGGCCAGCGCCACAAAGTTGGCATTCATATAGCCACCAAAATAGGCGGGGTCGTCGGAGTTGATGGTGACGCAGAGCCCCTGCTCCAGCAGCCGCAACACATTGTGCTGAGCCATATTGCCGAACACCTTGAGCCGGGTGTTGGAGAGGGGGCAGACGGTGAGCGGCAGCCGGGTATCAGCCAGATAGCTCAGCAGCTCGGGATCGTCTGCCGAGCGCACCCCGTGATCGATGCGACACACCTGCAGCTCGTTGATCGCCTGCCAGATGTAGTCGGCAGGCCCCTCTTCACCCGCGTGAGCCACCACCGGCAGCCCCAGCTCGCGGCATTTGGCAAAAATCCGGGCAAATTTGCTGGGCGGATTGCCCCTCTCCCCCGAGTCGAGGCCGATGCCATGAATGCGCGACAGGAATGGCTCGGCTTGCGCCAAGGTGGCGAACGCCTCCTCTTCGCTGAGGTGGCGCAAGAAGCTCATGATAAGGCGCCAGCTGATGCCAAACGCCTTCTCCCCGCGCTGCAGCGCCCGCTCGATACCGCCGAGTACAGTAGCAAAGGGAACGCCGCGGGCGGTGTGGGTCTGCGGGTCAAAGAAGATCTCCACATGCACCACCTTGTCGGCGGCGCAACGCGCCAGATAGGCCCAGGTGAGATCGAAGAAGTCCTGCTCGGTAATGAGCACGCTGGCACCACGGTAGTAGAGGTCGAGAAAAGATTGCAGGCAGTCAAAGTCATAGGCGGCGCGCACGCTGGCCACATCGGGCCAGGGCAGTGGCACGCCGTTGCGGCGGCCCAGCTCAAACATCAGCTCGGGTTCGAGGGTCCCCTCGATGTGCAGGTGCAGCTCCAGTTTCGGCAGCCCGGCGATAAATTGCCCGGCGCTGAGCGGTTCGGTTGTGACTGACTTGGGAATAGGCATGTCCATAGCGACGGCTCCAGCAGCAAAGTGATCCGGCGTCAGCCCCTCCACCAGAGTGACCCGACGGCAGCTTTATTGTGCACCCAAGTGACGACAGAGGGGAGACTTGTCATCAAACAGACTTATAATGGCGTCAGAAAAATCATAGCTGATTGAACATCTTAACGATTGGCGGCTCGCCTGCGCCCTGACAAGGAGTTTTCATGAAGAAGAACGTCATCTGCGATATCGACGGTGTCATCCTGCACAACAACGATCTCATTCCCGGTGCCGACCGTTTCGTCCACCGCCTGATTGAACAGGGCAGCAAGCTGTTGTTCCTCACCAACTACCCGGCCCAGACCCAGAAAGATCTGCAAAACCGCTTCCGCTCCGCTGGCGTCGAGGTGCCGGAGGAGTGCTTCTACACCTCCGCCATGGGCACCGCCGACTTCCTCAAGCGCCAGGATGGCAAGAAAGCCTATGTGATTGGCGAAGGGGCGCTGACCCACGAGCTCTACAAGGCCGGTTTCACCATCACCGACATCGACCCCGACTTCGTGGTGGTGGGCGAGACCCGCAACTACAACTGGACCATGATGCAGCAGGGGGCCAAGTTCGTCGATCAGGGGGCCCGCTTTATCGCCACCAACCCCGATACCCACGGTCCCATGATGCACCCGGCCTGCGGCGCCCTGTGCGCCCCCATCGAGCGGATGACCGGCAAGAAACCCTTCTATGTCGGCAAGCCGAGCGCCTGGATCATCCGTGCGGCGCTCAACCGGATGGAGGCCCACTCCGACGACACCATCATCATCGGTGACAACCTGCGCACCGACATTCTGGCGGGCTTTCAGGCCGGTCTCGAAACCGTGCTGGTGCTCTCCGGGGTGAGCAAGGTGGCGGATATCGACCGCATGCCGTTTCGCCCGAACCATATTTTCGACTCCGTGGTCGACATCGATATCGTGTAATCACCACCCAAGCGTTAAACAGGGCAGGCTTCTCCTGCCCTTGCAGGATCTGTTATGGAACCCATTCTGATCGCCGTGGCCTTTGGCTGCGGCATGGTAGTCAATCTGATTGGCTTGCCGCCCCTGCTCGGCTTTCTGGCCGCCGGTTTTATCCTCAACGGCATGGGGTATGAAAATAGCCCCGCCCTGAGTGAAGTGGCCGATCTCGGCGTCACCCTGCTGCTGTTCACCATCGGCCTCAAACTCAATATCAAGACCCTGATGCGGCGCGATGTGTGGGGCACTACCAGCCTGCACCTGCTGCTCTCCACCCTGCTCTTTACCGTGGTGCTGCTGGTCTGCAAGGGGATCGGCCTCGAGCTTGCCCTGTCGCTGGACTGGAAGCTGGCACTGCTGCTGGGCTTTGCCCTCTCCTTCTCCAGCACTGTGTTTGCGGTCAAGGTGCTGGAAGATCGCAGCGACATGAATGCCCTCTACGCCCGCATTGCCATCGGGGTACTGGTGATGCAGGATCTGTTCGCCGTGGCGTTCCTCACCTTTTCCAGTGGCAAGTTGCCCAGCATCTGGGCGCTCTGGGTATTGGGGCTGCCGCTGCTGCGCCCCTTGCTGTTCAAGTTGCTGGAGCGGGCCGGTCACGGCGAGCTGCAGGTACTGTTTGGCGTCTTTCTGGCGCTGGTGGTGGGCGCAGCCGGCTTTGAAGTGGTCGGGCTCAAGCCGGATCTCGGGGCGCTGATCATCGGCATGCTGCTCGCCTCCCATCCTGCTGCGGCGGGTCTGGCCAAGGCGCTCTTTAACCTCAAAGACCTGTTTCTGATCTGCTTCTTTCTCACCATCGGCCTCAATGGCTTGCCGACCCACGACACCATGCTGCTGGCGCTGGCACTGGTGCTGGCCCTGCCGCTCAAAAGCGCCCTCTACTATCTGGTCTACAGCGGCGCCCACCTGCGGGTGCGCACCGCCCTGCTCTCCACCTTGGTCCTCAGCAACTTCTCGGAGTTTGGCCTGATCGTCGCCGCCATCGCCGCCAAGGCCGGCTGGATCTCTCACGATTGGCTGATAGCGGTCTCGCTGGCGCTGGCGGCCAGCTTTATGATCTCCGCCCCCCTCAATGCCCAGAGCGAGCGGATCTACCACCGCATCGGCAACTGGCTGCGGGGGTTGCAGGCGAGCAACCTTCATCCGGAAGACAGACCCATCGAGCTTGGCGATGCGGAGGTGATCATCCTCGGCATGGGACGGATCGGTCAGGGGGCCTACTTCGAGCTGGAGAACAAATACGGCAACGTCATCCTCGGGGTAGAGAACGACAGCGAAAAACTGCCGACCCTGCGCGCCCAGGGGATGAACGTCATCGAGGGGGATGCCACCGATACCGATTTCTGGGACAAGGTGCTGCTCTCCAATCAGGTCAATCTGGTGCTGCTGGCGATGCCCCACCACTCGGGGAATCTCTACGCCATCGAGAAGCTGCGCAGCCACGGGTTCAACGGCAAGATCGCCGCCATCGTCCGCTTCGAGGACGATATCGCCTCCTTGCAAGAACAAGGGGTGGATGCGGTGTTCAACGTCTACAACGAAGCGGGCAGCGGCTTTGCCCGCCATGTGATCCGCCGCTTGCAGCCGCTTTGAGTCGCCGGGCAGCGGCCCTTGGCAGGAGCGCTTGGCAAGGGAATGCGCATCGTTTAAGTTATGCACAACCTCGTTTAATAAAACGAACAAACGCGGGGCCGGGATGGCCCCGCTTTCCTATCTGCCGCTGCCAAGGAGGCACCATGAAGACCCTCAACGACTGGATTTTGCTCGACCGCCACGAGGCGGCCCCTACCCCGCTGATGCCAGCCCCCGAGCGCATTAAAGCGGGCAACCCGGCGCAAACGGTGTGGAACCACTACTCCGATCCCAGCCAGCAGTTTCACATCGGCTTCTGGGCTTGCGAGCCGGGCCGCTGGGCCATCCATTACACCGAGCACGAGTATTGCCAGCTGCTGGAGGGGGATGTGGTGATCCACGACAGTCAGGGCGGCCAGCTGGCCCTCAAACCGGGGGATCAATTCGTGATTCCGGCCGGCTTTGTCGGCGAGTGGGAGACCCTCACCCCCTGTCGCAAGGTCTATGTGATCTTCGAGCCCGCATCGGCTTGACGTTCACGTCACCCTGCCCCGTTGCAGCAGCCCTTATCCTGTTGATCCGCTTGACGCTTACGGCATGATTTTCTGCGGTTTTCCCGCTTGCAAAAGGTTTTTCCGCTAGGCATTGTGTCTGACGAGGAATGTAAATGGAATTTCGAGCCCGAACGTGGGGGGCTCATATAAAAATCAAGAGGATTACCGCCAATGTGTTCAATTTTCGGCATTCTGGATATCAAGTCCGATGCAGTTGCCCTGCGCAAATCGGCGCTGGAGATGTCCAAGCGACTTCGTCACCGCGGGCCTGACTGGTCCGGCGTCTACAGCTCCGATAAAGCCATTCTGGTGCACGAGCGTCTGGCCATCGTCGATCCGGGCAATGGCGCCCAGCCACTCTACAACCCCGAGCGCACCCATGTGCTGGCGGTCAACGGCGAGATCTACAACCACAAAGAGCTGGAGAAGAGCCTTAAGGTCGACTTCCAGTTTCAGACCAAATCCGACTGTGAAGTGCTGCTGGCCCTCTATAAGGAGAAGGGCCCGGCGTTTCTTGACGATCTCAACGGTATCTTTGCCTTCATTCTTTATGACGCCGAGCAGGATGCCTACCTGATTGGTCGTGACCATATGGGGATCATCCCCCTCTATACCGGTCGCGACGAACACGGCAACTTCTATGTCGCCTCCGAGATGAAGGCGCTGGTGCCGGTCTGCAAGAGCGTTGAAACCTTCCCGCCGGGACACTACCTGTGGAGCAAGGATGGCGAGCTCAAACAGTGGTACAAGCGCGACTGGATGGAATACGGCGCGGTCGAGCACAACGTCAGCGACAAGGCAGAGCTGAAAGCCGCGCTGGAAGCCGCGGTCAAGCGCCAGCTGATGTGCGATGTGCCTTATGGCGTGCTGCTCTCCGGCGGGCTGGACTCCTCCGTTATCTCCGCCATTACCAAGGTCTATGCGGCACGCCGCATCGAGGACGATGGCAAGAGCGAAGCCTGGTGGCCGCAGTTGCACTCCTTCGCCGTGGGGCTGGAAGGATCGCCGGATCTCGCCGCCGCCCGCAAGGTGGCCGATCATCTGGGTACCATTCATCACCAGATCCACTTCACCGTGCAGGAGGGTCTGGATGCCCTGCGGGATGTCATCTATCACCTCGAGACCTATGACGTCACCACCATCCGCGCCTCCACGCCCATGTATCTGATGGCCCGCTATATCAAGGCGATGGGGATCAAGATGGTGCTCTCCGGCGAAGGCTCCGACGAGCTGTTCGGTGGCTATCTCTACTTCCACAAGGCGCCCAACGCCAAAGAGTTCCATGAAGAGACAGTGCGCAAGCTCAGTGCCCTGCACCTCTATGACTGCCTGCGCGCCAACAAATCGATGGCCGCCTGGGGCGTGGAGGGTCGCGTGCCCTTCCTCGACAAGGAGTTCATGGATGTGGCGATGCGCCTGCAGCCTGCCGACAAGATGTGCGGCAAGGGCAAGATCGAGAAACACATCCTGCGCGAAGCGTTCGAGGAGCTGCTGCCCCACGAAGTGGCCTGGCGCCAAAAGGAACAGTTCTCTGACGGCGTGGGTTATTCGTGGATCGACAGCCTGAAGGCGATGGTCGAGACCGAAGTGACGGATCAGATGTTCGAAGCAGCCGCGTTCCGCTTCCCCATCAACACCCCGCTCACCAAAGAGGCCTATTACTACCGCGCCATCTTCGACGAGCACTTCCCGCTGGAAGCCGCCGCCCGCACCGTGCCCTACGGCAAGTCGGTCGCCTGCTCCACCCCCACCGCGCTGGAGTGGGATGCCAAGTTCAAGGAGATGGCTGACCCCTCCGGCCGCGCTGTGATGGACGTGCACCAGCAGGGCTACTAAGCCAAAACGGGTTCACCCGAGCGGAGAACGTCAGATAGCAAAAAGCCCTTCACCATGGTGAAGGGCTTTTTCATCTCCCCGCTGCCATACCCGCCAAATCACATCAGACCATGCAAATAGTTGATTTTTCATAAATATTTAATTTTTTTACCGAGTGACCATGCATTAACAGGGAGCGCGTCAATTGACTATGCCTGAAGGGTGATCAACAGGATCACCACGATGACAACAAGGATCGGGAGGGGGCATGGACGCGAACACTCTATCAAGGATCGGCCTGCTGACAGCACTGCTCGCCAGTCCGGCTGCAATGGCCAATGACAATATCGTGGTACTGCAGCTTGGCCAGGCCTTCAGCAATGAAAAGCTCGACATCAAGATCGCCGATGCCAAATTTCACCACATGTTCTGGCGCTGGGGAGACTCTGGCTGTCAATTTGGACTGGGGTACGTGGCGGGACGCTCAAGGTCGAAGATGAAGAGGCCGCCAGACTGGGGGCGGTGCCCGTATCGAATGCCAATGGGGTAACTGGGTGACCTGGCTCCCCGGCGAAATGCTCTGCCGCCCCACCACATCATGGGGGGGCAATCAGTCCTTTTTCGCCTTGTTGGCGAAGAAGATATCGGCCTGAATATCCTGAGTGCGCACCGTGAAGATCTGGTTGATCCGATCTTCCGTCAGCGTTTCGGCCTCCTGCATCACCCGCAGATTGAAGTCGTTGAGCATGCTGTTGGCGGCAACCTTGTCGCTGCCCATGGCATGATGGGCCGGACAGTGCGGGCCATCAAACCGTAAACACGAAAAAGAGCAGTGCGGATAAACCGTGGAAACCAAAGAGGTAGCCAAGGCCACCTGATAGGCGACCTGTTTGCATCTCTGCTTTCCGCTGACCCGCTGGCGTGGCGTTACTAAGCCCAATCAACCGACTTGAGTGTGACTGGCAACCCAAAAGCACCAACAATAAAGACACAATCGATGCAAAATGTTGATAAGTGTGACAGGTGAAGGATTCTTGGCGACATTCAGCCGTCAACACCAGGCACGCAAAGCGCATAGAGAGAGGAAAGAAAGAGATGACGGGGAATAGTGCGCAGGATGGTGTGCTGACACCACCCCGCGATTTAAGTCAGTAGGTCACTGCGCATCAGGCTGACTGGCAGGAGCGGCCTTGATAAAGGCCTGCAACTGCTCGCAGTTGGCGACGATGCGGCGGATGGTGGGGTACTCCTCCAGCGACATCTCGTAGCGGCGGGCGTTATAGACCTGGGGCACCAGCATGCAATCCGCCAGGGTCACTTCGTTGCCGACACAGTAGACACCGGCAGTGGTCATCAACAACTGTTCGAGGGCGGTGAAGGTCTCGTCAATCCAGTGGCGATACCAGTCAGCTTCCTGTGCTTTGCTGGACCTAAAGTGCTCCTCCAGATAACCCAGCACCCGCAGATTGTTGAGAGGGTGGATATCGCAGGCGATCATGTTGACGATCTGGCGCACTCGGGCACGCGCGTCGGGGGCCGAGGGCATCAGGGAGTTGGCGGGATAGGTCTCGTCGAGGTACTCCATGATGGCAACCGACTGACCAATATGCACATCCCCATCCACCAGAAACGGCACCAACCCTTGCGGATTGATGTGGTGATAGGCTTTCTCTCGCTGCTCCCCCTGCCGCAAATTGATCGGATGCTGCTCATAATTGAGCCCCTTGAGCTGCAACACGATCCGCACGCGAAAACTTGCCGACGAACGCCAATAGCCAAACAACTGCAACATAATCTGTCCCTGCATGGTATCTGGGCCGAAGCCCGGCAGGTGCTCGCCACCTGCCTCTTTGTTTATCCGGCACCGGTTGAGGGCACGTCGTGATCCGGACATATCCGGAATAGGGTTGCCACCAACCGGCGCTGGCCATCAACCTCCCTGACCGCTCGCTGGCACCACCTGTTGAGAGATGGTGCCAAACAAGCTTTGGCCAGAGCGATCTGCCATCGCAATCGACACTCTATCACCAAACTGCAAATAGGAGGTTATAGCCTGATCACAATCAAGAATTTCTAGCATGCGGCGCTCGGCAATGCAGGATGAACCGGCGCTGCGATCGTAGTTGGAGACGGTGCCCGAGCCAATGATGCAACCCGCCCCGAGCGGTCTTGTCTTGGCGGCGTGGGCAATCAGTTCGAAGAAGCTGAAGGTCATGTCCACCCCGGCGTCCGGTGCGCCAAACAGGGCGCCATTCAGATGGGTGCGCAGGGGCAGCAGCACCTTGCCATCGCGCCAGTCATTACCCAGCTCGTCCGGGGTGATGGCTACCGGCGAGAAGGCGCTCGACGGCTTGGACTGGAAGAAGCCAAAGCCCTTGGCCAGCTCCCCTGGAATGAGGTTTCGCAGGCTGACGTCGTTGACCAGCATCAGCAGTTTGACGTGAGTCGCCGCAGCTTGCGGGCTCACCCCCATCGGTACGTCATCGGTGATGATGGCCACCTCCGACTCGAAATCGATCCCCCACTCCTCCGAACCCATCACGATGGGGCCGCGGGGGGCAAGAAAGCTGTCGGAGCCGCCCTGATAGATCAGGGGATCGTGCCAGAAGCTCTCCGGCATCTCGGCGCCGCGCGCCTTGCGCACCAGCTCCACATGGTTGACGTAGGCGCTGCCATCGGCCCACTGGTAGGCACGCGGCAGCGGAGAGAGGCAAGACGCTTCGTCAAAAGGGAACGCTTCACCAACGTGGCCCTCGTTAAGCTGCTGATAGACAACCTCAAGCTTGGGGGCAACCTCGGCCCACTCATCGAGGGCGGCCTGCAAGGTCGGGGCAATGTCGCTCACTCGCACCGCCCGGGTCAGATCCCGGCTCACCACCACCACAGCGCCATCGCGCTTGCCATTGTTCAATGTTGCCAATTTCATAAGCGATTCCTTATTTGCCGGCAGCAGCGTCCGGGCGCTGCCAGCTGGAGACATACCGGGTGTTCTCGATCCCTTCGCAGAGGCTACCGACGTTCAGCGCATCGCGGGTATCGAGCATCACCGCCACCTCGTCGGTGAACTTCTTGGCATAGGCCTGCCCCGCCGCAAACGCCTTGGGATGGGGGCCATGGGTGAAACCGGCGGGATGAAAGGTGACCATGCCCCGCTCGATATTGTCCCGGCTGAAGAAATCCCCGGCGTGGTAGAAGAGCACCTCGTCGTAATCGTCATTGCTGTGATAGAAGGGCACCTTGAGGGCGCCAGGATCGCTCTCGATGGGACGCGGCACAAAGGTACAGATGACAAAGCGGCTCGCCACAAAGGTAGAGTGGGCCGACGGCGGCAGATGGTAGCGGTGGCTCATCAGCGGGCGGATATCCCGCCAGTTGAGGCGCACCACGCACAAGTCGCCGTGCCACCCTTGCGCATCCAGCGGGTTGAACGGCCAGGTGATGACTGACACCTGATCGTGGCGCTTCACCTGCAGCGACCAGGGGTTCTCATCCTGCTGGGCCAAAAAGCGCTCGTTGATGGCGGGCACATCGAGCGCCGCCGGGTCAAAGATGGCGTGATTGCCCACCAGCCCCTTGTCCGGCAGCTGGTAGCTGTCGTTGGTCGCCTCGATCATCAGGATGAACAGGGGCGCAGTGGGTTCGATGCGCCACATGGTGCCACGGGGGATCACCACATAGTCGCCGTCGTGCAAGGTCAGATGGCCGTAGTCGCAGAAGAACTCGCCGCCCCCCTCGTGGATAAACAGCAGTTCGTCGCCATCGGCGTTGCGCACCAGAAACGGCATCGCCTCGGAGAGCCGCCAGATGCGATAGCGGCAGTGGGGGTTGCTGAGAATGTCGGGGACCACCCAGGGGGAGAGTGAACTCACCTCCTCTTGCAGGGCATTGAGGTCAAACAGCCGTGGCCGCAGCGGCCCCTCCCAACTGCACCAGTCAGTGGGGGCATGCTTGTGATGCATGTGGGTAGCGGGGCCGAAAAAGCCGCTGCGCCCCAGTTCGCGCTCATAGATCGCCTGCTCGGGCAGATCGGCATGGGCCTGCCGGGAGTGGGTTCCCTCCCGATGGGGGAAGTTAATCCAGTTACGCATCGCTCGCCCCCTCTTGGTGTGCACCCTTGCCATCCTCACCGCCATCCAGCACGCCACGGCGGATCTGGTCCAGCTCGATCGATTCAAACAGCGCCTTGAAATTGCCCTCACCAAACCCTTCGTTGCCCTTGCGCTGGATGATCTCGAAGAAGACCGGGCCAATCACGGTGTCGGTAAAGATCTGCAGCAGAATGCCATCCTTGGTGGGGGAACCGTCGATGAGGATGCGCAGCTCTTTCAGGGCCGTCAGATCCTCCTGATGCCCCTCGACCCGGCTGTTCACCTTCTCATAGTAGGTATCGGGCGTCGGCATAAAGCCGGTACCGCGGCTGCGCAGGGTGCGGATGGTCTGGTAGATATCGCTTGAGGCCATGGCGATGTGCTGGATCCCCTCCCCCTTGTACTGGCGCAGGTACTCTTCAATCTGGGACTTGTCATCCGCCGACTCGTTGATGGGGATGCGGATCTTGCCGCAGGGGGCGGTCATGGCACGGGAGTGCAACCCGGTCAGCTTGCCCTCGATATCGAAGTAGCGGATTTCACGGAAGTTGCCGATCCGCTCGTAGAAGTTGGACCAGACATCCATATTGCCGCGATGGACGTTGTGGGTCAGGTGATCGATCTCCATAAGACCGGCATCCACCTCCGCCATCCGGGCCTGCCAGTCGGGGTAGAAGACAAAATCCACGTCGTAGATGGAGCCCTTGTCGCCATAGCGGTCGACAAAGGAGAGGGTGCTCTCGCCGATACCGTAGATGGCGGGAATATTGAGCTCCATCGGGCCAATCTTGCCGACAAAGGGCTTGGCCCCCTTGGCGATGGCGAACTGCTGGGCCTTGCCCGCATCGCTCACCCGAAATGCCATGCCGCAGACGCTCGGCCCGTGCAGGCTGGCAAACTGTTCGGCTTGGGAGTGGGGTTCGGCATTGACCACGAAGTTGATATCCCCCTGCCGGTAGAGCCAGCACTGCTTGTGTTTATGCATGGCGACCTCGGCAAACCCGAGCGAGACAAACAGCCGCTTGAGAGCGGCAATCCCGTTGCCATCCGGGGCCGTGTATTCGACAAACTCGAAGCCGTCCGTACCTAACGGATTAAGACCTAACGGATTGATGGTATGGGTGGCGGAAGAGGTGGCATTCATCGGGCGCTCCTTGCTCGTGATTCGGTTAAAACGGATTGCGGCACGCAGCGGCGTGGCAAGTGTTAATAATTTGTTTCATTAGAAGCAGGGCGTAGCAGGAAGAGAAGAGGCGGGCTGCAGATAGTTATGGGGGCCGGGCGGGCAATAGATGTAAACAAATTGTGACATCAGGGCCGCAACCTTGCAGATCAAACTGTGACGACCCACGCAGCTGTCAGCGTTGCCTTACAGTTGCCAGTTTTTGACCATCAGATTGGGCAAGCGGGCCCGGGCTTTTTGCAGTCGTGTTGTCGTCGGATTGATCAACCACGCCTCTTTCCCCAACCCCAGCAGCGGCAGATCGTGCAGGCTGTCGCTCAGGGCCAGCTCGGCATCGAGGGCGCAGATCGCCGGCAGCAGCTTGTGCTGACCGTGGCAGTAGAAGCGCGGCATCAGACCGCCAAAACGGTAGTGCATCCGCGAGCCAATGATCCGGTGGGGCAACTGGCCGGGCAGTTGCTGATAGAGCTGGGCTCGCACCAGCGCGCAGGGACTGGCGGAGATCACCCAGCAGCGCGCCCCCTCACTTTGCAGCAGATCGCGAGCCTGACGAAACAGCCCTGGCCTGGTGCGGCAATAAGCACGCACCAGCTTGCGCCACCCCAAGGGATTGAGCCCCAGGGTGATGGCCCACCAGATAAGGGAAATGCCGCACCGCCGCTGGCTGGGTAGCAGCTGACTTGGTAACAAATAGAGCAACCCACCCAGCGCAATCACTGGCAACAGCAGCAGCGGCCAGATCCGGCGGCGCAGGATATAGCGCAGCAGACCGGCGTGGCTGTCGCCTGGAGCCAGGGTGTCGTCAAAGTCGGCCAGGATCCAGCGCGGCGCACGTCCGTCAGGATCACGCTCTTTCGCTGAATGGATAATGGCGTCAGACGCTGGGCGCATAACCATCAGGGCGCAAGGGCTGCGATGGCTGCCGTGAGCTCGGGGGTGACAAATTCACTCCCCACATCGGGCGGGCAGACAAAATCGAACGGCTCCCCTGCCAGGGTGAAGCTGAGCCGCCAGGCGTGCAGATAGCCACGATCGGCTGGCGTGCCGCCATAGCGTTCATCCCCGAGAATGGGGGCGCCGATGCTTTTGAGGGCAACCCGGATCTGGTGGGTCTTGCCAGTCTGCGGCTTGATGCGATAGAGCCGCAGCCCCTCGCGCACCGACACCGAATCGAACCAGCTGATGGCGGGGTTTTCCAGCGTGCGCGCCAGCAACCAGCTGCCACCGCGCCCCTTTTGCATATCCCCCTTCACCCAGCCCTGCTTCTTCTTGGGTTTGCGATCGGAGAGCGCCAGATACTGCTTGCTCACCTCGCGGGCGGCAAAGGCCATGCTCAGCTCACGATTCGCCTCCGTGGTGCGGGCCAGCAGCACCAAGCCGGAGGTCATCTTGTCGAGCCGATGCACCGGATAGAGGGTCAGCCCGGTATCGGCCTTCACGCGATTGATCAGCCCCGGCGTCACCGCCACCCCGTCGCCCTTCTCGTCATGCATGCCGATACCGGGCTGCTTGTCGATAACCAAAAAGGCGGGGTGCTCAAACATTATCCGGTACATAAAACCTCGGGCGCTGGGAGAGAGGGGCGCAGCCAAGGGTCGGCTGCACTCGGGCTGGCATTCTCTCTGCTTGGCCGCCATTTGGCAAACGGCCGCTGGCCATGACCACAGAGAAAAAAGCCCCGCCAGGGTGGCGGGGCCGATCATGTCGCGGTTCGACTCAGACGCGTTGCGGATCAGACACTGCGCGGGCGCAGATGGGCGTGCCAGCGGGCTTCCCACTTCTTGAACAGCCAGACGATGACAAAGGTGAGCAGCATATAGAGCAGCCCTGCGGTCAAAAACGCCTCGAACGGACTGTAGTAACGGGAGTTGATGATCCGCGCCGCACCGGTCAAGTCGACGATGGTGATGATGCCTGCCACCGCCGAGCCCTGCAGCATGAAGATCACCTCGTTGCTGTAGGCAGGCAGTGCCCGGCGAAACGAGTTGGGCAAAATGATCCGGGTCAGGGTCTGCCAGCGGGTCATGCCAAAGGCGTTGGCTGCCTCAATCTGGCCACGCGGCATATTGTGTACCGCCCCGCGCACGATCTCGGCGGTATAGGCAGCGGTATTGAGGGTGAAGGCCAGCAGGGCGCAGAACCAGGCCTCAGCAAACAGCGACCAGGCGGCACTGTTTTTCAGCCACTCCCACTGGGCGGCGCCGTAGTAGATGATAAAGAGCTGCACCAGCAGCGGGGTGCCGCGAAAGAAGTAGATGTAGGCCCAGATCGGCCCCTTGATCAGCCAGTTGCGACTATTGCGCAGGATGCCCATGGGCACCGCCAGCATCAGCCCAAGGATCAGCGAGACCGCCACCAGCCAGACGGTGGTATAGAGCCCCTCCCAGTAGGTGGGCCACTCTTTGAGAATGATTGAGAAATCCATGGCTTACCTCGTCTTCATCGTGATGTAGTGACGCTCGGCACTGGCACCGCGACGCTCACAGTAAACGGATGACTGCATTGAGTACGACATGGCTTACCTCGTCTTGATGGCATAGTGACGCTCGGCCCACTTGAGCGCCGAGGTGGAGACTGCGGTGAAGATCAGGAAGATCAGCGCCACCGCCATGTAGAAGGTGAAGGGCTGCTGGGTCGAGCCCGCCGCCAAGGAGGCTTTGCGCACCATGTCATCAAGCCCGATGATGGAGACCAGCGCGGTGGTTTTCAGCAGCACCAGCCAGTTGTTGCCAAACCCCGGCAAAGCGTGGCGCATCATCTGGGGGAAGAGGATCCGCACAAACACCTGGGTTGCCCGCATGCCAAAGGCGCGGGCGGCCTCCAGCTCGCCTTTGTCCACCGCCAGAATGGCGCCGCGAAAGGTCTCGGTCATGTAGGCGCCAAAGATAAAGCCGATGGTCGCCACCCCGGCGACAAAGGGGCTGATATCGATATAGTCGGGGAGCAGAGAGATCCACTCCTGATTGGGATTGCTCTCCAGCAACCAGCTGTTGTAAGTCTCGTTGACCCAGCTGCAGATGCCGTTGATCAGCACCTGGCCGCCAAAGAAGAGCAGCATCATCAGCACCAGATCGGGGATGCCGCGAATGATGGTGGTGTAGCCGGTGGCGATGGCCCGGGCCCACTTGTAGGGGGAGAGCTTGGCCAGCGCCCCCAGCATCCCCAGCAGCAACGCCAGCAGCAGGGAGGCCAGCGCCACTTCCAGGGTGACCCAGGCGCCCTCCAGCAGCGAGGCTTCGTATCCTTTCAAATCAAACATATACAGCTCCATCGCCACGGAATCTTCACGCACCTGCTAACCAGAAAGCGCTATAGCAGTTCGAATAATATGTGCAACACCATTGTGATCAATACGGGCCCATTACTCCGGCAAGAGCAAACGGGCCCGATAACCAAGGAGGGTCAGCCGATCGGTCTGTTGCTTCTCTCTGACCTGAGAGAGTGCCCCCCCTCAGCCAACCCTCTCCCGACGGGAGAGGGTTTAGCCTGGACTCGCCTTGGCGACCCCTTCGCGTTACCCTGAATGGCTCTTGGTGTTAATCGCCGTACACGTCGAACTCGAAGTACTTGTCGTTGATCTCCTTGTACTTGCCGTTGGCACGCAGCGCCAGAATGGCGGCATTGAATTTCTCTTTCAGATCCTTGTCAGCCTTGCGCACCGCAATGCCGGCACCCTCGCCAAACCACTTGGGATCGGTCAGTTTCGGGCCGACAAACTCGTAGGCATCGCCCCCTTCCTTCTTCAGCAGACCATCGGAGATGGCGGCGGAGTCGGCCATCACATAGTCAACCCGACCGGATTTCAGATCGAGGTAGGCTTCATCTGCGGTGCCGTAACGCTTGATGGTGGCGTTCGGGAAGTTGTCCGTGATGTAGGTATCCATGGAAGTAGCACGTTGCACCGCTACGGTTTTACCATCCATGAAGGCCTTGTCGAGCTTGACCTCTGTGCCCTTCTTGGCGGCGAAGCGGGCCGGAATGTGCTGGTACTTCTGGGTGAAGTCCACCTTCTTCTTGCGCTCTTCGGTGATGTCCATGGTGGCGATGATGGCGTCATATTTGCGCGACAGCAGCGCCGGAATGATGCCGTCCCAGTCCTGCTTGACCAGGGTACACTTCACTTTCATCTCTTCGCACAGGGCGTTGGCGATGTCGATATCAAAGCCTTTCACCTCGCCACTGGGCTCGGTCCAGGAGAAAGGGGGGTAGGCACCCTCAACCCCGATCCGAACCTCTTTCCACTCCTTGGCCATCAGGCTACCGGACGCGAGGGCAGTGACTACGGCAGTCGCCAGCATCAGCTTGTTCATGTCTCTCTCCTTGATAAAACAGTTGATCGTTGATTCGAGTTCTCGACCATCAATAGATGGAGGAGATAAATTGCTTGAACCGCTCGGATTTGGGATGGGCGAAAATCTCCTTGGGGTTGCCCTCCTCTTCCACCCGCCCCTGATGCAGAAACATCACCTTGTTCGATACATCGCGGGCAAACGACATCTCATGGGTCACCACCAGCATGGTGCGCCCCTCTTCGGCCAGCTCGCGCATCAGGCCGAGCACCTCCCCCACCAGCTCGGGATCCAGCGCCGAGGTGGGTTCATCAAACAGCATCACTTCGGGCTCCACCGCCAGCGCACGGGCAATGGCGGCCCGCTGCTGCTGACCACCGGAAAGATGGCCGGGATAGTAGTCGCGCCGCTCCCACAGCCCGACCCGGTTGAGCAGCTGCTCAGCTCTGGCAATCGCCTCGGCCCGGGGCACCTTGAGCACCTGGATCGGCACTTCGATGATGTTCTGCATGATGGTCATGTGTGACCAGAGGTTGAAACTTTGAAACACCATGGCCAGCCGACTGCGGATCCGCTCCACCTGGCGCATGTCTTGTGGTTGCCGTTCACCGGCCCGGTTGGTTTTCATGGCAATCAGCTCACCATGGAGCGAGACGGTGCCTGATGAGGGGGTTTCGAGCAGATTGATACAGCGAAGAAAGGTCGACTTCCCCGAGCCGGAGGAGCCGATCAGGGAGATCACATCTCCCTTGTGGGCGGTCATGTCGATGCCCTTGAGCACTTCGTGGGTGCCAAAATATTTGTGCAGATCACGTACTTCCAGTGCGGCAACGTCGCTCATCCATTACAACCTTGTCTGTCCCTAGACGCCGCAGGGGCGTGACTCAACCATCGTTCATTTAACAAAACATTAACCGATGGCAACCTGCAGCGAAAATATCATCCGGATAGTGAAAAAACAATACAGAACGAAGGTCTTCAGGCTGTTTGCTCTATTTTTATTCGCTCAAAGCGTATTTTTCAGCACTTTGTTTGCATAAACAGCCGTTTCAATAGCCGCTCTGATACCGCCTTTTTATACTCCAATCACATTAGTGGCAAGAAAAAAAGCGGAATGAGCGCCAAACAGGCAGCAAAATAACTTTATGCAGCCTCCCGCAGAGTAAAATCTCAACCTGCCATTCGGATCAACTTGATTTTATTGGCTCAGCCAAGCTCGCTTGGAACCTTAACAAACGGAGGAGTTGTGTCATAAAAGTAAAAATCCTCTCCAAAAAGGGCTGTTTTTGACCATGAAAGCGAGAGATATGTGACACAGAGCCAATAAGTAATGATAAGGTGGTGTTTTTATCAGTTTTTGTGACCGAGGCCTCGATGCTGCTCAATGTGTTGCTGATCCTGTTGCCACTGGCAATCGGCTATCTGATACCCCTCTCCTCTGCCCGGCTGATCAGGCTGGTCAACCAGAGTCTGGGCAAGATGGTCTACCTCATTCTGTTTCTGATGGGGCTCGGGCTTGCCTATGTGGAGAACCTGGGCAGCAATCTGGCGGTGATCTTCAAGGTCGCCGGGGTGATGCTGACCGCGATCACGGTCTGCAACCTGCTGGCCCTCTGGTGGCTCGACAAGCGCACACCGCCGACCCATGAGGCGAACGATGCCAGGATGCCGGGCAAGTTGCACCTGCTGTGGGAATCCCTGCAGCTCTGCTTTGTGGTGCTCGGCGGTGTGCTGCTGGGTCTACTGGTGGATCTGCGCGCCCTGCCCATCGACAAATGGAGTGAGTGGGCCCTGATGCTGCTGCTGTTTCTCATCGGGGTGCAGATGCGCAACTCAGGCATGCGGCTGCGCCAGATCCTGCTCAACCCCTGGGGGATGAAGATAGCCGCCACCGTCATCCTCAGCAGTTGGCTGGGTAGCCTGCTGGCGGCCCAGTTGCTGGGCATGCCCTTTGCCCATGGTCTGGCGATGAGCTCGAGCTTCGGCTGGTATTCGCTCTCCGGCATTCTGGTGGCCGACAAACTGGGGCCGGTGCTCGGCTCGGCCGCCTTTATCAACGATCTGGGCCGTGAGCTTATTGCCATCCTGATCATCCCGGTGCTGATGCGTCGCCACCCCTCGGCGGCCATCGGTTACGGCGGCGCCACGGCGCTGGACTTCACCCTGCCGGTTATCCAGAAATCCGGTGGCATTCAGGTGGTGCCGGTGGCCATTGTCTCCGGCTTTATCCTGAGCCTGCTCGGCCCCATCCTGATCCTCGGGTTTCTGGCGATCTAAGCCTGATTCCCACATTGCAGATAAAAAAAGCCCGACCTTGTGGTCGGGCTTTTGCTGTTTGGAGCAACCACGCACTGGCTGCGATATTGCCCGCAGCCTTATTCGCGCCAAAGGCCGCCACTCATCACCCGTTCGATAGCAAACGTCCGGGCGTGCACCAGCAGCAGATCTGCATCCTGCCCAACCCCGATCCCCCCCTTGCTGCCGAGCCCCAGCGCCTGTGCCGGATTAAACGTCACCGTGGCCAATGCCCTCTCCAGCGACACGCCGAGCCGGGTCGCGCGCACGCACTGCTGCCACAGGCTGGCAATCTGGCCGCAGCGCATCTCGATGAGCCGCCCTTCGCCATCAAAGCGCGGCAGGCTGGCATTAGCATCCGAGCTGAAGGTGATGCGATCGGCAGGTACATCGGCGGCCAGCAGCTCGGCCAGCCCATCGGCGGCCAGCCGCTCGCCATCCTCCAGCAGATCGGGAAAGCTCGAGGTGGTGAGGTCGACCCAACCTCCCGCCTTACCCCACTCGATAGCCTCGGCAAAGAGCCAGGGGTTGCGGTTGCAGTGAGTGGGATAGAGCTGGCGCAGCGGAATGTCGGTCTCATCGCGCAGGGCCCGCAGGGGGGCCAATGCCCCCTTGCCATCCCCGACATGGAAGAAGCTGATCCCGCTCTTGCCCGCGAGCAGCCCGGCCACCCGCGCCTCGCTGGCAAGCCTGGCCAGCTCGTGGTGGGTCGGCGCACTGGATCTGTGGTCACTGATGGCCACCTCCCCCACCCCCAAGACCTCGGGGATCAAGATGATGTCCGACTCCACCGTACCGGTCAGGGTCTTGACCGGTAGATGGTAGGAGCCGGTATACATAAAGGCGCTCACCCCGGCGGCGCGACACTCGCGCACCTTGCCAAGCACCTGTGCGGGAGTGCGGGTCAGGCTGTCGGTGCCGAGCGCCGCCACCAAGGTGGTGACACCGGCCTTGAGCACCTCGCTCGCCGCCAGTTCCGGAGTGCGAAAGGCAAACCCCCCCTCTCCGCCGCCGCCGGTGATATGGGCCAGCGGATCCACCAGCCCGGGCACCAGATAGCGACCACGGCCATCGACCCGATGCAACGGCCAGTTTGCCGGCACCGTCAATCCCTTGCCCATCCAGGCGATACGGCCATCGGCCACCAGCAGATCCTGCTGGCCAAGGTGGGTGGGGCTGAAGATCTCGGCTCCCTCGATCAGGGTCAACATGGCAATTCTCCTTGCACGATTGTCGCTTGCCCAATGAAAAGAGAGGGAGCAAGCTCCCTCCCCCCGTCAACCACCATATATATCGTACTTGAAGTACTTCTGGTTGATCTGCTGATAGGTGCCGCTAGCACGCAGGGCCTTGATCGCCTCGTCCAGCTTGCCCTTTAGCTCCTTATCGCTCTTGCGCACGGCGATCCCCATGCCGTCACCAAACCACTGACGATCGGTCAGAGCGGGCCCCACATAGTCGAACTTGTCGCCCCCCTCTTTGCCAAGCAACCCCTGCTCGATGGCAGAGGCATCGGCCAGCAGGGCCAGCACCCGACCCGCTTTCAGATCGAGATAGGCTTCGTCGGCATTGCCGTAACGGACGATGGTGACGTTCGATCCAAAATTGTCGGTCAGGTACTTGTCATGGGTGGTGGCACGCTGCACCCCGATGCGCTTGCCCGCCATGCCTTCCGGGGTCAGCGTCAGCTCAGACCCCTTGGCCGCCACAAAGCGATTGGGAATATGGGCATATTTCTCGGTGAAATCGACCTTCTGGCGCCGCTCATCGGTGATCGACATGGCGGCGATGATGGCATCGTATTTGCGCGACAGCAGAGCCGGGATCATGCCATCCCAATCCTGCGCCACCAGCTCGCACTTGACCGCCATCTGCTGGCACAGGGCGTTGGCGAGATCGATATCAAACCCCTTGATCTCACCCGACGCATCGGTCCAGGAGAAGGGCGGGTAGGCCCCCTCCACCCCGAAGCGCACGGTTTTCCACTCCTTGGCCATGGCGGGGGTGGCCAGCAGGCTGGCAACAAACAGGGCAGAGAGGGTCAGTCTGATCTTCATCATGAGTACTCCATTACATAAAAAGCGCACAGGCGCGGACAAGGCACCGCAAGCAAATGCATGCGATGACCAAAAGCGGCAAAATCTGGATGAGCGAGATCACGCCCGAGCGGGCGTCAGTGAACTGCTCCAGGGGTTCGATCTATTCGTCGAACCACTCGGAGAGATAGAAAGGCTTGAAGTAGAAGGCCAGAAAAAAGCCTCTGGCTTTGCGCATCATGGTGGTTTGTCGCGTCCTGTGACAAAGATGGCAATTACCTTAGCACGCCCGAATTTTGCCCGGCAAGAGGCAGCCGCCGGGCAGTAGCAAAATCCTGATCATGGCCAAGGCGGGCGGGATCCGTTAGGCTCGAAGCACCTTGCCATCCCATAACAGACCCACCGCT
This sequence comes from Aeromonas fluvialis, assembly GCF_000819885.1. GTDB lineage: Bacteria > Pseudomonadota > Gammaproteobacteria > Enterobacterales > Aeromonadaceae > Aeromonas > Aeromonas fluvialis. The sequence continues at coordinate 52,586 of NZ_CDBO01000075.1, forward strand.
ACCGATGAATTTTCTGGCCCATCTCCATCTGGCTGCCCACACCCGAAGCTCCCTCACCGGCAATCTGCTGGGTGATTTTATCAAGGGACCGCTGCCCACGGGGCTTGCCGCCCACTTCGATGAGGGGATCTGGTTGCACCGCAAGATCGACGCCTTTACCGACAGCCACCCCGAGCACAAGGCGGCCGTCGCCTGTTTCGAAGCCCCCTGGCGCCGCTTTGGCGGCATAGTGGTGGATATGATCTACGACCACTGGCTGAGCCAGCACTGGGGACTGTTCAGTACCAAGCCCCTGCCCCACTTCCTGCAACGCAGTTATGAGCAGCTATTGGCGGATCACCCACGCCTGCCGGATGGACTGCCACTCCCCCTCAAGCGGATGGCCGAGCAGAACTGGATCGCCTCCTATCGCCACAGGGAGGGGCTGGGGCAAGCGCTGAATGGCATCGGTCGCCGACTGCGCCGCCCGGTACAACTGGGAGAGGCGCTGCTGACCCTCGATGAATCGCAGTGGCAAACATGCGAGGCGGGATTTCTGCGCTTCTATCCCGCGCTGATGGACTTTAGCCAGCAGCAGCTGGCCCAATATCGGGCAGCCCAAGGGCACTGTGATCCCTCTGGATAGAACTGCTTCCCCATAAAAAACGCCCCTTGCAGGGCGTTTGTCATCAGTTGGCTTCGTCTTTCTTTTTGCGAATGCTGAGGCCAAGTTCCCGACCACGCAGTCGGGCGTAATAGATGGTGCCGACAAAGGCGAGAGTGGTGAAGACCAGCTCCACCACCGCCAGCCACCGCTCCCCCTCATCCGTGGTGATCAGGGTGAGGGCGTGGAGGAAATAGGGCATCAACACGAAGTTGCCCCAGGCGTGGGTGTAGGGGTTGCCCTGCACTATCCCCTTGAGAGGGAAGAGCAGTGGCACGGTCCAGATCACCGGCAACAGCCAGGGATTGAGATCCGGATGGGGTGACAGCCACAGATGCCAGAGGATGACCCAGCCCAGCAGGCCGAAGAAGCCGACCAGGGTCAGCCAACGGGCGAAGCGGGTGCTCATTTGAGGATCTCCAGCACCTGCTCCGGCGGGCGACCAATACGGGCTTGACCATTCTTGATGACAATGGGGCGCTCGATCAGCTTGGGATGCTGGTGCATGGCGCGAATAAGGGCATCACCGCTGACATCGGCCAATCCCAGCTCCTTGTAGAGATCCTCCTTGGTGCGCATCAGCTGGCGCGGGTCGCTAAAGCCGAGCAGAGAGAGCAGGTTGCGGATCTCATCTTCGTTCGGGGCCTGCTCCAGATAGAGCACCACATCAGGGGCGATCCCGTGCTGTTCCAGCAGGGCCAGGGTTTCGCGACTCTTGGAGCAGCGCGGATTGTGGTAGATTTGGGTCTCGCTCATGGTAACTCCCTGATTAATCGCAAGATGGGACTAGAAACGGCGCTATTGTAGGGGAAAGTGATGGTCAGGGTAAGCGGCGGTGCAACGGAATTGAAACGAATTTGTTGGCTGATTGTGGCCTGGCTGCTCAGTGCCTGCAGCCCGGCCCCCGAATTCAGCGACGGGTCAGGAGAACCGGTCAGCTTACGCCACTTTGTCGACAAGCCGCTCCTGGTCAACTACTTCGCCCCCTGGTGCGCCCCCTGCCTGCGGGAGATGCCGCTCCTCAACGCGCTGGCCGCCGAGGGAGAGATCGCCGTGGTGGCCGTGAACTACGACCCGACCACGCCGGCAGAATTGGGTAACCTGGCGGCGCAATACCACATCAGGGTGCCGCTCCTTACTGCCAATGAGGATGCCAAGCTCCCCTTCCCTCGCCCAAGCGGCCTGCCCACCAGCTATCTGCTCGACAGTGAGGGCAAACTCCAGCAGACGCTGATCGGCGAGCTCGACCAGCAGCAGATCGAGATGCTCAAGACGACCGTCAGCAGAATGAGTCACTAGCCCATCACTGCTATCACCGTCACCCACATCAACGTCACCGCCATAAACAACAAGAGCGCACCTCGGTGCGCCCTTGTTGTATTGGCCAATACCCGAAGTCGTTAGCCCTTGAGGCTGTCGAGATCCTTCTTGGCCCGCTCTAGCTCGGTGATCCGCGCCTCCAGTCGCGCCAGGGTCATCCGGTCACTGGTGGTGCCACGGGCCACGATCAGCTCGTCGATGGCGGCCTGATAATCCCCGCGCAGCGCGAGCATCTCGGCCCGCGCCATATGCAGCTCGGTCATTCTGCCCGCCTTGCGATAGGCATCGGACAGCAGGTTCCAGGCCAGGTTGTTCTCTTCGTTCGCACGGGCATAGGGGTCGAGAATAGCGATGGATTTCTTGTAGTTGCCGCTCTCCAGATAGGCGTTGCCGAGGTTGACGATGATCACTTCATTGGCCGGCATCCGGGTACGGAACTTTTCCAACCGGGCGATCGCCTGGGCGCTGCGCCCCTTGGCCAGATCGATGTCGGTCTGGGCATCGACGATAAAGAGATCTTCCGGATGACGGGCCGCCAGCTCCTTCATCAGGGCATCGGCCTCGTCGCTGCGCTTGAGCTGGATCAGCGCCAGCGCCTTGCCATAGATGGCGGCATCCTTGAGCGGGTAATCCCCCTTCTGGATCCGGGTGTCGAAGTAGCTCAACAGCCCCTGCGGGGTATCGGTGCCGAAACGGACCTGAATACGCACCTTGGCCAGCCAGAAGTCGAGGCTGGGCGGCAAGTTGCGACGGCCATAACTGCCTGCCCGGGCCCGAGCCTCGCTGATCCGGGTCTCCGGCAACGGGTGAGTGAGCAGCATCTCCGGCGGCTTGCTGGCGTAACGGTACTCGGCGGCCAGTTTCTGGAAGAAGTTGGCCATCCCCATGGGGTCGAAACCGGCATCGTAGAGGGTCTTCATGCCGATACGGTCCGCTTCGTATTCGTTGTCGCGGGTGTAGTTGATGGCGGACTGCATGGAGAGGCCCAGCGTAGTCTGCAGCGCGGCGATACCAGCGGTCGGGTTGATCACCGCCAGCGCGATGGAGCCCACCAGACCGGCCAGGGTCACCGCCGAGCTGCTCGCCTGTGCCTCCATGTAACGGGCGATATGGCGCTGGGTCACGTGGGTGATTTCGTGGGCCAGCACCGAGGCCAACTCGCTCTCGCTGTCGGCGTAGAGGAACAACCCTGTGTGCACCTTGACTCGCCCGCCCAGGAAGGCGGCCGCGTTGATGCTGGGGTCATTGATCAGAAAGAAGGTAAAGGGGAAGCGTACCCCGTCGGCATTGGTCAACAGTCGCTGACCCAGATCGTCGATATATTGGCTCAACACAGGATCATCGATGATCGGCAGGCCCGCGCGGGCAAAGCGCATAAAGGCGTTGCCGTAACGCACCTCCTGCTCGATAGGAAGGGCAGCCACCCCGGCCGTGCCGATATCGGGAAGCTGATTGTTGGCCTCGGCATGAAAAGTGGCACCCATCAGGGAAACCAGCAGGGGAAGCGATGCCATCAGGGGGGAAAAGCGTGCCACGTTATCACTATCTCCATCAGAAAGGGCCTCGGCAGAATACCCTTGCCCATCAAGGGCGACAAGCGTTGTTTCAGGCTCTTATCACGGCCATAATAGCGGCCACCTGCGTGCTGGAGTCCCCATGGAAGTTCTCGACCTGACCCCCTGGCGTTGCCCCGAGCCGCTGATCCGGCTCAAGCTCTGGTTAAGGGAGGCCAAAAGTGGTCAAACCGTCACCATACGGCTGGCCGATGCGGGATCCCGGCAGGATATTCCGGCCTACCTCCAACGTCAGGGCCACCATGTCGAGATGCAGCAAGCACTGGACAATACCCTCTCTTTGCAGCTGGTTGTCGGGGCGAAACAACCATCTTGAGCCCCTGTGATGTAAGGATGCCGTCATGTTAGAAGTACTGAAACGCTGGTATCAGACCCGTTTTTCCGATCCCGATGCCGTTACCCTGTTCCTGTTGCTGGTGTTCAGCTTCACTATCATCTGGCTGTTTGGCGATCTGCTGGCCCCCCTGCTGGTGGCGCTGGTGATGGCCTATCTGCTGGAGTGGCCGGTTGCCCGGCTGCAAAAGGCGGGGCTGTCGCGCACCCTGGCCACCAGCGTCATTCTGATCCTCTTTATTGCGGTGGCGGTGGCCTCCTTGCTGGGGCTTATCCCGACGCTGGTGAGCCAGGGGATCAATCTGGCCAAAGAAGCTCCCGCCATGCTGACCCACGCTCAGGATTATGTGCGCACCCTGCCGGACAAATACCCCGAGCTCATCGACGTCAGTCTGGTGGAGACCGTCATCGACAATATTCGCCAGCGCATCCTCAGTGGCGGCGAGCATCTGGTGAGCGCCTCCCTCAGCTCGCTGGTCAACGTGGTCGCCATCATGATCTACCTGATTCTGGTGCCGCTGATGGTCTTCTTTATGCTCAAGGACAAGCGGGTCTTGATGGGCAGCCTGCGCCGCTTCCTGCCGCGCAACCGCACCTTGGTCAACCGGGTGTGGGTCGAGATGAACAACCAGATCATCAACTACATCCGTGGCAAGGTGATCGAGATCCTGATCGTCGGTATCGCCGCCTATGTCCCCTTCGCCCTGATGGGGTTGCGTTACTCGGTGCTGCTGGCGGTCGCGGTCGGCTTCTCGGTGCTGATCCCCTATATCGGCGCCGCCGTGGTGACGGTACCGGTGGCCATGGTCGCCCTGTTCCAGTGGGGCCTCACTCCCGAGTTCGCCTGGCTGATGGTGGCCTATCTGGTCATTCAGGCTCTCGATGGCAACCTGCTGGTGCCGGTGCTCTTCTCGGAGGCGGTCAACCTCCACCCGGTCGCCATCATCATCGCCGTGCTGGTGTTTGGCGGCTTGTGGGGATTCTGGGGCGTCTTCTTCGCCATTCCCCTCGCCACCCTGGTCAAGGCGGTGATCAACGCCTGGCCCAAGCGGGAAGATAATGCCCATGCCGTCATCAGATAGACTGTTTTTTGACTCATCATTCATAAATCTCACTTGAGATGAATGAGCAAGACCGTGTCCGGTCAAGCTGACGCCCGCCTTTATCCAGCGCAGCGCGCCATAGAAAGAGGGAGGCATCATGCCTCCCTCGCGCATTAGCCCTGAGGCTGCAACTCAAACGCGCTAACGTGAGCAGCGTTGTACCCTTGGCGGGCTGATGGTCCTGCGGCTTGCCAGCCCACCCCCCGACACAGGTCGAACTCGCGCTCAGCCGACATGCTAGCTATCTCTGGTTTACAGCGCAGCCAGAAACTCGACCAGCGCCCGGTTGACGAAGGAGGGGTTCTCCAGGGTCGAGATATGACCGGCAGCCGGGATCTCCTTGAAGGGGCAACCCAGCACCTCGGCCATCAGATAGCCTTCCAGCACTGGGCGCGCCTTGTCCTCACAACCAGTCATCACCAGCGCGGGAACCTTGATCGCTTCCAGCCATTCGATGCGATCCTCGCGAGTGACAAAACTGCGACCCACCGCCACCATGGCGGCAATCTTGTCGGCAGGCCAGGCCGCCAGACGGGCCTTGAAATCGGCCAACAGGGCGACATCGGGCTGGTTGGCAAAAAAGAGGGGCGCCACCTGTTCGATGATGGGCGCGGGTATGGTACCCAGCTGCTCGATCATCGCCAGCATGCCGAGGTAGCGTTCGCAGGTGATCTGGGGCTCGAGGCCAACGAAGGTGTCCATCAGCACCAGCCCCTTGAGGCGGTTTGGCACCATGCGCGCCAGCTCCACACCCCACATGCCGCCAATGGAGAGGCCCACCAGCACAAACTCATCGACACCGAGGGCATCGAGCAGCGCCAGCTGATCCCGCGCCAGGGTCGCCAAGGTGCAACCACCTTCGGGGAGTACGTCGGAATACCCGTGGCCCCACAGCTCGGGAACGATACAGCGATAGCGGCCCTTGAGCGCCTCGATCTGCGGCACCCACATGGCGCTGTCCCACAGAAAGCTGTGACCAAACAGCAGCACCGGGCCCTGGCCCTCGTCCAGATAGGCCATGCGGCGGCCCGCTATCTCCATAAAATGCTTCATGTTATCTCCTGTTGCCAACTGCTGATGGTGATGAAACTGCCGTGCACATCACCATAAACGACGTCATGTTTTTTCTATTGCCAGCGGCTGATGAGGTCTGGGTATCAATCGCCTCATGTTTACTTCTGTTTATATTGCCAGCCGCTGATGATGATGAGACGGCAGTGCACATCGCCCTAAATGGCTTCCTGTTTTTTCTGTTGCCAGCGGCTGACGGGGCGGCAGTGTATCACGTCCCCCTTGGCAGTGGCGCCTCCCTGGTGCAAGCTGGAGCTGACTCAAAAAGGTCACCCATGACAAGGATTCATCAAGGAGAAACAGATGGCGAAGGAGAAGGAAAAGGAGAAGAACAAGAAGCGTCCCCGGCTGGACAAAAAGACCTATGAGCATCACCTCGCCCACCTGCAGGAGGAGCTGGTCAAGTTGCAGGAGTGGGTCAAACAGGAGGGGCTCAAGGTCGTGGTGCTGTTCGAGGGACGGGATGCCGCCGGCAAGGGGGGCGTCATCAAGGCGATCACCGAGCCCCTCAACCCCCGGGTCTGCCGGATCAGCGCCCTGCCCGCCCCCTCGGATCGGGAGCGCTCCCAGTGGTATTTTCAACGCTACGCCGCCCACCTGCCCGCCGCTGGCGAGATGGTGCTGTTCGATCGCTCCTGGTACAACCGGGCCGGGGTCGAACGGGTGATGGGCTTTTGCAGCGACGGCGAATATCGCGAGTTTCTGCGTGCCTGCCCCGAGTTCGAACGGATGCTGATCCGCTCCGGCATCACCTTGATCAAATACTGGTTCTCGGTCAGCGACGAGGAGCAGGAGAAGCGCTTCAAGGAGCGGATCAACACCCCCATAAAGCGCTGGAAGTTCAGCCCCATGGATCTCGAATCCCGTTCGCGCTGGGTGGAATACTCCCGCGCCAAGGATGACATGTTCACCTACACGGATACCGAGGATTGTCCCTGGTTTGTGGTGGATGCCGATGACAAGCGCCGTGCCAGGCTCAACTGCATCTCACACCTGCTTGGCAAGGTGCCCTATGAGGCGATCCACTACGAGCCTATCACCCTGCCCCCCATCAAGACCGAAGGGTATGAGCGACCGCCGCTGGCCAGCCAGACCTTTGTGCCCGACATTACCGCCGAGCTGGAGGCCTGATCACCATCACCCTGCCTGCCATGTTTCCCGAACGGCAGGCAATAAAAAGCCGGTCTGACGACCGGCAAAAGGCATTGAATACTAAGGAAAACCAGTACAACTAAATCATCAGGTACGGATATATTTGGCGGTACGGGGGAACGCCTGCTCCTTGGCATCGAACAGGTAGCAGGCCTCGGCCGGAATACCCACACTGTAGGTCTGACCGGTCACCACATCCACATCCGAGGTGGCCTTGACGGTAAAGTCGTGACCATCCACATCCATGTAGACGAAAGATTCGGCCCCCAGATGTTCGGCAACCTGCACTGTGCCGCTCACCTTGCTGTGGGCATGGGGGTGATCGAGCGGGAACAGATGCTCCGGACGAATGCCCAGCTCCACCTTGTCACCCACCGCGCCGCTGCGGGCATCGACCCGGGCACGCACGGTATCGCCGGAGGTCAGTTTGACCACACACTCCTGCTCGCCAATTTCCAGCAACTCCCCGCTCAGGAAGTTCATCTTGGGGGAGCCGATAAAGCCCGCCACGAACTTGTTGTCCGGGTTGTGATAGAGATCCAGCGGTGAGCCGAACTGCTCCAGGTTGGTAGCCGCCTCGGCCTTGAGCGGGCTCAGTACCACTATCTTGTCGGCCAGGGTCATCGCTTCCACCTGATCGTGGGTCACGTAGATGATGGTGGAGTTGAGCTCTTTGTGCAGCTTGGCGATCTCAATTCGCATCTTGACCCGCAAGGCGGCATCCAAGTTGGAGAGGGGTTCGTCAAACAGGAACACCTGCGGCTGCTGCACGATGCTGCGACCGATGGCAACACGCTGACGCTGACCGCCAGAGAGCGCCTTGGGTTTTCTATCCAGCAACGGCTCCAGACCCAGGATCTCGGCGGCGCGCATCACCCGCTTGTGGATGTTTTCTTTATCCATCTTCTTGAGCTTCAGACCAAAGGCCATGTTCTCGTAGATGTTCATGTGGGGATAGAGGGCATAGGACTGGAACACCATACCGACGTTGCGCTCTACCGGCGGCACGTCGTTCATGTAACGACCGCCGATGGTCAGCTCACCGCTGGTGATGTCTTCCAGACCCGCGATCATCCGCAGTAGGGTAGATTTACCGCAGCCGGACGGGCCGACGAAGACGATGAATTCCCCCTCTTTGATGTCGAGGTTGATACTGCGCAGGGTGTCCTTGTGAACAGCCGGATCGTAATTTTTGCGAACGTTGTTGAGTACTACTTCAGCCATGACGAGCTCCGCTCTTGAATCTTTGCAAATCGTGATAGCGGGGGGAGTCAGCTCCCCCGGCCATAAACTTAACCTTTCACGCCACCGGCGGTGAGACCACCGACTAACCAGCGCTGTGCCAGTAAGAACACCACTGTGATGGGGAAGCCGGAGAGCACTGCTGCCGCCGCGAAATCACCCCACAGGTAGTTCTGCGGATAGAGGTACTGCTGAGCCCCAACCGCCAGGGTCAGATTGTTCACATCCTGCAGTAGGATGGAGGCCATGGGCACCTCGGTAATAGCACCGATGAAGGCGAGGATGAACACTACCGCCAGGATGGGCACCGACAGAGGCAACAGGATCAGGCGGAACGCCTGCCACGGGGTGGCACCGTCGATGGCCGCCGCTTCCTCCAGAGAGGAGTCGATGGTCTCGAAGTAGCCCTTGATGGTCCAGACGTGGAGGGCAATACCGCCCATGTACGCCAGGATCAGGCCACCGTGGGTGTTGAGACCCAGCCAGGGGATATAGTCGCCAATCTTGTTAAAGAGCGCGTAGATGGCTACCAGCGCCAATACCGCCGGGAACATCTGGAAAATCAGCATGCCCTGCAGGATGGTGGACTTGCCACGAAAACGCAGACGGGCAAAGGCGTAGGCACAAGTGGTGGAAAGTGTCACGATCATCAGGGCTGTGATGCCGGCGACCTTGATGGAGTTCCACAACCAGGTCAGCACCGGGAACGGCGGTGGCGTGATACTGCCATCGGCGTTGGTGATGGACATGCCCAGGGCAAGCCGCCAGTGATCCAGGGTCGGATTGGAGGGGATGATCTCCCCTACCGCGAAGTTACCGTTTCTCAACGAGATGGCGATGACCATGATCAACGGGAAGATGATCAGCGCCAGGAAGCCCCACATGACCAAGTGGGTTGCCCACACCCGGTATTTGACTGATTTGGGTTGTACGATTGCCATGTTGAAGCCTCCTTACAGCTGCTTGTCGGCTTTGGACAATTTCAGGTTGAGCAGCGCCAGCGCACCTACGATGAGGAAGATGGCGGTGGCGATGGCACTGGCCAGACCGTAGTCCTGACCACCCGATCCCTGGAACGCAATCCGGTAGGTATAACTCACCAACAAGTCGGTGGTACCTGCCGGGGTACTGGCGCCTATGATGTCGGGCGCACCATTGGTCAACAACTGGATAAGCACGAAGTTGTTGAAGTTGAAGGCGAACGAGGCAATCAACAGCGGTGTCAGCGGTTTCATCAACTGCGGCACAGTAATCTTGAAGAAGTTCTGCACCGGACCGGCACCGTCCATGGCTGATGCCTCATAGAGATCTTCCGGAATGGCTTTGAGCAGGCCCATGCAGAGGATCATCATGTAGGGGTAACCGAGCCAAGTGTTGACGATGAGGATCATCACCTTAGCCAGGAAGGGGTTGGTATACCAGTCCGGTTTGATGCCAAACGCCGCTTCCAGGAACATGTTGATCTCACCGAAGTTCTGGTTGAACAAGCCCTTGAACACCAGGATGGAGATAAACGCCGGGATGGCATAGGGCAGGATCAGCATGACACGGTAGAAACCACGGCCCTTGAGCTGTTCCCACTGCACCAGGCAAGCCAGTACCATACCGATAGCCAGAGTGAAGGCAACGGAGCAGGTGGAAAAGATCACTGTCCAGACGAAAATTTGCATGAACGGCGACAGGATACCGGGATCGGTGAAGATACGCGCGAAGTTCTTCCACCCTACGCTGACCACGAAACCGGGAGCGATGCCCTTGCCGACAAACTGACCCTGCTGGTCGATATATTGATAGAAGCCTGTCTCACTGTTGGGCAGCATCAATTCGCCACTCTGATTGTCGCGCAGCAGGTTGCTGTCCTTGATCACTACGCCGGACTTGAGCACGGCACCATCAATCAGACGACTGTACTGCTGCTTCTGGGCGGCAAACTTGCGCAGGCTGCTAAGTGTCAGGTGGGTACCACCATCCGGCAGCACCAGATCAAGGTCGCTCAGGTGAGTACGATGCTCAACGATGGCGCGGATCGGCGCGGCCTTGCTGGCAGCTTCGCCAGTGAAGGACTGCAGCTCGACCACTTGCTGGTCGCTCTGTACCTGGCCCTCGCGGGACGCCAGCTCACGGGCCTTGTTGTTCATCAGGGAAATCGGTTGGCTGATAAAGGATTGATCATCCTGTGTCAGCTGCAGCTGGAACTGGCCATTGTCACCACCCAGCAAAGTAAAATCGAATTCACCACCCGCCACCTTGTAGCTTTTCTTCAGGTGGTAGTCCCGAGCCTGCTCCGCAGAGAGCAAGTTGGCCCCCGAATAGTTGGTGAAGGCGATGCCAATGGTGTAGGCAAGAGGGAAGATGATAAACACAACCATGCCCGCAACACCCGGAAAGATGTAGCGATGGGCATAGGTCTTCTTGTTCATGAAAACATACAGACCGACGGAAACCACCACCAGATCCAGCAGCGCGAATACCCATTCGCCACTGGCGTACATCATCACGGCTGCGTAGCCGTTGAGGATGGCAACCAGGGCCGCAATGGTCCACTTAAGCCAGGTGTGCTTATCCTTCGGACCGGCATAGGACTCAACAGAAGGGACTACTTCCATGCCAATTAACCTTTATAACGCCAAGAGAGATTTAAGAGAGTGGGAGGCCATTGCGGCCTCCCGGGTGGTGCGAGCTTACTGAACGATACGCTTGGCAGCAGTATCCAGTGCTTCGTCAACACCTTGACGACCCGAAGTCACGTTTTTGAGGGCAGTTTCAAAAGAAGACCAGAAACGGCTCATCTCGGGAACGGACGGCATCGGCTCGCCAGCCTGGGCGTTCTGCATGGTGGCCTTGATGTGCGGATCGGATTCCAGGGTCTTCTGGAAGGATTTCAGCGCCACGGCACCCAGCGGCTTGTCGGCGTTAACCGGCGCCAGACCGGCATCGGTCAGCAGGTAGTTTTCCAGGAACTCGATAGCCAGGTCCTTGTTCGGGCTGGCAGCGTTGATGGTAGCGCCCAGCACGCCAACGAAGGCTTTGGCCGGCTTGCCATTCAGGGTCGGCAGCGGCGCTACGCCGTACTTGATGCCGCTCTTGTCCAGGTTGCTCCAGGCCCAGGGACCGTTGATCATCATGGCCACTTCGCCCTTGTTGAACTTGGCGTCCATCACACCGTAGTCGATGCCCTTCTCCAGGTGACCGGACTTGATCATCTCGGAGATGTAGCCCACGCCCATCTTGGCGCCCGCGTTGTTCACGCCGGTATCTTTCACGTCATAACCGGTCGCGGTTTTCTTGAAGGCATAACCACCGTTGGCAGCCACCAGCGGGTAGCTGAAGTAGGGGGTGTCATAGGCCCACATGATGGCGCGCTTGCCATCTTTCTTCAGCGTCTCGTCAATCTTGGCGATCTCTTCGAAGGTCTTCGGCGGCTCTGGCAGCAGGTCCTTGTTATAGATCAGGCTGACCGCTTCCATGGCAACCGGATAGCCATAGGTTTTGCCATCAACAGTCATGGCATCCCATGCCAGCTGTTCAAATTTGCCTTTGGTCGCATCGTTTGGCGTCACAGGAACCAGCAAACCGGCTTTGACCCACTCACCGTAACGGTCGTGAGCCCAGAAGAAGATATCCGGACCGTTGCCAGTGGCGGCAGCTTGCTGGAATTTCACTTCAACCTGATCCGGGTGAGCCACCGTCACCTTGATGCCGGTTTCTGCTTCAAACTTCTTACCCACTTCGGCAAGACCGTTGTAACCCTTGTCACCGTTGATCCAGATGGTCAGCTGGCCTTCGTCGATGGCAGCAGTAGCAGAGCAAGCGACGCCAAGAGTGGCCAGACCGATCAGGGATGACAGCAATTTCTTTTTCATGAGCCTTTCCTTGTATTAGTTCCGCGCTGTAAGAGCATTGTGTGCGAGATGAATATTATCCCAAGTGGCAAACGGCTCACATGACGCAACTCGCATTTTTGAAATGCAATTACGTATTTTCTTCCAAAATCTTTTGAAAGCATTTTCATATTTCAGGGGGTTAGCGCCATTTATTGGCACATTTCTCGCCGAGAAGAGAAATTAAATTACCAAATAGAAATAAAAAAACACAAATGAAAGGGTTTTCACCTCATTGAAACCCCTTTCATGTGAGTGAATTGGTTTAATTTGTTAACAAAGCACCGAGTTGGTTTCGCGGCCCCCTATACCGTTAAATAAAAAGACACCGCAGCGAAGTGCGGTGTCTTTTTTCCAAAAATGAAGGCCGGATCACGTTATGACTGGCGCAGCAGCTGATCCTTGAGATTGGGCGGCACCCCCTTGATGGTCAGGGTATCAGTCTGGGGATCGTAAAAGATCCGGCTGTTCAGCAATTTTTGCTCAAAGCTCAAAGTCAGGCCGCCGCCGGAGCCAACAAACTTGGTCAAACCACGCAGGGTAGAGCGATCCGCCGGGAAGCGATCTGCCAGCTCATACTCCTGGCCAATAAAGCTGTAAAAATCGAGGTCACCGTCGCCGGCATCTTTTGTGGAGAGTTCTGCGGACAACGCCTTGATTTCGATCTCTTCACCGGCACTGGCCTGTTCGGTGCAATATTTGAAGACCTGCTTTTTATAATCGTTGCGCTCGGTCGGTTCGAGCTGGCGACTGTCGCAATAATCTTCCACCGCTTGCAGCAAGCCTTTATTTTGTACCTTGGCATCCATGCCCTCACGAGCACCCAGCAGATCCATAAAGAAGTCGCCCAGTTTGCGACCGATACGCCCCTTGCTGAAGGTGATATAACGGCGCGAATCGGCTTGGGTTTTCCACTCGGTCAAATCAATGCGGGCCACCAGATTGAGTTTGCCGATATCGAGATACTGGATATGGCGCAATTCCAGCGCTTCGCTGACGGTGACGCTCTCCTTGCCTTCCAGCAGGGCGATCAGCAGATAATCAACCCCGACATAGTTGTATTTGGCAAACAGCAGCACCCCTTGTTCGTCGAGGGCATGATCCATCAACTGTTTGACCAGCAGTTGGGTCATCTCCACCGAGAAGGGAACGAATTCGAGCTGCTCGTCGAGCAGTTTTTCCAGCGCAAGGCGAAACAGGGGAGAAGGCTGTTTGGGAGCCTCTTCACCGTCGGCCAACACGGCGACGGCGACCTCGGGGTCGGCGAAGAAGCCAAAACCTTTGCCCCCCTTGCCGTTGTATATACGGTGCAGCTCCGCCATCAACCCCTGCACCGCCTCGTCGGCAGGCAGAAGCTGACTGCGGGTGTCGGCGTGAGGCTGGCCATCACCGCCCCGGCGCAGGGAGTGAAGAATGATCTTGTCGATATCGAGACTCATGTCACAAAGCCATAGTGTTAACCGAAAGGGTGAAGTATTATAAGGCGCTTTGAACCGAGATGAACTGAAGATTATGCCCATCGTATCAAAGTACAATAACGAACAGTTTGACGCCCTGATGAACGATCTGATCACCGCGCTGGAAAAGCATAAGGCACCGGTGGATCTCAGTTTGATGGTGCTCGGCAATCTGACCACCAATATCATCAACGGTATGGCACCGGCCCAGCGCCAGGCCATCACTGAAAAGTTTGTCCAGGCCCTGACCGCATCGGTCGATAACCGCCAAGACACACACTGAGTCCTGCGACTCGGCTGATTTGACGTTTCTCAACGCAGATGGATCATTATGGTCGAAACTGGTAACCCCTATCGTGATAATGTCTCTCGCCTGATCACCTGGGGGCATTGGTTCTCCTTCTTCAACATTCTTCTGGCCATGCTCATTGCCACCCGTTATCTGGGTGCCATCAGCTGGCCATCGACCACGCTTGGCGTGATCTATCTCGTTGTAAGCTGGATTGGCCACTTCTCTTTCCTGAGCTTCGTCACCTATTTGTTGACGATTTTTCCGCTCACCTTCCTCTTGCCCAAAGAGAAATCCCTGCGCTTTATTTCGGCCATCATCGCCACTGTGGCGCTGGTGGTACTGTTGATCGACACCCAGGTATTTCGGCTTTTCAAGTTCCACCTCAATACCCAAGTGTGGCAGTTGCTGCTGGATCAGGCCCAGACTGAAGAGGGCTCGATCTGGAGCATGATCTTCGTCGCCGTGCCCACCATCTTCCTGCTGCAACTGCTGCTGTCAGCCTACGTCTGGCGCAAGATCAACAAACGCAAGCGCCGTCAATATGGCAACCATGTGGGTCTGGCCCTGCTGATCTGCTTTATGCTAACCCACCTGGTCAACAGCTGGGCGGATGCGACCCTCTATCAACCGATCACCATGCAAAGGGCCAACTTCCCCCTCTCCTACCCCATGACGGCCCGCTCTTTCCTGGCCAAGCATGGCTGGCTCGACCTGGAACAGTACGAGAAGCAAGCAGCCTCTCAGCCTGAAGCGCGCAACAGCCGTATGGTGTATCCATTGCGCCCTCTCAATGTCAATGCCCCCGCCAACCATCTCAATCTGCTGGTGGTGGTGGTCAACTCCCTGCGCTTTGACATGCTCAACAACATCAACATGCCCAATCTGCAGCGTTTTGCAGATCGGCATCTGACATTGCGCAACCACCTCAGTGGCGGTAACAATGACCTGATGGGGATGTTCAGCCTCTTCTACGGTTTACCCGGCCACTATTACAAAGAGATCAGCAGCGATAAGCGCCCACCGGTACTGTTTGATGAGATGCTGCGCCAGGATTATCAATTTGGCCTATTTGGCGCAATGGAAGATGCCCAGAAGTATCGCCAGAGTATCCTCTCCGGCCTGCGTAAACAGGTGTTTGTCTCCGAGCAGATCGATGATGGCAAGCTGCTGACCGACTGGCAGTGGTGGCTGGAGAAGCGTACCCAGGAGCGCCCCTGGTTCTCGCTGGTCCACCTCTCCAGCCCCGGCGACTATCAACTTCCCGCGACCATGAAGGGGCCTTTCCAGCCGGAGCTGACCAACTTCAATCCTGTGACGGCCTATCGACCGGAAAACCTGCAGAAGCTGGAGAATCGCTACAAAAACTCGGTCTTCTATACCGACCAGTTGCTGGAAGAGATGCTGACCAATCTGCAACAGCAAGGGATGGACAGCAATACGGTGGTGGTGATCACCTCCAATCATGGTCAGGAGTTCAACGATACCCATAGCAACAGTTGGGGGGCTGGCAACAACTACTCCCTCTATCAGATTCAGGTGCCTATGGTGATTGCCTGGCCGGGACGTGACAGCCAGCTCGTGGAGCGACCGAGCAGCCATCTCGATCTGGCACCAACCCTGATGCAGAGCCTGCTGGGGGTACGTAACCCGCCGCGGGACTACAGCGTGGGGCGCTCTCTGTTCGACACCAGCCCGCGCAACTGGCTGCTTGCAGGGGATCAGAACGACTTCGCCATCTATGAGGGCGACACCATCACCCACTTCAACAAGCAGGGTGACTTCGAGTTGCTGGAGCGCAACAGCTATCGTCCGATCAAACATGGCACCCCCAATATGGGCGCCATGATCCAGGTGATGAACGAGCTGAACCGCTTCTATCGCAATCATTGACGTTCACGCTGATGGTTTGATCCCCAGCAAAACGCCCCGCATTCGGGGCGTTTTGCTGCGAGCGTCAGCAGTGAAAAAGGTTATTGCACCGTCGTCCAAGCTTGCGGCAATTTATAACCTGCAAAGCACTTGGCAGCGTAGGCCTTGAATTCAGCCGAGTTGTAGGCTGCCACCACATCCTTGGCAAATGGCTGATCTACATCCGCGCTTTTCACCACCACCCAGTTGATGAAGTCGTAGCTGCGCTCGAGAAACAGCCCTTCACTGAACTCCACCAGTTTGACCTCGTAGCCCCAGGCCTCCAACTGTGGCTTGATGGCGTAGGTCACCATGTCGGCAAAGTCCCCCACGTATTGACGGCATGAAGGGGGCACAATGGCCCCTGCGACATGAAGCCAAAGCCACAGGAGTGAGGATGACAAATACGGATAAAAACAATGCCAGTCAGGCTTAACTGGCTGGCATTCGGCTCATCATCATGATCACTGGGCAGCTGCCATCACCATTCAGGAGGGCTGTTGACCTTTGATCTGGGTGCCTGGCGGCAAGGGTTTGCGCGCCATCAACTCGAGCTCCAGCAGCGCATAGCGGTGCTCGATGAAGTCATAGACGTTGTTGGATAGGGCCAGCTTGAAGTAACTGATGGCTTCCTTGCGGTTGCCTTTGCCCAGCTCGAACTTGCCCAGATAGAAGTAGGTTTCGCACAGGCGCTCGGCGAGTTCCCGGTTATCCTTCACCCCTTTCACCACATTGCCCATCAGCTGGGATGCGTTGATCTCGCCAGTATAGAGGCGCACCAGATCCCAGTTCCAGGCATCGTCATCGTACTTGTTGAGACGCTCGCGCATCCGGCTCATGGCGGCCGACGGGTCGAGTTTCTGCTCGGCCAGATAGAGCCAGATCACCCGATAGGGGTCTTCCGGCTGCGCCTCGTAGAAACGCTTCATATCGGCCGCGGCCAGCTCGGGACGGTTGCCGTAATAGAGGGCGATGCCACGGTTGAGATAGGCATAGTCATAGTCCGGCGCCAGCTCGAGGGCGGAATCGAACGCATCATAGGCTTCGTCATAATTCTGCTGCTGTACCAGATAGACGCCGATGAAGTTGTAGGCTTCGGCGAAATCGGGCTTCTCCCGCAGGGCACGGTTGAAATCGAGCCGTGCAAGGGAACGCAGGCCAACCCGATCAAACACCACGGCACGCTCATAGAACAACTCGGCCCGTTGCTCGGTAGTCAGTTCCATTTCACTGAGCATCTGCCCGAGTCGCGCCAACGCCAGCTCGCTTTGGTAGGAGACCTGCAGGGGGGTCGCCAAAACCAGTGAAGCAGGCTGCGGCTTGGGAACCTTAGGGGTGTTAACCTGACTGCTACTGCTGCAACCCCACATGGGAAGCAACAACAGGATACCAAGGAGGTATCCAATCCCTTTCCTGACGTTCAATGAACACTCCGACGCTTACGCTTGATCCCGCATATGGTAAAGGTCAACTGCCACTTTGTCATGTAGCTGTGCCCCTCTACCTCAAATAAATCAGGATTCGACAGGGTATCCGGCATCACACCAACCGCGAAACCCGCCGTCGACGCTGATCACCTTGCGATAACCCATCTGTTGCAGGTTGTCCGCCGCCAGAATGGAGCGAAAACCACCGCCACAATAGAGGTAGAGCTCGGTCTCGAGATCCGGGAAGTGGGTCTCGATATCCCGCTCAATCACCCCACGCCCCAGATATCGGGCACCGGGCAGATGGCCCTTGGCCCACTCACTCTCTTCCCGCACGTCGATCAGGTGAAACGTGCGCCCTTCATCTTGCCAGCGCTTGATCTGGTGAACATCGGTTTCGGTAACGCGGGAGCGGATCCCGTCAACCAGCGCCAAAAAACGGGGATTGTGATGCATGACAAATTCCTGTTGTTTAAATCATGTGCGTCAGCAAACAACACGCAGAGATAAGAAAAGAGCGCCATAAGGCGCTCTTCACTGTTACGGCAGGATTTCCTGTTGGTCCGCACCCTCTTTCTCTACCTGGGTGGGCAACATGTGCTCGCGCTTGACGCCGAGGAACATTGCAAACGCACTCGCCACATAGATGGAGGAGTAGGTACCGAATGCCACACCGATCACCATGGCCACAGCAAAGCCGTGGATCAGCGCACCGCCCTTGAGCAACAACGCCAGCACCACCACGAAGGTGAGGCCGGAAGTGATGACGGTACGGCTCAGGGTCTCGGTCATGGAGAGATCCAGGATGTAGTCGGTATCCCCTTTACGCACCTTGCGGAAGTTCTCCCGCAAGCGGTCGAACACCACTATGGTATCGTTCAGGGAGTAGCCCACCAGGGTCATCAGCGCTGCCAGCACGGTCAAGTCAAACTCGTACTGGAAATAGGCGAAAAAGCCCAGGGTGATCACCACGTCGTGCACCAGGGAGAGAATGCCCCCCAGCGCCAGACGCCATTCGAAACGCACTGCCACATAAGCCAGGATACACAGAACGGAGGCCAGCATCGCCAGCGCACCGTCCGTTGCCAGTTCATCACCCACGGAAGGACCGACGAACTCGACGCGTTTGAGCACGGCGCCCTCGTCGAGCGACCTGGCTGCAGCCAGTACTTCATTACCCTGCTGTTCAACCTTGACCCCCTCTTTCGGAGTCAGGCGAACCAGCACATCACGGCTGGAGCCGAAGTGCTGCAAAGTGGCCCCTTCGACCTTCTGCTCTTCCAGTGCGCCATGGACCTTGTCCAGGCTCACTGACTGCTGGAACCCCACCTCGATGGTGGTACCACCGGTAAAGTCCAGGCCCCAGTTCAGACCGCGATCGAACAGGAAGAACAGGGCGATCACCATCAGCAGGGAAGAGAAAACCACACCCGGCTTGGCATAGCGCATAAACGGGAGTGGTTTTTCAAAATGTAATATCTGAAACATCTCTCTATCCTCAGATGGGCAGCTTGTCGATGCGCCGTCCACCCCAGCCAAGGTTGATAATGGCACGGGAAACTGTGATGGCGGTAAACATGGAGGCGGTCAAGCCAATCCCCAGCGTCAGGGCAAAGCCCTTGATGGCGCCAGTACCGATACCGAACAGGATCACACAAGTGATCAGCGAGGTGACGTTCGAGTCGGCGATGGTGGAGAATGCCCGATCAAAGCCCAGATGGATGGCCTGCTGCACCCCGCGACCGTTACGGATCTCTTCACGAATACGCTCGAAGATCAACACGTTGGCATCCACCGCCATACCCAGCGTCAAGACGATACCGGCAATACCCGGCAGGGTCATGGTGGCCCCCGGGATCATCGACATGATGCCGACAATCAGCACCAGGTTGAAGACCAGCGCCAGGTTGGCGACCCAACCGAACGCGCGGTAGTAAATCCCCATAAACAGCACCGTCACCAGCATGGCCCAGCCAATGGC
This sequence comes from Aeromonas fluvialis, assembly GCF_000819885.1. Taxonomy (GTDB): domain Bacteria; phylum Pseudomonadota; class Gammaproteobacteria; order Enterobacterales; family Aeromonadaceae; genus Aeromonas; species Aeromonas fluvialis. The sequence goes on from NZ_CDBO01000075.1 coordinate 71,970, forward strand.
TTCCATACCGCTGTCGATGTTCTGCTGGCCCAAGCTCGGGCCAATAGTACGCTCTTCCACGATCTGGATAGGGGCGATCAGGGCGCCGGCACGCAGCAGCAGCGCCAGGTTGTGCGCTTCGTTGGCATTGTCGATACCGGTGATGCGGAACTGGCTACCAAGGCGCGACTGGATGGTGGCGACGTTGATCACCTCCTCCTGCTTGCGGAACTTGCGCTTGCCATCCGGGCCCGGTTGACCGACCGGCTTGTACTCGATGAAGACGGTCGCCATCCCTTTACCCACGTTGTCCTTGGTAAAGTTGGCCATCTTGTTGCCCCCCTGGCCATCGAGCTTGATGTTGACCTGGGGGCGGCTGTACTCATCGAAGCCAGACTGGGCACCCACTATGTGGTCACCGGTCAGGATAACCCGCTTGTGCAAGACCACAGGGCGACCATTGCGATCGGTGTAAACCTTGGAGCTCGGCGGCACACGGCCTTCGGCAGCGGCCTGGATATCTGCCGCCTCGTCCACCATGTGGAACTCCAGGGTAGCGGTTGCCCCCAGGATCTCCTTGGCGCGGGCAGTATCCTGGATCCCGGGCAATTGCACCACGATACGCTCGGCACCCTGCTGCTGAACCAGCGGCTCGGCGACGCCCAGTTCGTTGACCCGATTACGGATGATGGTGATGTTCTGCTCGAGGGCGTACTTCTTCACCTCCTTGATCTTGGCATCACTCAAGCTGGCCAGCAGGATGAACTCATCCCCTTTCTGCTCGGTAGTGAAGGTGAGATCCGGGTTCTGGCGACGCAGATAGGAAACGGCACGCTCCTGCTCTGCCTCATCGCGAAACAGCACCTGCACCTGATCACCGCTGCGGCGTACACCGGAGTAACGAATTTTCTGGGTGCGCAGTTCGGCGCGGAAATCCTGCACCATCTGCTCTTGCTGCTTGGCCAGCGCCTCGGCCATGTCCACTTCCATCAGGAAGTGCACACCACCGCGCAGATCAAGACCCAGTTTCAGTGGCGCCGCACCGATGGCTTCGAGCCAGGCAGGAGTGGACGGAGCCAGGTTGAGAGCGGTGATGAAGTTGTCGCCCAGCTTGTTGGCGACAATGTCGCGCGCCTTGAGCTGATCTTCGGTGTTGTTGAAACGAACAAGAATGAAGCCGTGCTCGAACGCAGCATGTTTGACCGGGATCTTGGCCGCTTCAAGGGTCTCTTTCACCTGATCAAGGGTATCTAGTTTGACTTCGGCACCACGGCTGGCAGAAACCTGCAAAGCCGGGTCTTCGCCGTAAAGATTGGGGGCTGCATATAGAAAACCGATGGCGATCACCAGGATCACCATCAGGTATTTCCACAGCGGATAGCGATTCAACACGCTGTGCTCCTCGGGAGATTAAAGGGACTGGATAGAACCCTTGGGCAGAACGGCGGAGACGAAGTCCTTCTTGATGGTGACTTGAGTCTGGTCGTTCAGGGCGATCACCAGGTAATCGCTGTCGGCAGCCACTTTGGCAATTTTGCCAACCAGACCGCCGGAAGTGAGCACTTCGTCACCCTTGGAGAGAGAGCTCATCAGATTGCGATGATCTTTGGCGCGCTTGGCCTGGGGACGGTAGATCATGAAATAGAAGATGAGACCGAACACGGCCAGCATGATGATCATTTCCATGCCACCACCCTGTGCCGCCGGAGCTGCGCCTTCTGCATACGCCTTGGAGATAATGCTCATTTAACAACCTCTTATTGATGTAGATTTAAAGAAAACTTATATGTTGTTATTTAACGTCATTTTCAGCTAACGGAGGCACAGGCTTCCCTTGCCGACGGTAAAACTCTGTTACAAAGTCGTCTAATTTACCCTGCTCGATCGCGTCCCGCAAACCCTGCATGACACGCTGGTAATAACGCAGGTTATGAATCGTATTCAGACGGGCACCGAGGATCTCGTTGCACTTGTCCAGATGATACAGATAGCTGCGGGTGTAGTTCTTGCATGTGTAGCAATCGCAATCGGCATCCAGGGTGCTGGTGTCGTTGCGGTACTTGGCGTTGCGGATCTTGACCACCCCATCGGTGGTAAAGAGATGACCGTTGCGGGCGTTGCGAGTCGGCATGACGCAATCGAACATGTCGATACCGCGGCGAACCCCTTCCACCAGATCTTCCGGCTTGCCGACGCCCATCAGGTAGCGCGGCTTGTCAGCCGGAATTTTCGGGCAGACGTGTTCGAGAATGCGATGCATATCCTCTTTGGGCTCACCCACCGCCAGACCGCCGACCGCATAACCGTCGAAGCCGATCTCCAACAGGCCGTTGAGGGAAACATCCCGCAGATCTTCGTAGACCGAGCCCTGAATGATGCCGAACAGGGCGTTTTTGTTGCCCAGCGCATCAAACTTGTTGCGGGAGCGCTTACCCCAGCGCAGGGACATCTCCATCGACTTGCGCGCTTCTTCATAAGTGGCCGGGTACGGGGTGCACTCGTCGAAGATCATCACGATATCGGAGCCCAGATCGTACTGGATCTCCATGGACTTCTCGGGGTCGAGGAAGATCTTCTCGCCATTGATGGGGTGACGGAAGTGGACGCCCGCTTCGGTGATCTTGCGAATATGGCCCAGGCTGAACACCTGGAAACCACCTGAGTCAGTCAGGATCGGGCCCTGCCAGTTCATGAAATCGTGCAGATCGCCGTGAGCACGCATCACTTCCTGACCCGGGCGCAGCCAGAGGTGGAAGGTGTTACCCAGCAGGATCTGGGCACCGGTTTCACGCACTTCTTCAGGCGTCATCCCCTTGACGGTGCCGTACGTCCCGACCGGCATAAAGGCCGGCGTTTGCACCACACCACGTTCGAAGACCAGTTGACCGCGACGGGCACGGCCGTCGGTGGTTTTCAGTTCAAATTTCATTGCTACCTCGGCTGCGTCAGATAAACAGTCTGACAATAGGAGGGCCGCTCACGGCCCGGTAAATAAGCTGAAGCTTATGCTTCAACCTGGCGACGGGTGACGAACATGGCGTCCCCGTAGCTGAAGAAACGGTATTGCTCGGCCACGGCTGCCTGATAGGCCGCCATCACGTTGTCATAACCGGCGAAGGCGCTGACCAGCATGATCAGGGTCGACTCCGGCAGATGGAAGTTGGTGACCATGGCATCGACAATCTGGAACTGGTAGCCAGGGAAGATGAAGATGTCGGTGTCACTAAAGAAGGGCGCCAGCGGTTTGCCCTGTGCCAAGGTGACCTTGGCCGCACTCTCCAGCGAACGGACCGAAGTGGTCCCCACCGCAATCACCCGGCCACCACGGGCACGGGTCGCGTTGATCGCATCCACCACCTCTTGCGGCACTTCCGCATACTCGGTGTGCATGTGGTGATCTTCAATCTTCTCTACCCGCACCGGCTGGAAGGTCCCCGCCCCTACATGCAGGGTGACGAAGGCCGTTTCAACCCCTTTGGCCCGAATTTTCTCAAGCAGCGGCTCATCAAAGTGCAGACCGGCGGTCGGCGCAGCGACGGCGCCAGGCTTTTGATTGTAAACGGTCTGGTAGCGCTCCTTGTCGGCATCCTCGTCGGGACGGTCTATATAGGGGGGCAGCGGCATGTGGCCGATGGCCTCCAAAATCTCCAGCACTGGACGCGGGTCGAGGAAGTGGATCTCGAACAGGGCATCGTGGCGGGCGCGCATCTCGGCTTCGACGCCACCATCCATGATCATCCGGGTGCCGGGCTTGGGCGCCTTGGAGGCACGGACATGGGCCAGCACGCTGTGCTCGTCCAGAATGCGCTCGACCAGTACCTCCAGCTTGCCGCCGCTGGCCTTCTGGCCAAACATGCGTGCCGGAATGACACGGGTGTTGTTGAATACCAGCAGGTCACCCGGATTGAGCTGATCCAGCACATCCACAAATTGACCGTGGCGCAGGGCGCCAGTCTGACCATCGAGCTGCAACAGGCGGCTGGCGGTACGCTCTGCCATCGGATAGCGGGCAATCAGCTCGTCTGGCAGATCAAAATGAAAATCGGATACTTGCATCTTTCACCTCGGGGGGAATCGGCGGCTAGTCTAGTTATCCCCATCTTCCAAGGCAACCCAAAAGACCAAAAACCCAAGAGAGACAAGGGGTCGCGAGCAATATTGAGACACACCTCCGGTTAATGATTCTTTAATGATCTGTATTGACCCTGATCATGTTTTGCCAGTTGGGGCTGGGCTAGGGTGAAAGCAGATACACAAGGAGGCCCACCATGATGACCCTATCCGAAATCATGACCGAACATCCCTTTACCCTGGGGCCGGAGAACAGCGTCAAACAGGCGATGGACCTGATGCAGCAGGAGCGGATCCGCCATGTCCCCATCGTTGACGAGCAACACCACCTGCTTGGGCTGGTCACCCTCACCGATATTCTGGCCACTCGCGAATCCAAACTACTGCTGATTAACCCCGAGCGGGAAGCAGAATTTACCGACAGCGTGCAACTCGACGAGATCATGACACGGCAAGTGGCGAGCGTAGATCCTCACGCCGGCATCAAGGAGGCGGCACTCTACCTGCAGCGACACAGATATGGCTGCCTGCCGGTACTTAAAGGACGCAAGTTGATCGGCATTGTCACCGAGTCGGACTTTATTGCCGTGGCCATCAACCTGCTGGAATTGATGGAAGAACAGGAACCACCTACCGACTTTTGACAGTTAAATCTGTAATTAAATTACAATAAAAGCGTTTTCAGCCGCCAAAATAAGCTGAAATGGTGAAACACTTTTATTTTGATTGAAAAAATACACCAAATACTTGCCTTGTGATCTGCATCACACTATCATCCCTCTCATGCAATAGTTGCCGAGGGGGAGACGAGGGATTGTGCACCCATTATCTTCCTCTCATATGTCTGCAAGTTTGCACACCCCGTAGTTAGTCTTTGCTGTAAAGCATTTGTTTATATAGCCATTCCTTGTTTGATGACCCGGCCCTGTCGTTGCGATAGCGCCGGGATTTTTTTATCTGCGCTTTCCGGCTTCCCCCTTGCCAGCACATCCCCCATCGCTGCGAGCAGCGGCCTCAACCTCCTGCGCTACCTGTTTACTCCACCGTTTACCTCATCGCGACAGCACACGGCTTGCCATGCCTTGAAAAGGCGATGTACCGCACAGATATTGAACCACGACAAGGAGTTATCTCAGTACGCCAGAGATATTCATGTTAGGTACAGCCATAGTGAACTATCTAATAAGTAGATTTAAGCGATTCAAAAATGCGGCTTTTATCGATTAGCTGAAACCCCTATGATGAATCCATCGAAAGTTAAGCGCCTCGTCTGGCCAACCTTTACTACACCAGACCGGCATATGTACATCACCAAGGAGCTAATACATGTCTACCTACATCAACACTGAAATCAAGCCGTTCAATGCCACCGCCTACCACAATGGCAAATTCGTTCAGGTGTCTGACGCTGACCTGAAAGGCAAGTGGTCCGTGGTCTTCTTCTACCCGGCTGACTTCACCTTCGTTTGCCCGACCGAGCTGGGCGACCTGGCTGACAACTACGCTGAATTCCAGAAACTGGGCGTCGAGATCTACTCTGTCTCTACCGACACCCACTTCACCCACAAAGCGTGGCACGACACTTCTGACACCATCCAGAAGATCCAGTACCCGATGATTGGTGACCCGACTGGTACCATCACCCGCAACTTCGGCGTGATGATCGAAGAAGCGGGTCTGGCTGACCGCGGTACCTTCGTGATTGACCCGCAGGGCATCATCCAGATCGTCGAGATTAACGCTGGCGGTATCGGCCGTGACGCACTGGAACTGCTGCGCAAGGTCAAAGCGGCCCAGTACGTTGCCTCCCACCCGGGTGAAGTGTGCCCGGCTAAATGGAAAGAAGGCGAAGCCACTCTGGCCCCGTCCCTGGATCTGGTAGGCAAGATCTAAGCCTCCCGCTTCCAAGACCGGCCCGCACAAGGGCCGGTCTTGTTTCCGGCCCCAAGAAAAGGCGTCGGTCTGCTTTCCGGCTTACATTTCGCGCCGACCCGCAATCAAAAGAAGGAATTCGAAGATGTTGGATACCAACCTCAAACAACAGCTGAACACCTATCTGCAGTACATCGTCAATCCCATCGAGATCAGCGTGTCCGGCAACGACAGCGACAAATCTGCAGAGCTGCTGGCGCTGGCCAGCGAGATCGCCGAGATGTCCCCCAAGATCACCCAGACCTCTGGCACTGCCGTTCGCAAGCCTTCCATGAGTGTCGCGCCGCAGGGCCAAGCCCCGCGCGTTCACTTTGCCGGCATCCCCATGGGTCATGAATTTACCTCTCTGGTGCTCGCCCTGCTGCAAAGCGGCGGCCACCCCTCCAAGGCCGATGCGGCCGTGCAGGAGCAGATCCGCAATCTCAAGGGTGAGTTCCATTTCGAGACCTATATCTCCCTCTCCTGCCACAACTGCCCGGACGTAGTGCAGGCTCTCAACCTGATGGCGACCCTGAACCCGGGGATCACCCACACCATGATCGACGGCGCCCTGTTCCAGGAAGAAGTCGCCGAGCGTCAGATCATGGCGGTACCGAATGTTTACCTGAACGGCCAACCGTTCAGCCAGGGCCGCATCTCGCTGGAAGAGATCGTCGCCAAACTCGACACCGGTGCCGCAGAGCGCAAGGCCGCCGAGCTGAATGAGAAAGATCCCTACGATGTGCTGGTCGTGGGCGGTGGCCCGGCTGGCGCCGCAGCGGCTATCTATGCCGCTCGTAAAGGCATTCGCACCGCCATCGTTGCAGAACGTTTCGGTGGTCAGGTGATGGATACCGTCGGCATCGAGAACTTTATCTCCGTGCCCTACACCGAAGGCCCCAAGCTGGCCGCCAGCCTGGAGCAGCACGTAAAACAATATGGCGTAGAAGTGATCACCGAGCAGCGTGCTGCAGCCATCAGCAAAGATGGCTATGTGAACGTGGATCTCGCCTCCGGTGCCACCTTGAAGAGCCGCGCCGTGATCCTGGCGACCGGTGCCCGCTGGCGCGACCTGAACGTGCCGGGTGAGCTCGAGTACCGCACCAAGGGCGTGGCCTACTGCCCGCACTGCGATGGCCCCTTCTTCAAGGGCAAGCGAGTGGCGGTGATCGGTGGCGGTAACTCCGGCATCGAGGCGGCCATCGATCTGGCTGGCATCGTCGAGCATGTGACTGTGGTGGAGTTCGCCGACACCCTGCGTGCCGATGAAGTGCTGCAGAAGAAGGCTCGCTCCATGGGCAATATCGACATCATCATGAGCGCTCGCACCACTGAAGTGATCGGTGATGGCAGCAAGGTGGTCGGCATGGATTACGAAGATCGCACCACCGGCGAGATCAAGCACCTGGCGGTGGCTGGTATCTTCGTACAGATCGGGCTGGTACCGAACACCGAGTTCCTGAAAGGGAGCGAGATTGCGATGACTCGCTTTGGCGAGATCGAGATCGATACCAAGGGCGCGACCTCCCTGCCCGGCGTCTACGCCGCTGGCGATGCGACCACAGTACCGTTCAAGCAGATCATCATCTCCATGGGGGCCGGCGCTACCGCTGCACTGGGTGCATTTGATTACCTCATCCGCAACCCGGCGCCGGAGGCCGCTGTGGCCAAGGCTCACGCCGTTGCCGCCTGAACGCCATTCACGTAAACAAAAGCCGACTCATAGAGTCGGCTTTTTTCATTCTGATGTTGCGCTGAACATTAAAAACCCGCTGCGAGAGCGGGTTTTGGTATGATCAATGCGCAGTAGACTGGCTATCCATCATTCCAAGAGAAAAACCGCTTCTATGTTGTCGGTGATGGTGATCTGCTGCTGTTGATAGCTGTTTTCCACCATATCTGCGGCCGGTGCGGCGGACATAGCCAGCGCCTTGAGATTGCGGCTATAGACGGGAACTGGCGATGAATTTCGATATTCAGCGCTATATACCTTGCCAAGCTTCATGCCAAATGCCTTGGCCAGCGACTCGGCCTTGCTTTTCGCATCCTCGACCGCAGCAAGGCGTGCCTGTTCCTTGATGGTTTGCGGGGATTTCAGACCATATTCGATATGTGACACCGACTCGAGCCCCGCCTTGAGCGCGGTATCCATCAGCTGGCTCAGCTTGTCGAGTTGATACAGCTTCACCGCCAGTTGACGCTGGGCACGGTACCCCAGCAGGGTCGGCTTCTTGGCCTCACCATATTGATACTCGGGGGAGATGACCAGATTCCCCGCCTCCACATCGCTGCGCTTGATACCCAGCCCTTCCAGCTGGCCAAAGAATGCAGCCACTCTGGTATCAACCTGTTGCTTGGCCTTGATCCCTTGTTTTTCCAACGCGGTGACTGACACATTGAGGGTGAGCATGTCGGGCTCCACTTTCTGCTCGGCGTAACCACTCACCACCAGATGGGGTGCCTGAGGCACTTCCAGAGCATACAAGGGTACACTGACAATGAGAGCGGAAAGAGTAAGAAGGGGACGCCACATAGAAAATAACCTCAATCGAAAAGATAGAGATCATTATGCCCGTGCAGCTACAGGATTCATATATCGTGCAAGGGAGGGATCTGATCCAGTATCTGATTGGTCAAATCGAGACTGATGGTGACCACACTGCCGGGATCTGGGATCTGCTCTGCCTTATCGAGTGGCGATGTCGCATCACAGACCAGCACAACATCATCAAAATGGAACGAATCCCACGACAGAACATGTCCTTGCACCGCCAGTCCGATATCGGTGCCGCGACTCCCCTCCACCGCAGACCAAGCGATAGTATCAGACGGCCCCAACAAATCTTGCCACAACGGGGAATGAAAACTGGCCAGCGGATACTCCTGCTGACCCTGATCATGGCCCACCAGAATCATGTTATGGGCAGACTCGGTATCCATGACAGGCATATAGGTGATAGAGGCAGCAGCAAAGTCAACATAGAGCGAGCCAGCTACATCACCGGCCTCATTCTCTATCTCCATTCCATCCAGTCGATCCCCCGCGATCGTGGCCTGATAGCCAAACTGACCAGCACAGGTAATATTACCCTGCCCATCCCAGCTATAACGGATGCCATCAATGTCGACCCAGTTGAATGACTGCATGATTACCCCTCTCCTCTACTGCCGCTATCTTATCCATCCCCTTGAGGAAAAAACAGGGGCCAGGCAAGCCCAGCCCAGCCCAGCCCAAACAGGTTAATCATCAACCTTCAAGTTCAAGTTAGCCAGCAAACTATTAATTATGGCCTGTTGATCTATGCTTCCTCCTGTCAGATCAACGCCATCAAAGTAAACCGTCTGATTAACCTGTCTGTCATCCGTCGTACCATTGCTGTCTATGGTCAATACGGTTCGATTATTGGCACTGTCAAACGTAAAGTTTAAATAAGTCGCCAACGTACCAGCAGAGGCCCCCGTAGACACATCCAGCACTGCGGATATATCAAGAATATCGCCACCGCTGAGCGGATTACCCAGAGTAAAGTCGGTGATGGTGTCGGTACTGCCATCCGCATCACCCGCCTGCCACTTGAAGGTGTCGCTACCGAGGCCGCCGAACAGAATGTCATCACCCAGGCCACCGATCAAAGTGTCGTTGCCCGTGCTGCCCTGAATGACATCCGCCTGCGCCGACCCGGTGAAGGTGGTTCCGGCTTCGATGGTCACATGCAGGTTCACACTGGACGTGGCATCGTTGTCGGAGTCCTGTACCGCCACCTGGAAGTCCAACTCGGCATCCAGGGTGGTATTTTTCGACGTGACCAGGCCGATATCGGAAACCTTCAGACCATCGTTGTCGGTCTGGCCAGTGAAGGAGGTGGTCGTGGTCGTACTCGAACCACCCGTATCACCGAAATCCGCATTGAAGTTCAGCGCGGACGAAGTGGTGATGCCTTCAACACTGGTCAAAATCTGCGCACCGTAGATCTGCCAGTTCTCACCCACACCGTTGTAGTCATTGCGCTCGATCACGATGGCACCATCGTTGTTATCCAGCGTGATGCCAAAGGCCAACAGCGCCGCCAAGGTTGTTGCACCACTGCTGGCAGTGGCGATGTCACCATTACTGACCACCAGTGCGCGGGTGGTTTTTACGCCACCGTCGCCAATCAACTTCAACACCACGACCAGATTTTCGTTGTTGACGCCGTCGAACTTGAGGTACATACCCTCCGCCCGGCCATCGGGGTTGGCCACCACGGTGCCGGTCGGGTTGGTGGTATGGAATGTCAGATCCAGCACCTCACCCTTGCCAATGGTGTCGCCGCCCACACCATTCGCCGTATTCGAAACGCTGACCCAGGAAGCAGCCTGGGTGAACAGTTCGCCATTGACGAATATGTTGGTGTTAGCCCCACCCGTCTGCAGGTTGTCACCATCGGTGCCTGCTCCAGGTTCTGCGGCGCTGCGGAACTGGACATAGAAGTCATTCTCCAGTTTTGCCACCGACACCGCCGGCTGGGTGTTATCCAGCACACTGCCACCGGACTCGTAACCCGTGATGCTCAGCGAGCCACTGGTTTTCAAGACATTGAAGCCTTCGAGCGGTTCGCTCAGCGATACCGTGTAGGTGCCGTTGACCTTGTCGAACACCAGCGTACCCGTGGCCTGCACAGTCGTGCCGGGGGTAGCCGGATTCGGCGCATACCTGAACTCGACCTCGAAGGTTGCCGTAGAGGCGCTCTCCGACAGCCAGGTCACCGACTGCGAACTGATGGCGGTGCCGCCTACGGTGCCGCCGAGACTGATCGCCTTGAAGTCCGAGTCGACTGCGCTGAAAGGCCCGGTGCCACGGGTATCGGCACCCATGCTGTAGTCGAAAACCCCGGTACCACCTGCCGGGTTGCTGCTGTTGGCGTACACCAGATTAGAGATAGCCAGAATGGCCGGAACATCATCCTCGACCTGGATCAACAGACTGCCAGCCAGCGGTAGCGGGTTGACGCCATCGGAAGCTTGAATGGCCCCGGTAAGATTCAGCGTCAGAACCTCGTTGTCATCGCCATTGGCACCCGAATGATCCAGCGGCCCGAGCAGGGTGAAGGTGTAGGCGCCATTGCTCTGCACCACCAGGGTGAAGATAGTGGTCGCCCCCGCCATCGCCGTCAGCGTATTGCCAGAGAATCCGTAGGTAACAGCAACCCCGTCCGAAGTCAGAGTCGGCATGCCGGTCGGCGTACTGTCCAAGCTGAATTGCCCACTGTTGGTACCCACCAGTAACTCGACCAGGCTACCGGAAACAGTAGTGGTCTGAGCATCACCGTCAGTGATACCTCCAGGCAGCTCGTCTTCATCCACCTTGCCGATGACCGGCGCACTGTCCTCAATATTGATCGTCAGTATTGCGTTAGAGGGATCTCCATCCTTATCGATGATGGTGTAGCTGAAGTTCTCACTGGTATCCGCCAACACACTCTGTGGAGCAGTGTATTGCCAGGCGCCCGTGCTGAAATCGAAGCTCAGCTTACCGCCGAGGCTGGTGGTGATATCAGTCAGTTGATTGCCAACGATATCCGCCCCCACGCTGGCATCAATCAGGCCCGCGCCATTCCAGGTGTAGGTAACACCATTGATGTCGATAGATAGCACGCGCCCGGCGCCGTCGGCCCCATAGGCATCGTCATCACCGCCCCCGACCGCGGCATCGCTCCCCAGCAGCACATTGCCGCTGACGTCATTACCCGCAATCTGCGCCAACAAGGTATCGATAAGACCATCGAAGTTGGCCACCAGAATCGGTGCGCCACTACCGTCCAGATCGACATCCTGTAGCCGGGTCGCATCGATGCCGTTTCCGACACCAATGGTCGTGACGTTGATGCCGTTGCTATCAACGAAAGTGTTCCAATCAGCCGCAGTGGCATCGCTCAGGGAGTTACCACCACTCCCCGTCTGTTCGTTGGGGTTACCGTCACTGATGAAAAACACCTGATTGCTCCAACCTGCAATGGGGCTGTAAACCGCCATGGTTTCCTGAATGCCATCGGTAAAATCCGTCCACCCGTTGAACGGACGTGTGCCTCCATCAGCCGGATTCAAACTGTCGATCAGCGCCGAGAAGGAGGCAAAATTCGTCACCAGCGGGTACGAAGCCGAGTCACCGGAGAAGGCCACGATGCGGATATTCACATTGCCTGTAGTGCCGTTGAACAACTCCTGCCCTGCAGCACGTACGGCTTCCAGCATGGTATTCAGCTCGGTGTTATCGATGCTGCCACTGAAGTCCAGAACGAAGGCTACGTTGAAGTCGAGCGCACCGGCCTCAGCCACGTTGGCCGTATCGTCCTGAGCCAACGGGGTATCGTCGTCGACGTTGATCGACAGGGTGCCATCGGCCTTGTCACCATCCTTGTCAGTCACCTGGTAATTGAGAGTGAAGACCTGGTTGTTCTCCTGGTTGGCCGTAGCATGCTGTATAGGTGCATTTTGGGTAACGGTGTAAGCCCCCGTAGCGCTGTTCATGGTCACCGTCAGCACCGTGGTGGCGCCCTGGTTAACCAACAACGAAGTGCCCGACATCGTGTAGGTGAAATTAGCCGGTGCGCCAGTAGTCAGCCACTGCACGCTGCCTGCACCGTCCGCCCCGAAGTTAAAACCGAGCGTACTGCTGATATTCAACGCATTAGCATCGTCATCGGTACCGTCTGGTATGCCATTGGTGAGGGCATCATCGTCGACTTGCACCGTTAGATTGCTACTGGTTGTCGGGCCGTCGTCCTGGAACTGAATCAGATTACCAATCGCTACCGTGTCGGTAGCCTTGTCCAGATCACCATCAATCACGGTCACAACAGCATTCAACTTGCCGCTCAGATCCAGCGGCTCGTCGTAGTTGTTCGGGGCATCGCCATGCTTGAGCGAGTCGTACTGCGCCACCGACACCTTGCCATCCGCGTCGATCTTGACCGCAAAAATAACTGTTCCATCGGCCGCACCGACGCGCCCAGTCACATCACCATTAGCTTCCACATACAGGTTGATGACAGCGCCATCCGTGGTGCGCAGACCGGAGTCAATCACACCCACAATCGCCAGCGACACTTTAGTGGTCGCGCCTTCATCGTCAGAACCCACATCCGTGGTCGTGTCGACCACGTCAACACCCGACACCGCCCCTATCGGCGTGCCATAGCTCGCACTGAACGGATCTACGTTGATCAGGCTAATGTCATCCGCCGCCGCATTACTGTCGACAGCACCGACATTGTTGCTAACACCCGCGCCCAACGACTCGTCCAGCACCACGCTGGCTTGCGACACCAGACGGATCGAAGCACTCGGGCCGTCGTCCTGGAA
>NZ_CDBO01000076.1 GCF_000819885.1 Aeromonas fluvialis
ATGTGTGGGAATACGCAGCAGGCAGTATAGTCAGCAGGTTGATGTCTTCATGGGCGGCGGCGCGGATGGCACCCGGCGCTTCGGTGCCGTCGAACGGCGGATAGTGCAGCACCCGCAGCAGTGTCTTCTGGCTCTCTTCAATCATGGAAGAGAGCGGGCAGCTGTAGTGAGCGGCGATGTCGCTCGGGGTGTATTGCTCCACCCAGCCCAGCAGCTCGGCGGCCAGATCGTTGGCGAGGCGATAGTACTCCATCGCCTGCTCCCTGAGCGCTTCCGGCATCTGGCCCCAGGGATAGAGGTGGAAGTACTCCTTGATGTCCTTCTGGCTGTGACCCTTGGCCACCTCGGACACAGACGGCGGGAAGTAGCCGTCCTGGGTCTCGCGGTTGAACAGGAAATCCTGCTTCTGTTCGCTCATGAAGAAGCGATACCAGTTGTCATAGATGGACTGCACCAGCTCTTTCGGGATGGGGTGGTGGGTCAACACCCCGAAGCCCGTAGTACGCAGGGATTCGGTGAAGCGCTGCGCCGCATCGGGCGAGCGGTAATCGACGGTCAGGACTTTCATTGTTTTTGTTGCGCGCCAGTTAAAAGATGGCGCAGTTTACCTTGCGCCTGATAACAAGAACAGCGGGTTGGCCGCCCCGTCTGGCACGGCGTTGAATAGTGACAAAAACATCAAATAAACCGCACCAGACCGCTCGGGGGCGCATCCCTTGTTATGGCCTTTTATCCTCTCTAGAATGCCGCTCACTATCTTTTCCGGAGTCTGTTCATGTCCCCCAACATCCTGTTGCTGACCCTGCCGGTATTGCTGGCGGGATGCAGTGCCCTGTCAGAAGATGAGTGCCGCACCATGAGCTGGTACAACCTGGGTTATCAGGATGGGTCGGAAGGCAAAACCCGTCAGGCGACCCGCGATTACGTGTCGTCTTGCAGCGAATATGGCCTCAAAGTGGATGAGGCCGAGTGGCAACGGGGCTACGACAAGGGGCTGGAGCTCTACTGCATTCCCGAGCTGGCTTACAGCAAGGGCAAGGAGGGGCAGGCCTATCTGGGGGTATGCCCCAATGACGCCAGCTTCCTCAAGCAGTATCAGCGCGGCTACGAAGAGTACAAACTGGCTGCTCGCCTGCGGGAGATCAGCGACGAGCTGGAGCGTACCGAGCGGGATATCGAGGTGCTTGAGCGCAGCATCCGCAACGAAACCAACACGGAACAACGCGACTATTATCGGGCCAAGCGCAACCGCGCCATTCGCCACTACGAATCCCTGCGCTACGAATACAACCGTCTGCGCTATCCGGATCGGGTGATCCCGTTCTCCTTCGGCGGTTAATCCCTCTCTTCATGGCCAGCCCGCGTGCTGGCCATGTTGCATCTTGTCAGCTCAGGGCAGTACCCAGCGCTGCAACGCCAGTGCGATACCATCTTCGTTGTGGTCGGCCGTGACCCGATGGGCATGGCTCTTGATCTGTGGTGCCGCATTGCCCATGGCCACCGCCAGCCCTACCTGCTCGAACATGCTGATATCGTTGTTGTTGTCCCCAAACGCCACCACCTGATCCATCTCAATCCCTTCGCTGGCTGCCCACTGGGCCAGCCGGTTGCCCTTGCTGCAACCGGGCTGTACCAGCTCCACCGCATAGGGGGCCGCCCAGTCGCGGGTAAAGGGCATCTGCTCGACCACCTCGCCCATAAAGGTGTGCAGGCGAGCCGGATCCTGATTGAACAGCTCCAGTTTCCAGACCGGGTTGTCGAGCGAGCCTGCCAGCTCCTCGACCGGGTGGAGGGCGATCTTGAGGTGCTCCGGCTGATTGGCCGACCAGTGGCGGATGCGGGTGACATGCTCCTCGCAGCCGAGGTAGCCAATGCCCTCACTCAGATGGAACAGGGCGCCCATCTGCTGCGCCTCGACCGCAGCCAGCAGTTTAGTGAGCGGAGCGATCGCCAGCGGGTCGCCGCTGAGGATCCGGTTCTGCACCGGATCATAGAGATAGGCGCCGTTGCTGCAGATGAGGGGGGTATCGAGCGCCAGCTCGTGGTGGAAGGGGCGCGCCGTCATGAAGTGGCGTCCCGTGACCAGCAGCACTTTGATGCCCTGGGCGCGGGCTTGAGCCAGTGCCGCCCGGGTGGCAGGCGAGATCTTGTGATCCCGGGTCAGCAGGGTGCCATCCATATCGAGCGCGATGGCCTTGTACTCGCTCATAGATCCTCCAGAGATGTCTTGCGGTGGCCGGTGGCGGCTGCCATTCATATCACTCCACCAGCAATAAACTCCTAAAACCATCAATGCCTTGCAAGGGGTCTGTGCCATCGAGTGGCCAGGTTGTGATCGGGAGCGGGGTGATGGGGATGACCAGCCAGCGCCAAAAACAACAAAGCAGGCGCCGGGATGCCTGCTTTGTTGCCTTCTGGGAGGGGGTGCTCTCGTTCCAGCCCGTCGTTTCCCGATAAGGTAAGACGGCTGATGGGGCTCTTGACTCGGTAAGGTCCTTCGCCGCAGAAACCCGGTCAGGTATCTGCTTTGCCACCGGAAGATGTAACCATAATACCCCTGCCGTGCCGGTGAATGGTTGCAAAGTAACCACTTATTTCGGTTGTTTTTGCAATAGTTCACCCTTAATCTAGGAAAAGTGGATTAGTCATTGCAACGAGGAAGGGTAAATGCTGAAACTTGATCGCATAGACAGACATATTCTCGAACTGATGCAGGAGAATGGCCGCATCAGCAATCTGGAACTGGCCGAGCTGGTAGGGCTCTCGCCGTCCCCCTGCTCCCGCCGGGTCAAGGCGCTGGAGGATGCCGGTCTCATCGACACCCACGTTACCCTGCTCAACGCCCGCCAGCTTGGCCTCACCCTCACCTCCTACATTCACATCTCCATGGACAGACACACGCCGGAGCGGTTCGAGAATTTCGATCGCGCCATCAGCGAACTGCCCGAAGTGCTGGAGTGTGATCTCATCACCGGCAACGATGCCGACTACCAGCTCAAGGTAGTGGTGCGCGACATGGAGCACTATCAGCATTTCCTGCTGGACAAGCTGACCCATATTCCGGGGGTGACCGGGGTGCGCTCCAGCTTCGTGCTGCGCCGCATCAAGCACAAGACGGCGCTGCCGCTCAACCATCTGGGTTGAGCCTGCGGAAACAACTCATAGAAACAGAAAGAGGAGGCCAGTGGCCTCCTCTTTTGTTATTCGCTCTTGGTTATTCGGTAGTGGTTATCGGGTCTGGATTAGCTGTCGCGGTGACGGGGCGACTGCCGTGGTCAGACGCTGACCTGGCTGATGTCTTCCACTTGCAGCAGCCAGCCGCTCTGCTCCTGCTGCGGTTCGCCGCTGACTCGCAGCCGCTCGCCTGTCGGCACCCACTGCCCCTCGGGCAGGGAGACCAGCAGGCTCTCGCTGCCGTTGTCGAACAACCAGCGATCTTCGCCAAGCGATTCAATCAGATAACCTTCCATCTCCACTCTGGACTCGGCTTGCCAGGATGGCGCAACGGAATCACGGCTCTCGATGAAATCCCCCTGAACACCAAAACTGGCTAGCCCCCACAGAATGGAGAGCCCGACGATGGATGTTTGCATCTTGTCTCTCCTCTTTTGGAACTGTAGGGCCAGTATGGGAACAGAAAACTGAGCGCACCATGAACAAGGTGGCAAAGTGCTGGTGAGATCGCGAAAAAATCCGGCCAATTGGCCGGCAGTGTCATTTTATGGTGCCTGGATCACACTATTTGGCGGCTTCTTCTGCCATCCGTTCAGCTATTGGCTTATTCGTCCACATGGCTACCCCGCGATGATCCGCACAGATCCCCTCTGCCACCACGGCGCGAACCCGGGTGCCATCTTTGCAAATGGCCTGCCAGGCGTCGGCATCATCGATGGCGAGCGAGTTGGGGGGCGGCGTGGTTTGGCAAGCCGTGAGCAGCAGGGCGCACAGGGGGAGCAATGTTTTCATGGCGGACTCCTCGGGGTGATGGGGGACTGAGAGGATTGGGATGACCTCTCCATCCGGGCTTCACTCCCCAGCATCAGTGATAACCGGTTCAGGGGCAAGGGGAGGGGTCACCGACAGGCGCAGGTGCCGTGCAGCCGGGGCTTGCCCTGTGCCCTTCTTGGGCCTAAGGTGGGGCCGTTTTACTGCCTGATTGAAGGAGCGTTTTCATGTCCACTCTCTATCCCCGCGTCGGGGTCGGCGTCATCCTGACCAACGCCCAAGGCCAGGTGCTGCTTGGCAAACGCAAAGGGAGCCATGCCCCCTACTGGTCGATCCCGGGTGGTCATCTCGAGCTGGGGGAGAGCTTCGAGTCGGCGGCGATCCGCGAGGTGGCCGAGGAGACCGGACTTGAGATCCACGGGCCCGAGGTGGTGGCGGTGACCAACAATCTTGAGACCTGGCGCGAGAGCGGGCTGCACTATATCTCGGTCACCCTGCTGGCGCAGACCGATGGCGAGCCGCAACGGCTGGAGCCGGAGAAGTGCGAAGGCTGGGTCTGGTGCGATCCGCGCGAGTTGCCCGAGCCCCATTTCGATGCCAGCCGCCAATCCATCGCCTGCTGGTTGGCGGGACGCTGCTACTTGCCGGGTGATGTGCCAATGGTGTCGGCCGAATCAGCCTGATTGTCATAAAACGATCATCGCGCTGTCATAATATCTCCTCTCCATCAAGAGAAGAGGGATGAGGGAGAAGAGCGTGGGACAGGTATTTATTCAGTTTTTATGGCTGGGCTGCATCAGCTTTGGTGGTCCGGCCGCTCATATCGGCTATTTCCAGCGCACCTTCGTCCAGCGGCTCGGCTGGCTGACACAGGCCGAATTTGCCCGCTTGCTGGCGCTGTGCCAACTGCTGCCGGGGCCCGCCTCCAGCCAGCTTGGTTTCGCCATCGGTCGTCATCGGGCCGGTCTGGGCGGGGCGCTCTCTGCTTTTGTTGGCTTCACGCTGCCCTCATTTCTGCTGCTACTGGCGGCCGCGATCGGCATCGGCCAGCAGGGCAGCAATTTGTGGCTTGATGCGGCGCTGCACGGCCTCAAGCTGCTGGCGCTCATCGTGGTGGCCGATGCGGTGCTCACCATGAGTCGCCAGTTCTGTGCCACGGGAATGACCCAAGGGATCATGGTGGTGACCGCTGCGGCACTCTGGTGGCAGCCCGGTCTGCTGACTCAACTGTTGATGCTGGCGGGAGCGGCGCTGATCTGCGCCCGCAGCCAGCGCGGGGCGGGCAGTGTGCCAGCCTCCGCCGAGTTGCCTTCTGCCGCCAGCAGTCAGCCTCATTGGCCGACCCTGCTGCTGTTTGGCATCCTTTTTATCGGCCTGCCGCTGCTCGGCAGCCCGCTTGGCCAGCTGGCTGCCGACTTCTATCGCGCCGGTAGTCTGGTGTTTGGCGGTGGCCATGTGGTGCTGCCGCTGCTCCAAGAGAGCGTGGGCCACACCCTCAGCGAGCAGCAGTTTCTAACCGGTTACAGTCTGGCCCAGCTGGTGCCGGGCCCCATGTTTACCCTTGCCACCTACCTTGGCGCTCAGCTGCAGCCCGGGATGCCGCTGATCGGGGCCCTGTCAGCGACCCTGGCGCTCTTTGTGCCCGGCCTTCTGTTGCTCTGGGCGGTGGGGCCCTGCTGGCAGCAGTGGTTGGCGCGGCCCCATCTGGCGGGGGCTGTTGCCGGCATCAATGCCGCTGTAGTGGGATTGTTGCTGGCGGCCCTCTATCAGCCGGTCTGGCAGAGCGCCGTGCTGGCACCCACCGATCTGGCGCTGGCGACCATCGGTTTTTATCTGCTGCGAGTGGTGAAATTGCCCATTCTGGCTCTGGCTGGCGTGCTGGTGGGCGCCACCATCTTGTTGGCCTGAACGCGGTGAAATTCCGATAAAAAAACGGCGCCTCCGTGATGGAGGCGCCGTTGTTATTGCGATGGGTTAGCCGTTTACGGGTCGGGAGTGAAATCCAGACTCAGGCTGTTGACGCAGTAGCGCTGGCCGGTCTCGGTCGGTCCGTCGGGGAAGACGTGACCAAGGTGGGAGCCGCACTGGCGGCAAGTGATCTCCACCCGCTTCATGCCGTGGCTGTTGTCCTCGGTGTACTCCACTGTCCCCTCGATGGCCTTGTCGAACGAGGGCCAGCCGCAGCCAGCATCAAACTTGGCGCCTGAGTGAAACAGCACGCTCTTGCAGCAGACGCAGAGGTAGTCGCCGCTCTTGCGATTGTGGAGCAGGGCGCCGCTGTAGGGGCGCTCGGTGCCCTTCTCCCAGCAGACGTGAAACTGCTCGGCGGTCAGCTTGTTGCGCCACTGTTCCGGATTGTTACTGCTCATACCGACTCCTTGCCATCCATACCGGAGCCCAGCATAGCGGCTCCGTAAAGCTGACTCCAGCATGCGTCTTATGCTTTGCCCGCATCTGTGATCGAGGTGGCAACCATCTCCTCACCGGATGCAGGGAGAATTTCCTGCAGCGGTGGCTGGGCATCCTCCGTCGTGCTGGCCAGTGCCACCCGCTCCAGCAGTTTGAGGGAGTGGGCCCGACCGACCGCCACCTGCCGTTTGATATCATCGGGCAGGAAGGGGAGGCCGTCGTTGGTGGCCGTGTCGATGGTCTGGATCCACTCCAACCCCTCGCCCGGCGGCGGCAGGCGGAACTGGATATCGTAGTCGCTGGCATTGAACAACACGTACCAGCGTTCTCCAGGGCCGCTGATCATGCCGATATCCATGGCAAACGCCTGTCCCATGGGGGCGTGCCAATCCTGATCGGTGAGCTGGTGGCCGTCCGGGTGATACCAGTTGACCTGATGACAGCTGGACGGGGTGCCATTCCAGCTGTCGTCGCTCAGCAGCAGGTTGGAGAAGACAGTGGACTCTGCCCGCAGCGCCATCATCTGCTGGGTGAAGGCAAGCAGCCGCTCGTCCTCCGGCCGCCACTGCCAGTTGACCCAGCTGATCTGGTTGTCCTGGCAGTAGGCGTTGTTGTTGCCAAGCTGGCTGCGGCCCATCTCGTCGCCGGCAAGGAAGTGCGGTGTCCCTTGCGAGAGCAGCAGGGTGGCAATCAGATTGCGTTTCTGCTGCTGGCGCAGGCTGTTGACCCGCGGATCCAGAGTCGGGCCCTCTACCCCGTGGTTATAGGAGAGGTTGTTGCCGTGGCCATCCCGATTGTCTTCACCGTTGGCCTGATTGTGGCGCTGGTTGTAGGAGACCAGATCCTCCAGGGTGAAACCGTCGTGATAGCAGAGGTAGTTGACGCTGGTGTGGGGGGAGCGCCAGTTCTTCGGGAAGATATCCCGCGACCCCACCAGACGGGTGGCAAAGTCCCCCATCTTGCCCGCATCACCACGCCAGAAGGCGCGTACCGTGTCGCGGTAGCGGTCGTTGATCTCCTGCCACTGGCTCGGGAACTGACCCAGCCGGTAGCCAAAGGGGCCGATATCCCAGGGCTCGGCGATAAGCTTGACCTGTGACAGCACAGGATCGGCCATCACCGCCTTGAAGAAGGCGCCCATGGGCTCGAACTCGCCTGCCTCCCGCGCCAGCGTCACCGCCAGATCGAAACGGAAGCCGTCCACCTGCATCTCGGTGACCCAGTAACGCAGGGCATCGAGCACCAACCGCAGGCTGTTGGGGTGATCCAGATTGACGCTGTTGCCACAGCCGGTCACGTTGGCGTGACGGGTGTAGTCCGGGCCGTGAGGACCCGCTTCGAAGGCGTAGTAACCGGCGTTGTCAAACCCCTTGAACGAGAGGGTGGGGCCGTCGAAGCCCGAGGCAGCGGTGTGGTTGTAGACCACATCCAGAATCACCTCGAGCCCGGCCCGGTGCAGCTCGCGCACCATGGTCTTGAACTCGGTCACCGCCTCGTCCGGCTTGGTGCTGTATCGCGGCTCCGGGGCGAAGAAGACGATGGGGTTGTAGCCCCAGTAGTTGGTCAGTCCCAGCTGCTCCAGTCGAGGTTCCGACATAAAGGCGGCCACCGGCATCAGCTGCACCGAGGTGATGCCGAGGCTCTTCATATGCTCGATGACCAGCGGGTGACAGATGCCAAGGTAGGTGCCTTGCTGCGTTTTGGGGATCCCCGGGTGCTGCTTGGTAAAGCCCTTGACGTGGGTCTCGTAGATAATGGTGCGGGCCGGGCTGATCCCCGGTTTGCCAACCCCTTGCCAGTCAAAACTGTCATCCACCACCACCGACTTGGCAATCATCCCGGCACTGTCACCCTGATAGAGGGCTTCATCCCAGTAGGTGGGACGACTGAGCGCCTTGGCGTAGGGGTCGATCAGCAGTTTTTGCGGATCGAACAGCATCCCCTCTTGCGGAGCACCATAGACCCGATAGCCGTAACGCTGGCCGGCCCGCACGCCGCGCACGTAGCCAAAGCGGTACTGGCCCTGACGGCCGGGCAACTCCAGGCGCGTCAGCTCCTGCTCCTGCTCATCGTACAGGCAGAGTTCCACCTTGTCTGACTGGGGAGCCCAGACGCAGAAGTGGCAGCCATTCTCGTCAAGGCGGGCCCCCAGCGGATGGCCCACCCCGTTTTCCATTACAAGCATCAAGACTCCTGTTTGATGAACAAGGTCGCCAGCGGCGGCAGATCCAGCACTATGCTGTGCGCCATCCCCTGCCAAGGGGTCGGCTCGGCAGCGAACACCAGACCCACATCATAGTTGCTGCCCCAGTAAAACTCGCTGTCGGTGTTGAGCACTACCCGGTAGTGGCCCGCCGCAGGGACGCCGACGCGATACGCGAGACGGGGCACAGGGGTAAAGTTGGCCGCTACGACGATGGCCTGTTCACCCTCCTTGTCAGATCGCAGCCAGGCAAAGATGCTGTTGTCGGCATCGTTGTGATCCAGCCAGCGGAAGCCGGTCTGCTCATAATCGGCCTGATACAGGGCGGGCTCATGACGGTAGAGGTGGTTGAGATCCCGGATCAGCCGCTGCTGACCGGCATGCTTGGGAAATTGCAGCAGGTGCCAGGGCAGCTGGGCATCGTGGTTCCACTCGTTGCTCTGGGCTATCTCGGTGCCCATGAAGTTGAGCTTTTTGCCCGGGTGGGCATACATGAAGCCCATGTAGGCCCGCAGGTTGGCGGCTCGCTGCCACTCGTCACCGGGCATCTTGTAGAGCAGGGAGTGCTTGCCGTGTACCACCTCGTCGTGGGAGAGCGACAGGATGAAGTTCTCGTCATAGTGATACACCATGGAGAAGGTCATGTCGTTGTGGTGGTAGCGACGGTGAACAGGCTCTTTTTGCATATAGCTAAGGGTGTCGTGCATCCAGCCCATATTCCACTTGAAGCCAAATCCCAGGCCGCCCAAAAAGGTGGGGCGGGAGACACCGGCATAGGCGGTGGACTCTTCGGCTATGGTCATGGCGTGGGGGTACTTGCCGTACACCTCTTCGTTGGTCCACTTCAACAGGCTGACCGCCTCGTAGTTGTGGTTGCCGCCATCGACGTTCGGCACCCACTCACCGGCGTTGCGCGAATAGTCCAGATAGAGCATGGAGGCGACCGCATCCACCCGCAGGCCGTCGATGTGGAACTTGTCGAGCCAGAACAGGGCGCTCGCCACCAGGAACTGGCGCACGGTGTCGCGGCCGAAGTCGTAGATGTAGGAGTTCCAGTCCGGGTGCCAGCCACGGCGCGGATCTTCATATTCGTAGAGCGGGGTGCCGTCGAAGCGGGCCAGCCCGTGGGCGTCTGATGGGAAGTGGGCTGGTACCCAGTCGAGGATTACGCCGATCCCGGCCTGGTGGCACTGGTCGACGAAGTATTTGAAATCATCAGCCGTACCATAACGGCTGGTGGGGGAGAACATGCCCACCGGCTGGTAGCCCCAGGAGCCGCTGAAGGGGTGCTCGGAGACCGGCAGCAGCTCGATGTGGGTGTAGGCCATCTCCGTGACGTAGGCGACCAGCTCCACCGCCAGCTCCCGCCAGCTCAGGCTGTCGCCATTGGGGTGACGCTTCCAGGAGCCGACGTGCAGCTCATAGATGGAGAGCGGCTGCTCGCGCTTGTCGTTGTGCTGGCTGGCGATCCACTCGGCATCCTGCCACTGGTACTGGGCGTGGTCATAGACCACAGAGGCGAACGACGGGTACTGCTCGCAGTAGAAGCCGACCGGGTCGCTCTTGTGGGGCAGCCGGTTGCCCATGGGGTCTTTCAGTTCGAACTTGTAGCGATCCCCCGCCTTGAGGCCCGGCACGAACAGCACCCAGTGGCCGCACAGACTGCGTTGCATCGGGTGGCGACGGCCATCCCAGAAGTTGAAATCGCCGATCAGGCTCACCGCAGTGGCGCTCGGTGCATAGACCGCAAAACGCACCCCTTCCACCTGTTGGCCGAGATGCTCCACGGTGCGCAACTGGGCGCCAAGGGTGTGGTAGAGGTTTTCCGGCTGGGCGGTCAGCTCGGCTAGGCCTGCCCAGGCTGCATCCTGAAACTGATAGGGGTCGATGACCTCGGTAGTGGCATCTTGGTAGCTGGCGATCAGCTGGTAGGGGAAGGGATTTTTGCGGCGGGCGAAAACAGTTTCAAAAAGACCCGATTCATCGGTGGGCGCCAGGGTGGCAACGACTTTGCCCGACTTGAGATCCTTGACGCGAACATCGAGGGCATCAGGCAACCAGGCGGTCAGTTTTAGGCCGGGCCCATCCGGATTGGCCTGCAGGCCTAAGTGAGAGAAGGGATCGGAACAGCGGGCTGCAACCAAACGTTCAACGAGCATCGAGATTTCCTTTCATGACAGAGCATCCACTCCGGCCGGGGCCGGAGTGGATTGAGGTGAGATCGCTGTGGGAGACAGCGTCTCAACGACTGGCCTCATCACGGGCCTGGCTCATCTTGCCAGCCAGTTCTTTGAGTGCCTCATTGGCAAAAATATCTTCCAGATCCGCGGAAAGCTTGCGGCGCCAGTTGGGGTATTCGTAACTGGTGCCCGGTACGTTGACCGGCTTGCCCATCTCCAGCCAATCTTCCAGCTGGGTACTGAACAGGGCGCAGCTGCCGCGGGACATGTGGATCTGCAGACCATGGTTGAGCTCGGTGTTCATGCCGACCCAGTTCACGTCATGACTGATGTTGTCAGGGATGACCTGGTGGGCATGCAAGCTGTCGAGGATCCGCTGTTTCGCTTCGTGGCGATCAGCATACAGGGTCTTCAATACATCTTCATCCGGATACAATCCGAGCTCGCGTCCCAGCGCCAGATCGTCGCAGTGCCAGAATCCCTTGAGGGTCGGCATGTCGTGGGTAGTCAGGGCTGACATTGCCTGCTCGGCGTAGTGAGCCGGGGAGATAAAGCCTCCGTCGGCCTTGGATCGTTCGAAGAAGAACACCTTGTAGGAGTGGACGCCATTCTCTTTCAGGGTCACGTCGATCCCCTCCGGCACTGTCCCCAGATCCTCGCCGATCAGTAGGCACTTGTTGCGGTGGGATTCGAGGGCCAGAATGCCCAGCAGATCGTTGACCGGATAGTAGATATAGGCGCCCTTGGCGGCAGACGCTCCAGGTGGCACCCACCACAGACGCAACAAGGCCATCACGTGGTCGATGCGCAATGCGCCGCAGGAGCGCATGTTGGCTCGGAACAAGTCAACCATCGGCTGGTAGCCCGCCTCAAATAGCTTGTTCGGGTTCATCGGGGGCAGGCCCCAGTTTTGACCGAGCGGGCCGAGAATATCGGGCGGCGCACCGACCGAGGCTTTCGGGCAGTAGAGATCCTGGTTGGCCCAGATCTCAGTGGAGCCTTCGGAGACGCCCACCGCCAGATCCCGGTAGATCCCCATTACCATGCCGGAGGCCTTGGCGCGGGCATCGGCCTCGGCCAGCTGTTCGTCAGCCAGGAACTGCAGATAGAGGTAGAAGTTTACATCCTGCGGGTGCTCGGCCATCCAGGCGGCAACGGCTGGGTTGTGGTAATCGCGCAGCTCCTGCGGCCATACCGGCCAGCCCCAGGCATTTTCGCCTTTGGCATAGAAGTGGGCCTGCAGGGCATCAAATGCTGCCTGCTGTTGCAGGCTGTCGCCACCGGCGGCCACGAAGGCATCAAAGGCAGCCTGACGCTCGGCGCCAAGGCTTGCTTCGTCGAACACCTGACGCAGCATGCCGAGTTTGGTCTGGATCACGCCGGTATAATCGACGTTTTCCTTGGCGCGCAGATCGGCCAGATGCTGCTGGAAGGCTGGGTTTGCCACTTCCGCTTTCAGGCGATCGCTCTGCTGGAATTCGGGCACCGCTTCCACATTGATATAGGCCACGTTGAGCCAGCGACGGGAAGAGGGGCTGTAGGGACTGGCGCTCTCCGGATTGGCCGGATAGAGGGCGTGGATAGGGTTGAGACCGACGAAGTGGGCACCCCAGGCGGCGGCTTTCTCGACCAGCTGGCCCAGATCGCTGAAATCACCGATGCCCCAGTTGTGGCGGCTGCGCAGGCAGTAAAGCTGCACGCTCGGGCCCCATACCTTGCGGCCATTGGCAATCGGCGCCTGCTTGTAGCAGGCCTTGGGGGCGACGATGAGGCGCATGGTGGCCAGCGGCTCGTCATTGCCCTCTTCCAGCAGCACCAGCTGGTGATAACCCAGCTCTGGGGCCATCGCTAGGGTGACGCGATAGGCCTGGCACTCCATCTCTTCAAATTCGGCCACGCCGACCAGCTCACCCTCGATGGGGGTGAATTGACCGGACAGCACCGCACCCTGCTCCTGCTGGAGCTGCCAGGTGAGGGCGTCGTTGACGAATTCGATGGGGAGGCGAACCTCAAGGGTAACGGCGTCGCCGGAGCGAACCACCATCACAGGATCCAGCGCCCGCAGCCAGTGCTGGCGATGCTCCTCTTCCAGCTGCTGCGCCAGTGCGGCCTCGTCATCGACGCGGTAGCCCATGGCGCCCAGCATGGCGGCCTTACTCTCTTCGGATACCTGGGCCGGATGGCCCCAGGCATCGACATATTCGCTGGCGATACCTTTTGCGGCAGCCAGCTGTTCAATCATTGTGGTCATAGTTTGAGAATTCCCGCTGTGGATTCTATCTATACTATTTAGTTTGTTTGATTTTTATGGGTCGGTACTTGAACAGTGGCTCTTGGGCCATGCTAAACCGCGCACATTTTTACATATCTCCATGAATGGTTGTGTGACCGAGTAGGCACTATTGTGGATATCTGCGCGATGCCACGAATTGGCTCTGTTTTCGTCAAAAAGTGGTAATCAGTTACATAAACAGAAAATTAATTTCACAGTTTTTCATGATGTAGCGCAATTTCAGGCAGAAAGCAGGTTGACTCACCAGAGAGTTCTAGTAAATTTACAAGCGGAATTTTCTTTGACTACTGAACAGTTAGGTAACTAAATATGACTATCAAAGTAGGTATTAACGGTTTTGGCCGTATCGGTCGTTTCGTATTCCGTCTGGCCGCTGAGCGTGCTGACATCGAAGTTGTTGGTATCAACGACCTGATCGATGTTGACTACATGGCTTACATGCTGAAGTACGATTCAACTCACGGTCGTTTCAACGGTACCGTTGAAGTTAAAGACGGCAACCTGGTTGTAAACGGCAAAACCGTACGTGTTACCGCTGAGCGTGACCCGGCCAACCTGAAGTGGGATGCCATCGGTGTTGACGTTGTTGCCGAAGCGACCGGTCTGTTCCTGGACGACGCGACTGCTCGTAAGCACATCGCTGCTGGTGCCAAGAAAGTTGTTCTGACTGGCCCGTCCAAAGACGCTACCCCGATGTTCGTCATGGGTGTTAACGACTCTACCTACGCTGGCCAGGACATCGTTTCCAACGCTTCCTGCACCACCAACTGCCTGGCTCCGATCGCCAAGGTTCTGAACGATACCTTCGGTATCGAGTCTGGCCTGATGACCACCGTTCACGCTACCACTGCTACCCAGAAGACCGTTGATGGTCCGTCTGCCAAAGACTGGCGCGGTGGCCGCGGTGCGGCTCAGAACATCATCCCGTCCTCTACCGGTGCTGCCAAGGCTGTTGGCGTAGTTATTCCGGAACTGAACGGCAAGCTGACCGGCATGGCTTTCCGTGTTCCGACTCCGGACGTGTCTGTTGTTGACCTGACCGTTAACCTGAAGAAAGCTGCCACCTACGCAGAAATCTGCGCAGCGATGAAAGCCGCCTCTGAAGGTTCCATGAAGGGCGTGCTGGGCTACACCGAAGATCAAGTGGTTTCCACTGACTTCCTGGGTGAGCGTCAGACCTCCGTGTTCGATGCCAAAGCCGGTATCGCTCTGAACGACACATTCGTTAAAGTTGTATCTTGGTACGACAACGAAATGGGCTACTCCAGCAAAGTTCTGGACCTGATCGCTCACATCTCCAAGTAATTTGGGATGCGCAATCGCGTAGCTTGAAAAAGGCGGCCATTGGCCGCCTTTTTGTTTTTCGCTTTTCCCTGATGACAGGAGTCCACATGCAATCCATTCGTCCCCTGACAGCCAACTGCAAGCTTGCCAACAATGCAACCGGTCTGCCGGTGCTCACCATCAACAACGACTATGCCAAGGCAGAAATCAGCCTGTTTGGCGCCCATGTGCTGAGCTATCAGCGTCATGGCGAGCCAGCCTCCATCTGGTTGAGTGACAAGGCGGTGCTGGATGGCAGCAAGCCTGTTCGTGGTGGTATCCCGATCTGCTGGCCCTGGTTTGGCCCGGCCCCAGCCCGTGTCGGCAGTGGCAAGCCCTCCCACGGTTTTGCCCGTACTACCCTCTGGATGCTGGATGGGGTCTCCGATCACGCCGACGGCACGCTCGTTCACCTCTCTCTGCGCGACAGCGATGCGACCCGCGCTCTGTGGGATCACGCCTTCGAGCTGGAGCTGGACGTGCTGGTTGGCAAAGAGCTCTCGCTGGTGCTGACTACTCGCAACACCGGCGCACAGCCGCTGACTTATAGCGGTGCGCTGCATACCTATCTGACCATCAGTGCGCCGGAAGCGGTGAGCGTGAGCGGTCTGGGTGAGCCCTATGCCGACAAGCTGACCGGACAGGATGCCAAACAGCAGGGTGCATTGACCCTGAACGGGCCGCTGGATCGGGTCTACTGGCAGCCAGAGGCACTGGTGAGCGTGCAGGATGGTGAGCGCGAAATACGGGTAGTGAGTGGCAACCACGACAGCGTGGTAGTCTGGACTCCCTGGCTGGAAGGGGCCACCGCCATGGCTGACATGAGCGACGATGGCTATCGCACCATGCTCTGCGTCGAGGCCGCTATTGCCGGCGAGGCGGGCGTGACCGTTGCGCCGGATGAAGAGCATTGCCTCTCCACCGTGATCATCTGAGCAGCATAGCGTTCAGATAAATAAAGAGGGCTCCCGCGGGAGCCCTCTTTGCATCTCGTGACTGCGGCAATCAGGCATTGCCCTGAGTCTTGAGCTTGAGTTCGGCGGCGAAGTTGAGCATGCGATCGAGCGGGATCAAGGCTTTGACCCGCAGCGCTTCATCGACATGGATCTCGTGGCGCTCGGCACCGTCGGTGAGGGCCTCCTTGATGGCCACCAGACCGTTCATCGCCATCCAGGGGCAGTGGGCGCAGCTGCGGCAGGTAGCGCCATCGCCACCGGTCGGTGCTTCCACCATCTCTTTATCCGGACAGGCCTGCTGCATCTTGTAGAAGATGCCTCGGTCGGTCGCCACGATCAGCTTTTGCTGGGGCAGCTCTTTGGCGGCCTTGATCAGCTGACTGGTTGAGCCGACCGCATCTGCCAGTTCGATCACCGAGGCGGGGGATTCCGGATGAACCAGCACGGCGGCGTCCGGATTCTGCTCTTTCAGCTCGCGCAGGGCGCGGGCCTTGAACTCGTCGTGGACGATGCAGTGGCCCTGCCAGCGCAGCATCTGGGCACCGGTCTTCTTCTCGATATAGGCACCGAGATGGCGGTCCGGGCCCCAGATGATCTTGTGACCCAGACTGTCGAGGTGCTCGACGATCTCCAGCGCGATGCTGGAGGTCACTACCCAGTCAGCCCGCGCCTTGACGGCGGCCGAGGTATTGGCATAGACCACCACGGTATGATCCGGGTTGGCATCGCAGAAGGCGGAAAACTGCTCGATGGGGCAGCCCAGATCGAGGGAGCATTCGGCCTCCAGCGTCGGCATCAGCACCCGCTTGTGGGGGCTGAGGATCTTGGAGGTTTCGCCCATGAAGCGCACCCCGGCAACGATCAGGGTCTGCGCCTCGTGATCGCGGCCAAAGCGGGCCATTTCCAGCGAGTCACCAACGAAACCACCGGTGGCTTCGGCCAGCGCCTGGATCTCGGGATCCGTGTAGTAGTGGGCAACCAGTACCGCCTTGCGCTCCTTGAGCAGCGCCTTGATTTCTGTGGTCAAGGTCGTTCTCTGCTCGGCGCTCAGGGGAATAGGCTTGGCCGGAAAGGGGTAGTCCATCGCGACTACCGGCGGGACACTGCTCAGTGCATTGCTCATTGCGACTGTTCCATCAACGCTCGGGAAGGCCAAAATTATAACCAGAAGCCGACGACAAACCCATCACAAATCCGGTGAGCTGCAAGTGGACGAATATACTCAATTAATTCGTTGTCACGCTGCCATAAGGAGTTGCCCCATGAAGCAACGTTCCCTCAAGTTCAAATTGTTGTGCCTGACCATGGGACTGTTTCTGCTGACCGGGCTGGCCATGACCCTGTTGCAGTCAGCCTCTTTCAGTACCCTCCGTGGCATGGTGATGGCCCAGACCAGCGATGCGCTGGAGCAAGAGGTCTCCCACAGCCTGCAGTATCAGGCGGAGCGCTATGCCATCCAGATTGCCTCACTGATGCAGAACTCCTATCAGATCCCCCTGACCGTGACTGCCCAGATTGAAGCCGGGATGGTCAAGCCGGAGCTACGGTTGTCGCGGCCCCAAGTGGAGTCTCTGCTCGGCAGCAGCTTGCAGCAGGCGAGCGGGATCAGCTCCATCTACGCCCAGTTTGAACCGGATGGCTATGACGGCGAGGATGGCAACTGGCTGGGCGGAGCCAGCCACTCGGTGGTGGGCAAGGGGAGCATGGAGATCTACTTCACCAAGGATCAGGGCGGCGTGGCCCAGCAGCCGGTGGATGCCGCCGCCAGCGAGGCCAAGTTTGATACCTCCCTCAACGAGTTCGGCATTCGCAACAGCGAGTGGTATCTCTGTGGTCGCGATACCCGCCAGCCCTGCCTGATGGAGCCCTACCTCTACGAAATCAGCCCGGGCAACAAGATGCTGATGACCAGTCTGACGGTGCCCGTGCTGCGTGACGGCAAGTTTGTCGGGCTGGCCGGGGTGGATATGAATCTGCCCATCTTCCAGCAGATGGCTGAAAACCTTGGCAAGACTCTCTATGACAACAAGGCGGATGTGACCCTGGTCAGCAAGATGGGGTTGATCGTGGGTAGCAACCGCTATGCCGACAAGCTGGGGCGTCCGCTCAAGGAGGTGGGCCTGACCCTGCCTAGCGGTCAGCCGGTCAGTAGCGACAGTGACTTCATCATTCATCAACCTATCCGGATCGAGGCCGCCAATACCCAATGGTGGTTGATGATCAAGGTGCCCAGGGGGCTGGCACTGAGCAAGGCCCATACCATCAGCAGCGAGTTGGGCACCCTGCTAGTGGATGCCCAGCGGCAGCAGATCATCGCCATGGGCGGGATCACCTTGCTGGTGCTGGGTTTGCTGGTCTGGTTTATCCAGACCATCACGGCACCGCTCTCCCTGATCAGCCGTCATGTGGGCCACCTCTCCAGCAATGAGGGGGACCTGACCCAGCAGATGGAGATCGACACCCATCAGGAGCTGATCGATTTGGGCGCCCAGCTCAATGCCTTCCTCGGCAAGCTGCGGGGCATGGTGCAAATGAGCAAGGGGATCGGCCAGCAGGTCTATGAGCAGGCGCGGGAGATGAAGCAGACCGCTAACTCCATGCGCACCAGCCTGGACGAACAGCATCTGGAGCTGGAGAGCGTGGTGAGCGCCATGCACCAGATGAGCACCACGGCCGTCAGCGTGGCGGGGCATGCCGAGCAGGCGGCGCAGGAGTCGGAAGCGGCGACCCACCACATCAATAGTGCCCAGCAGACCTTGAGCCATGCGCGCAACGAGATCCACACTTTGGTGAGCGATATACATGAGGCGGACAAGGCGGTAGCGCTGGTGGCCCAGCGCAGCACCAATATCAGCCGGATCCTCGATGTGATCCGCGCCATCGCCGAGCAGACCAATCTGCTGGCCCTCAACGCCGCTATCGAGGCAGCCCGGGCGGGTGACATGGGGCGTGGCTTTGCGGTGGTGGCGGACGAGGTGCGGGCGCTGGCCAACAAAACCCGGGAGTCGACCGACGAAATTGGTCAGCTGATCGGCAGCTTGCAGACCGAAGTGAGCAGCAGTCAGCGCTTGATGAACACAGGTATCGAGCGCTCCACTACCACGGTGCAGGGCACTGAGCTGGCGTTCGAGGCGCTCAATCGGGTGGTTGCCCAGATCCAGCAGATCCACGATCACATCAGCCAAGTGGCTACCGCCGCCGAGCAGCAAAGCGCGGTCAGTGACGATATCAACAAGAATTTGATGCGCATTGGCGATACCGCCAACGTGATTGGGCAGGAGGCCAGCTCCAGCCATCAACTGAGCGAGGCGCTGGAGCAAGCGGCCACGGCGCTCGCCAGTCAGCTCGATCGGCTGCGTACCTGAGTGGCCGCCAGAGAGACAAAAGCCCGCGAGCGATCGCGGGCTTTTTTATGACTCGATGGCAGAGTTGCGTCAATTGCGGGGTTCAACCAGCAGGATGTGGGAGTCGGCCCCCACCACCCTGACCTTGCTGCCCGCCGGCAGCGACTCGTCACAGCGCACTGTCCAGACGGTGTCGTCCAGATGAACCCGGCTGGTGCCCTGAGTGACGTCATCCAGCAGGGTCAGCTCGCGGCCCAGATAACTCTGCATCCGTTCGTTGATGGGGGCGGCGGCATCCTGACCCGAGTTGTCACGCTGGTGTTGCCAGCGCCACCAGGCCCAGGTGGTGAGCAGGGATTGCACCGCAAACAACAGCAGTTGCGCCTGCCAGCCGAAGGGCCACACCAGCAGCAGCAGGCCCACTTCCAGCGCGGCGATGCCGGTCCAGAGCAGAAAGCCCACCGACCCCAGCACCTCGATAGCCAGCAAGATAAAACCGAGCCCCAGCCAGTGCCAGTGGGTCAACCCCTCAAACAGGGCCATCATTATTTGCTGCCCTTGCCATCTTTGTTGAACAGCTCGGCCATGCCAGCCACCGAGCCAATCAGGCTGCCCGCTTCCAGCGGCATCATGATGATCTTGCTGTTGGGGCCTTCACCGATGCGGGCCAGTGCCTCGGTATATTTCTGGGCCACGAAGTAGTTGATGGCTTGCATGTCACCCTCGGCGATGGCTTTGGAGACCATGTGGGTTGCCTTGGCTTCCGCCTCGGCGGCCCGCTCCCGCGCTTCGGCGGCGAGGAAGGCGGCCTGGCGCTCACCTTCTGCCTTGAGGATCTGGGACTGCTTCTCCCCCTCGGCCTTGAGGATCTTGGACTGGCGCACCCCTTCGGCCTCCAGTACCTCGGCCCGTTTCTGGCGCTCGGCCTTCATCTGGGCGTTCATCGCCTCGACCAGTGCCAGCGGCGGGCGGACATCCTTAATCTCGATGCGGGTCACCTTGATGCCCCAGGGGGCGGTGGCGGCATCCATGGTACGCAGCAGCTTCTCGTTGATGGTGTCGCGCTGGGAGAGCATCTCGTCCAGCTCCATGGCGCCGAGCACGGTACGCATGTTGGTCATGGTGAGATTGCGGATGGCGCTGGTGAGATCGTTGACCTCGTACCCCGCTTTGCGGGCATCCACCACCTGCACGAAGCTGATAGCGTCGATGGTGACGTTGGCGTTATCGCGGGAGATCACCTCTTGCGCCGGGATGTCCAGCACCTGTTCCATCATGATGATCTTGTGACCGACCCGATCCACATAGGGGATCAACAGATTGAGACCGGGTGAGAGGGTGCGGGTGTAGCGACCAAAGCGTTCTACCGTCCAGTTGTAGCCCTGGGGCACTATCTTGACTCCGGCCGCCAGGGTGGCGATCACCAGGAATACGAAAAACCCCAAGACAATCAGTGATTCATTCATCATGCTTCTCCATGTTCGGTGTCTCGATAGACTACACCCAGTGTCCTCAGATCACCATGAGCCCTTGTCTTGATCCACTGTGGCCCCAAAACAGGGCGTGTGCACCAGAAAGGGGGCTAGCGCATGAATTGCGGTGAGCCGGTGCTGGCGGTGTAACGGTGGGGAAGTTGGCGCACTCCTTGCTATAAATCCCTTTACCGCAGGGTATACCGGTTGCCACTGTGCAGCCGAAAAAGGGTACAGATACAAACAAATTGGCAGTGGCATGACGCTGGCGTCAGCTCCGCAAGGGGCTGGCGCCTTTTTTACTGGCGGCGCTGGGGGATAAACAGCATGAAGAGTGTGTGCGCATATTGTGGGGTAGGGTGCGGGGTTAGTCTGGAGCAGAGTGACACGGGGTGGCAGTTAAGCGGGGACGCCTCTCACCCGGCCAACAAGGGGGCGCTCTGCATCAAGGGGAGCAGCCTTATCGACAGCCTCGATTTTCCCGAACGTTTGCTCTACCCCCGTTGGCATGGCGAGCAGCTGGATTGGGATCGTGCGCTCGATCGGTTGGCGGGCGAGCTGGGCCGCATCATCTCTGAGTCAGGCCCGCAGAGTGTGGCGATCTATTTATCTGGTCAGCTCACCACCGAAGATTATTACGTGGCCAACAAACTGATGAAGGGGTTTATCGGCTCACCCCATGTCGATACCAATTCACGGCTCTGTATGGCATCGGCGGTGGTGGCCCATCAACGTGCGTTTGGCGAAGATCTGGTACCGGCTTGCTATGAAGATCTCGAGATCGCCGATCTGGTGGTACTGACCGGTGCCAATACGGCCTGGACCCATCCAGTGCTGTTTCGGCGTCTGCAGCAGGCCCGGGCACAGCGCCCGGGCATGAAGATGGTGGTGATCGATCCGCGGGAGACCATGACGGCCAGCCAGGGGGATCTGCACCTGCCGCTGCGCCCGGGCAGTGATGTCGCCCTGTGGAACGGCCTGTGCCGTTACCTGCTTGATAGCGGTGGTTGGGATCAGGAGTATGTTGCCCGGCATGTAGCCGGTTTTGCTGAACTGGCCAGCGAACTGGATCACGCCTGCTGGCGCCCAGAGGCGGTGGCAGCCAGTTGCGATCTGCCACTCTCGGATCTGTTGGGCTTCTACAGGCTGTTTGCGGCCAATGCGCGCACCGTTACCCTGTTTTGTCAGGGGATCAATCAATCGGAACAGGGAGTCGATCAGGCTGGCTGTATCATCAATGCCCATTTGTTGACCGGACGCATCGGTAAACCGGGAGCGGCTCCTTTTTCCATGACGGGTCAGCCCAACGCGATGGGGGGGCGCGAAGTGGGGGGGCTGGCTACTCAGCTGGCGGCCCACATGGGATTTGATGAGGCAAGCCGCGATCGTCTGGCTCGGTTCTGGGGGGCGCCGCAGCTTGTCAGTGGTCCGGGCCACAAGGCGGTGGCGTTGTTTGAGGCACTTCATCGTGGCGAGATCCGGGCGCTCTGGGTGATTGGCACCAACCCTGCGGTTTCGTTGCCTGATTCGCTACGGGTGAGTGACGCGCTGCGGCGTTGTGAGCTATTGGTAGTATCCGATGTGACGGCGGCAACCGACACCGCCCGTCTGGCCCATCTGTTGTTGCCGGCAGCCGCCTGGGGGGAGAAGGGGGGGACCGTGACCAATTCGGAGCGCACCATCAGTCGGCAACGCGCATTTTTGGCTGCCCCCGGAGAGGCTCGTCCCGACTGGTGGGCATTGACACAGGTGGCGCGTCGGTTGGGCTTTGCCGACGCGTTTCCCTATGAGCATGAGCAGCAAATTTTCTGTGAACATGCCGCCTTGTCGGGATTTGAGAACGACGGAGCGCGCCAGTTCGATATCTCCGGTCTGGCCACGCTGGATCGCACCCAGTTTGAGGCATTATCACCCATCCGCTGGCCCGTTAATGGCGCCAACCCGACCGGCTGTGATCGCCTGTTTGCCGATGGTCGTTTTGCAACCCCGGATGGCCGTGCCCGGCTGGTGGTGGCTGCGCCGCGGAGCGAGAGTCCGGCATCTCCGACGGGTGAGGGAGTGGCCTTGTTGCTCAACTCGGGGCGGTTGCGGGATCAGTGGCACACCATGACGCGCACGGGTCATGTGGCGCGACTGCAGGAGGCTGAACCCTGGCCATCGCTGCGGTTGGGGCCGGCCAGCCTGCTGGCGCTGGGGGCCGAGCCTGGCTCCTTGCTGCGGATCCGCAGCCAGCAGGGGGAGAGCCTTGCGCTGGCCTCCCGTGATGAGGGGCTGCGAGAAGGGGAGGCCTTTTTGCCGATGCACTGGAGCGAGGTCTACAGCCAGGGGGCGGGTGTCAACCGACTGGTGTCTGCCCGGTGCGATCCGCTGTCGGGGCAGCCGGCTTTCAAGCAGACTCCGGTCAGGGTCGTCCACCAACCATTACGTTGGCAGGGGTTGTGGTTGGCACGGCATCGCTTTGCGCACCCTGTCTCCTGGTGGGCCTTGCGCACCCTGGGCGGAAGCGATGGCAAGGGTGTTTGCCAGTGGTTGGCAGATTGGCACGAGACGTCTGAGCAGGCGTGGGGTCGGCTCTGTGCCGGGGGGAACTGGCTGCGACTGCCACAACCGCAGGGGTGGCTGGCGATCGAGTTGCTACAAGGGCGCATTGCCAGCTTGCTGTTGGTCACGCCGGACCCCCAATCGGTCAGGATCGACGGGCTGGCCAGCCTGCTTGGCGCGCCACTGCAAGCCGATGCGTTTGTCTCAACCCTGGATCAGGCGTTGGCGGGTGCCAGTCGCCTGATCTGTTCCTGTTTGCGCGTGAGTGAGCGCCAGATCCTGGAAGCCATTACCCAGCAGGGGGTGAATGAGGTGGCAGGCTTGCAGGCACTGCTGGGGTGCGGCAGCAACTGTGGGACTTGTCTGCCGGAAGTGGCTCGTTTGCTGGCCACTCGGCAGACATAATATCTGAACTACCCCTGATACCTCTTGATGGATAAAAAGGGGGTATATTCAATAAGTTGGCTTTCATATTGCCTGAGTTGACACAACTCAGTCTCATGGAAGAGATCACCATGTCCCTCACCTCTCCCGGCGGTGCGAACCGCTCCCTGCTGTTGATCCATGCCGATGATCCGCAGCAGGCCAATCGATTGGCGGTCCTTGGCAGCCATTATGGTCATCGAACCCGGATCCTCGATCGCCGCGCTCTGTTGGCGGAAGGCGAGGCCGCTGATGGGCTACTGATCAGTTGTCGCCACTTGAGTGCCGAGATCCGTATCGGGCTTATCGAACGGCCCGCCCTGGCCAAAGTGCTGTTTTGTAGCCGCCTGAGCGTGGCGGAGCAGGAGGTACTGCTGGCAAAGGGGGTGTGGCTGGTGCCCCATGGTTGCAGTGAGCAGGAGCGAATCGAATCTTGGCTGACACTGGCTCGCCAGCTGCAGATGGTATTGGGGGACGGGGTGCGGCGGGAGCAAGACCTGCAGCAACAACTGGAGGAGCGCCGCTGGGTGGAGCAGGCCAAGGGGCAGCTTATGCAGCGCCACGCTCTGAGTGAAGAGGCGGCCTATCAGTTGCTGCGTAAAACAGCAATGGATCAGGGCAAGAGTCTTGGCGTTCTGGCTCGTCAGCTGTTGCAGCTACTGGCGAGCTGACCTGTTCGCGTTGTCTTGCCAAACTGGTGCAGCCACGACTCGAATTGGCGCAATGGGTGGCCAGAGTGGGGAGGCTGGGGCCACGAAAGGCAGGATATAGCGCCTCTTGCTCGTGATAGCCGAGGTTGGCACGCAATGTGAATAGCAGTGATGAATAACAATAAAGGCATGAAGTGATAATGCGTTCCCGTAGTCGCCACCAGTGGTGATGCGACTGCGGCACACATCGACCTGACGATGTCAGGTAACAGGCACTGTCGCCTCACCGATCACCCGATCGGTGAGGCGTTTTTTTTGTGGCTCCGCGAATGGCAATGACGCTGTTTGCTGGCGCCGCTTCACACAGGGAGAGACGTGATGAGCATGATCAAATGGGGGGCGCTCTGTGGCGCCATGTTGTTGGGGGCTGCCGCCCAGGCACAAGTGGGTGAGCCGGAAAAAGAGACCTTGCGACTCGGTTTTATCAAACTCACTGATATGGCACCGCTGGCGGTTGCGTATGAGCGGGGCTATTTCGAGGACGAAGGGCTCTATGTAACCCTGGAGGCGCAAGCCAACTGGAAAGTGCTGCTCGATCGGGTGATCGGTGGTGAGCTGGACGGTGCGCAAATGCTGGCAGGTCAACCGCTGGCGGCCCATATCGGTATTGGCACCAAGGCCGAGCTGGTGACCGCCCTGTCACTGGATCGCAACGGTAACGCCATCACCGTGGCAAATTCGGTCTGGGAGCAGATGCAACCGGCCCTGGTCAACCATACCGGGCCGATCAGTGCCGCCGCGTTGAAACCCGTCGTGGAGCAGTCGAGCCGTGATGGCAAGCCGTTCAACATGGGCATGGTATTTCCCGTCTCTCCCCACAACTATGAGCTGCGTTACTGGTTGGCTGCGGGGGGGCTGCATCCCGGCTTCTATGCCCCGGAGCGGGGTGATAACTCGGGCCAGCTCAAGGCAGATGTGTTGCTCTCGGTGACCCCCCCTCCCCAGATGCCCGCAACGCTGGAGGCCGGCACCATCAAGGGTTACAGCGTGGGTGAGCCGTGGAATCAGCAGGCTCTGGCCAAGGGGATTGGCAGGCCGGTGATCACCGATAGCGAGATTTGGCACGCCAACCCCGAGAAGGTATTGGGGGTAACCCGGGCCTTTGCCGAGCAGTATCCCAATACCCATGTCCGAATGGTCAAGGCGTTGCTGCGGGCGGCCTACTGGCTGGATGAGCAGAATAACCGCAATCGGCCTGACGCGGCCCGCTTGCTGGCGCGTCCGGACTACGTGGGGGCGGATGAGCAGGTGATCGCCAGTTCGATGACCGGCACCTTCCGCTACGGCAAGGAGGATGTGCGCCCAGCACCCGACTTCACCCTCTTTTTCCGGCAGCACGCCAGTTATCCCTTCTACTCCGATGCGGTCTGGTTTTTGACCCAGATGCGTCGCTGGGGCCAGATCCCCACTGCCAAGCCAGATAGCTGGTACGACACGGTCGCACGGGCTGTCTATCGTCCCGACATCTATCGCCAGGCTGCCGAAGCGCTGATTGCCGAGGGCAAGTTCAAGGCTGCCGACTTTGTCGATTTTCCTCATGAGAGTGGCTATCGGGCACCGGATGCCGGTTTTATCGACGGCTTCACCTTTGACGGGCGTCAACCCAACGCCTATCTCGCGCAGTTCCCCATCGGCCTCAAGGGCGATGAGCGGGTAGAGTAACCAAGGAGTACCCTATGACCCTCAAGGTTTGTAAACGTCTGGTCTTGCCCTTGCTGGGCTGTGCGCTGTTTCTGCTGCTGTGGCAGTGGGGGGCTGGCCATGTCAACACTTCGCTCGGGGCCCTGCCGGGGCCGGTAGCGACCCTGAACCAGGCGGGGCTGCTTGGCGAGGAGTTTTTGGCCGAGCGGGAGCGTGAGCGCGCATTTCTGGCGCGTCAGGCTCAGCGCAATGCCGAGCGGTTGGCGATCGATCCTGCCGCCAAGGTGCGCACCGTACCCTACACCGGGCGGCCCACCTTCATCGATCAGGTATTGACCAGCTTGCGCACCGTGTTGCTCGGTTTTGGTCTGGCCAGCCTGCTGGCCGTGCCACTTGGCATCCTGTTGGGGATGAATCCGCGGCTGTATCAGGCCATCAATCCACTGGTTCAGGTGCTCAAGCCTATCTCCCCCCTAGCCTGGTTGCCGTTGATCACCCTGGTGGTGAGCGCCCTCTACGCCAGTGCTGATCCGCTGTTTGCCAAGTCGTTCATCATTTCGGCGGTGACAGTGGCGCTCTGTTCGCTGTGGCCAACCCTGATCAATACCGCGGTCGGGGTCAGCACGCTGGATCCGGATTTGGGGAATGTCAGCCGGGTGTTGTGTCTCTCCTGGCCTACCCATGTGCGCCGTATCGTGCTGCCGGGTGCCTTGCCGATGATCTTCACCGGATTAAGGCTCTCGCTCGGGGTGGCCTGGATGGTGCTGATTGCCGCCGAGATGCTGGCGCAGAATCCGGGGCTTGGCAAATTCGTGTGGGATGAGTTTCAAAGCGGCAGTGCCAGCTCGCTGGCGCGCATCATGGTGGCGGTGCTCACCATAGGGCTTATCGGATGCGGTCTTGATCGGCTGATGTTGTCGCTGCAGCAGCGCTGGTCGTGGGATAAACGCGCCGAGCTGCGCTAACAAGAGGGGTAAGGGATGAGCGCATTCTTGCAATTGAGCAACATGGGGGTGGGGTTTACCACCGAGCGTGGTTACTTCGAGGCGTTGACTAACGTCAACTTGCGTATCGAGCAGGGGGAATTCATCTCCCTCATCGGCCATTCGGGATGCGGCAAGAGTACCTTGCTGAACCTGGTGGCCGGGCTGTGCGAGCCGAGTTGTGGCGGGGTCATTCTGGCTGGGCGCGAAGTCAGTGGGCCAGGCCCGGAGCGTGCCATGGTCTTCCAGCACCATGCGCTGTTGCCTTGGCTCTCGGTGTTCGAGAACGTCGCACTGGCGGTGCGCCAGGTCGAGTCGGGCCGGGCCCGGGTGAGTGAGCGGGTGATGGAGTTTCTCTCTCTGGTTCAGATGGATCATGCTGCCGACAAGATGCCGCACGAAATATCGGGCGGGATGAAGCAGCGGGTTGGCATTGCCCGCGCATTGTCACTCAGCCCCAAGGTGCTGTTGATGGATGAGCCGTTTGGCGCGCTCGATGCGCTGACCCGGGCTCATCTGCAAGATGCCTTGATGGCCATTCAGACCCGGCTCGGTACGACGGTGCTGATGGT
Organism: Aeromonas fluvialis; assembly: GCF_000819885.1. Classification (GTDB taxonomy): domain Bacteria; phylum Pseudomonadota; class Gammaproteobacteria; order Enterobacterales; family Aeromonadaceae; genus Aeromonas; species Aeromonas fluvialis. The sequence continues at coordinate 26,996 of NZ_CDBO01000076.1, forward strand.
GACCCACGATGTGGATGAGGCGGTGTTGTTGTCGGATCGCATCGTGATGCTGACCAACGGCCCCAGCGCCACTATCGGGGAAGTATTGACGGTGTCACTGCCCCGGCCACGGGATCGAGTGGCACTGGCAGACGATCATCACTACCACAGGTTGCGCCAGCAAGTGCTGCGTTTTTTGTATGAAAAACAGCGCAAGGTCACCCCGCTAAAAGGGGAAGAGAGCAAGCCACAGGCCGGTAAGTTGCGAGCGTGAGAGAGCAAGGAGTACAGGGATGAACAAACAGCGATTGGTGGTAGTAGGCAACGGTATGGTCGGCCACCACTTTGTGGAGCAGCTGGTGGCGGCTGGCGGGTTGGCACAGTTCGAGTTAACGGTGCTGGGGGCGGAGCCGGATCCGGCATATGACCGGGTCCACCTCTCCGAGGTGTTTGGTGGCAGAGCCCCCGAGGCGCTGCGGTTGGCTGATCCTGGCTGGTATCGCGATCAGGGCATCCCCCTGCGCTTGGGGGCGAGTGTGGAGGTCATCGATCGGCAAGCGGGTCTGGTGCGGTTGGGTAATGGGGAGGCTATTGGTTATGACCGTCTGGTGCTGGCAACGGGGTCGATGCCCTTTGTGCCACCGATCCCGGGGCGAGATCGTAGCCACTGCTTTGTCTATCGTACTCTCGATGATCTGATCGCGATCCGCGAAGCTTGTGCCCATGCGCGCAGCGGGGTGGTGATCGGTGGTGGGCTACTCGGGTTGGAGGCCGCCAATGCCTTGCGCCTGCTTGGCCTGCAAACTCATGTGGTGGAGTTTGCGCCTCGCCTGATGCCGGTTCAGCTTGATGAGCTGGGTGGAGAGCTGTTGGCCAGCAAGATTGCCGCGCTCGGCGTGGAAGCGCACCTGGGCAAGGTGACCGAGCGTATCGTCGATGGTGAGCAGGCGCGCCACCGGTTGGTGTTTGCCGATGGCGGGCACCTGGAGTGCGACGTGCTGCTCTTCTCTGCCGGGATCCGTCCGGCCGATAGCCTGGCGCGCGGCGCCGGGCTGGCGGTGGGTGAGCGCGGCGGCATCGTCATTGATGAGCGGTGCCAGTGCTCGGATCCGGCCATTCTGGCCATCGGTGAATGTGCATTGTGGCAGGGGCGGATCTTTGGTCTGGTTGCCCCCGGCTATCAGATGGCACGTGCCGCCGTGGCCACACTGTGCGGTGGCGATAGCCGTTTTAATGGTGCTGACATGTCTACCAAGCTCAAGTTGATGGGGGTAGACGTGGGAGCCATCGGTGACGGCCATGGCGTTACACCAGGGGCTCAGTCGCTGCTGCTGCTGGATCGCAACAGCGGGGTCTACAAAAAACTGGTGGTCGATGAGCGGGGGGAGCGGCTGTTGGGTGCCATTCTGGTCGGGGACGGGGGCGACTATGATCGGCTGCTCACCTACTACCAGCAAGGGATGGCCCTGCCCACCCCGCTACTGGCGCTGCTGACCGGCGAGGGGGAAACGGCAGCCGCACCGCTGACCTTGCCAGACAGCGCGACCCTCTGCTCCTGCCATAACGTGAGCAAGGGGGCTGTGGCTGCGGCGGTTCGGGCCGGGCATCACGAGCTGGGTCAGATCAAGGCCGTGACCCGTGCCGGCACCGGTTGCGGGGGGTGCAGCAACCTGCTCAAACAGGTACTGGATCAAACCCTGAGCGAGCTTGGGGTCGAGACCGATAACCATTTGTGCGAACACTTTGCCTTCAGTCGTCAAGAGTTGTGCCACCTGATCCGGGTCGAGCAGATCCGCGATTTTGACAGTTTGCTGGCTCGCCATGGCAAGGGGTTGGGTTGCGAGGTATGCAAACCGGCGATCGCCTCTATGTTGGCCTCGCTATGGAATGAACATGTGCTGGCCAAACCGCACCGGGCGTTGCAGGACACCAATGATCGCTTTTTGGCTAACGTGCAACGGGATGGGACTTATTCGGTGGTGCCACGGATTGCAGGGGGGGAGATTACGCCACGCGGGCTGATCACTCTTGGGGTGATCGCCGAGCGTTACGGGCTCTTTACCAAGATCACTGGCGGCCAGCGGATCGACATGCTGGGGGCTCGGCGTGATCAGTTACCGGCGATCTGGCGTGACCTGGTGGCGGCGGGCTTCGAGACCGGCCAAGCCTATGGCAAGTCGGTGCGAACCGTGAAGTCGTGCGTGGGCTCCACCTGGTGTCGCTACGGGGTGCAGGATTCGCTGGCCATGACCCAGCAGTTGGAACATCGCTACAAGGGATTGCGTGCACCGCACAAACTCAAGTTTGCCGTCTCCGGCTGCACTCGAGAGTGTGCCGAGGCCCAAAGCAAGGATATCGGGGTGATTGCCACCGAGCGTGGCTGGAATCTCTATGTCTGTGGTAACGGAGGCATGCGCCCGCGTCATGCAGACCTGTTTGCCACCGATCTCGATGAACAGACGCTGATCCGCTACATCGACCGTCTGTTGATGTTTTATGTGCGTACCGGAGATCGGTTGCAGCGCACCTCGGTCTGGCTGGAAGCCATGGAAGGAGGGCTCGACTACCTCAAATCCGTCATCATCGAGGACCGACTCGGTATCGGGGCAGAACTGGAGTCGGCCATGGCGGCAGTGGTGGGTAGTTGGGTGTGTGAATGGAAGGCCACACTGGCCGATCCCGACAAGTTGCGGCTGTTTGAGGCCCACCTGAATCAACCTGAGGACGTCACCCCGCCACGCCATGAGAACCGTGGTCAGTGGGTGCCTGCGATCACCATCAAGGAGGTGGTATGACGGTACAAGAGACGCTATGGCAATCAGTGTGCGAACTGGCCGATCTGGAAGAGGGGTGGGGACGCAGTGTGGTGCTGCAGGGAGAGGTGGTGGCGCTGTTTCGCTGCGCCGGCCACATCTATGCCCTAGACGGGATGGACCCGGTGGCGGGTGTTGCGGTCATGGCGCTTGGTCTGGTCGGCGATTGCCAGGGGGAGCCCATGGTGGCATCCCCCATCTACAAGCAGCGCTACTCCCTGCGTGATGGTCATTGTTTTGATAACCCCTCGCTGCACCTGAAGAGTTGGCCGGTGCGTATCGAGGGTGGGCGGATCTCGCTGGCCCACCCTTTGTCCTGCTGACGACTCGTTGGCCCTGCATTCGCCGGGGCCATTTCTACGCCGTGATCACATCACTTATATTCCTAAAAAATATAAGTGAGCCTTCTTTATTATTTTATTGAACCCTGACAGCCAGCTAGAGTGCGCTCATCAGGTATGGAGAGGTGCAAAATGGATTATTTGCCGATGTTTGCCAAGTTGGAAGGTCGCCCGGTATTGCTGGTGGGCGGGGGCGAGGTTGCCCTGCGCAAGGCGCGCCTGCTGCTGGCGGCCGGTGCCCGGCTGACCCTGGTCTCCCCGGAGATTGAACCCGAATTTGCTGAATTCACCGGTCGTTTTACCCATCTGGCCGAGCGTTTCACCCCGGCCCATCTGGCAGGCCAGATCCTGGTGGTGGCGGCGACCGACAACCTCGAAGTCAACGCGCTGGTTTATCAGAGTGCCAACCAGCTGGGGCTGTTCGTCAATGTGGTGGATGACCCCAAGCGCTCCAGCTTTATCTTCCCCTCGATCATCGATCGCTCGCCGCTGATGGTGGCGGTCTCCAGCGGCGGCAAGGCGCCTGTGCTGGTTCGCCTGCTGCGCGAGCGGCTGGAGAGCCTGCTGCCGCGCCATCTCGGCGGGCTGGCCGAGCTCTCCGGCCGGGTCCGTGACAAGGCCAAGCGGGTGCTCTCCTCGATTGCCGACCGTCGCCGCTTCTGGGAGCGAGCCTTTGCCTCCAATACCCTCGCCAGCCTGATTGAGAAAGCCGATTGGCAAGGTGCCGAGCAGTGGCTGAACGAGGGGCTCGACAAGGCCCAGACTGAAGTGGGTGAAGTGGTGCTGGTCGGCGCGGGCCCCGGCGATCCTGGCCTGTTGACCCTCAAGGCGCTGCAACAAATTCAACAGGCTGAAGTGGTGCTCTACGACCAGCTGGTATCCGCCGAGATCCTCGATCTGGTGCGCCGCGATGCCACCCTGGTGTCGGTCGGCAAGAAGGCGGGTGCTCACAGCGTGCCGCAAGAGGAGACCAATCGCCTGCTGGTCGAGTACGCCAAAGCAGGTAACCGGGTGGTGCGGCTTAAAGGGGGCGATCCCTTTATGTTTGGCCGTGGCGGCGAAGAGCTGGAAGTGCTGGCCGACGAAGGCATCCCCTTCTCGGTCGTGCCCGGCATCACGGCTGCTGCCGGTGCCACCGCCTATGCAGGTATTCCGCTGACTCATCGTGATTATGCCCAGAGCGCCGTCTTTATCACCGGCCATTGTCAGCAAAATGGCCAGAAAGAGGGCAAGGAGCCCGACTGGCAGCAACTCGCTTCAACTAACCAGACCCTGGTGATCTACATGGGGCTGATGCGCTCCGAGCATATCCAGCAGCAGCTGGTGGAACACGGCAGAAATCAGGCGACCCCCATCGCCATCATCGAGCGTGGCACCACCGCCCGCCAGCGCGTGCTGACCGGCACTCTCACCGAGCTGGCCGAACTGGCCGCCCAAGCGGTGAGCCCCTCCCTTATCGTCATTGGCGAGGTGGTTGCCCTGCGCGAGCGGCTCGCCTGGTTTGGGGAGAATGGTGGCGAGCAACCGCGCGATAACCCGGATTTCGATGGCTGTGATCTCAAGCTGGTACAGCTGGCCTGAGAGCAAAGACCGATTTGATGCGGCTGCCGGTGCGGCCGCGCACTGAACCACCCAGCGCCTTGAGCAGGCGCATCAGCAATGACCCGAGGACCAACATGGACCGTGAAAGATTGACGCACTTGCAGCAGCTGGAAGCCGAGAGCATCCATATCATCCGCGAGGTGGCTGCCGAATTTGAAAACCCGGTGATGATGTACTCCATCGGCAAGGACTCCTCCGTCATGCTGCACCTGGCCCGCAAGGCATTCTATCCTGGCAAGATCCCGTTCCCCTTGCTCCACGTTGACACCGACTGGAAGTTCAAGGAGATGATCAAGTTTCGCGACGAGACCGCCAAGAAGTACGGGCTGGATCTTATCGTCCACAAGAACCCGGAAGGGCTCGCCATGGGCATCAACCCCTTCGTGCACGGCAGTGGCAAGCACACCGACATCATGAAGACCGAAGGGCTCAAGCAGGCGCTCAACAAATACGGCTTCGATGCTGCTTTTGGTGGCGCCCGCCGCGACGAGGAGAAGTCCCGCGCCAAGGAGCGGGTCTACTCCTTCCGTGACAAGTCCCACCGCTGGGATCCGAAGAACCAGCGTCCGGAGCTGTGGCGTGTCTACAACAGCCAGGTCAACAAGGGGGAGAGCATCCGGGTGTTCCCGCTCTCCAACTGGACCGAGCTCGATATCTGGCAATACATCTATCTCGAGAACATCGACATAGTGCCGCTCTACTTCGCGGCCATGCGTCCGGTGGTAGAGCGAGGGGGCATCAAGATCATGGTGGATGACGAGCGTATGCCGCTGACCGCCGAGGATGAGGTGAAGCAGGAGCTGGTGCGTTTTCGTACCCTCGGTTGCTACCCGCTGACCGGTGCCATTGAGTCTGATGCCACCACCTTGCCGGAAATTATTGAAGAGATGCTGCTCACCACCTCGAGCGAGCGGCAAGGGCGGCTGATTGACCACGATCAGGCCGGCTCCATGGAGCAGAAGAAGCGTCAGGGATATTTCTAAGGAGTCGTCAGCATGAACAGCCATATTCAGACCGCCATCACCGAACAGGGCATCGAAGCCTATCTGCACGCCCAGCAGCACAAGAGTCTGCTGCGTTTTCTCACCTGCGGCAGCGTGGATGACGGCAAGAGCACCCTTATCGGTCGCCTGCTGCACGACTCTCAGCAGATTTATGAAGATCAGCTCAAAGCGCTGGAGTCCGACAGCCAGAAGCTCGGCACCACCGGCGAGAAGCTGGACTTGGCGCTGCTGGTAGACGGCCTGCAAGCGGAGCGCGAGCAGGGCATCACCATCGACGTGGCCTACCGCTATTTCTCTACCGCCAAGCGCAAATTTATCATTTCGGATACCCCGGGCCACGAGCAGTACACCCGCAACATGGCGACCGGCGCCTCCACCTGCGATCTGGCCATCATTCTGATCGATGCCCGCAAAGGCGTGCTGGATCAGACCCGCCGCCACAGCTTTATTGCGAGCCTCTTGGGCATCAAGCAGTTCGTGGTGGCGGTAAACAAGATGGATCTGGTGGAGTTCAGTCAGGAGGTGTTCGAGCGCATCAGTGCCGATTACCGCGAGTTCGCCAAAAAGCTCAGCGTCGACACCATCCAGATCGTGCCGGTCTCGGCGCTGGACGGTGACAACGTGGTCAACCAGAGCGACAAGCTGGCCTGGTATCAGGGCGAAACCCTGCTGGCGCTGCTGGAGTCTGCAGAAGTGGAACGTGAGCTGGAGCGCCATCCGGTGCGCCTGCCGGTGCAGTATGTGAACCGCCCCAACCTCGATTTTCGCGGCTTCGCGGGCACGCTCGCCTCCGGCATCCTGCGGGTGGGCGACAAGCTGGCTGTGCTGCCGTCGGGCAAAGAGAGCACAGTGACCCGCATCGTCACCTTCGACGGGGATCTGGAGTACGCCCTGCCGGGTCAGGCCATCACCGTCACCTTTGCCGACGAGATCGATATCAGCCGCGGCGACCTGCTGGTAGATGCCGCCCAACGTCCACAAGTGACCCAGAACCTGCTGGCCCATATCGTCTGGATGGGGGAGGAGTCCCTGCAACCGGGCCGTGTCTTCGACGTCAAGCTGGCCACCAAGAAGAGTCGCGGTCAGGTGGAGGCCATCCGCCACCGTATCGAGATCAACAAGCTCGACGAACTGCCCGCGAGCGAGCTCAAGCTCAACGAGATCGGCCTGTGCGAGCTGAGCCTCACCGACCCGGTGGCGTTCGACCCGTATCAGGAGATCCGCGATACCGGCAGCTTTATCCTGATCGACCGGCTGACCAACGTCACCGTCGGCGCCGGCATGATAGTGGAAGGCTTGGCGGCCAAAGCGGTAAAAGGGCACTACAGCGAGTTCGAAATCGAGCTCAACGCCCTGGTGCGCAAGCACTTCCCGCACTGGCAAGCCCTTGCCATCGGTAACGACACAAGCAAGGAGTAAGCCCATGACCTGGCAACAATTCCTGGTGCTGGGTCTGCTGGCTGCTCTCGTAGCCCTGCTGATCCAGGGCAAACTCCGCCCGGCGCTGCTCTTCTCGGGCGCCGTGCTCATCACCTACCTGAGCGGGCTGGCGGATATCAATGCCGTGGTGGCGGGCTACACCAACAGTGCCCTGCTGACGCTGGTGCTGTTGCTGCTGGTGTCGCTGGCGGTGGAGAAGACCCGCATCATGAGCTGGTTCGCCAATCTGGTGGGCACGGGTTCATTCAACAAGGTGCTGGTGAAGGTGTGGTTCTCCACTGCCTTCCTGTCCGCCTTCGTCAACAATACCGCCGTGGTGGCCTCCATGCTGGGAGCGGTCAAACGCAACCCCAACCATGCGCCGTCGCGGCTGCTGCTGCCCATGTGCTTTGCGGCGACCTTTGGCGGGGTGCTGACCCTGATCGGCACCTCCACCAACCTGATCGTCAACAGCTTCCTCATCAAGATGGGGGCGCCGCCGCTCGGCATGTTCGACTTCTTTATGGTGGGTGCGGGCACCCTGCTGACCGGTCTGGTGGCTGTGCTGCTGTTTGCCCGTCACCTGCCGGAGCAGGATACCGAGATGAGCCGAGAATCCGGCTACTTTCTCGAAGCCAAGGTGGGCGCCGGTTCACCGCTGGCGGGGCGCAGCGTCAAGGAGAACGGCCTGCGCAGCCTGAAAAGCCTCTATCTGGCGGAAATCATTCGCGGTGAGCAGGTGATCTGCCCGGTCCAGCCGGAACACGAGCTGCATGAGGGCGATGTGCTGCTCTTTTGCGGCGATGTGGAGAGCGTCGGCGTGTTGCAGGAGATGAAGGGGCTGGATCTCTACGGCCAGCACCGCCTCAACGGCCAGCATCTGGTGGAGGTGATCGTCAGCCATAGCTCGCGGCTGGTGGGTCAGACCATCAAGGATGCCGAATTTCGCACCCACTTCGATGCGGTGGTATTGGCGGTGCGCCGCGGCGAAACCCAGCTTACCGGCGGCCTCGGCCAGATTGAGCTGCACGCCGGTGATACCCTGCTGCTGGCCCCCGGCCCCCAGTTCGCCCGCAACAAGTCGCTGGGGCGGGAATTTGTGGTGGTGAGCGGGCTGGAAGCCTCCACCCGCCTCGATGGCAAGCGCAGCGCCGCCGTGGTGCTGGGGTTTCTCGGGGTGTTGGCGCTCTCGGTATTCGAGCTGGTGCCGCTGTTCAAGGGGTTGCTGTTGATGCTGGTGGCGCTGCTGCTCACCCGCATTCTGACCCTGGACGAGATCCGCCGCCGCTTTCCGCTGGATATCTGGCTGGTGGTGGGCGGGGCGCTGGCCATCGCCGATCAGCTGGAAAAGAGCGGACTGGCCAAGCTTATCGCCGACTGGCTGATGGGGGAGTTCAACGGTGCCAGCCCCATCATCGCCTTCGTGGGTATCTATCTGTTTACGCTGGTGCTGACCGAGCTGATGAGCAACAACGCCGCCGCCGCGCTGGCCTTCCCCATGGGTTACCAGCTGGCGCTCAGTATGGATGTCTCGACCATGCCGTTTATTCTGGCGGTGCTGTTCGGGGCAAGCTCCAGCTTTATCCTGCCCTACGGCTACCAGACCAACCTGATGGTCTATGCCGCGGGCAACTACAAGATGCCGGACTACCTCAAGCTGGCCCTGCCGGTCTCGCTGGCCTATAGCCTTGGGGTGATTGTGATGGTGCCCCTGCTGTTTCCGTTTTAAGGCGTGAGCGCCAATCAAGGAGTGTTGGATGAGCAATATCGTGTGGCACAACCATGCCGTCGACAAACAGAGCCGGGCTGAATTGAAAGGGCAAAAGCCCCTGGTGCTCTGGTTTACCGGGCTCTCGGGGGCGGGCAAATCGACTCTGGCGGGGGCGCTGGAGCAGGCGCTAGCGGCACAAGGCAAGCACACCTATCTGCTGGATGGGGACAATGTACGCCACGGTCTCTGCGGCGATCTCGGTTTCGATGATGCTGCCCGTCAGGAGAATATCCGCCGGGTCGGCGAAGTGGCAAAGCTGATGGTGGATGCGGGCCTTATCGTGCTCACCGCCTTTATCTCGCCGTTCCGTGCCGAGCGGGAGCTGGTGCGCAACCTCTTGGGGCCTGACGAGTTTGTCGAGGTCTTTGTCGATGCACCGCTCGCCGTCTGTGAAGAGCGCGACCCCAAGGGGCTCTATAAAAAAGCGCGGGCAGGGGAAATTCGCAACTTTACCGGTATCGACTCCGCCTATGAGGCCCCAGAGCAACCGGAAATCCATCTGCTTAATGCCGGTAAACCGGTGGAGGTTATGGTGGAGGAGTTGTTGACTGCGCTAAGGCTGCGAGGGTTGATCGACTAAGGTGCGTTTGCACATATCGAGTAGTGATAAACAAGGGGGGCATTTGCCCCCTTGTTTATTCTCATTCACCGTCAAAAAGCAACCTGATTACCCATGAT